>CAKQQY010000006.1 GCA_934271245.1 uncultured Clostridia bacterium | reverse complement strand
GTAGTACAGTTGGTTAGTACGCCAGCCTGTCACGCTGGAGGTCAGGGGTTCGAGCCCCCTTCGGGTCGCCATTTTTGAAAATGCTTGTAGTAATGCAAGCATTTTCAAAAAATCGAATAACTTGTATGCCTCGGTAGCTCAGCAGGTAGAGCAAGGGACTGAAAATCCCTGTGTCGGTGGTTCGACTCCGCCCCGAGGCACCAAGCATTTCCTTTGCTGGTGTAGCTCAATTGGCAGAGCAGCTGATTTGTAATCAGCAGGTTGCGGGTTCGATTCCAGTCACCAGCTCCAGCAAAAGAAATAACTTAATATGGGTGGGTTCCCGAGCGGCCAAAGGGAACAGACTGTAAATCTGTCGTCAGCGACTTCGGTGGTTCGAATCCACCCCCACCCACCAAAAGCAACCTATTGAAACGTTTTCGTTAAACGGTTGCTTTTTTGTTTACTCGATAAACCTTTCTACCCCGCTTCTTGCCTGATTTCCACAATAATTTTTTTACACTTCGGCAAGAGATAAAATAGTTTTTATTTATTTCAAGCGTTTACCATTGTAAATTTAAATTTGTTTTTAACTTAAGGTGAAAAAATGAATAACTTCAACGAAAAAAATATTTTAGCTTCATTTATATCCGTTCCACCAACCAAAAAGTATTTGTATGAAACACATTGCCATTGTTCTGTCACCAGCAAATGCTCTCTCCTATCTCCTGCAGATCTCATCAATTTAAACGTTAAAAACGGATATTCGGGCATTATCGTTACCGACCATTTTCTTAACGGTAACTGCATAACGGAAATTCGTAGCGAACCGGACTACAAAAAACAAATAGAAATGTTTTGCGAAGGATATAAACAAGTAAAGGTAGCAGCTGAAGGAAAACTGGACGTTTTCTTCGGACTCGAAGCGTCTTATAAAGGAACGGACGTTTTAGTATACGGTTGGAACGAGAACGATTTAAAATCAATACCTGAAATAATGAATATGTCTATGAAAGATTTTATTCTTTTTGCAAACGAAAACGGCGCTCTTACGATTCAGGCGCACCCGTTCAGAGAAGCGTCTTACATAGACCACATAAGACTTTTTCCCAACACCCAAGGTGTGGAAATTTACAACGCCGCAAGAAACGATTTAAGCAACGCTCTTGCATACGAGTATTATAGATTATACGATAACGCGTACGGAAAAATAAGAACGGCAGGCAGCGACGCTCACGCTTTAGACCATAAATATTTAAGCGGAATGGCATTTGACTCAAAAATTTCTTCCATATCGGATTTTATTGAGCGAGTCAAGAAAAAAGACGGCGAGATTTTCAGAATAGAAAACGCGCTTTTAAAGCAATAAAAAGATTATAAAAATACCGCGATGGAAAACTTTCCATCGCGGTATCGGTTTTAAAAACTATTTATTTATAATATCGGAAGTTTTGTCTGAAAGCGCGCGAAGCGCATTTTCAAGCAAAACTGATGTTTTTTCAAACGAGAAGCGCAAAAACGTAAGTTTTTGCCGGAACCCGTTAGGGTTTTAAAAGTTTTTATCGTAAGACAAAAACTTTACTTCTTATAGTTTATATTCGATAAAGACTCTTTAGTCGACTTATAGAGCGAGCGTTTTCCGTATAAATCCGCTTCGATTTTATTCTTTTCTCCATGAATCAGACAACCTGCCCCATTTATACAACCGCCTTCACACGCCATACCTTCGATAAAGTTATTCGGAAGAACTCCCTTCTTTTTACGGAGCAACGAAATTTTGCATTCGTCAAGACCGCTGCAAGCAACGGCGTTTAACGTAAAATCGGAATTACTTTCCTTTACAGCCGATTCGACCGCTTCACAAAGCCCGCCGCTGCGAGCAAAAATTCTGCCGTAATAAGAAGCATCGTTTATATCGGTTTCAGGCAACTTGTCGACGTCTATATTTTTACTGTCTATAAGCGCTTGCAATTCTTCAAAAGTTATGACGCTATCGATAAGACCTTCGTATTCTTTACGCTGAAATTCCGTTTTCTTTGCCGTACATGGTCCGATAAACACAGTTTTACAATCGGGGTCTTTTTCTTTAAGATATTTGGAAATAGTACCCATAGGAGATAATGACGAAGAAATATTATCTTTAAGTTCGGGGAAGTTTTTTTCCACATAAGAAACGAAAGCAGGACAACAAGACGACGTTAAAAAGCCTTTTTCAATAAGTTCTTCGCTTTCTTTTTCGGTTACCATATCGGCACCGAGAGCTGCTTCGACGATATCGTAAAAACCTATAGTTTTTATTGCGGTAAGAATTTTATTCAACGGCGCGTACTTGAACTGACCCGATATCGACGGCGCAACGATAGCGTAAACCTTATAATTGGAATTATTTTCGCTCTTCTTTATTAAATCGATTACGTCTAATATATAAGACCTATCGGTTATCGCCCCGAAAGGACAGGTGTAAACGCACGCCCCGCAGGAAACGCATTTATCGTAATCAATCTTCGCTTCTTTGTGTTCCCCCATAGAAATCGCGCAAACTTTACAACTCATTTCGCAAGGTCTTCTGTAATTATGTATCGCATTGTACGGGCATGCCTTAGCGCACATTCCGCATTCTACGCACTTATCTTTATTTATAGTGGCTTTTAAGTCTTTACCGAACGTTATAGCGCCCCTTTTGCATACTTCGGCGCAACGGTGCGCAAGACAGCCCCTGCAAGCGGAAGTGACTTCGTATCCGCCGGTAGGACAATCCTCGCAAGCGATATCGATAACCGAAATAACCTTTTTATTAAAACGGTTTCCGCCGACCGCAAGTTTTACCCTTTCGTTTAAAATAGCCCTTTCTTTATATATACAGCAACGCATAGTAGGCTCGCTGTTGGGCATTATAATTTTCGGAATATCGTTTATGTTTTCAAGAAGTTGGTCTTTCCATGCAAGATGAGCGACTTCCCTTAACACTTTATATTTTACGTATTGAACTTTTGTGTCAAATTTATTCAAACTTCTTCCTCCGCATCGATAAAATGCATTAAAAACTTCTTTTTGTTTTCGTCTACCTTGATAAGTTGCGCCGCTGCAACAAGCGGCAACCACTTTTTTATATAACTTTTATCGTGTTTTACTTGATTACAGTACTCAGTTAAATACATTTCCGCCAAATCGTCTTGTCCGTTCATTTTCATCGTAAGATAAGTTTTGGCAGCGTCGGCAGAACCGTTTCCCTGACTTGCGTGCGACCAGTCGAGAACGTAATATGTTCCGTCGCTTTTTATCATAACGTTTGACGGAACGTAGTCGCCGTGGCATACGCATGTATGTCTCGGCATGTCGGCAAGACGCATCGACAAATCGTATCTTGTAGACGCGTCTAATTCCGATTTCATTATTTTCATTACCATTTTATCAACGAATTTAGTAAGCAACAAATTCTTCTTAGAATGTATTTCTCGTTGGATTTTTATAAATAATTCCAGATATTCCTGCGTTTTCTCGGGATTCTTTTTCATCAGAGATTCTAAAGTATCGCCTTCAACGTAGTCCATTACGATAGCCCATTTTCCGTTGATTACCGTAACTTCTCTTATTTTCGGAATGTTTAACCCGGTTTCTTCCACTCTTGCCTGATTTATGGCTTCGTTCAAAATATTCGATTTAGAATAATTTTCGTCGAACACTTTTACGACTTTATCGCCGTCGCGATATATTACTTTATCTTTTCTTTGCGATATTATATTAAAAAAATCCATTATGTCTCCGTTGTATTTTTATAAATCGGCGTTATCGGTCGCAACAAGATTGGCGTCTTCAAAAAAGTTCTCTACAATAACGTCGCCTTCTTTTATCGGCAAATTCACTTTTATGTCGGCAACCTTTTCCGCCAAAGAAACGATAGCGTCTTTTCTTACCGGCTTATCCGTTTTCACGGGGACCATTACCCCTTCGACGCTTCTTACGGTAGTAGTCAGGACTCTTTTCGGGCAAGTAGTTTCGTTTTCGGCAAACGCTTTACCTTTCGGACAGGAGTTACCTTCAATGGAAACGATAGTTCCGTTATCTTTTTTTACTTTGATCGAACACCCCATCGGGCATTCGATACAGGTTAAAACGGTTTCTTCCATAATTATTTGATTTCCCCCGAATTATTTTCGATTTCTACCTTAATCGTTTTCTCCGTTTCTGATATAAGTTGTTCAGCCAAAATAAAGGTTTCCATTTCTCCCGGAAGCATTACTCTCTTCTTTCTCGACAAAACGGTTTCTCCGTCGACTATTATCTTTAACGTGCAATCTCTGTACGAATTATTTACGCGGAAATATAATTTTACATTACCCGAAAGGTTTTTGTCAATCTTTTGGGGTAACACGTAGGAAATTCCTTTTCCCGGAACAACGTCTATCAAACGCTTTTCTTTTTCGCCGTTTAAGACGTAGTTTGCGGCGTAAAATCCTGCCGTTTCGCTTTCTTCGGAAACAAAATCCACAAGGTCGTGGACGTGCAAAACGTTACCGCAAGCAAAAACGCCGTCTATACAGGTTTCTCTGTCTTGTGATACCACCGCTCCGCGCGTCTTAGGCGACAGTTCGATACCCGCTTCTTTCGATAATTCGTTCTCGGGGATAAGCCCGACAGAAAACAAAACGGTGTCGCAATCAAAGTACATTTCGGTACCTTTTATCGGTTTTTTATTTTCGTCTACACGACTTATTTCCACCCCCGTAACACGTTCCGTTCCGTCGATTCTGGTTATCGTATGATTAAGATAAAGCGGTATTCCGTAATCGTCAAGGCATTGCAGAATATTTCTTTTTAACCCCGAAGAATACGGCATAATCTCACATACGGCAAAAACTTTTGCGCCTTCTAAGGTTAATCTTCTCGCCATAATTAAGCCTATGTCGCCCGACCCTAAAATAACGACTTTCTTACCGGGCAACAAGCCCTTTATATTAACCAGTTTTTGAGCGCACCCCGCCGAAAAAATACCTGCCGGTCTTGTCCCCGCGATATTCAACGCGCCGCGGCTTCGTTCTCTGCATCCCATTGCGAGAATCACTGCATTCGCTTTTATTTCGAATATACCGTTTTCGCCGTTTATAGCGGTAATAATTTTATCTTTAGTAAGTGATATTACGGTGGTTTCGGTATATATTTTAATTTTTCTTTTCTCTGCTTCGCAAATAAAACGGTTGGCGTATTCGGGCCCCGTTAAACTTTCCTTAAATCGCGAAAGGCCGAATCCGTTGTGAATACATTGTTTTAATATTCCGCCCGCGCGAGTTTCTCTCTCGATTATTACCACGTCCTTAACGCCGTTATCAAAGGCGGAAATTGCCGCGGCAAGTCCAGCCGGACCGCCCCCGATTATTACAATGTCGTGCTTAATCATTTGGTTCTCCCCTTTACGATAACGGAATTACCGCCTTTTTTTGAAACTTTGTCCATGGGAATTTTAAGCGTATCGGCAATTATTTCCATAACCGACGGTTGGCAAAAACCGCCCTGACAACGCCCCATTCCCGCGCGCGTTCTTCTTTTTATTCCGTCTACGTCCGTCGCTTTGGGATTCTCCGTAAGAGCCGCAATAATTTCCCCTTCGGTGACTTTTTCGCATCTGCATACGATTTTACCGTAAGACGGATTTTCTTTTATTATTTCATTCTTTTTTTCTACGGGTAAATTCGAGAAAAAGTATTCCGATTTCCGTTTGCCGTTAAAGTTTTCTTTCTTTATAAGGGTTATCTTTTTGCCGACGAGTTCTCTTACAACGTATTCCGCTATAGCCGGCGAAGATGTCAATCCCGGAGATTCTATTCCCGAAACGTTAAAAAAGTTTTCTGCCGACTTACTTTCTTCGATTATAAAATCGTGTCTGTCGCAATACGCTCTTACTCCAGCAAAGGAAGTTATAACGCCCTGTAACGGCGGATTATTCATCATTTTTTTAACGTTATCGACTATAAAATTCATTCCGTCCCGAGTTGTAGACGTATCGTTTCCGTCACATTCAGTCGCGGTGGGTCCGAATAAAACGTTATCGTCTACCGTACGCGTTACCAGAACACCTTTACCATGCTTTGTTGGTACTCTGAAAATCGTATGATTTACAAAACCCCTGTTTTCTTTATCTAAAAGCAAATACTCGCCTTTTCTTCCGCCTATCTTAAACGAATAATCGCCGACGCATTCGGCGACTCTTTGCGACCCTATACCCGCGCAATTTATCACTATTTTCCCTTCGACCGTCTCACCTTTTTTAGAAATCAGTTTATAACCGTTTTCTTTGCCGACAGAAATTCGTTCGATTTTAACGACTTCGAAATTCGTTTTCAGTTCCGCGCCGTTATCCATAGCGTTACCTATGGCTGCAATAGTAAGTTGATAAGGACAGATTATTCCGCCCGTAGGCGCAAAAAGCGCCCCCACGGCTTCTTTCGCCATATTCGGCTCAATACTCGTCAACTTATCCTTTCCGATTATTTCAAGCCCTTTTACGCCGTTATACTCGCCGCGTTTTAACAATTCTTTAAGCGTTTCGAATTCTTCTTCCGAATACGCGACTACAAGCGAACCGTTATTTACGTATTTAACGCCGAGTTCTCTTGCCAAATCCGGCATCATTGCATTACCCGAAACGTTGAATTTCGCTTTTAACGAATTTTCTTTCGCGTCGAATCCCGCGTGAACGATACCAGAATTCGCCTTGCTTTGCCCCATACAGACGTCGTTCTCTTTTTCAAGCAAACACACGGACAGTTTATATTTTGATAACTCCCGAGTAATCAGTCCGCCGATTACTCCGCCACCTACAATAATAACGTTATACAATTTAATCACCCGTAAATTTAATAGTAAATAATTGTGTTTTTATTAAAATATACTAACACGGTTAAAAGCCGTTGTCAATAGCATTTCCCGACGAATTCGGTCTTTTTATGATAAAGAAAAAAAACGCCGTTTATTGCTTAATGAAAAAAGATTCCGAAAACAATCGAAATCTTTTTTATCTTTTTAACCCGAATACGAAGCGGAAATAATAGCGCTTCGCCCAAACCAGACGTCAACCGCCCTTAGTTCGAAATACAAATTATCGGTATACGTCACGTTAAGTTTATCGCAATATCCGCGGAAAGTTTCTTCCGAGAAAGTCCAGGTAAATTCTTTCGGCATATCCGACACTTTATCGTATCTGTAAGTAAACGTCGCAAGATAGAAAGTTTTTACTTTCGTCTTTTTGCCGTTGTTTACGACGTATGCGTTAAGAAGATAATATCTTACCATATCGTCGTCGGTAGCGGCTTTCCAGTTTAAACTAAATACGCCGTTTTCTTTTTTAATATCGATTTTGGTATCTTCGGCAAAAACGGGAACTTCGTTGTTTTCCGTTCTCGAATCGTTATCGTACTTTTTAAGGTGCGACTTGTCCGCTTTCGGATAAGAAAGCGTCCACGGTTCTTTTATAACCGCTTCGTTATAATAATCGCAACGCGTTACTTTAACGTTACCGTTATTATCAACCTGAACCAGAAGTCCCTGTGAAAAGTCGTTTATTCTCGTACCGCAATCGTTATCGAATCTCGTAAGGTTTTCGTTAACGTTGTTCATCCAGTCGGTATATTTAACGCTGCCGCAATCGAGCGCGGTGCAGATACCGTCCTGACTTATTTGAATTTCGTCCTGCAATACGTTATGAATGTGTCCGCTGAAATAAATTACCTGCGGATATTTCGTAAACACGTTTTTCAAATTCTGATCGCTCCAGGCAGGAGTGCAAGACCCGAAAACAGTATCGTAAAGCGGCGGATGAGCGGTAACGAAAACGTACTTTTCTTTATTCTCTTTCGTTGCCGCGGCGAGCATTTTGTCGAGCCAATCGAGAGTTTCTTTCGAATAGCCGTTATTTCTCCAATAATAATCTGGCTGAACGGAAATAAAATGATACCCGTTTACAACCGCGTGGCGTCTACCTTTTTCGGGATCGGAATCTTTTGCGTCAATACGGAAAAATTCGTCGCCGAGTTGCTTTTTGAAAAGCGCGGGCATACCGCCCATAACTTCTACGCCCAACACCGACGGATCCGTATCGTGGTTACCGAGCGCATAAAATATTCCGGTTTCGTTTATATCAACGCCCTCTTTTATCGCTTCTTTAAGCATATCGATATCGGCGTTATATTCCGTCGTATAATCGGTTTGTTCTCCCTTATTCGTCTGTCGCCAGCCTTCTTCGGTAAGATCTCCCGCAAACAACGCTAAATCAAGCGTTTTGCCGTTTAATTGTTTTGCGTATTTCAGCGCTTTGACAAGTTTGTTTTTGTATTCAACCTTCCCCTTCTGTTGATGAATATCGCTCATTGCCGAAAACGATAAAACTATATTGTTTTCGTCAAACGTATCCGATTTGGCATTTCCGCACCCCGAAAAAGGAATAACGGAAACGGCGATTATTAACAGACAGATAAAAGCGAAAAATCTTTTAATGTTTTTCATATCTTCTCCGTAAAAAATCCGCGGCGAATTATTAAACGTTACGCCGCGGACAAAACAGAATTTTTGTTTTTTATCAGATTATTCCGAGCATCTGAGCGGTTTCTTTCATTACGTTCTTAACAGTCTTGTAACCCGCTTTTTCAATATCGCTCATCATTTTATCCCAATCGGTCGTAAGATTATTCTGACCGATAATGGCTTTATTTATAAACGCTGCGGAAATAGTCTGAACTTCGGCTTTCTGCTTGTATACAGATGACGGGAAAGAAGTTACGTTCAACAGTTTCGGGGTCTGAAGTTTGTTGGTGTAGTTTCTTGCTTCGTTTACAAGTTGCCGATACTTCGGATAAAGAGAACCGATGTCGGTTGCGATAATTATATCCCCGCCGGTTTTTTCGTACTCGTCCCAGTCTACGTTATAACCGAATCTTCCGCCTATCTTATGCAGACCCGCATTGACGGAATTACCGTCTATATCCGTAACGGAAGAGAAGAAATTGGATCTTTCGGAATTTCTTCCTTCGATATCGGCAACGATATTACCTTCGTCGTCAACGGTATAATGTTTGCCTTCTATTCCGTAAAGTCTTAACTTAGAACCTTCGGGAGATACCATATATTCGAGAAGATCGAGAGTTTTATAAACGTCTTTCGTTTCTTTGGTTACAGCGTATCCGCCGTAATAACCACCCCAGTTGGAAAAACCGCTTTCGCCTTTTACTCCGAGAACCTTACCGGTAAGTTTGGAAACGTTCCCCGTACCTACGGGAGCAGGACCGACGATAACTTTGTCTCGACCGTTAGAGTTTTCAAAAGTACCGACAACCCATTCCATATGACCTTCGCCGTTTGTCATAATGCAACCGACTTTTCCTTCGTACCACAAGTTACGATCGGTAAAACCGATGTTTTCGTTAAAACTCTTGTCTATATATCCTTTTTTATACATTGCGTTCATCCATTCGAGATAGGGTTTGAACGACTCTCTCGTGTACATATAAGACACGTCGCCGCTTTCGGTAATATCCCAGTCGGGAGTTATTCCGAACGCGCCGTAAAGCGGATTAACGTAGAAGTTGGAAGTGTTGGGCGAAATTCCGTAGGTAGTACCCGATTTCTTACCGTTTGCGTCGGTGAAAAGATCGGTACCCGAGAATTTGCTCATTACTTCTTCAAACTCGTCAAGAGTAACGGGCGCTTTCGCATTGCCGTTTTCGTCAACGAATCCTATCGCCTTCAACCAGTCTGCCCTATAATAAATTGCCCAAGCGGTAGGAGTTTCGACTGCGGGAACGATATAATGCCCGTCGAAGTACATAATATTTTTGTACTGATTACTGTATACGAGTTTGTTAAGGTATGGATATCTGTCCTGATTAGTCAACAACAGTTCGTCAAGATTCCACAGAATATCCTGTTTCGGATCAGCCCAACCCTGGAAAGCTCCGCCGGAATTATCGGGATCCGACCAGATTATGTCGGGGCAATCCAAACTGCCCATCATAGGCGTCAATTGCCCATAATAATCTTCAGAAGCCGCGCCTTCGAAAGATAAAGTAACGCCGACCTTTTCTTCGATTTTCTTAAAAACCGAGTCCATAGTAACGCCGTCGAATTCGTTTCCGGAATAAGTAAAAATTCTTATTTCGTCTTCCGATTTACCGTTATTGTTACCGCAAGCGGTAACGGAAAAAGCGGTTGCAACGGCAAGTCCTATGCTTAATAGTTTTAAACCTTTTTTCATAAATCAGTCCTCCCTGTATCCGATTAATTTCATTTCGGTATCGATGATTTCGTCTATATCCGGATCATACGCCACCGTTATTTTCTTTCCGTCAGGCGAATTTATTAAATCGAATTTATTGAGATTCGCCGTCATGCCGTAAACGTACGGGCTTAAAGTTTCGAGATGTACGGTTATTTCTTTCATTTTGCCGAATTTTTCGGAGGCGTATCTCGCAACGAGAACGTCGTGCAAAACTATTCTCCATCCTTCAGGTTTCGACGCAAGCCATAATCTCGATAACTCCGCAAGATAACTATGATAAGCGTCTTTATCCATATTGAATATATAGTTTTGCTGTTTTTCGGACAATTTGAATTTCGAAGTAACTTCGTGACCGAACGCCGTAATATCGATTTTCGAAGTAAAAACGACTTCGGCGGCTGCTACGTCGCAAAAAATATTCCATTCGGTATATTGATTGACGTAATCTCCTCCCATCATAACGATACCGCCGATATCGGACATTGCTTTTTCGTCTTTCTTTATCGCCGCAGCAACGTTAGCCATCGGACCTATCGCCATAACAATAAGGTCTTTACCGTATTTTTTTGCGTTATCGACTATAAAATCGACTGCCGCGTTTTTATTTGTTTTTCCGCTGTTAGCGTCGTAGTTCGAAGGATTATAAATATTTTCTTTTAAATCTTCCGTCCACTGACAGCAGCGCTCTGTTTCGCAATTATTAACGTCATTTAACGTGCTTAAACCGGCGTATACCGGGATTTCCGGTTTGCCGTAAAGCGTTACCGCCTTTTTCGCGATTCTCGCGCGTTCTTCGGTGTTTTTAAAAACCGTCGTAATTCCGATAAGAGGTAAATTCTTTTTCAGCGCGAGATCGAGAGCGAAAGCGTCGTCGATATCGTCGCCGATATCTGTATCTAAAATATATTTTAACATATAGGTTTCTCCGAGATTATCCCTTAACGGATCCCAGCATAACTCCTTTTGTAAAGTATTTCTGGACGAACGGATATACCATAATTATCGGAATAATCGAAATAATAACCGTTGCCATTTTGGTTGATTCGGCAAGAGCCTGTAAAGAGTTGTCGCCGCCTATACCGGACGTGGAAGACGCCTTCGACAACATTCCGCGAAGAATGTTCTGTATAAGCAGTTTTTCGCTCGAAGTTATATACAACAAACCCGTCATATAGTCGTTCCATTTCCCTACCGCAACCCACAACGCAACCGTTGCTATTATCGGTTTGGAAAGCGGAAGATATATGCTGAAAAAGATTCTGAATTCTCCCGCTCCGTCAAGCGCCGCCGATTCGTACAATTCTTCGGGAATACCTTGAAAATATCCTTTTACGATGAAGATATTGAACGCGCCCGTTGCGCCGATTATTATATACACCAAAAAATTATCGGTCAACTTCAAAACGTTTCTTATAAGAATATAGAAAGGTATCAACCCGCCCGAGAACAACATAGTAATTAAAACGTATACTATGAATATTTGTCTGCCGATAAGTTTCTTTTTCGACAACGGATACGCTCCTATCGTCGTCAAAGTTACCGCAACGAGCGTTCCGAAAGCCGTAGAAATAAAGGTGTTGAGATACGCGCGGAAAATACTTTCGTTTTCTAAAACCTTAATGTATGCCGCAAAACTCCACACGTCGGTAGGCACACCGTCTATAAGTTTACGCGATTTAAAAGATTCGCATATAACGTAGAAAAACGGCGTCACCATTATGGCAAGGAAGATAAAAATAAACAAATAAAGTATTACGTTAAAAGCAATATCTCCCGACGAATGCCCGAAAATTCTTCTTAAAAAATGTTTGAATTTATTATCATTGTTTTTTGTTTCGGCGTTTACCATATTCCGTCACCTCCCATTGCCTTGGTTACGAAGTTCGTGATTATAACGAGAATACAACCGACAACGGAGTTAAACAAACCGATCGCGGTGGAAATCGAATAATCGCCGCCTGTAACGCCTAATCTGAACAGGTACATCTCAAGCGTTTCGCCTTTACCCGACAGAACGTCGTTATAGGTATTATAAATCTGGTCAAAACCTGCGTACATAACGTTTGAAAGCGTCAGTATCGCGTTAATGGAAATTGCAGGAACAAGACCTGGAAGAGTAATGTACCAAATCTTTTTAAATCTGCCTGCGCCGTCTAAAGCCGCCGCTTCGTATAACTGCGGATCGATATTCATAAGCGAAGCGAGATAAATTATCGTTCCCCAGCCGACTTCTTTATATATATCCGAAAAAACAAGGAATCCTATATACAAATCGTCGTTACTGAAAAAGTGAACGTTGCCCCCTGTGAGAGCCGTCATAAAGGACTGGAAAATTTCCGATTTATCGAGAGATACGAAAATTCCGCCTAATACTACCCACGACAAAAAATGCGGGATATAAGATATCGATTGAACGAATTTCGCAAATCTAAGCGAACTTAATTCGTTAAGCGCCAAAACCAAAATTATCGGCGCGGGAAAACCAAACAACATTTTCAAGAAAGAAATTCTCAAGGTATTGATAAGTTTTTCCCCGAACATAGATGTGGAAAAAAGTTGGTTAAAATATTTGAACAAGTCGAGCGTTCCGTCGGTAGTTGCCCACGGACTTCCCCATATACCCTTTCTGATAAACCAGTCTTTGAACGCAAGTTGCAACCCGAACATAGGATAATAGTTGAATATAAATAAATATACCAACAACGGAAGCATCATAACGTAAAGCGGCCAGAATCTTACGATATAATCTTTCGCTTTAAGCCAACTTCTTTTTTTAACGTTTCTGTCCGTGTTTAGAGCCGTTTTTAAGTTGTCTGCCATAATTTTCTCCGAAATACTTAATACGGACAATTCCGCTTAAAATTTTATTTAACCGCGGCGGCTGGCCGCCGCGGTTAAAACGTGTGTTAATCAGTTTTCCCTTTTTCTTAAAACTATCGCAACGAGAGCTACTGCGAGAAGGAAACAGCATAATCCTACAGAAGAAAGGTTGGAATTGCATCCGCCTGCAGGAGCGACTTCGACAGCGTTCATCGCGCCTATTGCTTTAAGTTTTGCGGTATTACCCGCCGCTTTGCTTTTTGCGTTATTTATTTCGTCTCCGCCGGCTTTATAGGCAGCGTCTAATTTTTCGCGATTTTCTTTGGAATATTTATTGTTTGCTACAAGTTCGTCATATTTCGCTTTAAGTTCAGAGGCGTACCCGTCGAGAGTGGCTTTAAGTTCCGCCGCTGCCTGCGCGAGAGTCTGAACGCTCTGAGCCGCCGTTAAAACTTCATTATAAAGTTTTTCAACGTCTTCAACGGTGTTAACGTCGGTTTCTGCTTTTGTTGCAAACACAGCGAGTTCGTCCTTAAGCGTCGCCCAGTTAATTTGGGAATAATCTTCTTCTTTTAATGATCCAAACCATTCGTTCAATGCGGTCTGTTTGACTGCGATAAGATCGGTGACTTCTTTGGGAAGGTCGTGGTTCTGAGTATCGTATTTTTCCTGATCGAAAGCGGTGGAATCCGCGTTAAAACTGGTTGCGTACGGAGATTCGGTATTTCTCTGCTGTCCTTCGTCAATAGTAGACAAAGCAATGTATTCGATATAAAGCATATCGCCCGCTTTAAGATAATAAGTTCCGCTGAAATCTTCGTCGGTTTTCGGACGGTTTATCTGACCGATTTTCTTCAACTGTTCGTTTCTTACGATGTATTTTGTTAAAGTGGTATCGTCGGTATAACCGTTGCCGCCTTTACCGTCCGCCTCACGTATGTCCGTAATAACGAGTTCACAGTCTACGTTAGCCCTATATGCAACGATAACGCCTACGGTTCCGGTAACGTACCATTTCCAGTTTTCAGCATAAGCAATAGGATTAGAACCGGTATTCACAGACGCGTTATACATAATATGTTCTGTTGCGCCCTTCGTATCGAAAGGAAGAATTCCGTTCGCTACGGAACCCGTTAAAAGTTTCGTATCGACTACGTCGCCCTTTATCCAGTCATATCCGTTAGCATTCATCTTAGAAGGATAATCGAGATATCCCATAGACTGCTTGGACGCTTTAACCGCTTTCATTGCGTCAAGATTAGTATTATACAAATCTCTTATCGCCTGTTCTTCGGTAAGCGTATCGATGGAATCGGTAAACGCTTTGTACGCGGCTTTAATGGTATTCCAATCCGCTTCGGTATAGTTTTCCTCTTTCAACGAATTATAATAGTTGGTCATCAATCCTTTAAGTTCCGTTCTGACGTTTTCAACGTTGTTTTCTTTAACGGCGTCCATTAAAGCGACGGTATTGTTATAATCCATCATAAGCGGAGAAAGAGTCGTGTAAGTAGCGGCGTTGGTTTTGAAAGTATTTACGTAACCTTTAAGCAATTCCCATTTATCCGCAGCGTATTTATTTTCGTCTAACGCGGCGAATTTATCTTCAACCTTTTTAACGTAAGACGCTCTTAACTCTTCTGTTAATTCATCGCTTAAACCGGCGAGTTTAGCCTTAATCGTTACGGTATTGAGATGCTGATAATTTCTGCTGTTATCGGCGCCGAGTTCATAATAAATCACATCGCCGACGTTAACGTCTACGGAAATACCTTCCATAATTACGGCTTTGAACGCATCTTTATCAGTGTAATGATACGCTTCTTTTACCATGGTTACTACGCCTGCGGCAGTTTTTTTATAAACACGGTAAAGGCAAGGCCATTCTATCCATCCTCCGAATCCGGAAGCGAATTCCCATATAATAGAACCGTCGATTTTACTTTCCACAACAGTTACGATGCTTCCGCCGTTAGGTCCCATGTTAAATTGGAAATTGTTTACGGTAAATCCATCAAGTAAAAGTCCTTCGTCACTACCGCTCGGAGCCGTAAAATCATGAAGATTATAACCGTCGACGTCCTTATTGAAGAACTTCGTCGCTCCTTCGGTGTACATAAGTTTTACTTTGATTCTTCCAAGGTCTTTACCCTGATAATTACTTTCATAAGTGAACTTGGACAGTTGATTCATCGTGCATTGTGTCGTAACGGGTATTTCGTTCGAAGTTTCGTCCGCGTTGACGGCAATCATAGTGCCGAATGCGGCAGAAAACGAACATACGAGCGCGAGCAACAAAACGATAAGTTTGCCTTTTCTCTGTTTCATATTTTTCTCCCTTTTCTCCTTTATTTAGGCAGAGAAGCCTTTTATTTTAACGCGATTATACGCGTTTCGACCATATTTACTTTTGGCTATAATAGTTTTTTAATAAATCCAGACTGCCCGTTCCGCCTGCCGCTGCCTGATATGCGTACGCAATAGGCTTCGGCGCGCCGGGAATCATATCTTTTTCGCCTGTTACGTCTTTATACGCTCTCGCGGGGTCAGGGTCTGCAAAGAAACCGTAACGCGATACTCCGCCGTGCGCCGCCCAATTCGTTGCGGCGTTATCGAATATACGGAAAATATTGACCGTTTCAACGTAAGGCATATTTTCTTTTATCGCATTCATCATTGCGATAACGTTAGCCGAAGCGCCGTCTTCCCCTTTGCCTGTATCCGAATACCCGACTTCGGTAATGAACACTTTTTTGTGTTTATGTTCGTTATCTAAAACAACCTGATAAACTTTGTGATTTTCCTGTACGAAGTAGTCGGCGTCAAAATCTTTGGTGTCGCGATACGGGTGCCACGCCACTATATCGAAATAATCGTCAGGATTAAGCGAAGCGGTTTCGTTCGTTTCCGTCGAATAAAAATATCCGAATTCGCCGCTCGCTATATTATCGTATATCGTCTGTAAAAACCAAGCGTTCGAAGGACGACTGTTTTCTAAGTTGCTTTTTCCTTGTCCCATCGGTTCGGTAAGCCCGCCCATAACGCTTTTGGCGTTCGGATTAGCGTCGTGAATGGCGCGCGTTCCGTAATAAAACATATCGGTTGCGATTGCCGCCATCATCGAACTTTGAAACAGCGTTCCGTCTTTATAATCGTACATAAAGTCGGGATTATTCAACTCGTTATCGATTTCCCAGTAAGTAACTTCGGGGAACTCTTTTACGAGCGTATACCAGGACGTATAGTAATCGTCTAACCACTGTTTATAATAACTTCCCGTAGCGAGATTTCTTTTTACTTTTCCAACGGAATTCGACCCGTCGTTAAAATTGTGGTGATTCATTCCGATTGCCGTAAGCCCGTGTTTATTGCTTTCGGCAAGTTCGGCGTGCATCGTAGCGCAATTTTTCTCGTTTAACGTGTTTTTATCTTTCAGCAAATAATTAAAATGCATCCAGTGACGAACGGTTTTCGCCCCGAGATTTTTGATAAGTTGAAAATCTATCGCAAAATCTTCTGTTTTAAACGGCGTTCCCCAATATTCGCGGTCTTCGATAAGATAGCATATGCCGTAAAGTTTACTCGTATCCGCTATCCCGTGCGCCGTATCCAAAGGTATTTCCTGTTCGGTCGGGTCTTTGGTATCCGAAGGGCCTTTCGGGTTATCGCTGCTCGGCCCGCATGCCACCGCACCCAAACAAATCAGAAAGCACAGCGCTATTGAAAACAGTTTTTTTAATTTCATCAATAAAATCCTTGACTTTTATTTATTCATCAACACTTCAAGGCTTCCCGTGCCGCCTGCAAGTCTTTGATAAACGTACGCTTTATTTTTCGGCGCGCCGTTTATACAACGCCCGTCTTTCGTTATGTTTATAGAATCGGTTTCAACATCGAGTTTATAATAAACTCTCGACGTATCCGGATCGTGAACCAGTCCGAAACGAGTTTCGTCATAATCGTCCCAGTTGCCTTTCTTACCCACGTCGTACAATTTGAAAATGTTTACCGTTTCGACGTAAGGCATCGTTTCGACCGCTTCGAACATCAAGGTCATCGCCGATATTGCTTTTTGTTCTCCGCCCATCCATTTATCGTTCCAACCGATTTCGGTGAAGAAAACTTTTTTATGCTTACCTTCGTTCCTTAAAATAATTTCGTAATACTCGTTATTTATATCGATAAAGTTTTTCTGATTGAAGTTGGACATGTAAGGATGCCAGCAGGCAATCTGGAAATAATCGTCGGCGTTTTTACTCGCGTTTGCCTTATCTTCTTTTCCGTAGAAGTATCCGTATTCGCCGCTCGCGATATTATCGTATAACTGTTGGAAAAATTTAGCGAGATTTCCGCTTCCGAGTCCCGTAGGTTCGGTAAGACCGCTCATTACCGTTTCGGCGTTGGGATTCGCTTCGTGTATTCCCCTTGCCGCGTAATAAAACATATCCGTCGCTATCGCCGCCATTTCTTTCATCGAATAAGAACTGTGACTTACGCCGTCCCACATAAAGTCGGAATTGTTCAATTCGTTATCGATTTCCCAATACTTAATTTCGGGGAATTCGGTTACGAGTGTTTTCCAGGATTCGTAATATTTTTCAAGCCATTTAACGTAATTGCTTCCTTCGGAAATATCTCTCTTATACGGTTTAGCAGTACCGTTATCGACGTTATCGAGCGAGAAATTATGATGATTCATACCGATATTCATCATACCCGCTTTTTCACATTCGGCAATAAGTTTATGCATATTTGCCGTCGCTTCGCAATTCTCTTTAAGTTCCGTCGGACTTTTCATAAAATGCTGAAAATGCATCCACTGACGAACGGATTTAACTCCCATATTTTTCATCAGTTCCACTTCTTTTTCTATATTAAGAGATTCAACGCTGCGTTCTTCCATAAGATAACAC
Organism: uncultured Clostridia bacterium; assembly: GCA_934271245.1. Lineage (GTDB taxonomy): Bacteria > Bacillota > Clostridia > Christensenellales > Borkfalkiaceae > UBA1259. The sequence goes on along the minus strand of CAKQQY010000006.1, from coordinate 47,267 downwards.
ATTCCGTATAATCTAGACTGGTCGGCAATACCGTGTTGAGAATCCAACGGAATCAAAGAGCAAGCGGTATTCGCGCAACACGCCATAGTTGCCGCGCACGCAACGCCTAAAACTTTTTTCATGTTCATTTTTAACTCCTTATAATATACATTGATTATTATTAACAAATATTGTTTTTTACAATCTTTTCTATCCATACTATAATATAACCGAAAAACCTTGTAAAGAGCATTTTACAAACAACAGTAGTTTATATAACGAACAACGGTATTTTTTGATATAATCAGATACTTTCTAAAATGTCTTACCCGTATTTTTTGACATGTAATACGTCCAAATAGTAGATATTAAATAACATTATGCGTGATTATTTCTCAAATAACCGTAAATGGCGACAAAATTCATTAAATTTTATTGACAAGGCAAATTTTTTTTGATATATAAAATATGTAATAGATTTTACGGGTATACGTTATATAAAATTATCATTTTCGGGGGAAAATTTATGTTCGGAACGGAATTAAAATCCTGTATAAGAGTTACTTATCAGAAAGACTATTTCAACGGAAACCACACTCACCCGTATTACGAGTTGGTTTACTATTATAAAGGCAACGGTAAGGTGTCTATTTTAGATAAGCCTTACGAATTTTCTTCGGGAACGTATTCCGTTTCCCGTCCCGAAACGTATCATTGCGAAGAAGGCGTTAAAGGCACCGATTTAATTTATATTTCCTTTACCATTAACAATTTCGAACTGGAAAACGGCATATACGAAGACGACGGCACTATCGGAAAACTTATGTTCGAATGTTACAAAGAATTGCAGGAGAAAAAGCCTATGTTTCAGTTGATATTGAATAATTTAACCGAACAGATTATTATTCAGTATATGAGGGCAAATCTTCGCCCTAAAAACCAACCCGAAGACAGTTTTACTTATATAATGAATTATATCGACATTAACGCCACGCAGAATTTATCGGTAAAAGAAATCGCAAAAAACATAGGATATAACTACAACTATTTCAGAGAATTGTTTTTTGAAAAGCGCGGCGTTTCGTTAAAAGATTACCTTATAGAGAAAAAAATATCTTTTGCGGAAAAACTGCTGAAATCTACCGATTATAACTTATCCAAAATTGCTTCGATGAGCGGATTTTCTTCCGCTTCTCACCTATGCTCGTTATTTAAAAAACAAACGGGAATAACCCCGCAGGAGTATAAAACGACCGTTCATGAATCGTATAAAGCGGAAGAAAAATATCTTCCGCCCGAATTCAATAAAAACGTTAAAAACTGATTTAAAGTAATAGCCGCGAATCGAAATACGGTTCGCGGCTATTTATTTTTACTGATAAATACTTCGTTATTTTTTCATTTCTATTTCAAAGAATCTCGCCGAATATTCGCACGGGAATTTCACCGTAAGAGCGTTGCTTTCAACCGTAAAATCGGTTTTTAAATTCTTCGGATACCCGACCGTAACGCTCTTTATCGGGCAATCGAGATTTACCGTAACCGGTTTATTATCCCCGAGGTTCCATACGGCAAGATAAACTTTATTTTCCGTTTTCAGTCCGCAAGCGGCGTTTTTCTTATGGAAATCGGTAAAACCTGACGGGAAGTACGGCAAAGCGACTTTTTTAGCGGGCGTAAGATAATTATAGTAATCTATTCCTTCTTTCAGAAGTTCCGTCTTTTCCGCATCAAGCAAACCGACGTCGCTCGCAAGATGCATTCTTCCCAAGAAGGAATTTATCATATTCATCGCGATTTTTTCTTCGTCCACGTTGGCTGCCGCCCATTCTTTCGTCGCCGTAAAATAAACCTGGGGCGGATCGATCGCCACGGGATAACTCCACACGGCCGCCTGTTCGGGTATTACGGCAGACAGAATATTAGCCGATATATACGGATATTTTTTATAGTTAATCTGGTCGGAAGTGGAAGTCAGCGAAAAATGCTTTAATGTTTTCCCGTCCATTCTCATTCCGCCCGAAGAACAATTTTCTATTATTACGTCCGGGTATTTTTCGGTAATAGAATCTATCCATTCGAGATACGCCTTTCTGTCTTTCTCAAGCCCCAACCCGAAACCGCCGTCGTCGTTATCTACGCCGATTCCCAAATCCTGATTGTAATCGGTTTTAATATAGTCTGCGCCGTAATCTTCCACCATACGCCTTATAGTTTCGTTAAGATAGTTTATAACCTTTTGGTTACGGAAGTTCAGAAAATACCTTCCCATAGCGCATACTCTTTTGCCGTAACGGTGAATAAAGCAATCTTCGTCGTAATAATCGAGCATTTCCTTGCATTTATAGCCAACTACTTCAGGTTCTATCCAAAGGCCCGCTTTCATTCCATGCGCGCGGATATAATCGGTTATCGCTTTTACACCGTGCGGAAATCTCGCTTTACTTTCTTTCCATTGCCCGACGTACGGGTAAATTATTTTGCCGTCTTCTTCGTTATGCCAGCCGCAATCTATTACGTAATATTTTACACCGAGCGCGGCAACAGAAGGTACGTACTTACGGGTATTTTCTTCCGTAGGACAATCCCACGATAAATGCATATACTCGTTGAATATCACGGGAAGGTCTTTGTCCGATTTGCAAGGCTTATATAGCGAACGGGAATATTTGGTCATTTCGCCCACAACGCCGTTGATACTGTCAGATACCGCTATCGCAACGGTGGGCGTACGATAAGTTTCCTGCGGTATAAGATTTACGTAAAAATCGCCGAAAGTTCCCGTTGCGCCCCCGAGATAAAGGTACACGTACTTATTGTCCACGCCGCACAAATCACTCAATTCGTAATACCACGAATTGTTCGATTCAATGCGGAACATGGTATACTTGCCGTCGTACTCGATGATACCTTGCGGAAGACTTTCCTTAGATGACCAACTTCCGACGTTGCTCACGGCAACGCGTCTTTGTCCTATGGAGAAATTTTCAAACAAACCGAGTTCGTATAAAGACGTTTTTCTCGGCTGACATTCAACGTGATGGCTTTGTGTAAAATCATAAAGATACGCGTTTTCCGTTTTATCCGTCGGACAAACGCCTGCATAAACAAATGACGAAACCTGATCGACCACGATAATGCCGTCGGTAACGTTTTTCGCTTCGGTGTAGACGGATACGCAATCGGCACCTTGCGCGACGGTAAAGTACGTACTGACTTCTACGTGTTCGCCACGTTGAACTATTACGAGCGAATTCTCGCGCAAGTCGTGCGAAATATATTTTAACGAGCCGCATTCCGAAGAAGAAATCGACTTAACTCCGAAATGGCTATCTCTATTTTCCCCCGCGACGTTGACTTCGACGAAAGAAAACAAATTCCCGGCGCTGCCTTTTAAGAATACTTTTTCGCCGACAACGGCGAATTCCAAAAACGAAAAACGAAATTCCATTTTTTATCCTTTTAAAAGAGCCGAAACTTACATTTCGGCGCTTTTCATTTTTTATATTGTTATTTTAACTTGTTATATCCTTTAAGTCAATATATTTTTTGGTTTTGTTCAGAAAAATAGTTTACTGCGTTTTTTGCAAAATTTCAGCGGGTATTTCATTACGTCCGTCGCGTTATGACACAAGAGCGCGGATACTCCGCCCCTTAATTCCGAAGCGGACGATACGTTGTCTTCGGACACCAAAGAAACGTAATGATTACCGAAATAACCGCGATTACCTTCTTTATACGGAATAGTAATCGGTTCGCTCCATTCGGTAAGGGTTTTACCCGTTCTGAATTCGGCGTAGTCGGGTACGAACTCGCTTACTTCGTAAGCCGAAGAATTAACCGCGGTAGAACTCATAACGTAAGCGCCTAAATTTTCCGAATATGTAATTCTTGCGTGCCATGCGTTTTCGACAATCGGCGTTTCCTTTCCGAAGTTTCCGGGTTCCGAAAAACTTCCGTCGTAGTATTTAACGAAATCGCCCATGATACCGTCGTTACGAATCCGCGTTCTCGCGAGATATACGTTACACCCCGACAATCTTTTTTCGTCAAAATCAAAGGAAAGGATATTATATACCAGGTACATAAACCCGTCGCGTTCGTTTACGAAAAGAGTGAAATCGCCGCTTCCGAGCGACAAACTTTTATTTTCCTGTCCGAGAACGTTTATTCCGTCGGGATTGTACGCCTTGGTAAAGCACACCTGTTCGGAAGTAAGCACCCAGCGCAAAAAATCCCACGTTCTTCCTTCATCGTCGGAAACTATTAGCCCTATATGACGAAAATCGGAATCGCCGTTAGGTTTATCGCATAAACCGTAAGCGTCATACCCCGTGCCTTTGCCGTTCCAACCCGTTTCGTTGTGAAAAAAACAGAAAAAGCGGTGAGTATTCGGGCAAATATATAAACCCATCGGCCATACGGATCCGCGCGACTTTATTCCTTCGGGATACTTGATTCCGTTAAAAGCGTTATCGGCGCTTCCCGTTTCGAAATTCATTTTAGTCGGATACACTTCGGCAAGGTCACTTATACAAGTACCTTTAAACATTCCGATATGCCCCGCGTGCGTATGTCCGCTTATCGCCCATAAAGTTCCGTCTTTATCCCGATACAGCGGCAACGTTCCGTCCTGATATATATCGTTGTCGTTATTGAATACAGTTTTAGTAGCGTTTCCGACTTTTATGTCGTATTGTTTTAATAAATTTTTCATAAATAATAATCGTTTGATCAAAGATTCATAATCACTGTCGAACAAAGACCGATTATAAACCCTATTACTTGCGCAGGGTTTAATCTTTCCTTAAAAATCGTCACGGAAAGAATAAACGTAATCACAAGACTTACGCCGCAAATAGTAGAAAATATAATTCCGGAAGGTAGCAGCCCTACGGCTACCATAACAAGTAAATTCAGTACAGCGTTAGCAATACCGTAAATGGCGGCCACCCACCAGCCTTTTTTGAAGTTTACGACGACTGATTCTTTATTGCTCCTTGCCGTTATCGCTATTTTAACCGCGCTGAACGCAAAAACAATTATCATAGCCGTCATCATAAATTCGCTTTTGAATTCGCCGCCCGTCGATTTCTGCTGATAGGTTTGCAGAATCGACAGGGCGCCGTTCATGATCATCGCGAGAAAAGCATAAACAAGCCACTTTCCCCCGACTTTCTTTTGTGTTTCTTCCGTTTTTTCTTTCTCTTTCGGATCTTTTTTTCTTATGAGAAATACCGCCGCGACAAGCAACGCTAATCCGATATAGAACCAAACGCTCGGATATTCCCTATAAAAGAATATCCCGAAGAGCGTAGGCAACATCAGCGAGTACGCCATTATAAGCGATACCAGCGACACATACCCGTATTCCAACGCTTTAAGCATAAACACGAAGGTCAGCGAGTAACATAGTCCGTAGGCGCACGCGGTGAGAAAGGTAAGTAAATCCCACCCGAAAGAAAATCCCCCGTACGCAAGGTAGAATAAGAAAACTATTAAAGATATAATAATCGTATAGCAGAACGAATCGGCTGTTTTTACGCGTCTGTTATAACACTCGCCGAGAACGTTGCATATTCCGTTAAGCGCAGACGCGCAAAATATAATAAGATAACCCATTATTCACCGAAAGTTTTTATTCTGCCCTTGTTAAGGGGTAAATCGTTTTTTATTTAAGCATCATCAAATCGTCGATATAGAAAGTTCCGATTTCAGACGCAGGTGTCCAGGCAAAGTTAAAGTATATTTTTGCAACGTGCGTGCAGATATCGTCAACGGATCCGCGAACCACGACGTTTACCTTTAAGTCGATTACGACTCTCTGCCAAGAACCGCCTTTTACAGCCTGTCCGACACCGCAATTAAACACGTCTCCGTCGGGGTTTTTCCATATTTCGATCCCCTGACCTATCGCAACGTCTTTATCGAACCATGCCCAGAAAGAGATGTATTTATATCCGCTTATATCGATATAGTTCTGACCGAAATCGCCGCTCTGCCAGTATCCGTTATACTTGTTGCCGTTATCGTCTCTTTCGATAAGAGCATTAGGTTGAAGAATAAAACCGTAAGCGCCGTCGGGAGTTCCGCTCATAAGGCTGTTATTGCCGCTATGCGCTTTTGCGTTGGAAACGGCAAAGTTACCTGCTCCGTCGCCTGCCGCTTTACGTTCGAAATCGTCGAGCAACGCGCTCGTAAGAGTTTTAACTTCGAGTTTTTGCGCGCAAGGATCGGACGCTGCCGCTTCCGAATTTGCGGGACGGCGGGACTGAACGTAATACGTCGTGTTAGATTTTAATCCGGTAAATTCCGCAGTAGCCTGATATTCTGTAAGAACTTTTCCGTCAGCGTCGGTAAGGCAATATTCGGTGTCCGCTTCGACTTCGATAGAGAATGAATCGTCAAGCACCATTACGCCTGCTTTTAATTGGGGTTTGTTTTCGGGAACGTCGGTTCTCTGCGCCATTTCCACTTTGAACGTCGTGTTTGCGGTTGCAGTCTTATAATTCTTGGTTTCCGCAGTCGTTGCGGTAACGATATAATCGCCCGCTTCGGTGGGTTTAGCATTACTCTTTGCGTATTCGGTGCTTCCTGTTCCTTCGTAAACGAAAGTAACTTCCGCGCCCGACGTGTTTTTAACGACAACGGGTTCTACGTCCGTCTGACCGACTTTATAGTCTGCCATCGTAATTTCGAGTACGTTGTCCGCTCGGGAAACGGTAAAAGTCGCTTCCGCGCTTCCTGCAAGATAGTTTGCAGATTCGCCGACGGTTGCGGTTACTTTATAAGAACCTGCGTCCGTAGGAGCGTTAGCGGAAGAAGCGTATTCGGTATCGCCGGTTCCGACGTAAGCGAAAGTTGCCGCTCCGCCTTTATTCCCCGTCAAGTTGGGTTCGGAAGCGGTTTCGCCGTAAACGTAATCAGCCATGGAAACAGTAAAATTATTGTTTGCTTTATTTATAACGAGTTTTACCGTAGCGCTATAAGCGTTATAGGAATCGTTGCCGTCAAACGAAACGGTTACATCATAGGTTCCCGCATTAGTAGGCGCGGTGGTACTTACAGCGTAATCCGTTCCGTCAATACCTTTATATTCGTACTTAAACGTAACGTCGGCTCCCGTTGCTTTTACCGATACGGGCGAACCGTTATATACCGTCGTTATAACGCCGTTTTCCGATCCCGTTACAGAAACGGTTAAGTCTGTTTTTCCGCACGCGGAAAATGCCCCGAGAGCAATAACGACCGCTATGCAGACGCTTAGTCTTTTAAAAAACTTAGCACTGTGCTTTTTCATAATTTTCTCCTTATTATATTTAATCGTTACCGACGCATTCTTTACCTATCCTGAGAATTTCGTCGTGTAATTTCTGCCAGTTGGCGTCTTCGGGATTTTGTCCGTATAAATGATCGAGTCCGATATTCCCGAGCGCTTCCACTTCTCTCGGGAACGTATAGTACGTGAAGCACATAAGTCCCCCGGGATTTTTTTCTTTTTTAAGTAAATCGTAACAACCTTCGAGATGCTTTAAGCAGTGTTCTTCGGTTTTATCTCCGCGATAATTCATCGTGCAAGGCACGTACCACACGCGAACGTCGTCGCGATTGCCGAGCCTTTCTTTCATCTGCGTCGCTATATGCTCATATTTCCAGTCGAACGCATGATACATATCGAAAGCAACGTCTGTTATATACTGCCCTGCCTTTTCCGTTATAGGCTTAACGTTTCCCGTGGTCCATATATCGGGCGCGACACCCGCAACGGAAAAGCAACAAAACATTCTCTTTCCTTTCCATTTGTTTACAAGATACCCCGTCGCTTCTTCGAAGTCTTCTAACGATATTCCGTTTAAGAGCGGCTCGTCGATATAAAACCCTTCTATAGCATCGTCACAACCGAGTGATTTTAAGAACTCTATTTTTTTATCCGCTCTTTCTTTCCAGTCGGCGTAAAGTTCACATTTAACGTCGTAGTCTTCGCCCACGTCAACCATTTTTGCGTATTTAACGTGATGAAAAATCCAACCAAAAAAGGCAACGTAAACCTTTTTGCCGTAGTTTGCGACTTCTTTAACCATTTCTACCGAAACAGGGTCTTCGGGAGTGCTTTCCGATAAGAAAACGTTTACGTAATCGCTTTTAACGAGTTCTTCGAAAACTTCGGGATATACGTTTTTTGCTGTGTGAAAAATTCCGAAATACATTTTATTATCTCCTTTATTCTAATCAAGCCCTATTACGCTTATCGAGTCGATAAACACTTCGTTAGGAACGGTATCGCACAAGAACGTCAGCATATGCATATGACTGAAAGTATATTCCGGCGTTGAAGTAAGTCCCCTGAACGCCGATAAATCGAAAGACAACTTCGTCCATTCGTTTTTGCCTACTTTGAAACTCTGCGAAGTTGCGCAGCCGCCCCAGTTATCCGCTATAAGCCAAAGGCTCATATTGAATTCCTTATCGGAATAAACATAAAATTCTAACTTAGTACAACCGGCAATCGACCACAAATTGCTTCCGTTCTGCGGATAGATAAAGTCGGAAAAATAATTTTCGCTGACGTACTTTCTTTCCACGTCGTTGTATTTGAAATTGAGTTTGCCGGAATACGAGCCTTCTTTTTTAATAACGCCCGATACCGTATAAGCCGAGTATGCTGGATTAGTTCCTTTTTCAAAATCCTGAATTGTTATCGACTTATAACTTTTAATTTTATATGCGTAAGGAGTTTTGCTTCCTTCTTTAAGATAGATATGTCTGGTCCTTCCGCCGTTGGAAATCATGTTCGTAACGTCGATAGGACTATTCTTTTCGTAAGGCAAATAATTTACGCCGTCAACAGAATAAGAATATCCGTCCACGTTAAAACTTACCGTTTTTACGTCTGCCGAATAGTTTTCGGTTATGAGAGAAGACGAAATCAACGTGTCGGTGGATTCTACGATTTTAAAGTCAACGATTTTTTCCGCCGCTTTACGATAAATAGTTTCTTCAAGCGAAATTTTAACCTGGTATTCGCCTATTTCCGTAGGAGCGTTTGCCGACCATTCGTCAGAGCCTTTTTGAGCGTATTCATACTTTAAGTTAGGAATATACTCGCTTGCGACCGGCGAATGGGGAGCAAAATCGTAAGCGTATTCGAGATTTTCTCCGCAAACGATTTCCGTTTCCGCTTTTATAAGTTTGCCTTCGTTGTTTTTGTTTATTTCGGCAGCAAGTTCTTTTATCCTTGCGTCGAGCCTCGTCCAGGGAACGAAATCTACGCCGGGAGTTTTTTGAGAACCGTCTTCGTTATAGAATTTATAGTAGTATTTGCGCCACGGATCTTTCTTGTTTTTCCACGTCATAAACTCTTCTTTCGTGGTGTAAGCCATATCGCAAAATCCGATATTTCCTATGTTTTCTACTTCGGCGGGATAGGTATACGCGTTATAAAGCATCATTCCGACTCCGCCGTTCGTCTTTTTAACGACTTCGTAGCACCCGTCTACGCTACCTATCGCGTCGTCTTCGGTTACCCTGCTGCCGTAGTTCATTACCATGGGTACTGCCCAGTAGTTCTTTTCAAGCCCTTTAAACATTTCCGTCATCGTATCCCACAAATCGAGATAGTAATCGCCGAACTGCCCGTAAATATCGAAGCCTATATCGGTTATAAACTCACCGCCTTCACGGGTAAGCCTGTCTTTTCCCGCGCCTATATCGTATTCGGTGCTGATACCTGCTGCGGAAAACACTACCATAAACCGTTTATCGGGGAAAGTCGTTCTGAACGCTTTGCTCGCTTCTCGTAATTCGCTTAACGGAATACCGAGAAGAAGCGGCTCGTCTACATAGTAACCTAAAAACGCATCGTAATAAGTTTTGGAACGGAGCGTTTCTTTCATATTATGCATACGAACGTAAATATCTTTATGCACGGTATTACCTGCCGCGCCGTTCCACAGATAAGTAGAATCGAAAATAAAGAATCTTTTACCCGCTTCGTATACTTTCGTACAGTAATAATCGAATTCCGTTTCGTTAGGTATTTCGACTCGGCTTAAAAGAAACACGTTGAACCTGTCCCCGTTTACCGCGTCCTCGAATTTAATCTGATTTTTAACGTCGTCTATTACGGGAGTTATGTGGTACATACCGAGCATCATTCGATCGTCCGTATACACGTTCGCTTTGGGTTCGTTATTTTTCCCGGGGTCGTTCGCATCGTTACAAGAAATTGCGAAAACAGAAGTAAATATCAAAAGAAACGAGATTATCGTCGCGCAGAATTTTTTCATCATACTATACCTCCACGCGGAAATTATCGAGATAAATAGTTATTCCGCCGCATTCTTTATAACCCGAACTATCTACTAAAAAGAAACTCGTAATAAGTCTGTCGTCAATCTCCGTCCACGCCTGTCCTCCGAGCGACAAAGTACAGCCGCCGAATACGTATCCGCCGAGCACCTTTTCGTAATCTTTCCTTTCGACGGTTATCGTCACCCATTCGTTGGATTTGACTTTTTGTCTTAACGTGCCTTGATTTACTTTCGCTTTTCCCTGACTGTTCCAGTCGTAGTAAAGAACTTTTGCAAGGTTAAAAGAACGGTTATCTACGTCTTTTATATAAACGTCAAAACTGAACGACTTGGTAAGCGAAATATTTTGTAAAATATTACTTTCTGTAATGTAGAACATGGGTTCGTGCGCCGTTTTACCGTTGGCCGATTCTTTCGTTACTTCGATTTTGGCTTTTTTAGTTGCATTGCCGCCTACTTCTTCATCGGTAATCACGGCATCGGAAACACGACCGTACCAGTAATAAGTGCTTTTAATTGCCGATATATCACCGTCTTCGAAATCGTACGCGACGCCTACTTTTCCTTTTTCAAAAATGCCAAGTTTAACGACGTAAGAAGCAAACTCTTTTGTTTCCGAATCCTGCGCGTAAAAGGTTACGGTGTATAACCCTTTTTTCGCGGGGGTAAAAGACATTCCGTCCGTTTCAACCTTTTTACCGTTGGCGCCTACTACCGAAATCGAAAAACGAACGTCTTTTTCTTCCGCAATCGAACCTTTATTCCAAAGGACGGGTTTATATTCCGAAGTGTCGTATTTCGTTTCCGCTTCGCCGTAAGGCATTACCGCGTCGCGTTGATCAACACCGGGGTTGAATTCAAGTTGCGGTCTTACAAAAAACTTTTTGGTTACGGAATTATCTATTCCGTCGTTACGATAGTACAGTTCGATTATGTGCCAACCTTCTCTTACAGGAGTAAACACCCCGTTTTTAACGGTAACGTTAGCCCCGTTGGAATCTTTAAGCGAAAGAATAGACGCCTTACCGATTGCTTCCGTATCGTCGCCGAAAGCGTAAACTCTCACGTCGGCGGTATATGCGCCGTTAAGCGCAAATCTTACGCCTTCGCCCGTAATTTCGTTATAATCGTTTTCTGTTATAGAAACGGAAAAGTCGGATTCTTCGGCGCAACCTTCTTTAATTACTCTTAAATCGTCGAAATAAAGCGAAACGTTAAGCCTTTCGCCCGCTTCGTTTGCGGAATATACCGTAAACGTACTGTTTTTAAGATTAAACGAATCGGAAAAATTATCCGAATAAAACACCGCCCTGTTCCAAAGCTTGGAAACAAGCAACTGTCTGTCGAGTTGGTTACCCGAATTAGTTATATACAAATCGGTTTCGCTGTCGTTGTATATCCAGAAACTTACGTATTCTATTTCGGTGTTCGCAATTTTTCCGTAAGGGAATTTATTGCCGAACGTGAACGTCGGATACGCAACGCCGTTTATTTCCATCGAAAGAGATTTTCCTTGTCCGTCCACGCTATATTTAGCAACGGCTTCCGACGCCTTTAACGTCGATGATCCGTCTGCAGACACGAAAATCGTTGCGCTTTCATCGGACGAAAAGTCAGAAATCAATCCGGAAATTTCGCTTGCCCACACGAATTTTTTATAAACTTCCGAATTTTTCGTATCGGCTTGATTTTTCTCTATCAGATATTCGACAGTATAGCAATCTGCGATATTAGGAGTAAATTTGCCGTCTTTTAACGCTACTTCCTGATTTTTACCGTTAAACACCTTTACGGTAACCGTCGCGCCGTCAAGAGCCGTTTTATCGTAAGGGTCTGACAGATTAAGTTCGGGTACGGAGTAAGATTCTCCCACAGTGGCGGTTTCGGTGTTTTCTTCTTCTATTTCAACGAACTTAACGTTAAAAGTATTGCTGTATTTTCCGGTAAATCCGTCTTTAAGACACGTAGCGTTAAGAGTGTAAACGCCCGCTTTGTTCGTAATAAATTCACCGTCGGCAATCGCCGTTGCGCTTCCGTCGGGAGCGATTACCGATACGTTGACGGTTTCACCGAATAATTCGCTTCCGTCAGAGCCGAGTACGATGATTTTCGGAAGTACGTATTTTCTGCCCACGGCGCCGTCGGGAAGAGTGTTGGTTACTTCTCCGTCGGAATCAACCGCAAACAATTCCGTTTCACCCGTCATTCCTTTTTTATATACTCTTACGTCGTCTATATAGAAATCGTAATCGAGCGGCGCGTTAAGGTTTTCGCCTATACCGCAAAGAATAAATTTACCGTAAGGCAAGTGATACATCATATTATCAAAAAACGCATCGCCCTTGGTTATCTTGATTTTGGTCCACGTTTTAGGCTGTATCGATTCTTTTATATAATATCTGTTAATTACCGTAGTTCCTTGATAGGTCCCGTCGTTAGCGGTATTCGATAAACTTACGGGGACTTCGCCGTCGAGATATACCCAGAAACTTAAATAATCGCAATCGGATATATCTTTTTCGATAAGCCTGTCGGAAAAAGCGAACTTCGGAACGGGCGCGTGTTTAACGCATATTTTCAAAGAACCGTTACCCGTATTTACGAACGCTTTATCCCGGTTTAGGGATATCTCCGCCCCGGCAGAACCCTCGATTAACTTTTCGCTTCCGTCGGCTTCGAATCCGTTGTTTATTGTAATATCCGCAACTGTTTGGTTATTCTTCCCGTTGTCGGGATTATCGGGGCCGTTACAAGCAAACGCAAAACACGTTACCGCAAGAATTCCGAACAAAATAATTAAAAACTTTTTTATTTTCATACATTTCCCCTTTTACGGTTAATTTTAATAACCTGCCTGCGACAACATTCTGTCCCAACAATCCCTGTAAGAACCCCAATCGGTATCGTATACCTGATTAGGCGTTTTCGAATTGTTATAAAGAACTTCTTCGAATCCGCGCTGATAATTTATCGCATTCCAATAAGTTATGAGCAAGTTTGCTTTATAACGGATAGGATATTTAATATCGTCAATCCAATAAGAAACTCCGTTTCTTTCGCAAATATCCAAAGCGGAACGCGTTAACGTAGAGAATTCCGATTTATCTTCTTCGGACATTTTGTATTTGAACGCGCTGGAAGCGCCCGAATATTTAGCCATAATTTTTTGACCTTCGTCGCTTGCAAAGAACAATAAAAATTGTTTTGCTCCGTCGATATTATCGGAATACGCGGGAATAACCGCTCTGTCAAGCGCCGCCTGCGACGACGAAACGAGCAATCTCGCTTCGCTTATGGTTTTAGTTATGCTTTCCTGTTCCGCAGTATTCTTCCCTTCGTATACGGGCGCGTCGGCCGTTTTTCCTTCGGAAATTGCGTCAACGTAATCGATAGCCGCGCGAAGTTCGTTTTCCGTTATGCCGAGTTTTACGGCAAGTCTGCTGGTAACGGGCGTTTTCATAAAGCGAACGTCAATATCTATGCCTTTTTCTCTGTACGCTTTCGCCGATTCGTTTTCCATCCAGTCACCGGTAGGAATAAATGCAACTTTACCGTCAAGGAAATCTATCTGAGAGAAAATGTTGTCCCTATTTAACGAATCGGGGTGCATATACCCTTTTGTTTTATTTATAAATCTGTTGAGTTCTTCTATTGCGATAAGTTTGCCGTCCTGCTTTAAAGCGTTCCAGTCCGGTACGTAATTTTCGCCCGCATCGGGTGTTTTTGCCATAAAGTAGTTACGAACGTTATCCATTCCTTCGTACTGCGCCCACCACGTAGGCCATACGAACGCCCAATACGCAGAGTTGTTTGCGGAAATAAGTCCGCTTATCGTTCCGCCGTTTTCAGTCGTAACGGGTTCGCCTTTAGAAGATAGTCCGCTTTTTATTTGTTTTAACACGCTTTCAAATTCGTCGGTCGTGCGCGGAAGCGTAGTTATTCCGAAAGAGTCGAGAACTTTTTTGTTGTACACAAGCCCGTCCATAGGCGCTATCCACGGAACCGTATACGCTTTTCCGTCGTCCGTCAGTTGCGCTTCCCACATTCCGTCTTTAAGATGCTCTTTAAGCGTAACGTTGGTACCAGGTACCTTTTCGTTATACAAATCGGATAATTCGAGATATAAGTTTTCGTATCCGTTTTTGTTCTTTTGAGCCGCTATACTGCTAAAAAGCGGTACTTGAGTAAAGAATAAGTCTATGGTATTTCTCTTTACCGAACCTATCTTTGAAGCGATTATGCTCGCCGAGTTATCGTCGTAAGTCGCTTCGCACTTAATACCGGTCTTTTCGGTAAACGCGTTCATAAGCGGATCGCAATATTCTCTGCCGTATCCGCCGATCGTCCAGTTAATCTGTAACACGGTCGGGTCGCTGTTGTTTTCTCCGCAGCCCGTAAATACTAACGTCGCAGCGATTACGGATAATGCCAAAGAAACTGCTTTTACAATATTTTTTTTCATTTTCGACTCCTTAATGGTTTTATTAGTGACGGAAGAAGTTAGCCTTTAAGTCCTCCGGCAACGGTGTTTTTCATAATCATATTCTGGAAAGACGCATATAACACGATAATCGGTATAGTAGACATTATTATCGCTGCGTAATACAACGGATAATGAGAGCGAATCTCGGGTTGCGTCTGGAACAGATAAAGTCCTGTGGCGAGCGTCGGGAAATTCGGCAGGAACAACAATACCGTCATATAATCGTTCCAATATCCTATAAAGGTTATTATTCCGAGAGCAACCGACATAGGAACGGACATCGGAACCATAATTTTGAACATTATCGTGTAATGCCCCGCGCCGTCAACCTTAGCGGCTTCCGCGTAACTATCGGAAACCCCCGCGTAGAACCCGTGGAAAAGAATAAACTGGTAAGCCGTTCCGCCGACGTAAGTTATTAAAAACAACGGCGAATCGATAAGTCCCAAATTATCGTAAAGTACGTATTGCTGCGGCAACGCGCCGATTATAGGAATAAGCATTATAAATATCGTGAGCGCATAATAAAACTTTGTAAAAACGGTTTTATACTTCGCTACCGCATATGCCAACACGTTGGAAGCAATAACGCCGATAACCGTCGCTCCGCCAGCATACCATATAGTATTGAAGAACATTACGAACAAGTTGGCGTCGCCTACCTTTAACGCCTTAAAGGCCTCTACGTAGTTTTCAAAGTGCCAGACCACGGGTAATGCGAAAGGATCGTGTATAAACTCTAACTTTTCGCGCATTGAAACGAGAAACGCCCACCCGAAAGTAAACACGTACGTGCCTGCATACAAAAAGAAAACAACGAACACTATCGCAAATATAACTTTTTCGTTATTACTGCGTTTTCTTAAATTAAGACCTTTTTTACCTTTCAGAGAAAACTTTTCCATATCAGTACTGGACCTCCGTAAAGACTTTCTCCGTTAATTTTTTAACGCCGAGAACGATAGGAACGCCTACCAAAGTAAATATAAAGCCAACCGTTGCGGGATAATACGGCGCTACCTGCGCCTGAACCTGCTGATATATCCAGAACGAAATCGTATTCGTTCCGTACGCTCCGCCGGTCAACAACAGTAACGGTCCCGACGCCATAAACAAACCCGAAGTAGTCGTAACGAGAAGCGTGCTTATCGTCGGCCATATCATGGGTAGTATAATATTAAACAATTCACGCCATACCCCTGCGCCGTCGAGTTGAACCGCTTCGATTATCTCGATCGGCACACGTTCCATTGCTCCGTTAAACAATACGAGATTTACCGACAACCCCGTCCATATACAATAGGCGACGACAGCAGTCATTGCATATCGCTCGTCCATAAGGAAATTCGGCGAAACCTGTCCGGTAAATAACGTGTACAATTTAGTTATCGTTCCGCCGAGCGACGGATTCAGCATAAATTTATAAAGTAACGCAAGAACTGCGGCTGAAATAAGATTCGGTGCAAAAAACACTACGCGGTAGAACTTATATCCTGCAATCTTTTTATACAAAAAATAAGAAAATATAAATGATATCGGCAATATAACGCCAACGTTAGTAAAAAAGAATATTAGGGTGTTGCGCAATATCAACGCCATGTCTACCATTGAGCCGCTTCTCGTCAAATCTTCCCAGAAATATTTCCAGTTAATGAACGACCATATGACTTCTCCGTTCGATTCCACGCGGAACGCGTTTAAAATCGACTGTAAATTTACGTAAAGCCAGAACACGAAGAAAGCCGCCATAGGTATAAGAAATATCGTAAAAAGAAAGAGATGTTTTTGCAATTCTTCCTTCCCGAAGTTTTTACCGATTTTAGATAAGCACGTTTTTAACGCCGACTTTTTATTATTAGTCATAAAAATTGACCGCCCCGCTTCCAAATTCAATCACATTATGTATATTTTAAAAATTAAAATCAATAGATTATATTAAAAAGTATGGACTATTTTAAGATTATTTGTTATAATTCAAATATGCTTAAAACTATTTGTATGGAAAAAATACCGAAAATATGGTTTGCTCATATTTTCTCTGCCACAAAATATCACGGATTAGTCGACTTAATGCCGAATAGTCTTGAAATTACCTATCTTAAGAAAGGGAATCTTACCTATTACGATACTGACGACAATAAGTTCGAATTAAAAGAGGGTACGGTTTTTATCGGCGCATATAAATCGATTCGTAGGGTTCAATCGGAAGCGTTCCACGAACACCATACTTTTTCTTTCATCTTTACGCCTGCCGCAAACGATTCGGAAGGTCTTTCTTTTTCATATCTTCCCGTACTATCTGACGAAACCGTTTGCCAGAATATCGCAAAATATATCGACTTGCTTATAATGGAATATAAAATCGGCGGTTCTTACGATATTAAAACAATATCTTACATTTTTAAAATTCTCGAAATTATAGACGATTATTCCAAAAGCGTTTCGGAAGACAATTTATACGGTAATATGCGCTACGTTAACCGAGCGAAAAAATATATCGCGGAACACGTAGATAAAAAAATAACGATAGACGATATTGCTTACGCCGTCAACCTTACCCCGCAATATTTATGTAATATATTCAAAACCGTTACAGGAATTACGATTATTACCTACGTTAATCGATTGAAACTCGAAAAAATAAAAAATCTTGTTATAAATAACGGACTGACATTACGCCAGGCCGGCGAAAGCGTCGGTTTTAACGACGAAAATTATATTTCCAGAATATTTAAAAAATACTACGGCAAAAGTATCTCGGAATTAAAAAAATATCCCGACAGGATGCTTAAATACATTCCTATAGGTAGACAAAAGTAATGATTCTTCCTTTTATTTATTCTTTGAAAAATCACCTGTTTTAATCGTTTTTTATATAGAAAAACAGCGTTGGCAAAACAATATGTTTTACCAACGCTGTTTTCGGTTATCACATACGCAATGGATTTGTGTTATTTTATCAATTTTCTCTCTTAATTGTTTTCGTTCTTTTTTATTCGTCTTATTACGATGTTTATATATCAATAGAATACCGACGTTTAGCGACGATACGGAGTTTCTTTTTTATATAGATTTACGGTTACGGTTTCGCCACCGCATACCCTCACTGCTTGTCCGAAATAATTCATATAAACGCTTATAACCGACGGATTATATATTGTTTTCCCGTCTATAGAATACTCTAATCTTTCATATGCGTTCACGTAATCGTAAATTTCAACGTTTGTTGCATACCACACGTCTTCTTTGTTGCCGACCTTCTTTGCAAACTCTTCCATAATATTCCAGTTGTTATCCCTGTCGAATTCGTAAGAATGCCCCCATAAATAGAAAAGTTTCGGAGAATCCGCCCATATACTTGCTTCGTCTTTATAAGACAAAAACCTGTCCGCAAGTTGCATTAACTCGGGATCGTTATGATGGCAAGTAGGTTTTAACTCAAGCCATTTTTCTGGTAAATCGAAACCTTTCGTCGGAATCGTTACCCTTGCGTATTTTATTCCGCATTTTTTTAGAATAACAACCACGTTATCGCTATAAGAACCATTTGCGTACGCCATGCCTTTAACAATTCCGCCGAAAACGGATTCCAGATTTTCCCTGTCTTTCAATACATCTCTTACTGCAATTTCTTCGGAAACCTCGGAAAGAGAAATATGCTTTTCGCCATGTACAGCAATCTCGTGTCCACTTCCCGAATATATTTTTTTTGCTTCGTTTGCGGTAAGTCTGAACTCGCCTTCTTTTTCGGCAAACCACCCGGAGTTCAAGTTAAACGTGCATTTTATACCGTAACGATTAAGTATATCCATTAGCATGCAATCCGCTCTTACACCGTCGTCATAACTAAGAGTCAACGCTTTCATCCTGAATCCGGGAAACCTTAACATTTTATATCGTCTCATTTTTAACCCTTATCTTACTTTTTAAAAATTTATTAGTTTGCATTGCAACTGAAATATTTTTGCGTTTTACGTTCGTTGGCGGTTTCAAACGTAGTTTCGTTTCCGCCGTCTATTTTTCTTTTATTTTTAAGCAAGAGTTTACGTTCAGCCTGAAGGAAAGGTCGCTTGTCGTTTTAATCAACTCGCCGTCGTTATCTTTATCTAAAAGAAAAATATCGTAAACGCTTTGCTTACCGAAATCAATGCTAATTTCTTTAATCCCCTTTTCTTCGTCGTCAGAATAGTACGTTAATAACGCCGTTACCTTTCCGACAGAGTCTACCCCGCAAAGAAGATATACGTCTTCGGGAAGATTATCTGCCCTTATTTCGTTACAAAGAGAATAAAATTCCCCGTACCATTTAAGCACGTAATACGTTTTAAGCGGACGATAAGTATAAAAATCGAAAACCCCGTTAAAAGCGCTCGGACGCGTATCGTAATACATAAGCATATCCACCGCATTCGAACGTTGCGATTCCGTAATGACCGACGCGACGTACGCTGCGCCTTTTATTCCGTGAATTTTTTCTATCGTATAAACGAACTCATCCGTCCAGCCGCGCAAATAATTCCATTCATTTAAAATGCTTTCCGTTTCCTTATACCCGTTTTCATCGAGAAGAGACCGAATACAGTTGGCTTTTTTCATTACAGCTTTCGGCGTTGCGGCGTATATATGCCACGAAAAAAAGTCTATCGGTACGTTTTTCTCTCTCATAGCGCGCAAAAAATCGTTCGCCCAGTCTTCTCGGTAAGCGAGAGCGGGCCCGCCGATTTTAAGATGAGGAAAACAAGACTTTAAATATACGGCGACAGTTTCGTAAAAAACAAAAAATTCGGCTTTGGTTCCGCCCCAATTACGTTTATTAGTCGAATCGTCTTCGTCTAAATCGGGTTCGTTCCATATCTCCCAGTAAGGCATATCGAGAGTAAACCCGTTTGCCCAACCTTCGGTATAATGTCGAATAATATGCTCGCATATTCTCGCCCATTTCTTAAAATCTTTCGGCGGCAACGTGTTATGTTTTTTTATCTGATGCTCTATCGTTTGCCCGAGACGGAAAAACGTTTTTGTTCCGGCATCCAAAGTACATAAAAGCGATTCGTCGGTACAAGCAAAATCATAATTATCCGGGTTATTTTCGTCGGCGTCGAAACAAGGAAAAATCGCGCTGATATCATGCGCAAACGGTCCGCCGTAAACACCCGTCGCGTTAGAATCGTGATTTCTCGAATAAGGAATATTTGCTTCTTTATACCACGAAAAGTTTGTCCTCCATTGGTCGGTGGCGTGACGTTTATATATAGGTCCGCCGTTGGTGGCGTTTAATATTTTAAATTTACCGTACTTATTTTCTAAGTTTACTTTAATGGTTTCCATTTTACTTTTACCGCAACTTCAATTATTTGATTGTTTTTCGATATAATTTTTACAGACTACGTACACACCGGAAGTCCATCCGAGCATTTCGGGAGTGCCATACTCCGAGTTGAAATCCAACTCTCCGCTTACCGCATTGTATTTTTCCCATAACTTACCCGTTTTTTCAAAAAGATTTTCAGTCGCTTTCGTATATTTTTTCGCAATTCTTAAAGCATCGTCTTTAAGATTTAGTCGTTCAGCCGCCGAAAACGCGATATATATTAAAGGCGCCCACCCGTTAGGCGCAGACCATTGATAACAATTTTCGTCGTAATCACACGCAACCAAGCCGAATTCGCGTTCCAAACGTTTCAGCGTATTTGAGTAACGTTTTGCGTTATCGTCAAGACCGACAAAAAACGGGAAAAGCGATGCGCACGATACGACTTCCGAGACGCGGTTTTCAATATAGTTATAATCGTAATAAAAACCGTTTTTTAGCATAAGCGAAACGATTTTTTCTTTTCTTACTTTTGCAGTCGACGCATACGTTTTTGCTTTTTCTTCGTCGCCGATAGCCGTTGCTAAATCCGACAACAATATTTCGACTTTATAAAGCAAACAATTCAAATCCACAGGATTAAATTCAGAACATTTTACGGAAAATCTCGGCGAAAAATCCCAGCCGGACTCGCATTCACAAAGAATATTATAAGCGTTTTCTCTCGTATACGCTACCTTTTTGCCCGTTCTTTTTCTATATCCCGAAACGTGAATTTTTCTGTTTAAATCTTTTTCGTCCAAATCACAACCGTAACGGTTAAGTCCGTTTGGCGCGATACGCCGTGATTGCCAGAAAAAATACTCTTTTTCAAGATAATAAAACGCTTCTTCTTTTGATAAGGCGTTCGGTTCGTTTTTTAAAACGTCTTCAATCATCATTCCGAAAAACGGCGGCTGTGAACGACTGAGATAATCGACTCTATTTCCGTTCGGAATTTTGCCGTAATTATCGAGCAAAAACATAAAATTACGAACGTTATTAACGGCTTGTTCACCTAACCCCAAAAGGAACATTCCTTTATTCGTAAAATAAGTATCCCAATAATACATTTCTCGAAAAATTCCGTCTATACAAGGACTTGTAAACGGATAAGGAAGTCCGATTAAAGATTTCTTCCCTTTCGGATGTTTTTTGTACACGCGAACGGTTTTACGCACGTTTTCGCGAATATATTGAAACGTAGTCATTATTTTAACCTAAATCAAAAGGATAAAGCACCCACCCTGAACGCTACGCGCTCTGAATTCGTGATGAGAGCCGTCCTGCGTCTCATACCAATCGCCGAAAGGTATTCTGTCGGGTGAATTTCTAAGATAGTCATCAACCATATCGGCGATAATCTTCCGTTTTTTATCGTCGTCGGTAAGTCTTGCCACCCATAAAAGCCAATCGCTTTTTGTATAACCGGCGCGGGTGTCCAAAGGTATCCCGTAACGTTGCGCTTTCGTTAAGTAAAAAGAAACTTCTTTTTCAAGCAACTCACTGCCAAATAATTTAAGCCCTAAAATTTTATCGAAAGCAAAATTATATTTTAAACTGAACGTACTCTCGTCGGAATCCCACGTCAAAGGTAAATGCGTCTTACCGTCGGAAAAAGCAGATATTTCCCTTGCGTAGTTTTCGGCGATTTTACGATATTCGTCTGCTTTTTTTATTTCTCCGGAGTTTCGCAACAACTCCGCGTACGCGCCGATAGCAACCGTTGCTTTAATAGCCAGATTGATATTGTTTTCGAGATGCCCCGCGAAGTCGTCGGTGCAAAGTTGATTACCGGGTCTTAAACCGTATTTAACAAGATACCCTGCCCACTTTTCACACAAATCTTTATTAGAATCGAAAAAAGAAACGTCTTTATCTTTTTGAAAAACTGCCAGAAACATAATAAGCATATTAGCGCATTCTTCGACGGGCATTTGCATTTTAAGTTCGTACGGTTCAAAACTTTCGGGTAGAATATAAAACGGAAAATGCGTTTTTACTTTTGACCAGAATCCGCCTTCTCCGTATACGGCGTGATATTTGTTTTTCATTTGCCATATTCCGTAAACCTGACCGCCGCATACGGGATAAGTTCCTACGTCGTGCGGAGCAAAATCGTAATTCCATACAGACATACGAGAAAACTCTAATATCGGGCGCATCATGCCTTTTACGAGTTCGGGATTATATAATAGATACAGCGGCATAGACGGATAAGAAATATCCACCGTACCTATGCATCCGTTAGAACCGCATTCCTTGGAAAGCCATAACAAATTTCCGTTTTTATCTTTTATCAGTTTATGTCCCGCTATGCTTTGCCTTAAAGACGCGTTAAGAACGTTTATGTATCCTTCGCCGTATTTTTGGGCGCGTGTTATCAACTCTTTCTCGAAATCCGAAAGTGTTTTTTCGTATCTCTCCCGATTATGCCACGTCTCGTTTAAGGCTTCGAAAATCGTGTGATTTTCAAGATAATAACCTTTGCGGTAATCTCCGAAATAATCTATGGAAACTCTGTCGTCGTACCCTAAAAGAATCGCTCCTTTGCCGGTTTTATTCACTGCTCCCATAAATTTATTCTCTCCGATTGCGGAAAAATCCATATAACCGTTAGAAAGAAAGGCGTATAATTCTTTTTCGTCGAGAACCCAGGCAGATTCGCCCGCAAGATAAAAATATCCCCAGTCCGCCCCTATAAGATCCCCTGCGGAAGACAAAGGCATCTGTCTGACAAGCCCCATAAAAGAGCTTTCGAATCCGTTAAGTTTTACGACACCGCCGCGAACTCTTTTGTCCCTGGTTTCCGTAATATCGTTATAAGAAATATTTCTGTTGACAAACAAAGATATCTCCGCGTTTTCGTCGCCCGTTATTTCGTAGTCTAAGTAACATACGGGCATAGACAAAAGTTCTAAATCGTTTAACGGAAGCGGAGAAACGAATCGTAATTTAAGCAAGGTATCGCCGCATTTGAATTCGTAATCTGTGGAAAACGCGGAAACTTTTAAATCAGTTTGTTTGGCTTTCTTTATATTTAAAGCCCTAAACTCTTCCGCATTACCCATAAAACAATAGGTTATCCCTTTGCTTTTTAAGAACCCGTAGATGTTTTTCGTTTCACCGTACCATGTCTGAGTGTTTTCGTCGTTAAGTATTTCCGTAGCAGACCATATAGAAAAATTCGGGTCTTTTAAAAACAACGGATAAGAAGGCAATATTCTTTTCATTTTTTCTATTTAAAGTCGAATCTCGCCATTTAAAAGCGAGATTCATCGGTCTGTTATCCTTTAACCGAACCAACCATTACTCCTTGCGTAAAATATTTTTGTAAAATAGGATATATCATCATAATCGGAGCAAGAGCCAAAACCGTCATCGCGGCGTTCAGTCCTTCGCCGTACGTTTTAGTCGAATCGTAAGTTCCCTTCCAGCGATCAGCCGACGCTTCGCCCGGATTAAGAGATTGCCTGACAAGGAGCGCCAACGGATAGAGTTCCATTTTCTCTATAAACATCGAAGCCCAATACCATTCGTTCCATGTTCCTACCATAAAAAATAATGCGATAGTGGCAAGACCTGCCTTAGAGAGCGGCAAAATAAACTGGATAAAAATTCGGAAATCTCCCGCCCCGTCCATTCTGCAAGACTCTATTATGCTTTCGGGAACCGCGCTGAAATAGTTCCTTAACAAAAGCATGTAAAAGCCGTTAAAACCGAAAGGAATTATCAGAGCCCATAAATTGTTTAATCCAGTAGTCGAACGAACTACAACGTAGAACGGCAACAATCCCCCGCCGACAAACATAGGAATCAAAAACATTATAAAAATGAATTTCAACCCCGGCGTATCTTTTCTCGTAAAGCAATACCCCGCGATAGAGGTAAGCGTCATCTGAAATATCGTGCCGACCACAACTAAAAATATACTGTTAAGGAATGCTTGCGGAATCGATCCTACAAGCAAATTTGCTTTATAATTTTCAAAATGAAAGTGACGCGGTATAACAAGAAGCGTAGCATTCATCCAGTCTGCTTCGGTAGAAAACGATAAGAGCAATACGTAAAGAAGCGGAAAAACGCATATGCAGGAGAAAATCCCCAAAAACACGTACACAACAGCGTAATAAACCGATAATTTTTTCTTTTTCTTTACGGTAGGTTTAACTTTTCCGTTCGGATTTATAGTATTTAGCGAATCGTTCGTTATTGTATTCTGATCCATACTTACCTCCGTTAGTTATCGAACGAGTACATACTGTAACCCGTCATTTTTTTGGTTAAAACGTTTCCGATTATCATCAGAACGACGTTAATGCTCGTTTTGAATAATCCCATTGCCGTTGAAAGTTCCCATTTACCCGAATTCAGGAAAGTTTTATAAGCCAGAGTGTCGATGATTTCGGCAACGCTTTCCGTTGCGGGGCTATAAAGGTTATAAATCGAGCCGAATCCCGCGTTCATAATATTCGCAATAGCGAGAACCAATTGAACGGAAACAACCGGCATAATTGACGGAATAGTAATAGACCATATTCTTCTGAAATGTCCGCAACCGTCGATTTCCGCCGCTTCGTACATAGAGGAATCTATCGCCATAATACTTGCAAGGTATATTATCGAGTTCCACCCCGTCGTTTTTAATGTCTCCGCAAACAGTAATATAGGTATAAAATAATTAGGCTCGTACATAAAAGCCACTTTTTCAAGCCCTATAGATTCAAGCAACTGATTAAGAGCGCCCGTTTCGGGAGAAAGAAAACTCTTAAATAAACCGCCCAAAATAACCCAGGAAACGAAATGCGGCATATATGTCAGAGTCTGAACCAACCTCCTGTATCCCGTCGCTCTTACTTCGTTGATAAGCAGCGCAAGAATAAGCGGCATCGGAAACAAAACGACCAATTTTATTGCGCTGATTTTTATCGTATTGTTAAACGCTTCCAAAAACTTCGGACCGGAAAACATATATTCGAAATGTTCCCAACCGACCCACGGACTTCCCCAGATACCTTTCGAAGGGGAATAATCTTTCCACGCGAGAATAATGCCGTACAAAGGGACGTAAGAATAGACGATAAGCCAGATAACAACAGGCAGTAAAAGAAAATAAACCTGTTTATTCATCTTTATTCTGCGCAATAAAGATTTTCTTCTTTTTTCTTTTTCATCCATAGCAATTCTATCTCACTTCAAATAAATTCATATACGCTTGGGCAGGTCCGCTCGCGCTGTTTTTAGAATAGGAAAAATATAAAGCGTCGGCTTTATCTTGTTCGCCGAGTTTCTTTCCCATAAACGTAAAGTTTTCGAAAACGAAATTTTTACAAAGAGTCGCCAGACGCTCGTCGGCTATCACGGGGCTGGTATCCACGTTTATTCTTACGGCGCACCCCGCGTTACGTACCGAAAGGTTTTTCACAAGCACGTTTTCTACCGAGCCGCCGTTTAAATTCCATTCGAGCGTGAATGCGTTTCTGGTACATTCGAAGATTTCTATATTTTCGAAAGTTATGTTTTTCCATAACGACGTACCCGGATATGCAAGCCTGATATTAAGAGCCGAATTGTTTACACTCCAGGAACAAGACGAAAATCCTACGGAGCAATCGCGGAAAGTAACTCCGTCAATAGGTTTATAATTTTCATAAATTACGCCGAAAGCCGCCGCGGCGTCGTTCCACACGGTACATTTTTCAAACAAAACGTCGGTAGAATACGGAATAGTATCCTTATATCCCCCGTAAGAACCGAGCGCTTTCACTTCTATTCCGTCGTCGCCGGTACGGGCAAACATATGCCTTGCCGTGGTTCTTACGCAATCGGAATAAATAAAGCCGTCGGAATAATTTCTGTACCCTAGCATCATATTCCATTCGGAAAGAATATCTTCGCAAGCGCCTATTCTGAAAGTCCAGTGATTAGAGTTAATCGTTGTTATTCCGCCGAGATAGACGTTTTTACTGTTATAAACGTTAAAAACGTATTGAGTCATATCAACGTCTTTTCCCGTTTCCGGGTCTTGATATAATCCGCGAACGGCGGAAAAATCGAATAAAGACCTGCCCGACACACGAATGTTATCGCAACTTTGAATTCCGAGAACGGGACCGCCTATATTATATTGATCCAGCCCGATTTCGGGAGTTTCGTAAACGGAGATATAAGTCCCCGGTTCGAAGTAAATTTCTACGTTTTCGAGCTTACTCGCAATTATTCTTCTGATTTCGTATTCGCCTTTTTTAAAAAGGTAAAAAGTGTTGGAGTTTTTAAGAACCAAATCTTCGTAACCGTATTTTCCCGGTTCTATTTCGACGTACTCATACCCTTCGGGTACGGTAGGAGCGCTTTCCGGCGCCACGATAAGCGTAAGCGGCTGATTGTTCACCCTGAACGTTTTTAATCTGTCGGTAGCAAACGCGAAAGAATAATCTCCGTAATCGGTGATCGTAGCCTTAACCGTTTTATCGTTAAGAGTTGCTTTAACCCCCGCTTTCTCGGGTAAAACCGCTACCGCTGTATATTTTTTCGTCGTGGTAAGTTCAACGTTTAATAAAACTTTTTCCGGCGCGCCCTTAATGTCTACCCATGCGAAAGAGTGAGTACCGTTAGTACAACGCGTCGTGTAGACGGGTATTTCACGCCCGTTTACTTTTAATGAGTAATACGGGCATAAAACAATACCGTTCTCCACGGGGGCGTTATTTTTGCCGCCCGTGGGTTTTGTAACTTCGTTTTTGTATGCGTCGATATCTTCGACCGCTACGGGTTTATCGTAAGAAATAGCGGAAAATTCCGATTCGTTATTGTTATCAGTGCATCCACAAATGCCTATCGTCATAAAAGCCACCATGCAAACTGCGAGCAATCGCTTAATAAATTTCATTATCAGGTCTCCTTTCTGTTAATTACGGGAAACGAAACCCCGTCGGATATTTTCCTAATTTAACCCGGGACGTTTCTGCAATACTCCGCTCAAAACATAAGCGTTATATTCGTCGAACATATCCGAACCTTTATACGCTTTGTTATACGTATTTACGTATGCGGACCATTTCGTATTAAGCAAATTGCTTACGGTGTAAAGTTTAGTCCACCCGTCTTCTGCCCAGGTTTTTTCGTTATATGTCCAGGAAGCGTGGCATTTGTATTCACGCATCATATTCCAACTCTCGGAATCGAACCAGTCGTTTGCCGTTGCAACCCATTTTTCGCCTACGGGCGTAACCACGTCCAGATAATCGGACATGCATTGACTTTCGTTCGCCTGACGTATAGTATCGACGATTAAATCGCCGTTAGTAACGACTTTTAGCGAATCGTAAGGCAATTCCATCATATAAGTTAATCTCGCGGCGTTATCGTTGTTGGCGGTAAGACGGTCTCTTATACCGTACTGATCAACCCCTGTAAGTAACTCGATAGAACCGTCTTCAAGAGTATTGTAGTTTATTCCTTCTACGCCGTAAGTAAACAGTTTCTGTCCTTCGGGACTATAGAAGTATTCAAGGAAATCAAAGCATTTTTTAATTCTTGCCTTACTCATTTTCGCGTTAATCGCAGGGCCGGGAAGGTAACAGGACGAATAAGGCGAATGTCCGCCGAACGCTCCGTTTTTACCTGCCGGGGGCATCGTCATAACGAATTGTTTCATAGCCCCTTGGAATTTTTCCGGCGCGGTATTCCCCGACACCTTTTGCACCATTGCCTTTGCAATTACGTTGTATCTTTCAACGTGCGCGTACATCATTCCCGCCTGTCCTTTCGTAAACTGTTCGAGTTTATCGTTTTCCTTGTTGCCTACGGAAGACGGCGTAATATACCCTTCTCCGTATAATTTGGCAAATATCGACGTGGCGATTTTACTTCCGTCCGACGTGTTGGAAGAAACGTACGTTCCGGGATTAACCGCAGCGCCCGTCAAAGGGTTTTTATCCTGCATCCATTGTTTCCAGCCGGTATCGCACGCGACGTACATCCAACTGTCGAAGTCGCGGTTCATTTCCGTAACGTAGCCGTAGGTATCTTTTTTACCGTTGTTATCGGGATCGTGTAAGGAAAACGCTCTTGCAAGACGATAAAAATCGGTAAGAGTTTTCGGCACGGAATATTTATATTGCTCGTACATTTCGGTAGTCATCTGTGACGCGGAAGAAATCACACCCTCTTTTACGAGAATACTGCCGAGTTTTGCATTGAGATTGTCAATCCAGTCGGTACGGACGTACATAGCCTTTTCGTTGCCCCAATAAGTAGGAACGAAATAAATGTGTCCGTTTGCATACGAAACGTTCTTTTTCATATAATCGAACTGTTTCATTCTTTCGTAAAGATAAGGATAAACGTCTTTGGTGTTTTCGTTTACGTATTCGTCGATTGCGACAACCGCTTCTTCTTTAATAAGTCTTTGATATAATTCCGAATCGTAAGGCCCGTGAATACGGAACATTTCGGGAAGGTTATCCTGAGAAAGCCCCAAATTGATTTTTGACTTAAGGTTATCGAGAGAAACGCCTTCTCTTGAATACACATCGAAACCGATAGCCTCCTTTAACGCCTGATAAACCGGAGTGTTGTTATTGACGGCGCGTTGATACGAATCCATATCGCCCGCCATAATAGTTATTTCGGTAACGTCGGCTTCCGTTTCGTCCATATTGTAGCCGCCGTTGCCGCCACACCCCGTTACTCCCGCAACGATGCCCAAACTCAGTATTAACGTTAAAATTCTTTTCGTATTCTTCATTTTCTCTCCTGTTATTTACGTTTCTTCTTTAAAACAAGCGCTGCCGCAAGCGCGAACGCCGTAGCGCAGGAAACGCCTGCTATGCTGCCGCCGCATCCTCCGCCGATTTTTGAAAATTCCACTTCGATAACCGAATTATCGGTTGCGCTGAATTTATAAAAAACGCCCGTTTTTTCTATTTCCTGTCCGTTAACGGCCACTTTTTTGACTTCGTATCCTTCATCGGCTTTAACGGTCACGATAACGCTGTCGCCTTCCCAACATTCGGATTTGTTCGCGCTCGCGGAACCGCCTTTGATTCCGTCTTTAACCGTTACCGTAACCCATTTACCGAATTCCGCGGAAACAGTTATTGCTTCGGACTGCATAACGAAAGAATATTCCCCGTTTATTTCTTCTACCGTCGCGCCGTTTACGTATACGTTTCTCACTTTATATCCGTTATCGGGCGTTACGGTAAAAGTAACTTTTTCGCCTTCTTTCGCTACCGTTTTATCAGCAGTAACGGTGCCGTTAACCATCTCGGAATCCACGCTTACCGCGTAAGAACGGACAAATTCAGCCGAAACGAATATCCCGCCTTTTTTCATGGTGGCGGTATAAACTCCGTCTACGGGTTCTATTTTTACGCCGTCTACGGTTACTTCCACGAGTTCTGCGTTATCGTCGGGAATAGGAGTAATAGTTACTTTTTCGCCGATTTCGGGCATAGTATTGCTTACCTTAACGGTTCCGCCGATAAGATTTGTATCAACCTCCACGCCGTCAACGAAAATCTGTCTTTCCTCGCTTGCGGCGTATTCAGCCATTTGTTCTTCCGTCATAGCGAAATCGTAAATACGAACGTTATCCATTCTGCCGTTCAACTTCATCTGCAAATGCTGACCCTCGCGGGAATCGTACGCCCCGCCTAAAGTAAACCTTTTCTGATTAGCGTCGGCTTCGCCGTAAATATCCCAGCCGGAAGGCAGATTTACGGACACGCTGTGTTCCTCGTTTACGCCCACGTAAGACTTTGCAACCATTTTGCCGTCTTTATCCACGCTGATTATAAGCGTTACGGAAGTCGTTTCCGATACCGTTCTGTCGCCCGTATATAGAGTCTGTCCGCCGTATCCTTTATAATAACTGCTCCAATGCTCCTTATTTATAATAGAATTGCCGTTCAAATCAACGCCGGTCTGATTATCGGTAAATCTCAACCATTCGACATCGTTTTTATTCGAAGCAACCGTGACGCGCGAATATCTGTGCCCCGCATAACTGCCGTTTTCGCCCTTATCGGGATTTCCTTTAACGCCGTCCCAACTGACCACGGAAGCATACCAACTGCTATATCTTAACGTAACGTCCAAAGCAACCGTGTAGTCTGTCAAGTCGCCGTTCGCGAAGGGGTTGTTTGCCCCTTCGAGATACAGAGCGGAGTTATCTTTTAATTCGACGTCGCCAAGATAACACATATTATCCGGCGTTGCGTTTCCTAAAAGATTGAGATTATAATTTTTTGTTTTGTCGACAGCGGAAGAACCGGAATTTTCAAGCATAGTATCGGCGGAATCGAAAGTATATTGAATATACGGTGTTACCGCCACCTTGCCTTCTGCTGCGGCGTCGTTTATCTTCGACGGAAAAATTGCCGACGAAGATATCACCGCGCACACAATAAATCCCGTAACCGCTATTTTTAAGGTTTTGTTTTTCATATTTTCCCTCGTTTACTTAAAGTAAATATCCTGGAAGATGCCTTCGTTATCCGAGATATCTTCCTGCTGCCAGCCGGAAGCCGCTATAACGTCGTATTGAAAAAGATTTACCTCTACTGTCGGTTTAATATATTTTTTCATAATATTCTCCTTATACTATTTTTCGGAATAGAAAGAATACAGAGCCGTTTCGAAAGCCGCGCTTATTATGTCCATACCCTTTTCGTTCGGGTGAATTCCGTCTTGAAGCAAGTACTCCCCGTAGTTTCCGCCTACCATAGTTGCAAGATCAACAACCTGCACGTTGAATACTTCGGCGATTTTATAAATCATCTTGTTATATTCGACCTGCAAAGCGTTATACTCTTCTTTCGTGCCCAACCAGTGGTATCCGTTTTGCGGAAGAGTAAATAAAAACACTTTTGCGTTACCGTATTTAGTTACGATTTTGTGAACCATAGTCGCGTAAGCAGTTGCGAAAAGTTCGGTGTTACCGATATATTTCTCGCCGTCCCATATATCGGAAATTCCGTTGAATTCACCGAGTCCCGTAAGACAACCGCAGTCGTTGATACCCATATAAACCGCAACTATATCGGGATTGACGTTGTTTACGTCGTGTAAATTTTCCGCTCTTGCGGTACAGCCGCCTTTGGTTCCGTTGCCGTAATTCGTAGCAACGTTAGCGCCTGCCCAGGAATTGTTTACGAGGACGGAAGCGCCGGTTTTATCGGCAGTTTGTTTCCACCAGGTATCGCTTTCGTTAAAGTTTAATACGGAATTCTGCGCGCCATAGAAAACTTCGTTGTTTCCTATCGTAGAATTAGTTTCCGCATTGTTGGAAACGCCCTTAAAAGTGGAAATACTGTCTCCGAGTATAGACAATTTTTTACCGTTTAACGCCGTTACTTTGGATTCTACTACGTTAATATAATTCTCGCGAATCCACGTTTTCGCTTCGGCAGGCAGATTATCGTTAAGTTCGGCGATTTTCGCCACCTGATAAACTGAACGGGTATTGTTTACAATGTTCCCGTCCGCATAATCCAATAATGCGTATTGAGCGGTTTCACCGTCGGTATATTTAACGAAACCTACTCCGACGAATTTTCTCGTAAGGTTACCGTCTAAAATCCCCGTTATAGAACCGAAATATTCGTAATTGCCCGTTTTTTCGTTAAGATATAATTCGTTCGTTACGAAGTTTATAATCTGGGGTAACGTTCCGTCGTAATCTTTAAGCGAACCGTCGGGATTTCTTTCCGCCAAGTGATATTTTGCGTTTTCGCCGAAAAGATTTTCAACGGTGAACGCGCCGTACGTTTTCTGATAATCTTCGGGGATTATAAGTATACCGAATTCGGCAGTCGTCCCTTCTTTAAGACTATTCATAACGGTTTCGTATTTTTCTTTTAAAGCGGCTATGCTGAATCTCAAACCGCTTGTCGTAATGTCCCCGCCGCAACGTATACCTGCGCCGTACGCCATAGAAACCGCTTTTAACTTTTTAATAACCGTTTCTTTAAAGGTTGCGGAAATGCTCAATCCGTTTTCAACCATGGTCGTTTTATATACGCCGTCTACCGCTTCGATTTTTACTCCGTTTACGGTGACTTCTTCAATTTCGTAATCGGCGTTCGGTGTAACGTTTATAATTACTTCTTCGCCGACTTGGGGAGTATAATTCTCTACGCTTACGGTTCCGTTTTCGGTTTTTTCTATCTGAATACCGGGAACGGATATCTTCTTCGTAGCGGCGTATTCGGCCATTTGCGATTCGGTCATAGCGAAATCGTAAACGCGAACGTTATCCATGGTACCTACCATTTTTTGCGCCTGTGTGAAAACGTTGTTTTCCATACTGGTTATATAACGAGAGTCATAACATCCGCCGATCATAAACGTTTTATATACGCTTTCCTTTTTATATAAAGACCAGGAAGAAATGTCCTGAACGATAGAAGTCTCGGGCAAACTTACTTTTTCTCCGTTCTGATATGCAGTCACGCGTAGCGTTTTCCCTGCAGAAAGGCTGTATACGATAGTGGTTTCACCCGATTTATCCGTACGAGTAGAAGTCTTAAAAATATCTTTTGCTCCTGCCCAACCGTTCCATTGCAATCTCTGCCCGTCATTTGCTTTCCAGTTCATATCGCCTAACCGGAACCACCAGGTATCGGAATTACCGGTATATGAAGTATCGATTCTATGATAACTATCTATATAAGAAGCATTATCATTATAACTCGAAAACGAATCCCAACTGAACACAGAACCGTACCAGCCACTCGGTCTCCCGGCGTTAACGTCTACGGCAATAGTAAAGTCCGTGAGATCGCTTATAAACGGATTGTTTTTGTAAGGGATATAAAGCGAAGAGTTTTCCGCGAAGTTTGCAACGCCGTTCAGGTACAAAACGGACGCCGACGCATTGCCGTTAATTTTAAGGTTGTAATCTTTTGTGCTGTCTTTTGCGGAACTGCCCGTGTTTTTAAGGAACGTTTCCACACTATCGAACGCGTATTCGATATACGGCGTTACTTCCGCCGTGTAAACGCCGTTGCCCGTTTCCGCGAAAACGCCGTTAAACTTAGGCATGCCGAATACCGAAGTTAACACGCCCGAGCAAAGCATGAATACCGCTATGCTCGTAAGAAGCACGTTGAGTTTTTTCTTTGTTGTTTGTTTCATCTCTCTCCTCCTGATTTTTATTTGTTTTATAAAATCAATTGAATTTTTCAGGGAAAATCGCCGTTATAACCGTTTTTATTTTTCGGTTTTTTACTCAATTTTGCCCCTTTTTCGACTTAATTATAAAGCCGAGCATATATGCTGTCAATAGAGATAGCCTTTCAAATTTTCCACATTTTAACCCGCTTGTTTTTCAGTATTTTTGAAAGATAGAGTATGCTTTTCTAAAAACTCGAAAAAATATTTGCATTGCATTAAAAGTTGTTGTACAATAATTTTTAAGGAAATAACAGCAATAAAAAATAACGGAGAGAAAAAAATGAGCGATATAATAAACAGTTCGAGAAACTTTCACCTTTCGCTTAAAAACGAATCGGATCTTGAAAAAATCAAAGATATCGGAATAGCGTTATCGAGTATCGATAAACTTAAAATATTACAACTGCTGTCTGTCCGACCTATGACCTTGTCGGAACTTTCAAGACAGTTAAATCTTGCCGTTTCAAGCGTGTCGTTTTACCTTGACGCGCTTATTAAAGCGCAGTTGATTTTCATTTCATACGAACCCGGTCTTAAAGGACACGTAAAACTATGTACAAAAGCGGCGCATAATTTATTTATAGATTTCGATATAGTTACGAACGCCGATACTTCTATCGTTTCACACAAAGAAGAAATCGAGATGCCCATCGGTAACTTTGTCGATTGTGAAATTATGGCTCCCTGCGGAATTGCCGGTAAAGATAACCAGATTGTCGAAAACGATATTCCCGAAGCGTTTTTCACCCCCGATCGCTGTAAAGCCGAATTGATATGGTTTCAGTCGGGTTACGTTTCGTACAGGTTTCCGACGCAGTTTCTGAAAAACAACGTTGACTATAAACAAATATCTTTTTCTTTGGAATTATGCTCCGAAACGGTGTATTTCAGAAACGACTGGCCGAGCGATATAACGTTCTGGATTAACGACGTGGAAATTACCACTTACACTTCCCCCGGGGATTTCGGCGGTCGCCGCGGAAAATATACCCCTAACTACTGGTTTCTAAACAGCACGCAATACGGTTTGTTAAAACGATTTACCGTGAACGAGCAAGGCGTTTTTGCAGACAATCAACTCATATCCAAGTCGGTAACCTTTTCCGACCTGAAAATAAAAGAAAAAAATCTTATTAAATTGACGATCGGAATTAAAGACGACGCCGAACATAAAGGCGGAATCAACATTTTCGGTAAAAATTTCGGAGACTACCCGCAATCGATAGTAATGATAGTATCGGACTGATTTTTTAAGCAACGCCTATAATCAAAGGGATATTAAGTAAGAACGGTAACGTTTTTTGGTAACAAAATGATATAAAACACTTAAAAATTTTACAAACCGCAACATAAAAATCCGCCATTTTGGGTTAATAACACCCAAAATGGCGGATTTTCGCATATGGCAAACCAGCTCAAAATAGATACATTTTCTATTTTGCTAGGCAGAGTTGAACTATTGTTTTATTCTGCCATTTGTATATTTTTCGTCAAAAAAGTTGAACAAAAATATTATTTACTATAGATCCACCAAGTAGATTCACTTCACTCCAAACTTATACTTTATTTATATTTTTAAAAATACAACAATTATCACAACCTTTAACTTCGTCCCATAGTTTGTTTAAATCAGAAATAACGGTATTAGGCGTTTCTACAATTTGTATAATCGAATGCCTGTTCCCGATAGAGTTGATAGAAGCACCTAAAGACCATACACGTTCTTTATTTATTTTATATCTCAATACTATAAATCTATCATGAAAAGAACTTGAGTTTTCATCGCCGCGCGATATGCGATAATCTATTTGTAAATCCGTAGTTTCCCCGATAATCTCTTCAATAAGCGCACTTTGATTATCTTTAAGTTTTTCAAATTTTGTTTGAGAGTTCTTCCCAGCATATTCCAAAGAAGAAATTTCTTTTTTTTTTTAATATTTCTAACACTTCATTGCTCCGTATAATATAATACCAACAAAATATTCTTTCCCTATTATTCATTGCAAGCAATAACGGTGTTGTGAATATCAGGCGGGCTTTTCAAAATATAAAAACTTGATGTTTGCTTTGTCTCTTACGTTAACCGAATTTTCCCCTTTATAACAATTATTCCGACGCCTTTTGGCGTCGGAATAAAGTTTGATAATAGAATTAACCGTCAGTTATTTTCTTTTTTCTTTACGAACAGTAAAAGTCCGATTGCGACAGCCGCCGCGACTAAAACCATCCCGTAAACGCTTCCGATTGCGCTTCCGCAACCACCCGTCTTTTCAACTTGGATTTCGTAATTCTGTGTTTCTGTATTTCCCCAAGCGTCGGTCGCCGTAACAGTTACAAAGTATTTACCGCTGTTATCGGGCGTAAACATATTCTTTTCTATCGCGTATTCCTTACCGTTTTCGTCTTTCACGACAACCGTAACGTTTGCAATCGTTCCTCCGACACCCGTCGCGGAGAACACGGGAAGTTTAACCGCTTCGCCTTTTTTAGCGGTAGTCGGTACGCTTCCTATCTTTTCAATCTGCGGTTTGCCTTTCTCGGTAAAAATTCTGTTTTCGGATACGGTTACCTCTTCAAAAACGGCAGAAGTATTAAAGTTATTCAAACCGATTTGAGCGGCGGGTTGCGCGCCGAGACCTTCGAAAGAAGTCGTAACCGTGGGGGCAAAACTCTTGTTGAGATAAACATAAACCGCATCGCCCTTAACGTAGACTTCAATATAATTCACCGCGCCTTCCATCGTGTACGCGATTTGAGTTTCGCGCCACTCGTTTCCGACCGCTTTTCCGCCAAGTTGAGCCGTCATTGTTATCGTTGTAACGTTTCCTGCCCATTGCGACAGCCATACGAACACGTGATTGCCGCCGTCTTTATAATAAGGCATTATCCCCGTTTTCCACTCGCTCGCATACAGATTAGTAACGGTAACTTTGGCGCCGAAATAATAGCCGTTTGCGGGAGTATATTCCGTGGCGGATGTCGCCATCGATGCTTTAAATCCCGTACCGAACGAACCGTCGGCAATAATACGATTATTTTCGGCTTGCCATGAATTGATTCTTGCGCCGTTAAGATTCCAAGCCCCTATCGTTCTCGTTTTATACGGCCAGAATCCGTCAACAACGAAATTTTCCGCCGTAACCGTTCCTCCGCACGCCACTACGCCTACTTTAACGGTATTATTCCCAGCCAAAGCTTCTGTTTTAGCGGTAATTATTTCTTTTTCGTTGAGAACCACTTTAACTTCGCCAACCTCTACCGATACGGAAACAACGTTCTTTTTGGTCCCGTCGAATTCCGCGGGAAGATTTGCTTCCGAAACTGTCGTTTGAGCGCCTTCCTTCATGCTGTTGATCGTAACTTTGCCTTCGGCAATCCAAACGATATTATAGTTATTGTTATCTACGTAATCGGTATAGAAACCGTATCCGACGCCGACTTCTCCGCCAAATTCGGCGGTAAGAGTAATCTGATCGTATTTCCCCGAATCAATGTACGCGCCTGTAACTTTGGTTTTGTCTGAAATTGCGGCAAGCGTAAGGTTAGTTTTACCGCTTTCGGCGTCTTTAACGATAGCAACGCTATCCTTTGTCTGGGCAGAAGCCCACCACTCGCCTATTGCAAACCAGTCGTATGCGTTATATTCAAGACTCGTAATCTTAACGTCAACGAAAGTAACGTTGTCGCCACCTGCGCCGAATCCAACGTTCGCACCGACTATAAACGCGGAATTCGCATAACTCATCGC
Organism: uncultured Clostridia bacterium; assembly: GCA_934271245.1. Taxonomy (GTDB): domain Bacteria; phylum Bacillota; class Clostridia; order Christensenellales; family Borkfalkiaceae; genus UBA1259. The sequence goes on along the minus strand of CAKQQY010000006.1, from coordinate 10,215 downwards.
AGCCTTTCCGTTAATCCTTAAACCAAATTCCGACCCCACTCTGGAAGCGGAAATATTGACGTTAGCCCAGTCAATCTCTTCGTTGAAAGCCGCGCCTGTCTCCGAAAAGGCAACGCCTGCGGCTTTGCCGTCGACGGAAACGTTTGCTCCCGTTGCCGTTTTATCGATTACAAAACGAACAAAGTTGTTTTCATCGCGATAAAGCGGAAGTATGGAAAGTTGATTGCCGTTCGCCCCGCAATTTGCGGTGTAGGCAATTGCATAGTTCTGATTTGCAATCTCGTTGTTTTTTATTGCCTGATTTAACGCGCTGTCGGCACCCGCCGCTTTAACGGTAAAGTTGCCTTCGTTAGCGGTCCAACCGTCTTTTACGGAAGATTTCGCAACCGTTCCTTCGGCAACGGTTTTATACACGCCGCTATCCGTAACAGATTCCGTTTTGAAGTTAGAAATCTTTACGGTGTCGTTATTCGTATATAAACCGACATAAGCGGGTTTTGCGCAATAAGGTACAGACATCGCAATACCTCTGTTGGAAGGCGTTTCTGATATGTCACCGCTGGAAACGGTAACAAAATATTCGTCCGTTCCGTTAGTTGCGTTCAGCCTTTTTTCAACACGCATTTTGATCGAGTCGGTAGGTTTCAGCGTAAAAAGAGTATCTTTATAAGCGAAATCCAACCAACAGTCACCCCAGGATAAATCCCCGCCGTTTTGCTTGTAAGCGGTCTGGATATTGATAAGATTAAATCCTTTATCGGGTTGCCATTTCATATAAACTATAACGTAGTTGTTGGCATCCAGATACCAAGGCGTAAAGCCCATATTGATTTCGTTACGGACTTCGGTGTTGTTACTGCCTTGAAAAATCGCTTCAATCGCATAGTCTCCCACCAAATCCGCATTTGTCGTCATCAACATATTGCCCGTAAACGCCGTGTTTGTGCTTGTAAGCGTGCCGTCTTCGTTGAAAGTCCACACGCTCGGGATCTCTCCGCCCAAATCGGGCGCCGCAAACCAAGTTCCGTCGTTTTTAAACGGAACATTTGTTGCGCGGGCTGTAAGAGAAATTCCCCCCAACGCGGTGCAGAGCGTCAACATAAGAGCGCACACCGTGGTTAACAAAAACTTTTTGCTTTTTGTCATTATATTTTCCTCCTTAAATATAATTTTTTAATTTATTGATTTACCCCCGTTTCCGTTTCTATGGCAAAATCGCCGCACGAAAACAGACGAAAAACACAAAAGACAAAACTCTTAAAAAGAAAAATAAATTTATTCTTCTCTTTTTTATTCAATAATCTACACAGATTTTTTAACTCCAAAATTCTCCCCAGTTGGTTTCGATTTCGTTGGACGATTTATTGAAACTATCGTTAAGCCCAGAATTTGTCAATACTATGTTCTCATTTAACTCGGTAATGCTTAATATCGGCTTATTATATCCTTTTTTCATAAAACATTGTCTCCGTATAAATTTTTTTACTTTTTGTTATATGTTATCCCAACAGCTCCACTCTTCCGACATGTCTTCGGAATCATTATATTTTTTTTCGATTTTCTCTTTCCGCTGCAACTTTTGAGGAGCTTCCTTTCTTTATCCGATAGAGAAAATACACGCAGTACCTAAAAAACATATAACTATCGCGGTTTTTTAGTAATATCCGCTGTCATTATGCCCCTGTTACGGCATATCTCTCGCCGTAAACCGATACAATTGCGGTTAATACGGTTTGATTATCGGTCGCCTTTGCGGATGCATATGCCTTCTTAACCGTCTGATCAAGACTTCTTTCCAAAGTTTCCGTTACAGACAGTTTTGTACCTCCGATTTCTAAATAACCGTAATACGATAATACTGTTTCCGTTTCGTTTTCAGGAACGCCGAGAATAGTAAACACCACAAATTTATAATTTTCGCCACCTATCGTTATATCGGACCAAGTTGCATCTTTTACGGAACGATATTTCGTAATACCGTTTTTCATAACGGCAAACCCTATATCGTAATTCTCGCCGAATTTTTCCGCAAGGAAATTATAGTCCGCTTCTTTTAACGCAAATCCGAACCGCATACCGTTTTTATCCAGCCTTACCGATGCCCCGAGCGCTTTTCCCTGCGGAAGAGTTACCCCGTCCGTAACAGATTCCGTTTTGAAGTTTGAAATCTTTACGGTGTCGTTATTCGTATATAAACCGACATAGGCAGGTTTGTTGAAATATGGAACGGATATTGCAATACCCCTGTTAGAAGGCGTTTCTGATATGTCACCGCTGGAAACGGTAACGAAATATTCGTCCAACCCCTTAGACACGTTCAGTCTCTTTTCTACACGCATTTTAATCGAATCTGTGGGTTTCAGCGTAAAAAGAGTATCTTTATAAGCAAAATCCAACCAACAGTCGCCCCAAGACAAATTTTCCCCGTTTTGTCTGTAAGCGGTCTGAATATTGATAAGATTGAATCCTTTATCGGGTTGCCATCTCATGTAAACGATAACGAAATTATTAGCATCCAGATACCAAGGCGTAAAGCCCATATTGATTTCGTTAAGGACTTCGGTGTCGTTACTGCCTTGAAAAACCGCTTCAATTGCATAGTCTCCCACCAAATCCGCATTTGTCGTCATCAACATATTGCCCGTAAACGCCGTGTTTGTGCTTGTAAGCGTGCCGTCTTCGTTGAAGGTCCACACATCGGGAATTCCGCTGCCCAAATCAGGCGCCGCAAACCAGGTTCCGTCGTTTTTCAACGGAACATTTGTGGCGTGAGCAGTAAACATAATTCCACCAAATGCTGCGCTAAACATCAGCATAAAAGCAAACACCGTAGTTAAGAAAAACCTTTTGCTTTTTATCATTATATTTTTCTCCTTAAATATAATCTTTTTAATTTATTGATTTACCGCCGTTTCCGTAGGTTTCAAGAGCCTGAGCCAGTTCCGATCTGTTCGAAGTAATCTTTGATATGTCGGCGTTTCCGAAAGCAAGTCTCATATTTGCAATCGGCTCGATATTCGCAATTCCCGACCAAGGCAGCCACACGCCGACCGTACCGAAAGAAAAGTCGCACACCGTAGACGCTTCCGGTCCGAGCGCTCGGTATTTCCACCCCATCTCTCCTTTATAATCGGTACTGAGTTTGGTGTTGCTTTGCAAAAATTTTGCGGCGTGAAGATAGAATTCGTCTCCCGTCTGAATATAAGTTTTATAAAATTCGTAATACATATAAGCGGAGAAATTGTCGGCGCCCGAGTGACCCGTGGCTATAAGAGAAAATCCCGAAACTCCGCCGTCGTTAAACGGGTTAATCGCCGCCTTATCGGAAGATGACGGGCAAGCAAAATCATAACAGTACACCCAACTCATAGCGGACACGGCCGCGTGTTCCGCCGCTTCCAAATACTTTGCGTCTTTTGTAAGAGTATAAGTCGCATTGAAACAATACATCGCGTAAATAGCCGCTTCTTTATCCACAGTATTCGGATTGTCCGGCGTACCGCCGACATATTTTTCTAAACCAAGATATAAGGTTTCATAGCAGTAATCCGCCGCTTTGACAGCAGCCTCTTTATACCTTTCCTCTCCCGTAAATTCGTACATTTTCGAAAGGAACCGCACGGCAATGGGCGTGTTACGTTTAGAAGTTCCTTGGAAACGGTTGTCCGAAGTATCCGTGCAAACCGTACCGTTAGTGTTATAGGCGCGGTAAAAAGAGCCGTCGTCATTTTGATTTTCTACAAGAAAACTGCCTATTTTGATAACGGCGTTTTTCCATTGCGTCATATTTTCGCCGTTTTTAAGCGCGATCCTGTACGCATCCAGCATACCTTCCGCGCCGTCGACGAAACAACGGAGAAAACACGGATACCCGCGGGACTGCCCTGCCGAATCGTTATCTCTCGCATCCCACCAGACAATGGGAAGCTTATCTCTCATAATGGATGGCGACGTCCAGAAATTCAAAATTGCTTTACCCTTTTCAACAAGAGCCGCGTTTTTATTCGCGTAGCCCGTACTCATCAGATGATATCCGACGGGAATCTGCTGCCCGACGAAACCCATCTGGAAAGAGTATTCTACCGCAGAGCCTCCGTCAAGACGAATACTCCAAGGAACGCCTGCCGATTTTAACGTACCTGTTCCGAATTCTTTATACGTATCGTCAAACACTTCGATGTTATAGTCGTAAATTTTATCGATATCTACGTCTGACGCGATTTCGGGCGATTCGGCGGCATATGCCTGTTTGAAAGTTTTGGTCATCGCTTTCGCATAACTGCTCTCGCTTGTCGGCAGCAGAGAAAGTTCGTATTGCTGCGCCGTACCCTTTTCAAACGAGTGATACAGTTTTGCCCAACCCGAACCGCTGTCGTAGGTGATAGGTCCTTCCGCCGACGGGTAACAGAAGTCCACGGATAAGCCTTTATTGACGGTATATCCTATTGAACCGTATTGCAATTTATTGTTAACCGCGCCGTTCATTCCGCCGGCGACCTGACCGCCGGAAGTGATTTTCGAGTTGAGATGCGCGATTGCAACCGACCGTCCGCTTTCCTTATTCCTTAACATTGAAAGCGGCAAACCCGTTCTCGTTTCCTTTACATAAATTCTGTCAAGATTTAGATTAGACGCTATTGCTCCTCTCACCATATCGGAAGAATCTTTATAAATAATCGACGGAATAAAATAATCGAAGTTTGCGTACTGTTTGGATCCGCCCACGTCCAGAAGCGAATAAACAGATTGAAACCCGACGTCCGTTTTATTTGCCGAAAGCACTTTGGTTTGTCTGCTTACGGCAAACGTACCCGCTTTCGTAATATAATAAGCGTCGTTAAAAAGCACTTCGCTTCCGCTCCCCGTTTTTACGGTAGCCGTGGCAAGATACCCGTATTTTTTACCGACAACTTTACTGTATCCCGCAGAATAGGTTTTTTCGTCAAATGCCCCTAAAAGAGTGGTTGCCGGACCGCGCACATTGAGTATGGCGGGTTTTGAATTGACAAAACTTACCGCGTTTTCCGTATCTGAAGCGCCGAGGTCGACGAATTTTATGCCGACACCGTCCTCTCCCCCTTCGAAATCTATTCGATAGCCGCCGGCAGTAAGAGTTTTAACGTTGCCGACGTTTCCGATAGCAGACTCGGGCGCATCGGGAAGAGTAAACGAAACATCTCCGTCGGATATATCTCCTGCATCACCGCAACCCGCAAACATAGAAACGCCTAATGTCGCGATAAGAACAAAACAAGTTAAAATAGTTCTTTTTTTCATATTTTCCCCCTTTTTAATTACCCTTTAATGCCTGTCATTACTATTCCTTCGATGAAACTCTTTTGCGCCGCAAGATAAAGTATGAAAGTAGGAATCAGCGCAACGACCGCGCCCGCCATCATCAAAGTGTAAGGTTTGCTATGCACCGTAGAAATAGAAGACAGAACAAGTTGCAAAGTTTTGTACGCGTCCACGTTGCCGACATAAAGCAACGGTCCGAGATAATCGTTATAAGCGCCGTTGAAAGATAAGATGATCTGTGTTATCAACACGGGTTTTGCAAGCGGAATCGCTACTTTTATAAATATTCCCCACCAGTTTAACCCGTCAATCTGCGCGGCGTATTCCAGTTCTTTCGGAAGCGTCATAAAAAATTGACGAATAAAAAACATAGTAAGCGCCGCACCGAAACATCCCGGAACAATAAGCGGCAACGGCGTATTTGCCCAGTTATATACGCTTGCGAACAGTATATAGGAAGGAATCAACGTTATTACCCCCGGCATAACAACCGTGGAAAGAAGCAGATAAAACACTACGGTTTTCCCCGGGAACCGCAGACGCGCAAACGCGAAAGCAGCCATAGCACTCGTAAACACACCTAAAAAAATGGGCGGAATAATATACAGAATACTGTTCAGAAAGCCTCCCCAGATGTTATATTCTCTGAAAAGACGTGCATAGTTTGAAAAGTCTACGGCGTGCCACTTCCAGTTATAATTTTTCTCGTATATCCCGTAAGGGGAAGTAAACGAAGTGGAAAGAGCGAACAGAAAAGGAATAATAAACAGCACCGCGAAAAAGATAAGTACGGCGTAAGCGCAAACTTTTAAGGCAATACGCTTTGCTTCCGATTTTCGTTGTAAGGAATAAATGTCAGCCACCTTTTTCTCCTCCTTACGCATCGTACTTAACCCAAAATTTCGATACGAGAAACTGTATTCCGGAAATCATAATAAGCAGCAACCCGAACACCATGCCGAGCGCGGAAGCGTAGCCGTAACGGTACCCGTAAGTTCCCGTGAATTTATAAATCCACCAAACCGGCATAACGTTGCTGTAATTTATCTGATCGTTCGTCATGACCTGAAAGTTCGTAAACGACTGGAACGACCCGAGAATTCCCGTAATCAAAATGTAAAACATAACCGGCGAAACACCCGGAACGGTGATATAGACAAACTTATGAAACGCGTTTGCGCCGTCTAAATCAGCCGCTTCGTACAATGATTTAGAAACGTTGCCCAACGACGAATAAAACAATAGTACGCTGATACCGAGTCCCGACCATATACCCATAACCATCATGGATGGCATTATGTAGCCCGATGAAAGGAAATGAACGGGTTTAATGCCTATCTTTTTGAAAAATTCCCACAGCAATCCATAATTCGGAGCATACATCCATTGCCATATAAACGCAACCGCCACGGCGCCGCAAATCGTAGGCAGATAGAAAATCATTCTTAACGCAAGCGACCCTTTTGAAATGTTTATTAACATAGAAGACAGAATAAGGGCAAGCGTTGCGCCGATAGGCACGCCTATACAGTAAACGAGCGCGTTAAGAAGCGAACGCAGAAAAAACGTGTCGTGAAAAACTTCTGCAAAATTTGAAACACCTATGAATATCGGCGCGTGAAACAAATCGTACTCGCTGAACGAATATATTACCGAAAGCACAAGCGGAAACGCCGTAAACAGAAGAAATCCTATCGTAAGAGGTGCAATAAACACCCACCCCCAAAAATATTCGCTTTTTTTTGTTACGGCCATTTTCTGCCTTTTCGGGGATTCGGGAATACCCGTCATACCGCCGTCTGTGACAAGCGCGGGGTTCAATTTCCCGTCGTTTACATCGATTGAGCGCATATCAATCCCCCTTTATGCAAGATATTGATTCACCGCTTCTTTTACTCGGGCAAGGAACCTGTCTACATCCCAACGGTTTGCCGCATTGTTATTGAGGAGATATTCGGAAAACATATCGTATCCGAGTTCTTTCCATTGCGTACTCTTTGTGTACGTCCACGTACCGGCAGGCTGCTTGGCTGCAGAATGAATAAATACTTCGTAATTATTCGGTTTAAGCTTTACCTCTCTGTCAAGATATTCTTTTGAAAGACCTATATTTTCGTAAAGCGGGAACTGAAATCCCGTCGCCGCAAGAATTTCCTGTCCTTCGGGCGAGCCGATGTACTCGACAAGTTTCCAAGCGGCTTCTTTATTTTTACAGGAATTACTTATTGCATACCCTACCGAACCCGACCACGCATTCTTAACCGAAGCTTCGGGAAATGCGGGAATATACGCTATATCCCAATCAAAGGACAACGTACGGAAAGACGCAACGTTCCAACTTCCGGCAATTACCGTTGCCACCTTTTGCAACGAAAACAGCGTTGCGGGATCCATACCGGAACTGAATTCCGAGGGAGGAGTAATCTCGTATTTGTAATATGCGTCCTGAATAAACTGATAGGCTTTTTTAAGTGCGGCAATGTCAGAGGGATCCGTCGGGAAGCCCGTACGTGAATCGTTAATAAAATCACCGCCGGCAGACCATACAAGCCCTTCCATAACTAATCCCGCGACTCCGTACGTTTCGATATAATCTCCGTCGCGTTCGGTAAGAGCCTGCCACATTTTAACGGCTTCGTCTATTGTCATAATTCTGTCAGACGGAGGGAGTTCGACTCCTTTCGCAGCAAAATAATCTTTGTTATAGTACATTACGTGCGCGGAAATATCACGCGGCATTACGAGTTGTTCTCCCACGCCCGTAAGCCCGGAAGCGGAATCGTAACGATAACGTGTTACTACGGAATCATACATTCCGTCTAAATTTACTATCTCACTCGCCTGAATATAAGGCGTAAGATTTACCATTTTCCCGCCGGTAGACCAGTTTGCAAAGACGCCGTCCGAAACCATAAATACGTCGTGCAGATTGTTTGTGGAAATATTTGTGGCGTACGTTTTTTCGTAATCGCTTATAATATCCAGTTCTACGTTAATCGTCGGATAACGGTTTTTGAACGCTTTAAGTTCCGTTTCGAGAACTGCGCGCTCTAATGTTGCGCCGTCGGAATCCCAGTGCGACATTGTTATCGTTACGGGTTCTCCCGAATAGGAATATAAAGATGCGTCATACTTTTTCTGAATACTTTCGATAGAAACGGACACATCCATGTCTTGGCTCGGCCCGCCGCAACCAGCGGACAACACTCCGACCGTCAGAAACATACACATTGTCAACGCTATTGCTCTAAACTTTTTGTTCATATTTTTCCCCTCCATTTTCATTATAAATCATTTACTGTTTTAAACCTTAATAAGGTGAAACTGTACGGTGGCAATTTAATCTCGAACAGAGATTTATTGCCGTTTTCACAAGCCGTTTTTTTCGGAACGACTTTTTCCGGTTCGTCGAAACTGTTGTGTGCATGAATGCCGCCCGTCATCTCGACACGCTCTTCCATGAAAACGGTATCGGAAGAGAAATCAAGAGAACAATCCTGTTCTTCGCTTGTTTTATTTATTGCGAAAACGGCATATTCGCCTTCGTCGTACGCGCACGCCGCGTAAACCTTTTCCGTTTCACCGTAATCACTATCCATTTTTTCCGTTTGCAACGCAAGACGAAGAGCCGTTCCCTTAGCGTATTTTATTGCAAGTTGATACGGATAATATATTGTTTGGCGGAACATTCTTCCGCCGTTTTCCGTCATAACGGGGGCTATAACGTTAACAAGTTGAGCAAGGCACCCCATTTTTACCCTATCCGCATTATTGATAAGCGTGCAGGCAAGCCCGGCAAACGTCACCGCATCCGCCAAATCGTATACGTTTTCTACCCTGCGGGGGCCAACCGTCCATCTGTCCTTACCGGTATCGTTATAAACGTCTTTATCGACGGCGGTAGGTTTCGCGTGCCACACGTTCCACTCGTCGATAGATAATTTCATTTTCTTTTTGCTACGTTTATACGCCGCAACGTAATCCGCAGTAGACACTATAGTTTTAATAAACGCGTCGAAATCCGTATGCGCGCTCATAAAATCCTCCGCCCTGCCGGATTTGGTATAGGAATAATATCTATGCAAGGAAATATAATCAATGTAATTATAAGCGTATTGCAACACCACCCTGTCCCACTCGGGATAAGAAGATAAATCCGGAGAAGACGAACCGCACACGGTCAAACGTATGTCCGAATCAACCCACTTCATCATCTTTGCCGTTTCCGTTGCTTTACGACCGTATTCTTCCGCCGTCAAAGAACAGATTTGCCAGTCACCGTCCATTTCGTTTCCGATACACCAGGTCTTAAACCCGAAAGGCTCTTCTTGTCCGTTTTTTTTACGCAAATCGGAAAGTGTCGTTCCGCCCGCATGATTGCAATACTCGACTATCTGCGCGGCGTCGGACGGAGTACCTGTTCCCATATTCACCGCCATCATAATATCCGTTCCGACCAACTGCGTCCACTTAAAAAATTCGTGCAACCCTATAATATTCGGTTCTATCTGCCCCCACGCAAGATCAAGACGAACGGGTCTGTCTTTCCCGATTCCGTCTTTCCAACAATAACCGGAAAGGAAGTTGCCCCCCGGATAGCGAACAAACGGAACGTGTAAGTCTTTTACCGCCTCTATAACGTCCTTGCGGAAACCGTTTTCATCTGCTTCCGGATGTTGCGGATCATAAATTCCTCCGTAAACCGAACGCCCCATATGCTCGACAAAACTCCCCCATAATTCTCGTTCGATTTTTCCTATTTCATAATTCTTATTGATTACAATCCTATTTTTCATTTTTGGCTCCTATTTTTTAAGTAATTGTTGAACAATCAACATCAACCTTGAATAATCAACTTGATTATAACTTATATTAAAAGCGTTGTCAATACCTAATTTAAAATTTTTATAAAAAAAT
>CAKQQY010000005.1 GCA_934271245.1 uncultured Clostridia bacterium | reverse complement strand
CGGAAGAATTCGATAAAAAGTTTCCGCCCAAACAAAAACTGAAGTTACCGGGTCAACTCGCGTAACCGAAACAGAATGCCGCCGCGGCAAAATCGCCGCGGCGGTATAATTATGCCTTGTTTTCGCGGCGGCGCCCTTACCGTTATCATAACTTCGTCGCTTATACCGCCTTAATCACCGCTCTTGCAAACCCTTTCCGCGCACCGCCGCTTAAACGCTGCCCGAAATCGCCCGCGCCGTTCGTAAATCCGTTTATTCGCCCACACTCCCCAAAAAACGCCGCCGTATGAGTCATCGCCAAACCATGCCGACCCGCCGACGATAAATCTTTTCGCTCCCGAAAAATCGGTTCGACATTGTTTTATAAAGCGGCGTAAAACGGTTGCAATAAAAAAGAATAAGATATATAATCAATAGGCTAAAGACAAAAAAGATATTCGGAGAAGAAATGGCGAAGAAATATCAGATAGATTTACTTAACGGAAACATTTTCAAAAGTTTGATAATATACGCGTTGCCGCTTATCGGAACCAACGTTTTGCAACTGTTGTTCAACTCTGTAGACGTGTTCGTGTTAGGTTTTATGGTCGGCGACGAAGCGGTAGCGGCGGTCGGAAGCGTAGGCGCGCTCATAAATCTCATAATCGGCTTGTTCACGGGGCTTGCCGTCGGGGCGAACGTTGCTGTGGCGTTGTGCGTAGGTCGCGGCGATCAGGAAAAAGCCGAACGCATCGTCGGAATGTCCGTAATCATAAGCGTAGTCGCCGGGGTGATAATCGCGGCGATAGGCGTAGCGTTCAGCAGAACCTTTTTAGAGTGGATGTCGTGCGACGCGGCGGTAATCGACCTTGCGGCGAAATATTTAAGGATATACTTTATCGGAATGCCGATAATGATGCTGTATAACTTCGTCGCGGCAATTCTTCGCGCCGTAGGGGATACCTTCCGCCCGTTCCTGTTCTTAATCGTGGCAGGCGTAATCAATTTAGGGTTGAACGTGTTTTTCATCGCCGTAGTCGGAATGGACGTAGACGGCGTAGCGATAGCGACGGTTGTATCGCAAGGGGTGTCGGCGGCGCTCGGGATAATCGCGCTCGTAAAACAAAAAGGCTTCGGACACTTAAGCGCGAAGAAAATCAGAATATATAAAGCGGAACTTATAGAAGTATTAAAAGTCGGAATCCCCGCAGGCTTGCAGGGTTGCATATTCTCGATAACTAACGTAATGATACAGTCGTACGTAAACAGTTTCGGAAAAGACGCGATGGCAGGCGGAGCGATAGCGTCGCAGTTCGAAGGCATAATCTTCCAGGCGATGGACGGCGTTTCGCTTTCGTGCCTGGCGTTTACCGGTCAGAATAACGGCGCGGGCAAATTCGACAGAATAAAGAAAGTCGTGCGAGTAGGCGCGCTCGTAATAGTAGGAATCGGCGCGGTGGTCGGCGCGATACTCTTCGGCGTAGCGGAATTGCTGTACCCGAAACTTACAAAAAGCGCGGAAGTCGCGGTAATCGCGAGAAACCGACTGGTAATAATGCTGTCCACTTACTTCCTGTGCGGACTTATGGGCGAACTGAGTAACGTAATAAGGGGATTAGGTAAATCGGTAACGGCAATGGCGGTAACCTTTTTCGGCAGTTGCGTTATAAGAATAGCGTGGTTGCAGATAGCGGTTCCTGTATGGAACGAAATCGAAACGGTGTACTTGTCTTACCCGATTTCCTGGATAATAACCACTTTAATGCACCTCGTTATATATGAAGTGCTTATAAGAAAAATAATAAAACATGCCGAAACGAAACAGACGAACCCTTTAACCGAATAAAATCCGAACGGAAAACGATAAAAACGCCGCGGCAAAAACTTTTTGCCGCGGCGAAATCTTAAACATATATATAAAAGGGGAAAATCGCCGCGTAAAACCCCCGTAAACGGGCTGGCGTAATAAAAAACAAAAAACGACGTATTTACTTATATTTCCAACAAAATTTTTTTTAATTTTCGGAATTTTTGTTGACAATACATATTTTTACTTGTATAATAATACTAAAAATGAGGCTCGATAGGGTGAGCGACTATCCGCAGATAGTAGGCGAAACTTGTTTGGCTGAGTTAAGAAGAAATTTTAATTATAGGAGATCAAGAACATGACAAAGACAATCAAGAAATGCTTGATGACCGCTATGTTGTTCGTATTGGCGCTTGTCTGCTTCGGTTTAACGATGAATTTCACGTTTGCCAAGGCTGACGATCCCGCTGTTTCCGAATACGAAACAAAATTCATAGCCGACGTCGATGCATTTGTTAATGCTAACGAAGGCGCGTATTACGTTGTCGGAGAAGACGGCACCGTCGATGCTGAAGCGCTTAAGGCTTCTTTCACCGACGCAGTTGCTAAGAAAATTTACGATGCAAACTTAATGCTCAGTAAAATCCCCGGCAAAGAATACATAACCAGAGCGACCTATTTGGATGCTAAAGCGAAATACGATAATATTTATACTGTTTATAAGACCGTATTGAACGTTTTGAACGCTAACGCTTCCGAAATGTACGATGTTGCTTATAAAACCAACTATGCTACCTATTCTCTCTGGACAAAGGTTGTCAAAGTAAGAACAGACTACAACGCTTTAAGCGACGCTGAAAAAACCTGCTTCAATCTCTGCTCCGAAAACGGAACCGATAACCTTGTAGCGGCAGAAGCGAAAATCGCCAGCTTAAAAGCAAACATTAACGCAGTTATTACCGCTGTTGAAAACATTAAGGTCTGGAACGAAACCCAGAACGTTTTCACCGAATGGAAAAACTGCAATACCGCAGGCGATAACGTAGATTCTATCGAATACGTTTTAGGCACCGAAGCCGGCTTTGAAGCGGTTGAAACCGCTATGGCTAAAATTGCGGCTGACGATATGCAGTACGTAAAAGGCACCAGCACCGACGGCAGTGATTTTGACAACGGCTTGGATTACGAAGCGTTATACGAAGCGGCAAAAACCGGCGTTGCTGAACAAAAAGCGGCCATCAAAAGGGTTGTTGATGCTATCGATGCTCTTACCACCGGCGAAAATGCTGAAAAATGGGTAACCATCAGAGCGGCTATCGAAGCGGCTGAAACTGCATATGCTGCGTTAGACGGCAGCGAAGTTAAAGCAGGCGAAAACGATCTTAAAGGCGCTGTAACAAACTATGCTAAATTAACCGAAAAGAGAACTCATCTCGACGAAACCGATGCGAAAATCGCTACTTTGGTAGGAAAAATCGACGCTATCGGCGAAGTTGTATATGATTACGCTATCAAAGCGAAAATCGTTGAAGCGGAAGGCTTATTCAACGAATTGGATAAAGACGTAAAAGACAACGATACCGCTGAAGAAGTAACCGATTATTGCGTAAGCAACTATGCTACTTTGGTTGCCGCAAGAACCGAATGGGATAGACTTGTTAAGCAAATCGTTGATATCGTTGCCGCTTTCACCGGATTCATCGGAAACGAAGATTTGAATAACGAAAACTTCGTTAAAGATTATACTGACGCGCAGAACACTTATAAAGCGCTTCAGCAATCTCAGATAGATGAAATCGCGGCAAAAGCGTTGAACTTCTATAATAACAATACTGAATATAAAACGGAAGGCAAAACCTTCTATGCGGATGCAACTTATCAACCCGTAGGTTATGATAAAGTTGTTGAAAACTTCAAAGACTTAATGATTTGGTTCGATAAATGCAAAGCTGACGTTCAGGCTAAAGCTGACGAAATCAACAATGCGATTCTCGAACTCTACGGAATGTATAATGCTAACAAAGCAGGCGTTTTGGTAGACCCCATTATCGGTAAATTCCAGAGAGTAAGCGAAATGGTTTACACTGCTAAGGATAATGCGAAAGCAGTTTATAACGCTATTGCTTATCTCAAACAGTTTAAGGAAGTAGAAGATGCTGTTAAAGCGGCTCTTGATAACACCGTTGCTTGGATTGAAGCGGTTAAAGCAATCAACTCCGACGTAGAAGTTGCTAACTTCAATTTGGTTGAAGCGGCTATGGCTGAACTTGCTAAATTGAACAATAATACCACCGGTATTGATTATAGCACGGCTCTTTCTTCTCTTAACCTTGCTGTATCTGAAGAAGATGCGACGACCTATAAAGCATACTGGACTAAGTATGACAACGCGGTTAACGCAAGAAGAGAAATAATCGAAAAGATTATTGCTGCAAAAACCGCTATTAAGACTGCCGTTGAAACGGAAATTCCCGCTGAAATCACCGGAAGCAAAGACCTTGCTACCGCATTCATCAACGCTGTAACGACTTTCAACGCTAACTATGCTACGGCAAAAGAACTCTATGAAGCTCTTACCGCTGATGAAAAAGCATATGTAAATGCCGGCGAAGCCGTAACCACCAACGCTACTGCTGATTACGAAGCGCTCGTTCTCGTATACAACACCTTGAATACCGAACTTGCTATCGCTAACTTGGAAGTTGCTTTGGTAAACGAAGTTACCACCGACGTTAAATTCGTATATAACGAAACCAATCTCGCTATTTACGAAGCCGCTGTTAAAGCGAACGAAGAATATGAAGGCGAAACCGCAATCAAAAACGTTGCTGTTCTTACCGCGGCTATGTCTTTCAAAGCGGACTGCGATGCGCAGATTACCGCGTTTGTAAACAAAGTAAACGCTGTATGGGCTGAAAGTTATGTTTCCGACGACGCTAAACTCGTTGCGTTAAAGATTAAAGCAAAGATTGAAGATATGGTTAAAACGTACAACGCCCTTAACGAAGGCAAATACGTTGACCTTAAACTTCAGGATTACGTTGATATGACCGTAACCGAAACCGTTGATGAAGTAACTACCTACGTTGTTGTTATGGATAAATACAACAATATGGTTAACAGACTTGCTGAAATCAACGCATTGATTACCGCTGCTACCGAATATATCGAAGCGAATATCAAAACTATAACCGAATTCACTCTTAACAATAAAGTCGCGTTTGACTTGGCTACCGAAAAGGTTAACGCTCTCGTAAACGAAGTTAAAGGCGAACTCGTTGAAGGCGAAAACGGATACAATGTTGCGAACATCACCGCTAACGTTACTAACTACGCTGAATATGAAAGAGTAATGGCTGCTTACAAAGCGTTGCTTACCAAACTCAACGCAAGCATGACTAAAGTCGTTACCTTAATGAAAGGCGAAGTTGAAGCAATCGAAGCGACTATCGCTGACAATGAAGGCAACTACAACGTAGCGTTCGAAATCAACGCTCTCTACGTACAGAAAGAAGCAATCGAAACGCTTATCGCTACCTACGATATGACCGCTTATAATAAGGCTGACGAAAAAGGTCTTGCGGTTGTTGAAACTATTTTAAGCAAAGATCTCAACGTTGTAGCGGCTATCGTTAATGAATTAGGCGAATACACCGAATTAAATGCCGAATACGTTAAAGTTGCTACCGAAAAGATGGCTGAAATCGAAATGGCTGCAAAAGAAACCGCAATCGAACTTGTAGAAAATACGATTAGAGCGGTAACCGGTACTAAACTTGTTCTTGACGACCTTGAAGTTGCAAACGCTGCTTTCAACGCTTTACATGAAACTCAGCAGGCTCTCGTTAATGCTGAAATCAAAGATTTGAAAGATGATGCTAACGGCAAACTTAAATTCGCTGCTGCATTAGACCTTGCAATCGAAAACTTGTATAAACTCGTTATTACTAACGGCGACCTAAACAACGTTAACCTTATTACTTTCCAGGTAATCGATAGCGTTAAAGGTATGTTCTCCGACAGTGAAGTTGACGAATTACTCGGCAACGCTGACAAACTTGAAGAAATCAGAGCGGCATTCAAGAATGCTGAAAACATGAACGAATTGACCTTCAACGACATCGTTGAAAGAATCACTGCTCTTGAAAACTTCAAAACAAATCTTGACGGTACTTATGCAACCGACGAAGAACTTACTACAGCAATTAATGCTGCCAAGGGAGCTGTTTTGGCTGACGCGAAAGCGTATGTTGACAGCGAAATTGCTAAACTCGGCAACACCTATGCTACAATCGAAGCGTTGAACACCGTAGCGACGAATCTTAATGCTCTTAAGACTACCGTAGAAAACTTGAACGGTACTTACGCTACCGACGCGGAACTTGCTGCGAAAGTTACCGAACTTACCGCTGCAATTGCAACTGCTAAATCGGAAGCAATCGCTGCTGCTAAGACGTATGTTGACGGCGAAATTGCAAAACTCAACGATACTTACGCTACCGACGCTGAACTTCTCACTGCTCTTAACACCTTAAAGACTGAACTTTCTAACGATTACAAGAAACTCGTTAACGACGAAATCGCGACTGTAACCGCTAGAATCAAAGCTCTTGAAGACAGAGTTAAAGCTGCCGAAGACAAAGCGGCTGCCGAAGAAGCGGCAAGAAAGGCTTTAGAAGAAAGACTTGCTACCTTGGAAGCATGGAAGAAGAAGACCGAAGAAGGATGCAACGGCTCCGTTGGCGCTTACGGCATCGCTATCGCGGTAATCGCTCTTGCTGCTTGCGCAGTAGTTCTTCTCAAAAAGAAGTTCAACTAATAAGATTATAAATAGAACGTAAACTGTTCATCTTATAATTAAAAAAAAGAAAGGGTTTTTTATAACCCTTTCTTTTTTTTCTTTCTATAAGGTGACTATCTTAAAATGTAAGCGAAAAAACTTGCTTGCAAGGGTTTTTGAGCGCCGTATTGCCTGTCGCTTATGCTTTACTTATGTAAAGCAAAGAGCGAAAGCGGAGAGCAAAACTTGTTTTGCGGAAAGCGACAGATAATTAAAAAATTGCGGGGGTTGAGCCGAATTTCTTTTATACGAAACTCAAATTAAAAAAATAACCCCCTGCACGGTTGCCGTGCAGGGGGTATAAAAAGATTACTGATAAAACTTCATCTGTAAAATTTCAGAGTGTTTGAGACTATTTTAACTTCAAATGGTATATCGTCGTAAAGTTCGCCGTCAACGTTGACCGTATAAGGCTTTTGCGCGTCGATTTTAACTTCCGTAAACGTCTTATGGTAAACTTCTTTCAAATCAAAAATCTTGCCACGTTTAAGTTTTATAAACGCTTTAATGATTCTTGCCTTACTCATTTCGGTTGCGGCTACGAAATTTAACTTTCCGTCCGTGGGGTCGGCAACGGGGCAAATAGGAATTCCTCCGCCGTATCGGTGACCGTTAGCGACACAGGCAATAAAAGAGCGGTAATGCTTTTTTTCGCCGTCAATCGTGGCGTCGAAATCTGAATATTCGAAGTTGGTGAGCGTCTTGATAAGGCAAGACGTATACCCGAACTTTGTTTTGCGTTTTAAGGCTTCGTATCTTTTAAGAACTCCGACGTCAACGCCCATTCCTATAATATTAATCCCTCTTACAGTCGGCATCTGCATATAGTCGGTGTATTTTGCTTCCCCGTTTAAGATAAGGTTAAGCGCTTCTATAGGCTTAAAAGGAATTTTGAGCGCAGCCGCAAAGTCGTTGCCCGTTCCACAGGGAATAATCCCGAGATTTACTCTGTCGAAATCGGAAAACCCGTTAAGCACTTCGTGTAAAGTTCCGTCGCCGCCGACCACGATGATATCCGTTCCGCCGTTTTTAATAATTTCCTGCGTTATTTTAATCGCTTCTTTTCTGTAGGTGGTAAAGTGGAAAGTATGTTCTATTCTGCGTTTGATAAGTTCTTTTTCGAGAATATCAACCGCCTTGCGTATTTTTTTTCCGCTTTCGCCGCCCGCAAACGGATTAGTTATAAAATCTAACATCGCGTTCTTCCTTTGGTTAAATAGATACAAGAAATATTTTACTACAAATCGCAAAAAAAAACAATCTTTTATCGAATTTTTTATGACGCAATATAATAATTTAACGGTATAACGAGAACTTCTTTTTTGGTCTACCGTAAAATAACACGGGATATACTTTCTGCCCGCGATGACTGTTGACATCTCGCTAAAAAAAGCGTATAATTAACAGGAAAAGGGCAAAAACGCGCCGAAAAAGTGAAAATTCGGCTTGGTATCGGCATTTTTTATAAAACGTTTTTGTAAATATCAAATAGGAGAAAAGTTATGTCTTTAACCCCTGAGGAAAAGCAAAAGAGAAAAGAAGAAAGAAAGGTTCAGCGCGCGTTAAAAATCGCGAGATTCAGACCGCTTAAAAACTTCGGCTGGTGGCTGTTCGGCTTAATCAGTTCGGTGTTCGTTACGATAGGAATCATCGCGCTTTGCGTTTTCGTAGTTCCTATTAACACCGTCACCGGCAACTCTACCGACAGGTACGTTAAAGAAGAGATTTCGGGCAAAAGTCTTTACGCCGCTTTTATGGCGTTTAACGAAGGGAATTACACCGCCGATCAGGTCTTATATATCGATAACATTATAAACGACGTAGAAAACGAGCAGGTAAAAACCATTCTTCAGACGTTGGTTGACGACGAAGTAAGAAATACTCCGCTTACGAGCGGCGGTTCTTCGGTGGTGGACGCGATGATGAAAAACGCGCAGAAACTCGAAGCCGTTCCTACTATAAGATTATTCATAAACGACCCGATTATCGACCAGATCGAAAAAATAGTCGGTAACGCCACGATAGGCAGTCTTATGGACGGCACTTTCGATTTCAACGGCGTAAAACTCTCCGCCATAGCAGAAGTAGCAAACCTTAATTTAGACGAGTTGAAAATCGGTGACCAACCGCTTTTAGATATAGTTTTCAACACGATTTCCGAAGACGAAAATATCGCGGAAGACCAAAAACCCGCTACCAAAGACGACATAACGATAGGCAATCTCGCTTCTATGAACACCGAAAACATGCTTAACGGCATATCGCTCAATTCGTTTATGGAAGAAACCCCCGAAAACAGCAAAATTTATTCCGTTTTAAGAACTCTCGCAAACAGAGAAGACGGGGAAGAAATTTTCATCGGCGACCTTTTGAAGGTCGATAACGACAGAGTAAACGCCATTAAAATTTCGTCTATCATAGAACTCGACGAAGACCTTAAAAACGTGTTATACGGCGCGCTCGACGATAGCAAATATTCCGCCGAAAACCCGAAACCCGCCGATAAAAACGACATTACCGTAGGCGACTTGGAAAAATTAAACGTTGACTTAATAAAATTAAACGACGTTGCCGACCTTAACGACCAGGTTCTTAACATTTTATACGGTGCGCTTGACGAAAACTTATATGCTGACGGAACTTCTAAGCCCGCGGCAAAAGAAGATATAACTGTGGGCGATTTAGGTAAGTTAAACGTAGATTTAATCAGATTAAACGACGTGGCCACCCTTGACCCGGACGTTTTGGAAATTTTATACGGCGCGCTCGACGACAGCAAGTATACCGCCGAAAACCCGAAACCTGCCACTAAAAACGATATAACCGTAGGCGACTTACAAAACGTTACTAAAGACGGAGTAATTATCGGCAGCGTTATTCCGAGAAACGCCGAAAACGAAAGTTTGTACGCCATTCTCGACGGCGCGCTCGGCGAACATTCGGAAAACAAAACTCTTAGCGACCTTGCTTCTTTCGACGTAAATAATATCACTCTCGGCACGGTGTTCAAAAGAGAAGAAAACTCCGAGATGTACAAGATTTTAGACGAAGTATTCGGCGGCGACGCGACGACCAAAAAGATTTCCGAACTTTCCGATTTTGCCGTTGGCAATATTAAGATAGGAACGGTAATTCCAAATAACAGCGCAAACTCCGAAATTTACAAGTTGCTTAACGAAGTGTTCGGCGGCGACGCGGAAAACGTTAAACTGTCCGACTTATCGAGATTCAATATCAAAAACGTAAAATTAGGCACGGTTATTCCGAATAACGCGTCTAATTCGGAACTTTACAAAGTATTAAACGAAGTATATAACGGAAACGCCGAAAACATAACCATTTCCGAACTTTCGACTTTCAACGTTAACAACGTTAAACTCGGGACGGTTCTCGTAAGAGCAGACAACGAAAGTTTTTATAACGTTTTAGACGAAGTTTTAGGCGCGAATTCGCAAGACAAAAAGTTGAGCGAGTTAAACGACTTCGATTTAACGAAAGTACATCTTTCCGTAGTGCTTGACGTTCCGACCGCGGAAAACGGAAACAAAAACAAAACCGTTTACGACGTTCTTCTTCAGGCGACGGGGAAAACCAACTACGAAGATATAATTCTTTCCGATTTATCAGGAAGTTTTGATATAAATTCGGTTAAGTTATCTACCATTATGAGTAAGGGCGAAAATAAAACCGTCAACGCCCTGTTGGATTCCGGCGCTACCGTCGGTACTATCGGAGAAAAACTTAATTCGCTTTCCATTTACGATATTTACGGAACTGACTGTTTTACGAAAACGCCTCACGGAACCCAAAGATTTACGCTTACCACGGAAGCGGGCAAAGACGTTTATACGGTCAGCCCGACGGGCGAATATTATATTTCGGAAAACGCAGGCATATGGCTTCTGGTTTGTTTCGGTTCCGAAAAGAACGCTTCGGGTGAAATAGTAAAATATACCGAAGCGGACGTCACCCTTAACGATTTATCGAATAACAACGTGATAAAGGGTAAATTCACTTCCGCAACGGTAAGACAACTCATTGCCGCGGGTATAGTAGAAGATCCTGGCTTTAGAAATTCGACCTACTACGACCACACGTTACTTGAAATACTGGGTATAATCGCAATGCTTCCTTAATCGTGAAATTACGATAAAAATTATTGACTGAAAGGGCTTGACTTTGGTTTAAGCCCTTTTTAAGCGCAGTATGGTATCTGCTATAAAAGGATAGAATAAAAGAAAAACAAAAAGGATTAAAAACGATTGACAAAAACCGCAATATTTGTTATTATAATTTAAGCCTTAAAGTTAAGGCTGTAACCTTGCTTACGGAGAACGTAAGCCGAATAAGACCGGGAGGTAAAAGAATATGACGAAATACGAAATGCTGTACATTCTTGACGTTGATCTTGCCGAAGAAGGCAAAGAAGCCATCATCAAGAGGTTCGAGGATTTGGTTACGGGCAACGGCGGTGTAATCGAAAAGACCGATCGTTGGGGCGTAAAGAAATTATGCTATCCCATTAACTATAAATCCGAAGGCTACTACGTTTTAATGACTTTCGAAGCGGAAAAAACGCTCGTTGTCGAATTGAAACGTGTTGCCGGAATTACGGACGGCGTAGTCAGAAGACTTATAACGAAAAGATAAATTCAGGAGAGCAATATGAACAAAGTTATCTTAGTGGGAAACTTAACGAGAGACCCCGAACTTTCCGAAACCCCGAGCGGCGTTGCGGTTTGCAGATTCGCTATCGCGGTAACGAGAGATTACGCTAACAGCGACGGCAATCGCGAAACGGATTTCTTTAATATAACCGTTTGGCGCGGCAGGGCGGAAAATTGCGGAAAGTATTTGAAAAAAGGTAACAAAGTTGCGGTAGTCGGTAGTTTACAGAACCGTTCTTACGAAGATAAAGACGGTATCAAGAGAAACGTTACCGACGTTATAGCAAACGAAGTGGAGTTCTTAACGCCGAGAAACGCGCAGTCTGACGGAGACGTTTCCGTTGTTACGGAAAAGAGAGCGGCTCCTCAACTCGAACCGATTGACGATAATCAACTTCCCTTCTGACGGTCAGACCGTTTGATTAAAGAATTTTAGGAGATTATTATGGAAGAAAATACCAACGTTACCGAACAGGCAGCGGTTGCCGCTCCTGCGAAAGAAGGTAAAAAATTCGTTAAAAGAATACCTCGCAAGAAAGTTTGCGCTTTCTGCCAGGCTAAAACCGACGTTATCGATTATAAAGATATCAACACGTTGAAAAAATACGTTACCGAAGGGGGCAAAATCCTTCCCAGACGTATGACGGGCGTTTGCGCTAAACATCAAAGAGTTTTGGCGAGTGCAATTAAACGCGCAAGATTGGTTGACTTATTACCTTTCAAAGGCGAATAAGGAAATCGGAAAAGTTGTCGGCAAATTCCGAAACGCATGCGCGTTTACGAATTTCGCCTTAAAGGACACAACTTTTTATTGCGTATAATTTAAGAATTAAACCCACCCTTTGCTTTCTGCAAAGGGTGGGTTTTTTATATGGTTCTTGCCTGCGTTTGTGAGTCTTAATCTGATAAAAATTCAGACGATAATCAGAATTCGTCGTCCACCTTATCAAAAAAGCGATTTGAACGAGGATTGCTGTTTTCTTCGTCGTACTTGAAAACTCCTTTGAAAACGTATTTCCTTGAACCATTACCATCTACTATCTCAAACGTGATTCTCTTAGGTCCGAGTATGTGTTCCATAGGCTCGCCGTTCCATAAACGCTGACCATACACGTTCTCTTCTTTAATCCGATTATCGGAAATAAAGGAATTCTTCCACCCATCTCGGTTTGTTTTGTCGAAGTGAACCATCCACACGATTTTCTCTTTGTCGTATTTCCATGCGCTTTTCATCCAACCTTTGTAGTTTGTGCCGAAGGCTTGGTTTAAAAAATCTGCATGCGTCGCCGCACAAATAAAATCTCCGATTTTCATAAATTCTTCCTTTTAGTGTTTTAATTGTTTTGCTTAAAATCAAAACGATTCTATTTATAGTATAACATACCCGCTATATTTTTTCAATAGGTGTTTTTTTTATTAAAGACGAAAAGAGTATGATTACAATGCAACCTGCTTCAAAACGAAATGGGTTGACATTTTTGAAATAAGTGGTATAATAAACAACCATTAAAGGAAAGTTAGTCAAGTGGAAAATTTTGATAAATTATTAGAAATGTTAGAAGAAAAATTACAAAAAGATAATGAAATGAAAGAACCATATGTTAAGGCACTTATCGAGAGATTAAATATATCAAAAGATAAGGCTTCATCTTTGGTCCCAAATGTAGAATTAATACGTTACGATCCAGAGGATTTTGTTGCGGTTGTGAAATACTATCGTGACGTTTTTAATGGCATTGATAACTTGGAAGCATTTCTTGTTGCGCAAGAAGAAATAGATACCGGGGTTAATGTTGCAGAACGTAAAAATACCATATTTACAATGAAACCTTATACTATGTTTGGGGATAGAATGGCTTTTTTGCAAGAGTTTTTTGAGATTGATAAAAATGAGTGTATTTCGCTGGTAATCAGGAATCCTGACTGGTTATATCATAAAGAACAATATTTTATTGACAAAACGAAAGCATTTATAGAAATGTTTGGGATACGTAGAAGGGAAATTATAACTTTATATATTAAGTATCCATTTGTTTTAGGAAAGCGACTGAATGGATTATCTAAGGTTATAGAAAAAATTGCAAAACACTTTGGCGTCGATGAAGGTAATGTAAAAAGCCTTATGTTGGAATATCCTTTGTTGATGAATATGGGAATGTCTTTTTATCTTTACAACAAACTTGGAAAAGAAATATTTGACAAGCATTGGCTCATTGAATGTTTAACGGGGTATAGAGATTGTAATTTTGGCGGATATAGAACTTTTGCGAGCTTAGTTACTGTTACAGACAAAATCGAAGCGGACATAGGTAAATTCGTTAAAGTCTACAAAAAAGTATATAAGGACGGTTATTTCATAGCTTTATTAGTAGAAAAAGAAAGTAGAAAATACTTGGTTTCACTGGGCGCAAATACCGTTACGAAAGTTCAAAGAGAAAAATTTACAGAGAGTTCTCCGGAACAGCGAATCCTTGAGGAAATTTTGGGAAAAGCAATACAAATCACCGAAAATCAGGAATACATCTATCACCGTGAATACGTCTGCCAACTTAACACAGAAAAAGAAGAAACAATAAACGATATTTTACAGATGATGACGTATATTGCGGCTTATGGAGTTTGTCGTGAAGTGGAATTAAAGGACGGCAACAACTTATTTTATTTATCTAATTCTAATTATATAAGTCAATGTTCCATTGAGACGATTTTACCGTTATCAAATGAAGATAATTACCTTAATTTAGAATTTTATAAAATTGAACCAATGGGCAACGGAAAAATAGAGGTTAAGAGTTTTAGTCCTCCTATCGAGGATGAAGAATTTGATGATTTTTTCTAGGTTTCTTAATAATATTAAATTTATTTTTATAAGTCGTTTAGTAGAGAACGGAACGAAAAGACGCTACAAAAGGATAAGTAAATTTTACCCGTTCTGACGGTAATAAAAATTAAAAATATTTATGGTACGTCGGCGCAGGTTGTGAACTCGTTTCAAAAAATGACTTTCGATTACACTACCAACATAAGAGCGACGAGTGAGCATACGAGTGAAGGAAGGGTTACCGTTACGCCGATTTTAAGGAAATCTTTATACCCGAACTTTATTCCGTGTAAGGAAAGTATGCTTCCGAACATTATTCCGGCAAGGGCGCCTATCGGCGTGAAAGCCGCCCCGAGATTCGAACCTATTACCGTTGCGAATACTCCGCCGTTAAGCGAAGCAACGGAAAGTCCTTTAAGTATTTCGCAGAAAAGCACGCTCATAGGTATATTATTTATAACGTTTGACGATAAAAAGGATAAAACGCCGTATTTTAAAACGACGTGTTCTTCGCCGAGCGCTTTATATACCGCTTCCGTTACGCCGCTGTCCGCAAGGATTATTATCATTACGAACATAGATAAAACGAAAGGTATTATCTGCCACGGCGCGCGTTTAACCGAGTTTATCGCGGGAACGGAAACTTTCTTTCGTAAAAGCGATATCACGGTTACGCCGACGAACAGTACCGCCACCGCGGAAAGACAGACAATCCACATTTCGATTTTAAGGTAACTCGATACGGCAAGGAATATCGTACATATCGAAAGAGTCGCAACGCCGAGTATCAGCGACGGCTTGTCCGATAACGTCGTGTGCGTTTCTATTTCTTGGTTTTCTATCGGCGTTTTCAGTTTTTTACCGAATACCAGAATGAGCAGAGCGAGCGAAACTCCGCCTGCGGTTACCGTCGGCAGCGCCATGGTTTTTAAGTAGGTGATAAAATCCACGCCGAACGCCGAACATAAATATATGTTGGTGGGGTTACCGATTATCAACGCCATGCTCCATGTGTTTGCCGCAACGAATTCTGCGGCAAGGTAGGGTATCGGGTCGATTTTCGCGTTTCGCGCAAAATAACAGATGAACGGGGTAAAAGACAGTATTATTACGTCGTTCGAAGTGAATACCGTAAGAACCGAAACGGTTAAATATAAGGTTATAAAAAGTTTTATCTGACTTTTGCCCGCTTTCTTTAACGACGCTTCCGCCAAAAACCTGAACACGCCGAGTTCGTCTAAAAATATTGACAATATCGTCATCGATATAAAGATAACGAGTATCTTTATCGGGTTTACCGAAGTATCCGCCGTAAGCGCGCTTATTATCTTGTTTACGTCGCCCTTAAATATTACAAGGATAACCGCCCCGATAAGAGTTATTATCCAGTAGGAATCTATAAACTTTTTTCCGATTTTTATTTTAGGGAAAAACAGCACGGAAATAATCATCGCGGCGACGGTTATCGCCGCCACGGAAACGGTAAATATCATATCTTTTTTAAGTCCTTAAATAGTAAAATATATGCGAAACTGACTGCGGTTGCAGAGTAATTCCTTGCAAAGACATAAGATGCTTCAAAATATTCTTCATACAGTATACTATTTTGCTTTTGCTTAGTCAATCTTAAAGACTTCCTTTTTTGCCGCTTTCGGGTAAAGCGGCGGCGTTGTGCGATATTTTACATAATATGTTAATTTTTAACAAAACCCCCTAAAAGTTATTTATATTTGTTAAAAATTTTCAAAAAAACCACGTTAAAACGCTTTACAAAAAAAACGGGATAGTGTAAAATAATAATCGTTCAAGAGATTGAACGTTGATTCGCTCATCATTTTCCCCCTTATCATATATTATTCAAAAAGCAGTAAACGTAGTTTATTGCTTTTTGGATTTTAAAGGGGAAAATTTTACTTGTTCCGACTTGTTTTTTGTTCGTTTTCGTGTTAAACTGTTTATAAGGTTAATTCTTTTATATAGGAGATAGTTTTATGGAAAATCAACTTACTTTGGTTATGAAAAAAGTAAAGAGCGTTTTAACTACCGTCTGTATCGCAAGCATCGCTTGCTTTGCCGTTACCGGTCTTATGTTGTTGTTCAACCTTTTCGGGGAGTCGGAAATCCTTACGAAGTTTATGTTCTCGTTTCTGGTTGTCGCAATTGCGTCGTTATTGACCTTCGATTCTACCGAAACCATTGCGAGAAAAAATATTCTCGGAATTTTCGCGTTGTCGCTTTTAACTCTCTCGTCGTTGCTCGTTATAGTTTACGTCTGGGCGCAGGCGTCGTTAGAGGAAAGCGTTCCTTACAGAGTAATTATGGTTTTCTCTTCGGCGATTTCCGTGTTTTTGACGATTCTTTCGGGGAACTTGGTTAAACTCGGCAAAAAATTGCTCGTGTTACAGATTATCTTCTACGTTTTCCTTGTGATAGCGGAAATTCTGCTTTCGCTTGCCATCGTCGGAACGGACGTTTTCTCGGTTACGGGAATGTTCGAACTCTTTATCGCTTGCCTTATCGTGGCGTTTACGATGTTTATCATTATAAAAGTTAAAGGGCGTTCCGATTCTTTCGTGTACGTTTCCAAAGCCGAATACGACAATCTTAAAAGAGAAGTCGAAGAACTGCGTAAAATCGTGGGAGATAAAAACGTTAACGTTTAACTAACTTAAAAACGATAAAAAGCGGCAAGTTCTTGCCGCTTTAAGTTTATCGGATAGGCGTTCGTTCGGCGGATTTCGGAAGCGAAAAAAGGCTTAAACACGGGGCAAAGAGAACGACGGTTTTACGAAAACAAAGGCGGAACGCCGCGCGGCGGCAGTTGCGGGCAAAATCTTATTTTGATACCTTTATTGTAAAAAATCTTATACAAACTGATTATCGGCGGTTATTCTTATGAAAAAACAAAATCTTCTTAAAAGATTTGCGGGCTATTATAAGCCGCACCTTAAACTTTTTATTATAGACATGTGTTGCGCGTTTCTTATTTCCGCGTTTAATCTCGTTTATCCGTCGGTTACTCAACGTATTATAAGCCGTTTCGTTCCGCAAAAGGAACTCGAGATTATGCTTGCCGTTCTTGCCGCGCTTTTGGTCTTTTACGTTATAAAAGCGGCGCTTAATTTCGTGTTGCAGTACTGGGGGCATATGGTTGGCGTTCGTATTCAGTCGGATATGAGAAGGGAACTTTTCGACCATATTCAGAAACTCCCCTTTAAGTATTTCGACGACAATAAAACCGGCGTTATAATGAGCCGTATGACCAACGACTTGTTCGAGATATCCGAACTTGCTCACCACGGCCCCGAAGACGTGTTCCTATCCCTTATAACGATTATAGGCGCGTTTATTATTTTGTGTTTAACTAACCTTTATCTGGGTTTATTGCTTTTCGCGTTTATTCCGCCTATCGCCGTGTACCTTATTTTTATGCGCAAAAAAATGAGCAAAACTTTCCGCGAGATGCGTAGGGTTCAGGGGGAAATCAACGCGGATATCGAAACGAGTATTTCGGGAATAAGGGTTTCCCGCGCGTTTTCCGCCAAAAAACACGAAAAAGAGAAGTTCTTAAAAAGCGACGCCGACTTTGTGGAAGCGAGAAGAAAACAGTATTACGTTATGGGTCAGTTCTTTTCTTCCACTACCTTTTTCCTTGACTTTTTATATTTTGCCGTGCTTTTAGCCGGCGGATTGTTCTTCTATTACGACGTAATTTCCGTTGCGGATTTCACGATGTTCATTTTATATATTTCCGTTCTCATCGCGCCGATAAGAACGCTGATGACTATCTACGAAGAAATCGCGAACGGCGCTTCGGGATTTTGCAGATTCTGCGAAATCATCGACGAACCGACGGAAACCGATTCGGATAACGCCATAACTCTCGGCGACGTTAAAGGCGATATCGAATTTAAAAACGTTTCTTTCGGGTACAGCGAAGAAGAAGGAGCGGAAAAGGTTATTAAAAACTTCTCGATGAAAGTGGAAGCCGGCAAAACCGTGGCTTTGGTAGGTCCTTCGGGCGGCGGTAAGTCCACGATATGCCACCTTATTCCGAGATTTTACGAAATCGACGGGGGCGAAATTCTGCTCGACGGCGTGAATATCACCGATATAAAAAGAGATTCGTTAAGAGAAAAAATCGGTATCGTTCAGCAGGACGTTTTCCTGTTTAACGGCACCATTAAAGAAAATATCGCTTACGGCAATTTCGACGCGACCGACGAAGAAATTTACGCCGCCGCGAAAAGAGCCAACATAGACGAGTTCGTGAACGCCCTTCCCGACAAGTACGAAACCGAGATAGGGGAACGCGGCGTTAAACTTTCGGGCGGTCAGAAACAGCGTATTTCCATCGCAAGGGTTTTCCTTAAAAATCCGCCCGTGCTTATTCTCGACGAAGCGACTTCGGCGCTCGATAACGCTACCGAAAAACTTATTCAGAACGCTTTGGACGAACTTTCTTCGGGCAGAACGGTTATCGTCGTGGCGCACAGGCTTTCTACCGTTAAAAACGCCGACGAAATTATCGTTATTACTTCCGACGGCATTGCCGAAAGGGGTAATCACGACGAACTCATGAAAATTGAAAACGGCATTTATAAAAATTTATACGAATACCAGTTCAAAAGAGGTTAATATGAGCAGAGGAGATATTGCCAAAGAATACTTTTTTAAGGGGTTTAACTGCTCGCAGGCGGTTGCGCTCGCTTTTTCCGATTTATTAGACGTCGACGCGGATTCTCTATCTAAAATGTGCATAGGGTTCGGCGGCGGTCTTGCCCGTCAAAGGCTTACCTGCGGCGCGGTTTCGGGTATGACTTTCGTGCTAGGCGCTCTTCTTTCCGACGGAAAAGACAAAGGTTATATTTATTCTATCGTTCAGAGCGCGTGCGCCGATTTTAAGAACGAAGTCGGTTCGCTCGTTTGCGGCGACCTGCTGGAAGGAAAAATCAAGTTCGACGGTTCGCCGTCGCCCGACGAACGCACTACGGAATATTACAAAAAGCGCCCGTGTCCCGATTTATGCAAACTCGCAGGGGATATAACCGAAAAGTATCTCAAAGAATACGGGATAATAAAATAAAAATTATACTTTTACTTTAAGGACGTTATTTTATGAAAGTCGCAATTATTTTAAATTCGCCCGTTCCGCCCGTCGGGGTCGTCGAAAAAGACGTTATCTTCGCCGACGGAGCGTATAAGCATAAAGATTTATACAAAGACAAAAACGTTATCGCCGTGGTAGGCGATTTCGACACGTTAAAATATAAACCCGAAGGAGTACCCGTCGTTTCCCTTAACGAAGAAAAGGATTTCACCGACGGGGAAAGAGCCGTTCGCTACGCGAAAGAAGTAGGTGCGGACGAAATAGTTATTTACGGGGCGACGGACGGTAAAATAGACCACGTTTTAGGCAATATTTGCCTCTTAAAAATCGCCGAAGAAATAGGGTTAAAGGCAAAAATAAAAGGCGAAGGATTCACCGTTCGCCTTATATGCGGTAAAAACGAGTTTAACGTTAACCGCGGTAAAGTCGTTTCAATTATTCCGTTCGGAGATTATTGCGTCGTAACCGATAGTTTCGGACTTTATTATCCCCTTAATAATCTTACCTTAACGAACGGACAAACGTTAGGACTTTCAAACAAAGCCGTTTCCGAGAAAATTTCTCTCGACGTGATAAAGGGCAAAGCCCTTATCGTAATTTACGACTGATAAATTACTTGACGGAAGTCGTTTCGTCGGCAGCGGTTTGATTTTGAGTTGACGTTTGTAATCTGTTTACGACGCCGCAAAAACTTTTCGACGAGAACAAAATTATTCCTAATACTATACAAATCGCTAAGTCGGGGAAAAGATATACGGACTGATAGGTAAGACTGTATATAACCACGGGCGTGCCTGCCGGTGCGAAAGCGCCGAAAGCGAATATTCCCGATAAAAACGCCATAACGAAACGACCTAGTCCTGCTACGATTGCGCCTAAAGCGAATTTGATTTGCGGAGCGTGTTCCAATTTTTTGCAGGTGGCAAATATTCCCGTAAGACCGATGCAGGCAAATGCCGCGGGATAATCGAGTATAAATTGCGCGGGGTGTAATATATAAGGATCCTGAACCGCTTGCAAAACGCCGTAAATAAGTCCCGCCAAAACGCCCTTTTTAGTGCCGAATATATAAGAATATATCATAAGCGGCAATAACGAAGCGACGGTAATAGAACCGCCTTGCGGCATTTTTACTATTCTTAAATAAGAAAGGGCGAAACTCATCGCGATACATATCGCGCCGTAGGAAATGGATTTCGTAGTCAAACCCGATTTATCGTTTTTACCGAGTATAAACGCCAGAGCGATTAAAATGGCGATTGCTAAAACGGCAAAGAAATAAAGGGCTATGGAATTGACCTGATCGTTTGTAAGCCAGTTTCTTTCCGCCGCGTCTCCGCTCGCAAAATGTATGGCAAGGCAGACGAAAGTCGCAACGAGCGCCGCGCCGATTAAGCACGCGCTTATTATTTTCGTTGCAGTATTGCGTTTACAAATCAATAAGAGCGCGCTTACGGCTACCGCCAGAATCAAGCCGGCTAACGGGTAAAAGACGATGGCGACGAGTTCTTCTTCTATAAAGAAGAGAATCAAGGACATTAAGATTATAGCCGCCGAATAAGCGATTGCCGTAATCAGCGACACTCTTAAAAAGCGTTTCTTCGACGCCTTTCTTGCGGCTAATACTATATACGTTATGATAAACGTAAGTATCAGAGCAAGCGTCAGCCACGTTGCAACGGAACGGATAATGTCCGTCACGGTATCGAATTTAATCGGATACCAGACGGGATTGTCGCCGTCAAGTAAATTGAATAACATAAAAACTCCTTCTATTCGCTAATAAAAAAACGCCCGTTAAAAGGCGCCTAAGTTTAATCGCATTTTCCTTCAAGCATTACCTTGTCGGATTCGAACGGTATAATCTCAGCCTTTCGGCACCCATAGCGAATATATTTAATATTTGTACATATATATTACACCCGAAAAAATCTTGCGTCAAGCAAAAAGTTATGATACAATAATTTTTACGACGCAGGTTTTATTTTTCTGCGGCGGCACCTAAAGGAGAAACAAAAACATGTCTAACTTTTTCGCCTACCTTTTCAGAATGAAATACATTAAAAGATGGTCTTTGATGCGTTCGGTAAGAGAAGAGAACATTATGGAACACACAGAAGAAGTCGTGTCGCTTGCGCATATTCTGGCGGTGATAGACAACAATATTTACGGGGGCAATCTCGACGTGGGAAAAACCGTTCTTATCGCTCAGTATCACGAAGTGGGCGAAGTCATCACGGGCGACCTTCCCACTCCTATAAAATATTTCAATCCCGAAATAAAAACGGCTTATAAAGATTTAGAGTTTAAGGCGTGCGAAAAAATTCTCGCTATGCTTCCCGAAGAACTTAAAGGTGAGTACGAACCTTTTATTCTGCCCGACACCGATTCCAAAGAATATAAAGTCGTTAAATACGCCGACAGGCTCGCCGCGTATCTTAAATGCGTGGAAGAAGTGAAAGCGGGGAACTCCGAATTCAAAAAGGCGAAAAACAGCATAGGCAACGAACTTAAAAAGGCTAAATATCCGCCGCTCGAATACTTCTTTAAAAATTTCGCCGCCGCTTTCGATCTCTCGCTGGACGAACTCGATTGAGTTTTTCTTTAACCCGACACGGCTTTTTGTGCATATTTTATATTTTTCGGGTAAATCTTTATAAGAATTGTCCATTGCATAAAAACGCGTAATAATATACAATACTTATGTTAATATTCGTACGAGTACGATCAGGAGGAAATTATGGCAAGTTTAAAACTTAAAAACATCTATAAAGTTTACGATTCCGGCGTTACCGCCGTTACCGACTTTAACCTCGATATCGAAGATAAAGAATTTATCGTTTTCGTCGGACCTTCCGGCTGCGGTAAATCCACCACTCTTCGTATGATCGCGGGGCTTGAAGAAATTTCAAGCGGCGAACTTTATATCGACGGCAATCTCGTCAACAACGTCGCTCCGAAAGACAGAGATATAGCGATGGTTTTCCAGAACTACGCTCTTTATCCCCACATGACCGTTTACGACAACATGGCGTTCGGTCTTAAACTTCGCAAAATGCCCAAAGAACAAATCGATCAGAGGGTAAAAGAAGCCGCGAGAATTCTCGGTATCGAAATGTACCTTTCCAGAAAGCCGAAGGCTTTATCCGGCGGTCAAAGACAACGTGTCGCGTTAGGGCGCGCTATCGTTCGTGAACCGAAAGTTTTCTTGCTCGACGAACCTTTGTCCAACTTGGACGCTAAACTCCGTACTCAGATGAGAACGGAAATCACCAAACTCCACAACAGATTAAACACTACCTTTATTTACGTTACCCACGACCAGATCGAAGCAATGACCATGGGTACCAGAATCGTCGTTATGAAAGACGGCTTTATGCAACAGGTAGATACTCCTATCAATCTTTACGATTATCCTATCAACCAGTTCGTTGCGGGATTCATCGGAACGCCCCAGATGAACTTCTTTACCGGCACGCTCGTCGGCAACAAAAAAGAAGTTTACATTCAGTTCGGTCTTGAAAAAGTGCTTTTCCCCAAGGATAAAGTAAACCTTATCTGCAATCTCGACCAGTATCTCAACACGGGTAAAGAAATTATTTTCGGTATCCGTCCCGAAGATATTCACGACGACGAAAGATCGGTTACCGAAGGCAAGTTCCCCGTAATCGAAGTTAAAGTTGACGTCGTAGAAGCGTTAGGACCCGAAACTTTGCTTTACTGCAAAACCCGTTCGGAAATCGACGAAACCGAAGACGGTCAGATTAAGAGTATTGCGGACGACCTTTCCAACCTTACCGCGAAAGTCGACTCGCGTTCTACCACCAAAGCGGGCGATAACGTTAAAGTCGCTTTGGATATCGAACACTCTCACATCTTCGATAAGGCTACCGAAATCACCCTTTTGGCTCGTAACGAAGAAGACAAGGCTTACATCGAAGAATTACAGGCTAAACGCGTAGCCGAAGAAAAGGCTAAAGCGGAAGAAGCGGAAAAGAAACGTCAGGAAGAAGAAGCGAAAGCCGCTGCCGCTCTCGAAAAGAAGAGAAAGAAAAATAAATAATTTAACTTAAAATTTGAAACGCCGCCTTTAATAAGGGCGGCGTTTTTCGTTAAAATTTCGTTACGCTCGGGTAACGCCGAGTTACGGGGGCGAGCAGGGGAAACCAAAAGCCGTTCTCGTATCGGCGGTTACGGGAAATATTTTCGTTACGGAAAACTGCCTTGCGTTCGGGGTAGTTGAGATTTGTAGAGCGGAAAACTGAACGCGGGCAGTTTTCGGAAATACGCGGCAAAAATTACGCAGCGCAACGTGATTTTAAGTATTTGTATTGACTTTTTGGCGATAGTGAGATATTATTAAAATTAAGAAAATAATAGGAGAAAGTTAAAAATGAAAAGATTAAAAGCGATCGTATGCGCGTTGCTTGCGGTCATATCCGTATTTGCGTTTTGTTCTTGCGGAGAAAGTCACCCCATGTTCAGCGACTTTGAATTCGTTGATGACGGTTACGTTCAGGGAAAAGGGTACTGTACTCACGCCGAAATAGTTAACTGGAGAGGGTACAGGGTTACGTCGTTAATGTTGTCATTTAAAAAGAAAGCAGCTTTTCCCGAAGACGAATTTATCGAGTTCGCTAAAAAATGCGTAAATAAAAAAGACGTTCACTTTACGGAAGAACAGGCAACGACTATTTTGCGGAATCTGAATTTATATATTGACAACAGTTTCAGTATGTTGTCTTTTAACGGGGTTTCGACGCTCACTTCCGGCATGGGGGTCTTGTATCTGTCGTCAACGGACGGTACGGATACCGTTGAATTCAAGTGGAAAAGCGAAAGCGTGAAAAAGTTTATCGACGCGTTCGAGATTTCTTCGGCAATGATTTGTTATAAAGTCGACTCTGAAGAAAAAATCGTATCATACGACGTTGAAAAAGACGAATACGAAGAAATGAATTTTTACGGGAAATAATAGGCGTTAATTTATTCGGCAAAGGGAATGGGAAATTAAAAAAATAAAGCGGAAGGGGCGCAGGATTATGCGTGCCTTCCGCTTTTGTGGTTTTATTTTAGTTTTTTAAGGGTTTTGCAGTCGTTTATGCCGTAACCCGCAAAAGCCGCAACGGCTCCGTTTACCGATTCGTTGTCAATTAAATCAGTCTTTCGGTTCGGTACCGCGAGTTGCAAGGCATCTGCCGCCATCGACTACAAGATTGTGTCCGGTGATAAAACGCGCGTCGTTTGAGGCAAGGAACATAACCGCCGTCGTGATGTCGTGCGGAGATGGGGTCATACGCAAATAGTTAGAATACGAAAGGTCGCCGCCCGTCGCGTTCGCCGTGGGAATCATACCGGGGCAAACAGCGTTTACGTTCACTCCGAACTTGCCGAGTTCTTTCGCCATGGATTTGGTCATGCTCAAAACTCCGCCTTTCGACGCGCCGTATTCGGTGTGCATAACGTGTCCGTTCAGCCCCACGACCGAAGTCGTGTTGACTATCTTGCCGCCCTTGCCTTTTTCTATCATAACTCTTGCGCACTGGCGGGCGAAATAATAACTGCCGTAAAGATTGACCTTGATAATTCTGTCGAAAACTTCAGGCGATTGTTCGTACGAAAGGGCTCTGTCTTTTCTCGCGCTTCCGCCGGCAATATTCGCTAACACGTCTACGCTGCCGAAATCTGCGACTATATCGTTTACGCATTTTTCAACCGCGTTAAAATCGGTAACGTCGCAAACGTAAGCCTTTGCTTCACCGCCGTTTTCGGTTATTTTCTTTACCGTTTCGTTTGCGGTTTCACCGTTGAAATCGACCACCGCGACCTTTGCGCCTTCGGCTGCGAACGAAATCGCCGTGTCCGACCCTATGCCGCCGCCTGCGCCCGTTACTACAACTACCTTGTTCTCAAATCTTTTCATTGCATTTTCTCCTTGATTTTCGATAAGTTTCATTTTTTTCATCTTGATTTTCATTATATTATATTGGTTTTCAAAAATCAACTTATATCTTAAATATAACAAAAAAAATTATTCGGCAAAGAGAATGGAAAACCAAAAAATAAAGCGGAAGGGCGCAGGATTATGCGCGCCTTCCGCTTTTGTGTTTTGTAGCCTTTAGCAAAAAACCACCGCTAAAAGCGGTGGGAATAAAAATCTTCAGATAAAAGAAATCTTACTATGGTTTATTTTTTGACTTTTTAACTGCGAATAGGGTAAGCGGTATCGTTTTTAACTTTTTTCTAACGCCCGAAAAATAAAAAGTCAGAGGTTTCGCTCTTTTGCCTTTTTATGCAGCGCATTAACTATAAAATGCGAAAGAATCGCCGCAATGCTTCCGACGATAAATCCGCCGGACACGTCAGAAGCGTAATGCACTACGAAATATATTCGGGTGTATCCCATAATTACGGGAATCAGCAAAAATAACCACGAATACCGTTTGTTTTTACGTATAAACAGCAAAACCGCGAACGCGGTTGCCGCGGTGGTATGCCCGGACGGAAAGGAATAGCCGCTTTCGATTAAAGAACCCGCCGCTTGCCAGAAAGTATAAAATTCCGTGGAATTATCTATAAACGGGCGTTCGCGGGCGATTACGTTTTTTAATATTACGTTCGTGAAGAGATACCCGAAGGCGAGCGCGACAAGAGTCGCAACGCCGAGCATTCTCGTTTTTTTGAAACATAGCATAAGTAATCCGCAAAACACGAAAATCGCTCCCATATTTCCGCTTACGGTAATTATTTTCAGCAAAGGGGTTAATATTACGCCGCAGGACGCGCGCAAACCGTCGGTTATTCTTGCTATGAATAAATCAAAAGGTAATATAAAATCAAACATAGTCGAATGGTTACGGTATAGGGAAACCCTTCACATATGCGAATACGTAATAAACGTTACTATATTTTTCGA
Source organism: uncultured Clostridia bacterium (assembly GCA_934271245.1). Lineage (GTDB taxonomy): Bacteria > Bacillota > Clostridia > Christensenellales > Borkfalkiaceae > UBA1259. Next base: position 45,440 of record CAKQQY010000005.1, on the reverse strand, counting down.
TATATGCGCATACTTTTTAACCGAATTTTTAATTTCGGGTGGTTTTTTAGCGCAAAAACGCGCGGCGATTTGGTTCTTTATGCCGTTTTTTAGCGGTTCGAAATGACCGAGTTTTATTTTTCGTCGGAGTCGTCTTCGGTTTCTTCCGATTTACGGTACTTTAAGTATCCGGTTTTTACAGCCGCGGTTAAAGGTACCGCTACTACGAACACGCACCAGGTTATATTCCATTTGCCCGTATAAAAACTTATCGCAAAGTATACGAAGGCGGCAAGCATCCAGATTGCGCCCGCCAACGCGCTTTCTCTTCTTTTATAATTGCTTTTTACCGTTAAAAAGATTATAAAGCAGTATATCGCCGTAGCAAGAAGGTATATCGCCCATCCCCAAGACCATGATTTCGGATAAAAACACCCTTCGAGTAAATGTATACACACTGCTATCGGCCAGATTATATAACTCGCAATCGCAAGGCGTATACTTTCTTTTTTCGTGACCGCATCGTCGCTTTTTCTTTTTTTAGGGGCGGGTTCCGATTTTTCGCCTTTGGCGTAATCTACGAGTTTTCTTAAATCGCCCGTTTCAGCCAGAGCGTCGGCATAAGCCTTTTCTTCCGTTTTGCCTTCCGAAATTCCTTTATCGTATTTTTCCGTTATCTCCGAAACGACCATTTCTTTCGTTCTTTTCGTTCTGTCGTTATCCGGAGCGCCGTCGAAAACGTAATCGACGTATTTTTTTATACGTTCTTCCATCTACGGATTCTCCTTATTTCTTTTTTTTAATTATATGATACCTTTTCTTCTCTGTCAACGGTTGAATTATTTTTAATTACTCTTATTTTTTGCTTTTTTCAAAAAAAGTTGTCACAAAAGTATTGATTTTTAAAAATTCGGTGTTTTAATGACGGTAAAAAAGGAGGTTAATCTTTTATATGATTTTTTATTTTACAGGCGCGGGCGTTCCGCTCTTTTCCGACGTTGAAAGGGTCTTTCAGGGGTCGGCAAAAGCAAACACCCTTTTCTTCGTTTGTCCTACGGCAAGCGCTAACGCCGTTTCCGTTTGTTTCGGACTGCCGGACGCTTCCGCAACTCAAGAGTACGCGATGACTCTTCTTACCGAATCGGGTATTTCTCATTGCGTGGACGACGACGGAAACGCTTATAACGTGTGGCGCTTAGCCGTTCCCGCCGCTATTACGCAAAAATTCGGTACGGTGCGCGTTCAGTTCTTCGTTCGCGACGGCGACGGCGCAACGCTCGCTTCGGCGACTAACTCTTTTACCGTGGAACAGGGCGTTGTTCCGTCCACGCCCGATTACGTGGAAGGCATAGGCGACGTTGCCGATAAAATCAGCGAGATAAACGCGAAACTCGACAACGTTTATACCAAAACTCAGGCGGACGCCTTATATTCGGAAAAAATTGCCAAAACGGATATTGCCGCTGCGACGGGAAATTCTTCGAGCAAGGTGATGAGCCAAGCCGCCGTTACTTCGGCGATAAACGCAAGGGTTAAGGCTAACCCTGCGCTTACGGGCAGCGAAGCCGATTTATCCGCGTTGGAAGTCGGGGGAACGAAATACAAAGTGCCGCAGGGCGGTACGGGAACGGAAGTGGAAGCGAACCCGACCCTTTCGGGCAGCGAAGCAGATTTAACTGCGATAAAAGTCGGGGGAACCAAGTACAAAGTGCCGCAGGGCGGTACGGGAACGGAAGTTGAAGCGAACCCTGCGCTTACGGGCAGCGAAGCAGACTTAACTGCGATAAAAGTCGGCGGAACAAAGTACAAAGTGCCGCAAGGGGGTACGGGAACGGAAGTTGAAGCGAACCCGACCCTTTCGGGCAGCGAAGCAAATTTAACGGCGATAAAAGTCGGAGGAACCAAGTACAAAGTACCGCAAGGGAGCACGGAAACGGAAGTCGAAGCGAACCCGTCCGCTTCCGCTACGAAAACTTTATCCAAAATCAAAGTCGACGGAGTGGTTTATTCAGTTCCGCAAAGCGGCAGTTCGTCTTCAAACGGAATAGAAACGGTTAAAGTAAACGGCGAAGCGCTTACCGTTTCCTCTAAGGCGGTAAATATTCCCGTCGTTTCGGATACGAAAGCCGGCGTTATTTCTTCCGAAATGAAAAATATCGCGTTTACAGTTTTCGTTGACGACGCGTTGCAGGGGTAGACAAAAATGTTTTACAAGACGTTCAAAAAAGTAAGCAACTTTTGTCAGTTGCTTGATAAAAGTAAATATCCTGCAACGAGAATATTTGCAGGAATAACTTTTACGAATAACGGAGACGGTAGTTTTACAATGACCGGAACAAAAACCGGGAACGCTCAACTGGAGATATGCGTCGCAGATATTAAAAAAGGACATAAATATTTAGGTACGACGGGTACGGATACTTTCTATATGTGTTTTTTTAAGTCCGATGGATCGTCTATTTACGGCGACTTCATAAGAAGTCCGTTTTATACTGCTACTGAAACCGATACAGATATAAGGTTTTTTATTAAGACGGATAGTACAGACGAGGTTAACGTTACTGCTTATCCGCAACTTTTTGACCTTACGGAAATGTACGGGGCGGGCAACGAACCCACGACGCTTACGGAATTCAGACAAAAGTTTCCCGATAATTTATACCCTCACGCCGAAAAATGTTTCGTTTCGGGGTATAAGACTTTATTGAAAACTTCCGCTTCGGGAGACCCGGTATCAAGTTACAAAACGACGATTAAAACACAAAATAAATTACTTTAAGGAGTTATTATGGCTACAATCGACAAAAAACAAACGCGCTGGTATGCAGAATCGACTTTCAACGCGTTGAATAAATCAACTATTCCCGTAGGCACGGAAATACACGTTGACGGCAAACTTACCGAAGACGACTTGTCCGACGGCGTAAAATCCAAACTTAACGGAGGAGCCGTTTTTTACAAACACAACGTTTCCGTTCCTTGTATTACAGGCGGAGATACAACCAAAGTTTTCACGCTCAAACTGAACGTTATTTCGTCTTCGGCTACGGAATATACTTTTAATTCGCTCTGCGAAGAGATTTCGAACGGTAACGATAAAGTCGTTCTTCCTTGTATCGCTCTTACTCCGGGCAACGATAGTTTTACAACCGGGGCGATGATGGTTTATAACCTTGTCGCGGATTACACGGACGAAATTTACGGGTTAACCGTTAAAGCGTTACTGTTCGAGGACTTCGACGGCGCTGCGCAACCCGAAAGAGAAATGACGTGCGGCGCGGAGATCGGCGACGCGGTTTTCGGCGACACCGTTATTCAGTTATAAGGGGAAGGTTTATGTACTATTACGAAAAAGAGATTGACGGAAAAGTTTTCCGTTTCGCTACCGACGAAGCAATTTCTTACGACGGGGTAAGGCAAATTACGAAAGAAGAATACGACGCTTATACGGAAAAGCAAAAGGCAATCGACGAAGCGTTAAAAAACAAGCGGTATTATTACAAAAAAGAAAACGCTTATTTCAACCTGAAATCTCCGATGACGGGCGAAGGAATCGAAGAAATTTCCAAAGAGAAATTTATCGCCGAAGCGTTCTGATTTTTTGAGTTCGCTCTTTTCGATATTTCTTTTTGTCGTTCCGTTAAGCCGCTTTCGGATAATACAAGCGTTATTAAAGATACAACGTTAACCCGACGAAAAGGTATCCGCCGTTTAGTTGCGACAATATCTTTTCTTCCGGCGTATGCGTTTTTTCCGATATTCCTTTTACGCTGTCGAACGGCTTTACTTTATACCTTCTTCCGCTTATTTTTTGTATAAGCATTAAATCACCTTCTTCGGGTTCGCGCCGAAGATTATTCAATTTTATTACCGAAAAGGGCGATACACCGAATCTGTCGCATATATGCGCAAGCGTATCGCCTTTTTCCGTTCTGTAAAAAAACTTTTCCATACCGTTATTATATTTGCTTTTCTTCCCGAATAGAATAAAAATGAATTATCTGCGGGGTGGTTGCGTGAGAGGTTTTTTTAAAACGGTTGCCGTGGTTACGGTGTTTTCCGTAAGCGAAAAGTTTTTAGGGTTTTTATACAGAATTTTTATGTCGAGAACTATCGGCACGGAAGGCATCGGTCTTTATCAGGTCGCCCTTTCCGTTTTCTCGCTCTTTTATACGGCTTCCTGTTCGGGAACTCCCGTTACCGTTTCCCGTCTTATGACGAAATACAGAGCGGAAGGACAAAAATCCCGCGTCGATAAGGTTATTACCGCGGGAATTTCCGTAAGCGTGGGGCTTGCCGCTATAATTTCCGTCGCGTTTTTATTGTTCAGAAATCGGTTGGGATTTCTTTTTACCGACGAAAGGGTTATGAACGTTTTCCTTATCGTTCTCCCCGGACTTATTTTTACTTCCGTTTATTCCGTTCTTCGCGGCGTGTTCTGGGGTAACAAGGATTTTCTGACTTACAGCATTATAGAATTGCTCGAAGAAATCTGCATGATTATAACGGGCATAGTTCTTATTTCCTTTTCTACCGACGCTTATCAAGGCGCGGAAAGGGCGGCGGTCGCGGTACTCGTTTCTTACGTGTTCTCGTTTTCTGCGGCTTCGGCGGTGTTCTTTATAAAAAAAGGCAAACTTAAAAATCCGTTTTCCGAATTTACGCCGCTTATCCGTTCCGCCGCTCCCGTTACCGCCATGCGCACCGCGAATTCCGTCGGTGTGGCGCTCGTATCCGTCATTCTGCCGTTAAGGTTGGTCGCGGCAGGGTATACTTCTTCCGAAGCGATGAGTTTCTTCGGCGCGGCGGCGGGGCAGGCTATTCCGCTTTTGTTTATTCCTACCACTCTTATAGGTTCTTTTACGCTGGTGCTTATTCCCGAACTGTCCGAAAACTATTACGGCGGCAATCAGTTCTATCTAAAAAGGGATATAGAAAAGGCGTTGAAAATCACCGTTACCGTCGCTTGTTTTTTTATTCCCGTATTCTTCGTTTGCGGCAACGAAATAGGTATTATCGTTTTCGACAGTCCCGAGTGCGGAAAATATTTAACCGCTTCCGCTTACCTTATGCTTTTTATGAGCCTTTCCAACATTACCACGAGCATGCTTAACTCTATGGGTATGGAAAACCGCACTCTCGTATTTTTCGTTATAAGCGCGGCGTTTATGTTCCTTTCCGTCTGGTTTTTGCCTTTATATATCGGAATTTACGCCCTGCTTGTAGGTTTTAGTTTCGTTTACGGCATTACGACGTTACTTAATCTTATTCTGATTAACAAAAGTTGCAAACAAAAACCGCGCTATCTTTCTTTTTCCGTTTCGGCGGTGTTGTTTACCGTTCCGTCCGTTCTTTCGGGGTATCTTCTCAAAAAACTTATAGGAGCGGCGCTCGGATGCTTTTTAACGCTCTTTATCTGCAGTTTCGTTTGCGTGGCGTTTTTACTCGGATTATTTTTAGCGTTCGGAATCGTGGACGGGAAAAAACTTAAAGAAAAATGTTTCGGGGCGGTTAAGTCTTTTATTAACAAAAGAAAATCCAAAAAAGGCGTTGTCGCCCGTCAAAAAGCGTAAATCGGCGGTAATTTAAAGAAAAAAAACGAAAAAACGGTGAAAAAAGCAATTTTCGGCGGAACGAAAAAGGGAACAGGGTATTATCTGTTATCGAAAAATTTTATCCGAAAAAATTGAAGAAGTGGTTAATAAAAAAGTTTCGTATAAGGGCGGTCGCGTTTTTGTCATGGGCGCGCCGCATAATAAAAACGGCGGTTGCGAAAAGCAACCGCCGTTTCGGGTTTTAAGTTTTAAGAAATTATAAGCATTCTTCCGCTTTGCCCGCGCAACCTAAAACGTCTTTAAGTTTGTGACGAACGAGTTCTTTGATGTTCGCTCTTGCGGGTTTAAGATATTCTCTCGGATCGAACTTTTCGGGATGATCGTTGAAGAATTTTCTGATGGTTCCGGTCATTGCAAGTCTTAAATCGGAGTCGATATTGATTTTGCAAACGGAAAGTTTGGACGCTTCGCGAAGTTGTTCTTCGGGTACGCCTACCGCGTCGGGCATTTTGCCGCCGTTTTCGTTTACCATCTTAACGTATTCCTGCGGTACCGAAGAAGAACCGTGCAATACTATCGGGAATCCCGGGAGTTTTTTGGAAACTTCTTCTAATATATCGAAACGAAGGGGCGGGGGTACTAACACGCCGTCTTTATTTCTCGTGCATTGTTCGGGTTTGAATTTGTACGCGCCGTGGCTGGTTCCGATTGCGATTGCAAGCGAATCTACGCCCGTTCTCGTAACGAAGTCGATAACTTCTTCGGGTCTGGTATAAGATTCCGCGCCGTGTTCTACTTTTACGTCGTCTTCGATACCCGCTAAGGTTCCGAGTTCGCCTTCTACCGTTACGTAGGGTACGTGATTATGCGCGTATTCTACGACTTTTCTCGTTACCGCTATGTTTTCTTCATAGGGAAGAGAAGAACCGTCGATCATAACCGACGTAAAGCCGCCGTCGATACACGCTTTGCACGTTTCGAAGTCGGGACCGTGGTCCAAGTGAAGTACGATAGGAATATCGGGGCATTCCTTTACCGCCGCTTCTACGAGTTTTACGAGATACGTATGATTTGCGTACGCTCTCGCGCCCTTACTTACCTGTAAAATTACGGGCGCTTTTTCTTCTTTGCAGGCTTCGGTGATACCTTGTACGATTTCCATGTTATTGACGTTAAAAGCGCCTATAGCATAGCCGTTCTTGTAAGCCTGTTCGAACATCTTTTTAGAGTTTACTAATGGCATTATTCATTCCTCCGTTATAATTTTTCTTTCTTCGGCGGTCGGCGTATACGTTCGGCTTAAAGATTAAAGCCGTTCTTTTCCGACCGTTTTCATTATAACCGCTTTTTCCCGTTTTAGCAATTATTTTTTTTATTTTATCCGAAAATACTTTATAAAAACTCCGTTTCGTTGTATAATCTAATAAAAAAATATCTCGGGTGGTTATTATGGTTGACGAAAGAATCAAAAAACTTGCTAAAAATCTCGTTCGCTATTCGTGCGATTTACAAAAAGGCGAAAAAATTCTCATTGAAGCGAAGGGCGTGGATTACCCCCTTATCAACGAAATAATTAAAGAAGTCTACGCGGTCGGCGGTCTTCCTTTCGTGGAAATTTACGACAACAGAGTTACAAGACAACTCCTTCTCGGCGAAACGGAAGAACTTGCCGCGCTCCGCGCAAAATACGACGGCGCGAGAATGGCGGAAATGGACGCTTACATAGGTATACGCGGCGGCAACAACGGCAACGAACTTTCCGATGTTCCCGAAGACAAACTTAAAATCGAAAGTTCCGTTTATTCGCACCCCGTTCACAGCGAACTCCGCGTCAAAAAAACCAAATGGGTTATTTTACGCTACCCCAACGAAGGTATGGCGCAGCAGGCGGGTATGAGTTCCGACGCGTTCGAAAACTTCTTCTTTAACGTATGCAATCTCGATTACTCCAAAATGAACAAGGCTATGGACGCTTTGAAAGCCCGTATGGATAAAGCCGACAGGGTAAGAGTTACCGGCAAAGACACCGATATTTCTTTCTCCATTAAAGGTCTTGGCAGCAAAAAGTGCGCGGGCGGTCATAATATCCCCGACGGGGAAGTATATTCCGCGCCCGTTAAAAATTCGGTAAACGGCGTTATCTCTTACAACGCGCCGTCTATTCAGAACGGGTTCAAGTTCGAAAACGTCCGCCTTACCTTTAAGGACGGCAAAATCGTCGAAGCGACCGCCAACGATTCGGCGAAAGCCAACGCGATTTTCGATACCGACGAAGGTTCGAGATACGTGGGCGAATTCGCTATCGGCGTAAACCCCTTTATAGTAAGCCCTATGGGGGATATTTTGTTCGACGAAAAGATATCGGGTTCTATTCACTTTACGCCCGGGTGCTGCTACGAAGTCTGCAACAACGGTAATATTTCCGCCGTTCACTGGGATTTAGTGCTTATTCAGACCCCCGAATACGGCGGCGGCGAAATCTGGTTCGACGACGAATTGATAAGAAAAGACGGCAGATTCGTTACCGAAGATTTGCTTTGCTTAAACCCCGAAAACCTTAAATAAGAACTTTTCGGTTCGGTAAATTAAAAATATTTGTTTTATAAAAGGAAAAATTATGAAAAAGTTTATCGTCTGTTTATTATCTGTTGCGCTTTGTTTTTCGTCCGTGCTTTTATCCGGTTGCGGAAACGACGGCGAAAAGGAATCCGTAACTCAAAAGCAGTGGGAAGACGCTTTTATTACCGCCGCTATAAACTCCGATTACTCATTTAACGGGGAAATCGCCGAAGAAAAGACGAAACTTACGGTGAAAGGGCATAGCGTTCAGTACGGCTTTTATATCGAAGAAGCAAAAAGCGAGGAACAAAACGTAGATTTTATCGGCGCGATTCCCGTTAAAGTAAGACCTTACGGGTGCTATCCGTCGCTTTTGCGTATTTTCGGGCAGAATCCGGGCATGAGTTACGACGGAACGTACAAAGGGTTTTATCTGTTTCTGACGGGCGAAAACGAGTATGTTAAACTTTTGAATTACGGCGAAGAACGCGTTTTTGAATCTCCTGATTACGACCCGCTCGAAAACGTTTATTTCGACTGGTTTAATCTTGCGGCGCTTTCTACTCTTTACCGTTCGGCGGAAAAACTTTCCGACAGCGAGTTCGTTATAAAAAACGTGGAACTTAACTCCGAATGGTATCCCATGGTTATAGAGAAAGTTACGGTAAAGTTTTCCGACGGAAAGTTGGATTCTTTGCGTTTCGAAAACGGCAGATTTTTGGTTGACGGCTGTTTTTATTGTTCGTTGAATTTCGAAATAAAAGATTTCGGGAAAACGAAATTTACTCTTCCCGAAAACGTGAATTATACCGTTAAAGAAAGCGACGGCGAAAAGGATATAAAAACTAAAGTACTGCTTTATAAAGCGGTCAACGCCGATAACTGCGCGGTTACTTTCGCACCGTCCGATTCGTTCGGCGGAGAAACCAGAACATATAAGTTTAACGGCGGTTTTTCGAGCGGCGTTATAAGTGGCGAAAACGGCGAAACTAAATCTTATCATTCGGGACTTAACGTGGGCAACGGACAATACACCATGGCAAGTTACGCTAAAACGGGCGACGGCGAGTGGGGAGTATATACGTTCTACCCGTCCTACGTGTTTAACGGCAACGGTTTCGATATGACCGAGTACGGCAACAAATGGAATTTATCTCTCCTTTCGAAAACCGTCGGCGCGAGAGCCTTACCGCATTTTGCCGATTCGTTTACCTTTAACGAACAAACGGGCGTTTATAAGGCGGAAAATATCTCTTCTTATTCGTATTATAAGAAAATCATAGAAGATTATCGTTACGAAATCGAAAAGAAAGAAATCATTCTCGACTCGGTAGAGATTTTTACCGAAAACGGTTCGGTTAAAAAGACGGTTATTACCACCGGATACGGTACTTTTACCGTTACGGGTTACGACGAAACGACTATCGAAGTTCCCGAAGAACTTAAACTCGATTTCGCGCTTTACGGCATTATGATGTATATGAACGTGGATTCGGCGAACTTTTCTGCGGAAAAAACGGTGGACGGCGTTGAATCGACCGTTAAATTCGACGGCAGTTTAGTTTATCAGTCGACTGTCGTTAACGGCAAAACCGAAGAAAAATACGTAATTTCGTTGATGGCGGCGCGGGTAAACAGAACTTTCGTTAAAGGCGCCGACGGAAAATGGACGGAAAATATGGAACAGTGGTACCCGATTATTTCCGATTTCGCAGAAGGTTTCGGCGACGTGTTCAGTTGCGACTGGACGAAAAACGAAACCACCGGTAAATACGAGTGCGAAACGAATATTTACAAGGCGGAAGTAGCGTTAAACGAAAACGGCGGCATCGACGAAATGATTCTTAACAGATTAGAAGGCAACGGAACTTACCGCTTCTACGATTTCGCTACCACGACGGTAAGTTTCCCGAAAGAGTTACTCGAATATATAGCGGAATAATCGTCGGGTTTTCTGCCTTTTTATACGGCGAAAGCGGTTGCCGCGGCATAATATAACGGCGGAGCGGAAAAAATTAACGTATAAAAAAATTTAATATAGTTGCGCGGTTGCAAATTTACTTGCAACCGCGTTTTTCTGTTTTGTGGGGGATAAGGTGAAAAAAAACGGCTTTTTTTTTAGTTTTTGCGGTAAAATTAGCCACAATCATAAAATTTTCTATGTTAATATGTATTCGTTAAAGGGGCGGTTTTTATCGTTAAACGCCGCGTTCTTTTACAAAAACAATATATATTCCGAAATTTAATCGGAAAATTTTTAAGGAGAGAGAAAATGAGAAAAACACTGAAAACCAAAACGCTTGCTGTGATTCTGGTTGCGGCTTTGGCTTTCTTTTCGGCAGGCTTTATATCGCTTACGCCCGTTTCCGCAACCGAAACGACTTTCGTTTCGGCGGCTCCCGCGCGTTCGGGGTTAAGATTTACCGCTAAAGGCACTGCCGATACGACGACGAACGGCAACCTGGTATTCAATCTTGCGGAAAAAACGGCTCTATCCGACGCGACTTCTTTAACGTTCGATTTTAACTTTTTATCGACGACGGGTAACGTTTATCCTTTCGCGGTGGACTCTTACGGGTTCTACTACGAATTTAACGGGAAGGCAAGCATTTCCTCCACGAGTTATCTTTATACCGATACGAACCGCGCGCCGAAACATATAGGCAAGAAAGGGTGGGGAAGTTTTTCCGCAACGGAAATAGGCAACTCTTATCTGGAAATTCCCCTTTCGGCGTTTATCTGCAGGGGATTGTTCAATAATATAATCGACTGGGTAACGCCCATAAATACCGAAAATAACATTAAAATTGCCGACCCGTTGACGGCAGAAAGAACGCTGGTTCAGGTCGGCGTAAGGCTCAGAAACAATATAGAAACGGCGGGCGACTTCGTTTTCGGTAACGTTTACGTAAACACCGCAAACGGTTTCGTTAAAATTCTCGACGCGGCTTCTGCTAATTATAAAGGAGTAACCTTTACGAGAACCGCCGGCGACGTGTGGCTTGCAGGATCACAAAATCAATGGGGTAAGAGCGGAGATTCCGGTTATACCACAGCAGGCTGGTGGGTAGTTACCAAAACGGAAAATTTTGACGTAACTTCCTATACTACCAAAGGGACAAATTATACCGCTTCCGAATTCGACGGCGTAAAGTACGTTGCGACGCCGGACTCTTACGAATCGGTACAAAGAATCAACGTTCCTGCCGTAAACAAAGAAGTTATCGGCAAAACGCTGGCTTTCAGAATTAAAAACAATAACGACGTACTTACCCGCATTATGTTACTTGTTAACGGTAAAAACTTGGCGAACACTCTCGTTTACTTTGTTAACGAAGATTATACTCCCGTTTCCAGAACTTACGGCGAAACGGTGTATAACTATTTCGACGGTACGTGGAATCAGGATATTCCCGCAAGTTTCAACGGATATATGCTCATTCGTTTTATTCCGACGAGCGATAGTAAACCGCTTAACGTTCCGCAGGCGGACAGTTACGCTTTGGGTATCTGCTGGCAAAAAGACTGGATTGCAGACCTATCGGTTAATCTCGAATTCGGCGATATTTACGTTTACGGAGAAGACCCCGGCAACAGAGCCGATTTTGCGGAATATATGTTCGGCGAAAGAGAACTCTTCTTCACCTTTGCGGACGAAAATTCTCTGCAAGGCATAACTAACGGCGTTACCATGACAAACTCCTGGGCGTATGCGCCGAAGTTAGAAAGAGTTTACCGTACCACTTACACCGTCGTTAAAGACGTGGAGGGTGTAAGAACGGTGGAAAAAGTCGCTTCTTCTTACGATTTAAGCGACGCGGAAATGACTAATAAACAGTTCGTCTGCTGGACGGAAAAGGGCGGAATCAAAAATAACGGAACTTACGCCGCTACCGCCGATACTTTCGTTAAGGCGTTCGGTATCGAAACGGTTATGGGTTACGGCGCGAGCATGAGAGTTTCCGCCGACACAACGGGGCTCAGATTTATCGCCAAGGTAAACAAAGCCGATTACGAACAGGCGAAAGCCCTTTTCGGGGAAGAAAACGTTGCGCTTTCTATGCTTATCAACAGGGGCGACGGCAAAAAACTTGATAAAGACGCCGAAAAATATTATGAAGAAGACGGCTATATATGCTATAATATGGTGGTAATCGGTATCGACGATATCGAACTCACCTTCGAAGGCAAAGGCTACGTCAAGTTGACTAACGGCGAACAAACGTTAAAGATTTTCGCTACGGCGAACGAGAACGTAAGAACGATTAAATACGTTGCGGAAGCGGTTCTCGCGGACGAAAACGCGCCCGAATCTATCAAAAACGTTGTAAAATCTCTTTTGGGGGTGGAATAATATGAAAAAACAATTTACGGCGCCCGAAATTACGGTGGTTAAGATGGACGAATCCGTCGATTGTCTGCAAAGCAGCGCTTTTTACGACAATCCCAACGATAACGTGTTCAACAACAGCGATTTCGTTTAATCGGAACTTTTAACAAAACTTAAACTGCGTTCGCTTGCGGTTTTTGCGCGCCCTTTTCGTTGCGCGTATAATCGTCGGCGAACGTTTTTATTTTTACCTTTTAAATTTCGGCGCAAATTTTATTCGAATTTTAGTTCGGACTACGGAGTATGCTATATGAAAAAAATTATTATCGATACAGACATCGGCGTGGATTTTGACGACGTTCTCGCCCTGATGACGGGGATTGCTTTACACGATAAAGGCGTTATAGAGTTATACGGCGTTTCTGTCGGCACGGCAAGGGAAAACGCGAGCGCGTGCGCTTCCGCCGTATGCGATTATTACGGATTCAAAACGGATATTCCCGTTTTTCACTCGGAAAAAATATCTTGCGATAACGCCAACGTTTACGCTACGGCTGTCGCCGAAAAGTATAACGGGGTAAACGGCAAGGAAGATACGGTCAGATTTTTGCGCAGAAAACTCGCCGCGGCGGAAGAAAAGGTTACGTTTGCCTGCATAGGCCCGCTTTCGGCGATTTCCCGACTTATCGACAGCGACGGAGACGATATTTCGCCTCTAAATGGTAGCGATCTGATTTCCGAAAAGGTAGAACGCTTTTACTGTATGGCGGGGAATTTTTCTTATCTTCACCCCGAACTTTATGACGGCAAATTTACTTACGTTCCCGAATGGAACGTTATTCAGGATATCAAGGCGGCGCAGAACTTTATAAATAAGGTACGCGTTCCCGTAACGCTCGTTCCGTTCGAAGTGGGCGGCAAGGTTTTAATCGGCGCGACCCTTCCCGAAAATTCTCTGGCAGGGTTTGCCATAAGGCATTTTTATAAAATCAACTATAAAGAATTCCCCGGCTGCTTTTTAAGGCAGAGTTGGGATCCTATCACCGTCGCGCTCGCTTCGGGGTTGGATATTGCCGAAGTTTCCGAAAACGGAACGATTACCGTTGCGGACGACGGCAAGACCGATTTTATCCCCGGCAAAGGCAACCATAGTTACGCCTTTTCTAAGTACGACGAAAAAACCGTCGCCGATATGCTCGATTCTCTTTACGCCGAATTAGTCGGGAAAAAATAGGGCAAACCGATTTTCTTTCGGGGTCTTTGACTTTGCGTTTCGGTGTGACGGGGTAAAACAATATATATAAATGTACATATATATCGTTTTATCGGCGGTATAGAAGAAAGGCGCGTATAAATGCGCATATATATAATGGTTTAAAAGGTTAAGCCGCTCGAATAAAACGAGCGGCTTTTTACGTGGTTTCGGCGTAAATTGTTCGGCGACGACCAAGGTCTGCGTAAAAACAAACCCCCTAGATTTAAGCGGCGGACGGGTAAAAAGAATTTACCGCGCCCCCACGGTTTAACAAAATTTGCCGACGCGCTTTGCAGGTGAAAAAAATTTATATGAGAAGGGTAAAAGTTTTTGCTTTGCGTGTTACTTTACGGGGGCGCTACGGTCCCCATAAAATAAAAAGCGCGTCGACCGAAGCCGACGCGTAAAAATGCGGACTTCGATTTGTCGCCAAACAACCTGATATATTCACATACACTCAGAAAAAGCCGCATTTTTTACAAATATGACTTTGAGTGTATGTCCTAAAAAAGACAAAATATACTTAAGGGTTACTTTTTATGTTGAAATATTAAGGTTGTTTGGCTATCTTATTGTAACACAAAGGAAAAGTTTTTACAAGAAAATTTTGACTTTATAGGCGCGTATTTTGCGTTATAATTTTATAATCCGCTTTATTTTCACCAAAATTCGACAAACCGAGCGGATTTTTCCGATTTTTCTTCGTAATAATTCGCTCCGCGGCGGGGTGGGGCAAGTGTGCCGTAGCGTTTTGGGTGGTATTATGCGAAGCGGACAATTGAATTCTCTTTGGGTTAGGGGTATATCGATAAGGGGTATATCTATATTTGATATATCTATATGCAAAATAAGCAATTCCTAAATTTAAATTGCCGTTGTATAATGTAACCAAAGAAAGGGGAAATAATATGTGTGAAATAAAAAAATCCACATTGGGAAGGCTCCCTGCGTATCTCGAATTTCTTTACGGAATAAAAGATAAAAGGGAAACCATTTCCACGTCCGCTATCGCAGACGCTTTATCTTTCGGTTCGGTTCAGGTTAAAAAAGATCTGAGTTCCGTGTGTAATAAGGGCAAACCTAAAATCGGGTACAAAACCGCCGAACTTATCGAAGATATAGAAAAAGCGATTAAAGACGTCAATTCCGGAATCGTTTTAGTCGGCGTAGGTAAGATAGGCGAAGCCATATTGAACTACGGCGGGTTTAACAAATTCGGGTTGAAAATATCGGCGGCGTTCGACAACGACCCGAACAAAATCGGGCGGTCGGAAAACGATATTATAATTTCCGACGTGGCGGATTTACAAAACTATTGCGAAAGCAACAAGGTGACGATAGGCATTATCGCCGTTCCGAAAGCCGACGCTCAGGCGGTTTGCGATTCGCTTATAAGCGGCGGGGTAAAAGCGATATGGAATTTCGCCCCGACCATTCTTAAAACTAATGACGACATAAACGTTATGCAGGAAGATTTAGCGCTCTCCCTTGCATATCTGAATTTAAAAACAAGATGAAGGAGATTTACCTGAATGGAAAACAAAGAATACGGTATCGTGGACAGCGTTGAAACGCTCGAAGCAAAAATCGCGCAGGTTAAAGAAGCCGAAAGAAAGTTCGCTACTTATACTCAGGAACAAGTAGACAAAATTTTCTTCGCGGCGGCTACCGCTGCAAACCAAATGCGTATTCCGCTCGCGAAAATGGCTGTGGAAGAAACGGGCATGGGCATCGTTGAAGACAAAGTCATTAAAAATCACTTCGCTTCGGAATATATCTACAACGCTTACAGACACACTAAAACCTGCGGCGTTTTAGAAGAAGACAAAGAATACGGAATTAAAAAGGTCGCGGAACCTATAGGTCTCGTTGCGGCGGTTATACCGACCACGAACCCCACTTCCACGGCGATTTTTAAAACGCTTATCTCGCTCAAAACGAGAAACGGCATTATCATAAGCCCGCACCCCAGAGCGAAAAAATCCACCATCGCGGCGGCGAAAGTCGTACTCGAAGCGGCGGTTAAAGCGGGCGCGCCCGAAAACATCATCGGCTGGATAGACGTTCCTTCGTTAGAGATGACCAACCTTTTAATGAAAGAAGCGGATATTATTCTCGCTACCGGCGGTCCCGGCATGGTTAAGAGCGCTTACTCTTCCGGTAAACCCGCTCTCGGCGTCGGCGCGGGCAACACTCCCGCAATCATCGACGACACCGCGGACATTATCCTTGCGGTCAACTCCATTATTCACAGTAAAACGTTCGACAACGGTATGATTTGCGCTTCCGAGCAATCGGTTATCGTTCTCGATAAAATTTACGACGCCGTTAAAGCGGAATTCGCCGCTCGCGGGTGCTACTTCTTAAACGACGAAGAAACCGAAAAGGTCAGAAAAACCATTATCATCAACGGCGCGTTAAACGCGAAAATCGTCGGTCAGCCCGCTTTCAAAATCGCGGCGCTCGCAGGCGTTAAAGTTCCCGAAGGAACGAAGATTTTAATCGGCGAAGTCGAAAGCGTAGAACTCTCCGAAGAATTCGCGCATGAAAAATTGTCGCCCGTTCTCGCTATGTATAGAGCGACCGATATAGAAGACGCGTTCGGTAAAGCCGAAAGACTTATCGCCGACGGCGGTTACGGTCACACTTCTTCTATTTACCTTAACACCATCACCGAACAGGAAAAGTTACACAATTTCTATGAAAGAATGAAAACTTGCCGTGTTCTCGTCAACACTCCTTCTTCTCAGGGCGGTATCGGCGACTTATACAACTTCAAGTTGACTCCGTCGCTCACCCTCGGTTGCGGTTCGTGGGGCGGCAACTCCGTCAGCGAAAACGTCGGAGTTAAACATTTATTGAATATCAAAACCGTTGCGGAAAGGAGAGAAAATATGCTTTGGTTCAGAGCGCCCGAAAAAGTTTACTTAAAGAAGGGTTGTTTACCCGTCGCGCTTGACGAATTAAAAACCGTTATGGGCAAGAAGAGAGCGTTCATCGTTACCGACAGTTTCTTGTACAACAACGGTTACACTAAACCTATCACCGACAAGTTGGACGAAATGGGTATCGTTCACGAAACGTTCTTCAACGTCGCGCCCGATCCCACGCTCGCTTGCGCTAAAGAAGGTACCGCTCAGATGAGAGCCTTCAAACCCGATACCATTATCGCGCTCGGCGGCGGTTCCGCTATGGACGCGGGTAAAATTATGTGGGTTATGTACGAACACCCCGAAGTTGACTTCATGGATATGGCTATGAGATTCTGCGATATCAGAAAACGTATCTATACCTTCCCGAAGATGGGTGAAAAGGCTTACTTTATCGCTATTCCTACTTCCGCCGGTACCGGTTCCGAAGTTACTCCGTTCGCGGTTATCACCGACGAAAAAACCGGCGTTAAATATCCGCTCGCGGATTACGAACTTATGCCTAAAATGGCTATCATCGACGCCGACTACCATATGAATGCTCCGAAAGGTCTTACTTCCTGCTCGGGTATCGACGCGGTTACCCACGCGTTAGAAGCAATCGCTTCCATGATGGCGACCGACTATACCGACGGCCTTGCAATTCAGGCTTTGAAAGTTATCTTCGAATACTTGCCGAGAGCGTACGACAACGGTCCCAACGACCCCGAAGCAAGAGAAAAAATGGCTAACGCCGCTACTATGGCGGGTATGGCTTTCGCGAACGCGTTCCTCGGCGTATGCCACTCTATGGCTCACAAACTCGGCGCTTTCCACCACTTGCCGCACGGTCTTGCAAACGCGCTTATGATCGACGAAGTATTGCGTTTCAACGCGCAGGAAACTCCCGCTAAAATGGGTACCTTCCCGCAGTACGCTTATCCGCATACGCTCGCTCGTTACGCAATGGTTGCGGAAAGTCTCGGTCTTAAAGGCAAAAACGATCAGGAAAGCCTTGACAACTTAATCGACGCTATCGATAAATTGAAAGCGAAAGTAGGTATGAAACCCACCATCAGAGATTACGTCCCCGATGAAAAAGACTTCCTTGACAGACTCGACGCGATGACCGAACAGGCGTTCGACGATCAATGCACCGGCGCTAACCCGAGATATCCGTTGATGAGCGAAATCAAACAGATGTATCTCGACGCGTATTACGGGAAAAAATTCGTAGAAAAAGAATATCCCGTTCTCGAAACGGAAGAAACGGTCGACGACGTTCATAATTTCAAACAGGCTTATCGCAAAGCGAAAAAGAATATTAAATAGGGGGAATGGTTAAGATGAATTTTGACAAAATTATCGCCGTAAGGAACAATAAAACTATTTTCCGCGACAACGACAAATGTATTAAGTTGTTCGGCAAAGATTATCCTAAAGACGACATATTGAACGAGGCGCTCAATCAGGCAAGAATCGAAAGAACGGATATCAACGTTCCGAAGATTTTATCGGTTGAAAGTTTCGACGGGAAATGGGCTATCGTTTCCGAATACATCAAAGGTAAAACGGTTGCGCAACTGATGCAGGAAAATCCTGATAAAAAAGACGAATATCTCAACAGAATCGTCGATATTCAAATCGACATTCAGTCTAAAAAAAGCCCGCTTTTAAACAGACAGAGAGATAAATTCGCAAGAAAAATCATGGCGTGCGATTTAGACGCGACTACGCGTTACGATTTGCTTACGAGACTGGAATCCATGCCCAAGCACGAAAAAATCTGCCACGGCGATTTCAACCCTTCCAACGTTATCATAGACGAAAACGACAAGGCGTATATAATCGACTGGTCGCACGTTACTCAAGGCAACGCTTCGGCGGACGTCGCGAGAACGTACTTATTGTTCTGGCTTAACGGCGACATCAACGGCGCTAAAAAATATCTCGATTTGTTCTGCCAAAAGACCGGCACGGACAAAAAATACGTCCAGAAATGGATGCCGATAGTCGCGGCAAGTCAACTCGTTAAAGGGAACGAAAAAGAACGCGAATTCTTACATTCCTGGATTAACGTCGTAGAATACGAATAAGGAGAAATATTTATGAAAGTAACGGTATGTATAGGCAGTTCCTGCCACATTAAAGGGTCGAGACAGGTCGTTGAACAATTACAGTATCTGATTTCGGAAAACAAACTTGAAGACAAGGTCGAACTCTCCGGAGCGTTCTGCATGGGCAGATGCCAGGAAGGCGTTTGCGTAACGGTCGACGGCGAATTCTTCTCGGTATCGCCCGAAACGGTAAAAACTTTCTTCGAAACACAAATTAAAAACAAGTTATAAAGACGAAAGCACAAGAGAAATCTTGTGCTAAATCTTTACCTGAGGTGTACTTATGAGTTCTTGTCTGGCGCTGAAAAAATCAAACTGCAAAAACTGCTACAAATGTATCAGACACTGTCCCGTAAAATCTATTAAATTTTCGGGCAACCAGGCCCACATTTTAGAAGACGAATGTATTTTATGCGGTCAATGCTTCGTCGTTTGTCCGCAGAACGCCAAAGAAATAGTGAGCGAAACGGAGAAGGTTAAAGTTATGCTTATGGCGGGCGATAAAGTTATCGTTTCGCTTGCGCCTTCCTTTATCGCAAATTATGACGGCGTAGGTATCAACGCGATGAAAAAAGCCTTGAAACAATTAGGGTTTTTCGACGTCGAAGAAACCGCCGTCGGCGCGACCATCGTTAAACAGGAATACGAAAGAATGCTCGAAAAAGAAGAAAGGGATATAGTCATTTCTTCTTGCTGTCACTCGGTAAATCTTCTTATTCAGAAATATTTCCCGAACGAATTGCAGTATCTTGCGGACGTGGTTTCGCCTATGCAGGCGCACTGCAAAGACATTAAAAAGAGATACCCGGACGCCAAAACGGTGTTTATAGGACCTTGCGTTTCCAAAAAAGACGAAGCGCAGAGATACCCCGGCATCGTGGACGCCGTTCTTACTTTCGAAGAACTTACGAACTGGCTTGATTCGGCGAAAATAGTTTTGGAAAAGGACTTCGATAAGACGGAAAAGAGCCGTACGAGAATTTTCCCGACGGTCGGCGGCGTTATCAATTCCATGCTCGAGAAAAACGACGGATATACGTATATCACCGTAGACGGCACGGAAAACTGCATAACGGCGTTAAAGGACATCGAAAACGGCAACATTCATAAGTGCTTTATCGAAATGAATTCCTGCGCGGGCGGCTGCATATGCGGCCCCGTAATGGAAAAATACCACAGACTGCCTGTACGCGACTTCGCGCTCGTTTCGAGATACGCGGGCAAAGAAGATTTCGAAGTGGACGATTACGCTCACAAAGAACTTAAAAAAGAATTAGACCCCATAATTTTAGATAAACAGATTCCTTCGGAGGAAGAAATCAAACGTATCTTAAAACAGATGGGCAAAATCTGCGTTATGGACGAACTTAACTGCGGCAGTTGCGGTTACAACACCTGTCGCGAAAAAGCCGTGGCCATTTATCAGGGGAAAGCGGAAATTTCCATGTGTTTGCCTTACCTTAAAGACAAAGCCGAAAGTTTTTCCGACACTATAGTGGACAACACGCCTAACGGTCTTATAATGCTTAACGAAGAGTTGGAAGTTCAGCAGATTAACAATTCCGCGCAGAAAATGATGAATCTTCGTTCGGCTTCGGATATTTTAGGCGAACCCGTAGGCAGAATAATAGACCCCAAAATATTCAAAGACACGCTTAATACCGGCAGGGGAATAAAAGATAAAAAAATGTATCTCGCCGAATACGACAGATACATAGAAGCAACCACCGTTTACAACAGAGAATATCACCTTATTCTCGGTATCTTCAGAGATATTACCGACGTTGAAACGGAAAGAGAAAAGAAAGACGAAATCAGCCGCCAGACTATGGAAACGGCGGATAAGGTCGTCGATAAACAGATGAGAATCGTTCAGGAAATCGCTTCGCTGCTCGGCGAAACGGCTGCCGAAACGAAAATCGCCCTTTCCAAGTTAAAGGAGTCTATTAAGAATGAATAACTTTTGCGTAGACGTCGGCTATAAAAGCATAAATCACGAAGGCGAGATACTTTGCGGCGACCACGTCGATATCGTCGAGGCGGAGGACGGCGACAAAATAATCGTTCTGGCGGACGGCTTAGGCAGCGGCGTTAAAGCGAGTATTCTTTCCACGCTCACTTCGAAGATTATTTCCACCATGATGGCGGAAGGGTTAGAACTCGAAGACTGCGTCGAAACCATCGCGGCGACTTTGCCTATATGTTCCGTAAGGGGCGTCGCTTATTCGACCTTTACCATTATTCATATTATAGATAACAGAAGGGCGCAGATTATCCAGTTCGACAATCCGCACGTTATTTTAATAAGAGATAACGCCGTTTATAAGTATCCCGAAAAAGAATTGAACATAGGCAACAAAAAAATATACGAATCCAACGTCGATTTGCAGGAAAACGATATTTTTATCGCGATGAGCGACGGTTGCCCGCACGCGGGTATAGGGCAGAGTTACAATTTCGGGTGGAAAGTCGAAGACATAGGCGAGTTTATGAGCGAGATTTCGCACGTAGGATTTACCGCCAAAACGTTATCGACTATTTTAATCGACGAAGTTTTCAAACTTTACGGCGGTATGCCGGGCGACGACGCAACCGCTTGCGTGATAAGAATCATCAGAAGAGAACCTATGAACATTTTGTTCGGTTCGCCTGTCAACAGAGACGACGACAATCGTATGCTTTCGCTGTTTTTTGCCAAAGAAGGGAAACACATCGTCTGCGGCGGAACGACTTCGACGATTTGCGCGAAATATCTTAATAAACCTATAAAGATGTCCTTAAACTACGAAAACACCGATATTCCGCCGACCGCCGAAATAGAAGGGGTGGATCTCGTTACCGAAGGGGTCATAACTATCGACAGAGTGCTTAAATACGCCAAAGATTATCTGAAAGACAACACCCTTTACGAAGAATGGGGATACAGAAAAGACGGCGCATCCAAAATAGCAAGATTATTGTTCGAAGAAGCGACGGATATAAACTTTTACGTGGGAAAGGCAATAAATCCCGCGCACCAGAACCCCGATTTGCCGATAAATTTCAGCATTAAAATGAATCTCGTCGAAGAATTGTCCAAATGTCTCAGAGAAATGGGCAAAAGAGTTACGGTAAGTTATTTTTAATCGGAGAAAATATGAAAATATTTGATACTAAAGTTCAGCATCTTAAATACAAAGTATTGAAAGAGGTCGCAAGGCTCGCCTGGAAAGATCAGTTATACGAAAATCTTATAGATATTCCTAAAACGATAGTCCCCGGCAACACTCCTACTATGCGTTGTTGCGTTTATAAGGAGAGAGCTATTCTTGCCGAAAGAGTCAAACTCGCCATGGGCGGCAACGTAGACGAAAAAAATATTATCGAAGTAATAGACATCGCTTGCGACGAGTGTCCCGTGGGCGGGTATGAAGTAACCAACGCCTGCCGCGGATGTCTTGCGCACAGATGCGTCGACGCGTGCAAGTTCGGCGCCATTTATATCGACAACAATTACGTCGCCCATATAGACAAATCCAAATGCAAAGAATGCGGCGCGTGTTCCAGAGTTTGCCCGTATACGGCTATCGTCGGCAGCAAAAGACCTTGCCAGAACGCATGCAAGGTAAAGGCGATCAGTATGAACGAACAGAAAGCCGCTCTTATAGATCAAAGCAAATGTATTTCCTGCGGCGCGTGCGTTTATCAATGCCCGTTCGGCGCGATTACCGACAAATCGTTCATATTAAACGCTATCGACATTATTAAAAAGAGCGAAAACAACACCAAATACAAGGTTTACGCCGTAGTCGCTCCGTCGATTGCGAGTCAGTTTACTTACGCCAAATTAGGTCAGGTTATAAAAGGACTTAAAGAGTTAGGGTTCTATTCTATCGTAGAAGCGGCGCTCGGCGCGGATATGGTCGCGTACGACGAAGCCGAAGAACTTTCCGAAAAAGGATTTTTAACAAGTTCCTGTTGTCCCGCGTTCGTTAATTACATAGAAAAGAACTATCCCGATCTCGTTAAATATATTTCGTCCAACTTATCGCCTATGGCGAAAATTTCCGAATATATCAAGGGTAACGACAAAACGGCGAAAATCGTATTCATCGGACCTTGCACGGCGAAAAAAGCCGAGATTTTAAGGGAAAGAGAAAAACAAATCGTCGACGTGGTTATCACCTTCGAAGAATTACAGGCGCTTTTCGACAGCAAAGATATAGATTTATCCGTTCTGGGCGAAGACGTTCTCGATAACGCTTCTTATTACGGCAGAATTTTCGCGAGAAGCGGCGGTCTGACCGACGCCGTAAAACAAGCGTTGAAAGAACACGGCATTACAGATTTCGAATTGAAACCTATCGCTTGCAACGGCATAGAAGAGTGTAAACTGGCTTTGTTAAAGAAATCTAAAAATCTTACGGACGCCAACTTTATCGAAGGCATGGCGTGCGTGGGCGGTTGTATCGGCGGCGCAGGGTGCCTTACTCACGGAGAAAAAAACAAAATCGACGTCGATAATTACGGCAAACTTGCAATGGAAAAAACCATTAAAGAAGCCATCGGCATTATCCCCGAAAAAAACTGAAAGCAGCCCACGAACAGATAACCTGTTCGTGGGAATTTTATCGTGTCGGGGGTTATTGCGGCAAAAGCATAAGGGTATTGTTTTTAAGCATTTTTATTTATCGTCAATACGATATATACTATAATCGTAACAACGCTTAAACGAGTTTAAGCAAAAGAATTTTAACCGATCGGAACGAAGACGCAGTTTTTTAACCGCGTCTTTGTTTTGTTTTAATCTTTCCTGTCGGATTTCTATTTAAGGTACTGGACGAAATTTTTTCTTTCCGTTCCCGATTTCTGCGACGAATTGCAACCAAATCGGTAGCAATTTACAAGCGATTTTTAATATTTTAAAGTTTAAAAACCGTAAAAGTTATTGACTTATATTCGCGTATTTTGTATAATATCTTTTGGTTAAAATTCAAAGGAGGGCTTATAATGGCTCATTTAAGTGAAGCGGCTGTAAAACAGATTGACGAAATCATTGACAGATACGTTAACGAAAATACTCCGCTTATGATGATTTTGAGCGATATTCAGAAGGAATTCGGATATATACCGCTCGAAGTGCAGGAACTCGTTTCGGAAAGAACGGGAATTCCCGTCGCCGAAATTTACGGCGTCGTTACTTTCTATTCGTTCTTTTCTTTGCAACCCAAAGGAAAGTACGTTATCGGATGTTGTCTCGGAACGGCGTGCTACGTTAAAGGCGCGCAACAGGTTATCGATAAATTTTCCGAACTTCTCGGTATCAACCCCGGCGAAACGACTAAAGACGGTCTTTTCACGATAGACGCTCTTCGTTGCATCGGCGCGTGCGGTATTGCCCCCGCGGTTTCCATTAACGGAAAAGTTTATCCTAAAGTCGCTGTTTCCGCGGTAAAGGGAATAATCGACGAATATAAAGCGTTAGGAGGAGCAAACTAATGGAAATTAAGAATTTCGATCAATTAAACAAGGCTTCTTGCGAATGCTCCAAATGCCTTGATTCCAAATTTACGGGCGCGGACGGAAAACGTCATATCGTTCTTTGCGGCGGTACCGGCTGTCTTTCTTCCCATTCTACCGAAATTATGGAAGAATTCAAAAAACTAATCGAAGAAAAAGGTCTGGGGGATAAGGTTACCGTCAATCAGGTAGGTTGCTTCGGTTTCTGCTCTCAGGGACCTTTCGTTAAAATTTACCCCGAAGATACTCTTTATCGTATGGTACACATCGAAGACGTCGCTACCATAGTCGAAAAAGACCTTATCGGCGGCGAAATCGTAGATGACCTTTTATACGTTGACCCCAACACTTCCAAAAAGGTTATCAAGCAGGACGAAATCAACTTCTATAAAAAACAGGTTCGTATCGCTCTTCACGGTTGCGGTTCCATTAACCCCGAAAAAATAGAAGAAGCGTTGGGCGCAGGCGCGTTCAAAGGCCTTGCGAGAGCCTTACAGATGGACAGACAGGACGTTATCAACGAAGTATTGAACTCCGGCATTCGCGGCCGCGGCGGCGCGGGTTTCCCCACCGGCAGAAAATGGCAGTTCGCGTATAATCAGCCCGCAGGCGACAAATTCGTAGTCTGCAACGGCGACGAGGGCGACCCCGGCGCGTTTATGGACAGGTCCATTCTCGAAGGCAACCCCTTGGCTGTTATCGAAGGTATGATGATAGCGGGTTACGCTATCGGCGCGCAAAACGGTTATTTCTACGTCCGCGCGGAATATCCCATCGCGGTAAACAGATTAAAAATCGCTATTAAACAAGCGGAAGAATGCGGTCTTATCGGCGACAACATTTTAGGCACCGATTTTTCGTTCAGAGTACATATCAGACTCGGCGCGGGCGCTTTCGTCTGCGGCGAAGAAACCGCTTTATTAAATTCTATCGAAGGCAAACGCGGTATGCCGCGTCCCCGTCCGCCGTTCCCCGCAGTTAAAGGGTTATGGCAGAAACCGACCATCGTAAACAACGTCGAAACGCTCGCTTGTATTCCTTACATTTTAAGAGAAGGCTGCGAAGAATTCGCTAAACTCGGCACCGAAAAATCCAAAGGTACCAAAGTTTTCGCGCTCGGCGGAAAAGTTAATAACGTAGGGCTCGTAGAAGTTCCTATGGGAACTACTTTAAGAGAACTTATTTACGACATCGGCGGCGGTATTCCTAACGGAAAGAAATTCAAGGCTATTCAGACCGGCGGTCCTTCCGGCGGCTGCCTTACCGAAAAAGATCTCGACACCGCTATCGACTACGATACGCTCGTTGCAAGAGGGTCTATGATGGGTTCCGGCGGCGCTATCGTTATGGACGAAGACAACTGTATGGTAGACGTTGCCAAATTCTATATGGAATTCATCTGCGACGAATCCTGCGGTAAATGTTCGCCCTGCCGTATCGGTACAAAGAGAATGCTCGAAATGCTCAACAAAATTACCGACGGCAAAGCGACGATGGAAGATCTCGACAGTTTGCAGGAACTTGCCGACAACATAAAGAGCAACTCTTTGTGCGCGTTAGGTCAGACTGCTCCTAACCCCATTCTTTCCACGTTGAAAGCGTTCAAAGAAGAATATATCGCGCATATCGTCGATAAAAAATGCCCCGCGCACGTCTGCAAAAAACTTATGAGATACGATATCGATAAAGATAAATGTATCGGTTGCGGTCTCTGCGAAAGACAGTGTCCCGTTGCGGCTATCTCTAAAACCGATTACGTTGCCGAAGGACATAAACTGCCTTCGAGAGTTATCGATAACGATAAGTGCATTAAGTGCGGTTTATGTATGGCTTCCTGTAAGTTCAAAGCCATCACCAAGAAGTAAGGGGGTATATAAATGTCTAAAATCAACATTAAAATAGAAGGCGTACCTTATCAGGTAGAAGAAGGTTTAACTATCTTAGAAGCCGCAAAACAATGCGGTTACGAAATTCCTTCGCTTTGCGCGTTTAATCACGGCGAATGCTCGCTCGCTTCCTGCAGAGTTTGTCTCGTAGAAGCGACCGGCGCAAGGGGGCTCGTCGCTTCCTGCGTTTATCCCGTAGCGGAAGGTATGGAAATCACCATTTCTTCGCCCAAGGCTACCGCGGCAAGAAGAGTTTCGGTTGAACTTTTACTTTCCAACCACAACCGTAATTGTCAGGAATGCGACAAAAACGGCAAATGCGAACTTTTACACGTCGCTAAAATCACCGGCGCGAAAGAAGACGCGTTCGCAGGCGAAAAAACGCCCGCAACGTTCGACGCTTTAACTCCCACCATTAAAAGAGACACTTCCAAATGCGTTCTTTGCGGCAGATGTATCGAAAGATGCAAAAACGCGCACGGAATCGGCATTTTAGGTTTCGAAAACAGGGGATTCAAAACTATCGTTGCTCCTGCCGAAAACAGAAGTTTTATCAATTCGCCCTGTATTATGTGCGGTCAGTGTATCAACGTTTGTCCTACCGGCGCGTTGATGGAACTTTCGGAAATCGAAAAGGTTGACGCGGCTATGAAAGCGGGCAAATACGTAGTGGTTCAGACCGCTCCCGCTGTAAGAGCCGCTCTCGGCGAAGAATTCGGTATGCCCATCGGCACTCCCGTTACCGGTAAAATGGTTGCGGCTCTTCGCAGATTAGGATTCAAAAAGGTTTTCGATACCGACTTTGCGGCAGACCTTACCATTATGGAAGAAGCGACCGAACTTTTAAGCAGAATTAAAAACGGCGGAACTCTTCCGATGATTACTTCCTGCTCGCCCGGTTGGGTCAACTATGCGGAATATTATTATCCCGATCAGTTGGACCACCTTTCTTCCTGCAAATCTCCGCACGAAATGTTCGGCGCGATTCTTAAAAATTATTACGCGCAGAAAGTCGGCGTAAATCCCGAAGATATGTACGTCGTTTCCATCATGCCTTGCTCTTGCAAAAAATACGAAAAGAGCCGTCCGGAAATGGAAAGCAACGGCTATCGCGACGTTGACGCCGTTCTCACTACCAGAGAACTCGCAAAACTCATCAAACGTTCGGGTATCAAATTCAATAAACTTCCCGACGAAGATTACGATACCGATATCGTTCACGATTATTCGGGCGCGGGCGTTATATTCGGCGTAACCGGCGGCGTTATGGAAGCGGCGCTTCGTACCGCTTACTTCGTTCTGACGGGTAAAGAACGCGAAGGCGTAGTATTTAAGGAAGTCCGCGGCTTCGAAAGTATCAGAGAAGCGGAATTCGACCTTAACGGTCAGAAGATTAAAGTTGCCGTTACTTCGGGTATGAAGGGCGCGAAAGTTCTTCTCGACCAGATAAGAGCGGGCAAATCGCCTTACACCTTTATCGAAGTTATGGGTTGCCCCGGCGGTTGCGTAAACGGCGGCGGACAGCCGTACGTAAGAGAAGTGTTCCTTCCCGACGAAGCGGACGACATTATGGACACCTACGTTGCGAAGAGAGCCAACGCGCTTTACAGCGAAGACGAAAGACAAACCGTTCGTCAGTCGCATAACAATCCGCAGATTAAGGCTTTGTATAATGAGTTCCTTGGCGAACCCAACTCTCATAAAGCGCACGAACTTCTGCACACCACTTACAACAAAAACAGAGAAAGATTTAACTAAACCTTTCGATACTACCGCCCCGAAATTCTCGGGGCGGTATTTTATGCCTTTTTATCCGGGGGAAACGCCTTTCGGGTCGGGAGAACGGTTTTTAGCGGGGTAAAGGTATAAAGGGGAAAAATTTTATTTTATAAAAACCCGCCTGCAAGCATAAAACTTGCAGGCGGGTTTGTTGTAATTGTAATTAAAGAAAGACGTTTAATCGTAACGGCGAACGTTCGCCAAGTAGTAAAAACGCTCTTTTAAATGTTTTTTTGAAGTAAAGAGTTTGTAAACGATTCGCGTTCGTTATTTGTTTTCTTCGTTGTCATTAAGCGGTTCTTCGTAAATTTCGTTTACCATTTTGCCGAGTTGCTTTTTCGCTTTGTTTACTTTTGCCGAGAACGTAAGGGTTATAACCAATCTTCTTACGCCTTCGACTATGAGAGCGATTCCCGTGATAATCATAACCGATTCAAACGTCGTATAGAACATAATTATAATTCCGAGTACCATAGTAAGGGCGGAAGTTATAACTAAAATAACCCAACCGGAAATGCCTGCTCTCGCGCAGTCGATACCGTCTGCTAAACCTTGCGCGGAATCGAGAAGAATGAACAATCCGAAGAGTACCGTTAAAATGCTTTGTATAACGTAGGGGTTTACAAGACAGAAAATACCGGTTACGGTAAGCGATATAGATAAAACAATCGCGGTGGAAGTGAAAAGTCCGCCGTAAAGTACCGATTTAACGAATACGGTTATGCCTATCGCTAAAAGCGAGCAACCGAACACGACGCATAAAACGTCTGCCGAACGGTCGGGCATGGCGATACACAAAACGCCGACGGCGATTACGATTGCAGAGATAAGAATACTATCCCATTTTGCGAGTTTAAACTGTTTTTTTAATTCATTCATAGTTTTTTCTCCTTGTACTATAAATTTTTTTATATTTTTATTTATTGCGCGTTTTTTAATCGTTTACACGCGTGGTTAAAGTCGGTTGCCGCCCGTAAGTTCCGAAATCCCGATAAGTTTTTCCGCGGCGGCTTCGCCTATGATCTTTAATCCTGCGTTGTTATAGTGCGGCCCGAATTCTTTGGGGTTTAAATAAACGGGGTTTACCGACAATTCGGCGGTAACGTCGGTTAATATAACGAAGTCCGAATCGATATTTGTAACCGCTTCCTGCGCCGCCATAATCGCTTCGTCCGACTTCTTTTTCTCTTCGAAAGACCTTTTATCCCAGTCGGCGTAAGCGGCGAAATATCCCGTTTTTATAATGCAGAATTTATCGAAGTAAAATTCTTTTTTAAAATCGTTTTTAAGTTCGATAAGCCGCTCTTCGTATTCTTTTTGAGAAGTGTTTTTTATTGCGTCCGATTCGCCTTGAAGCCAGATTACGTAAATTTTATTTATAACGCCCGCTTCGGCGGCTTTTTTTATGCCCGCAACGTTCTTTTTTACGGCGGCGGCAAACCTTTCGGTTCCCTTTTCCCATTCGGATATGGAAGTGTTGCCTTTCGCCGAATGAATCGCCACGGTTTTTCCGCGTGTCTTTGCATACTCTTTCGTAAAATAGGGAAGCATAGAGCCGTTTTTCTGCGCGGCGGCGGCAAGAAGAAGGTTTCCGTCGCTGTCCGTCATGTCTTCGCCCGTGGGGGAAGTTAACGGTTCGAGTTTGTCGGTTAAATATTTGTATTCGTATATATTTTCGTCGGGGGAAAAGTTGCATTTTTCTCCCGTAGAGCCTTGCATGTTGCTTTGACCCATAAAAATCAATACGTCCATTTTATTATCTCCGGATTGCGTGACGTCGGGTGTTTGTTCGTTGTTCTGCGTCGTTTGTAAAACAAACTCTCTGCATTTGTAAAATTCAAGCGAAAATGCGCAAGCGCGATAGCATTTGCAGGCATTTTTGCGCCGAATTTCAAGATAGCGTGCGAATTTTTAAGATAAAAATTCGCGGGGGACGATAGTCCCGAAGCGTTCGTAGAACGCTTCAACGCTTGTATTATACACTTATGAAAATAAAATGGCAATACAAATTTATGGGTTTTGTCGGAATCTGTATCATTCGGGGGCGGAACTTGCATATATTTATTATAGAAAAGCATAAAAAGGAGAAAAAAGATGTCGTTTTTCTGTAATTTCCAATCGGATAAATGTCCGGGGCCTATTACCGGCAACCCGTTGAACGGTTTATGCGAGAAGGTTTGTTTGCAGGCTAAAAAAGTTTTCGACGCGTGCATGCAACAAACGCAACTCACAGATATAGTCCTTAACATAACCAACTTAACGCCGAGCAATCCTACATATCCGTTGACCTTTATCAGCGCGAAAAGCACCGTTTCCGAAGGTACGATAAGTAATCTTATTATAGAGCCTATCCCCGAAAGAGAACGCGCGGCAAGAGTCAAAGCGGATATTATTATTCCCGTTTCGGTGGCGTACACAGACGCAAACGGGGTAGAAGGCGTTGCGACTTCCACGGTAACCGTCACTAAAGACGTTATTTTAAACATTCCGTCGGCGTCCATTATGCCGTACACGGTAGAAGCCGTCGTTTCGCTCGTTTCCACCCAAGGAACGTATACGGGGCTTAACCAGTTCACTATCGACTGCTGCGCTTCCATTATCATGAAAGTCGTTATGGAAGTCGAACTTCTCGTTCCGTCCTACGGATATACGGCTATTCCGCCCTGTCAGGACTACACTCAGGAAGTTTGCGCCGGATTCTTCGAACTGCCCGTGTACCCCGAACGGTAAAAACGCGGCGAAACGCTTTACGCGATATAAAAAATTCGTTTTTTTCGCAAGAAATTATTCTTGCATAAAATATACGCTTTTTTTTTCGCAAGGGTTTATTATTGCATAAAAAAATTCGTTTTTTTACGCAAGGAGTTATCCTTGCGTTTTTTTGTTTGTAAAAATAAATAAAATGTGCTAAAATCGTTATATGAAAATATTTGCGATAAGCGATTTACATATTTCTACCAACACGAACAAACCTATGGACGTGTTCGGCGGCAACTGGGTGGGGTATCTCGAAAAAATTTACGCCGACTGGGAAAGCAAAGTGTCGGACGACGATCTCGTTTTAATAGCGGGGGATATAAGTTGGGCGATGAGTATGGACGACGCCGTAAAAGATATTTCCACTTTCGCTGCTTTAAAAGGAAAAAAGATTATCATTAAAGGCAACCACGATTACTGGTGGAGCGGCATAGGAAAGGTGAGAGATTCTCTTCCCGAAAGCGTTTACGCCCTGCAAAACGACAGCGTAAAAATCGGCGACGTGGTGATTTGCGGTTCCCGCGGCTGGACGGTGCCGGGCGCGCCCGACTTTACCGAACAGGATATGAAACTTTACAAAAGAGAAACGGAAAGGTTGAAACTATCTCTCTCTTCGGCAAAAAAACTTGCGGAAAACGGCGAAAAAATTATCGCCATGATTCATTATCCGCCCTTTAACGTAAGAAGGGAAAGTTCGGCTTATACCGATATTTTCGAAGAATTCGGCGTGGATTCGGTAATTTACGGGCATCTTCACGGAAAAGACGTGAGAGCGGACAAGTTTCTTATTAAAAACGGCATAAAATATTATCTTACTTCGTGCGATTTGGTCGATAATAAACTTACGGAGATAAAATTATAATGGAAAAGGTAAAAGAGTACTTTAAAACGCTTCCGAAAAGATTTTTCATTACCGCGTTCTCGGGTATGGCGCAAGGGCTTTTCGTAACCCTTATAGCAGGCACCATTCTCGGCACGATAGCCACTAAAATCATAGGTTCCGGCAACTATTTCGGCGACACTTTAACGGTTATCGCAAACATAGCAAAGTCGCTTATGGGGGCAGGGATAGGCGTAGGAATCGCTTACGCTCTCGGAAAAAACAAGTTGCTGGTTTTTTCGGCGGCGGTTGCGGGTATGGTCGGCGCGTTTGCCGAAAAACTTATGGCGGGCGAACAGATTTTTACAGCAATTACTCTCGGCGCTCCCGGTAATCCGATAGGCGCGTACGTCGCCACTATGCTCGTCGTGGAAATAGTCGGGTTATACGTCGGCAAAACCAAACTCGATATTTTGTTGGTTCCGTTAGGTTCGCTTTTGCTTTCGTTTGCGGGCGTTTACGTTGCTTATCCTTTTATATGGCTTATAAATCAACTCGGCGCGTTAATCGCCATGGCTACGGGAATTACTCCTTTCTTTATGGGAATCATAGTTTCCGTCGTTATGGGTATTCTTCTCACCATGCCGACTTCTTCCGCGGCGATATGGATAACGGTAAGTAAAGCGGTTATCGAAGCCGGCGGAGATAACGCCGATTATATGCTTATCGCGGGCGGCGCGGCGACGGTAGGCTGCGCTTGCCATATGGTAGGATTTGCCGTCGCTTCTTTCCGCGAAAACGGTTGGGGCGGACTCGTTTCCCAAGGAATAGGCACTTCTATGCTGCAAATTCCGAACATTATGAAAAAACCCGTTATCATGCTCCCCGAAATTATTTCGAGCGCGATTTTAGGACCCCTTTCCACCTGCGTTTTCGGGTTGAAATGCGGCTATTCGGGCGGCGGAATGGGGACGAGCGGACTCGTCGGAATAATCGATTTGTTCGACAATACGCCGCTATCATTTTTAACCGTTACGGGAATAATACTTCTGATGATAGTATTGCCGGCTGTACTCAATCTTTTAATCTCGGAATTTTTAAGAAAAAAGAACGTGATTTTGTTCGGCGACCAGAAGTTGCCCGACTAATCGGCAGAATAAAAAGAGTTATAAAAAACTTCCGCAAGGGAAACCTTGCGGATTTTGTTTTAAATTGCGTTCCCGCGGCATATATTTAAACAAAAAAGGAGATAATTATGACGGAAACGGCAGGGATAGACAAACTTATGCTGGAAGGCAGAAAAAGACTTTCTATGACGGGAGTGACGTCGGTAGACGGGTTTTCGGAAAACTACCTTAAACTCACCGTCGGAAGCGACAAAGTAACCGTAAGCGGGCAGGGGATAAAGATAACTTCTTACAATAAAAGCAACGGAAATCTTACCGCCGACGGCGATTTTGCGGAAATAAAGTACGGCGTGAAAAAACAACCCGTAATGAAAAGGCTTTTTAAGTGACGTTCGTTTCCGAAGGGCAGATTTTCGTTTTTATCGCCTGCGTCGCCATAGGGGCAGTCGGCGGCGTTTGTTTTTCCTTTTCCGATTTGATTAAAAGCGGTTTGAAAATAAAAGCCTTGGGCGTTATAACCGATACTTTCGCCTTTATATCGGCGTTTATTATTTTTCAGGCGGCGGCGTATTTTTTTAACTTTCCGTCGCTCAGAATTTATATGGTCGTCGGCGTTTTTCTCGGAATTTTTCTCTACTTAAAAAGTTTTAATATTATACTTGCAAAATTGTTTAAAAGGTTGTACAATATAATAAGAATTTTTAATAGGAAAATCGGCGGAAAAATCAAAA
Organism: uncultured Clostridia bacterium; assembly: GCA_934271245.1. Taxonomy (GTDB): domain Bacteria; phylum Bacillota; class Clostridia; order Christensenellales; family Borkfalkiaceae; genus UBA1259. Next base: position 12,137 of record CAKQQY010000005.1, on the reverse strand, counting down.
AAACGCTCGTTTTCATTAAAAATCGGTTAAAAACCGCAATAATTGCGGCAAAAAGGAAGAACGGCAGGTGGAAGAAGGTAAATTCAAAAGAGTAGTCGTTGCGCTGACGGTAGGCGCGGTATTGCTTTTGACGGTGCTTTTATCGGTGATGGTTTATCAGATCGTCGCCATTTTAAACTCGCAAAGAGAACTTGCCGAACTCGAACGTAAAATAACCGAATATAACGAAATCATCAAACACAGCGACGACGTTATAGAAGAACGCTCGGCTTATCAATGGATAGTCATGCGCGCTCGTCAACTCGGTTATTACTTCGACGGGGACAAGATATATAAAAACGACGACAATAAGTAAAAACGGCGCTACCGACGAAAGACTATGGATACTGAAAAATACGGCGTTATAGACGTGGGTTCGAATTCCGTCAGATTGATGACGGTCTTTGGCGATTATACCGAAAAATACGTTAAAATAACAAAACTCGCGGAAGGGATAGGCAAAAATTCGCGCCTTACCGAGAACGCTATGGAAAGGACGGCGGACGCCGTTCTGTTTTTTATCGGAAAGGCGAAAGAGTTCGGCGCGGACGAAATTTTCGTGTTCGCAACGGCGGCGGTAAGGCAAGCCGAAAACGGCGACGTTTTCACACGAAAAATTTTCGATAAGTCGGGCGTAAAAGTAGACGTTATTTCCGGCGAAAAAGAAGCGGAAATCGGCGCAAGGGGAGTTCTTGGCGGAAGCGACGGCGGAATTATAGATATAGGCGGCGCAAGTTCCGAGATAGCCGTTTATAAAAACGGTAAAAAGGAGTACGCTTATAGTCTGCCGATAGGGTGCGTTAAAGTGGAAACCGTTTGCGGACAAGACAGGGAAGAAAATATTTCTTACTGCCGCAAAAAGGTAGAAGAATACGGCGATATTCCCGAAACCGACTTTTACGGGGTCGGCGGCACGATTACCACCGTTGCCGCTATGATTTTAGAACTTGAAAAGTTCGACCGAAAGGTTGTAGACGGCTTCGTTATAGAAAAAGAGAAAGCCGAAACTTTAAGGGATAAATTGTTTTCTTTGAGCGTGGAAGAACGCAAAAAACTTAAAGGGTTACAACCCGAACGCGCCGAAGTTATAGCGAGCGGCGTGGCGCTTTTATGCGAAATTATGAATAAATGTAACTTAAATAAGGTTACCGTAAGCGATAAAGATAATCTCGAAGGGTATCTCGATACGAAAAGGGGCGAAAAATGAGCAGAACGAAAAACATAATAAACACTATAATCGTTTACCTTTTAACGGTGGGGGCGTTCGTCGCCGCGACTATGGTAGGAAACGCAAATTATTACTATAGCAACGCGTTTATTTCCGTAGTTTTTTATCTTATAGGCGTGGTGGCTTTCGGGTTTATCAACTGCGTCGCGCACGAAACGGGGCATATGCTCGCCGCGAAAAAGAACGGATTCGCTTTCTGTTCGGTGTCTATATGGTTCTTTAAATGGACGAAAAGGGGTAAGAAAACGGAATTTTCTTTTACGGGGCTCGGCGAACAGTCGGGGTATACCGAAACGGTGCCTACGTATAAAGAAAATATGGATAAACGCCTTATCGCGTATACGCGCGGCGGAATAATCGCTTCGCTTATAATGACGGTTATAGGCGTCGCTCCGTTGTTTTTAACCGACGTACTTTCCAAAGAGGTTTACGGAATACTTTCCATGGCGTTGCCTATGGGGGCGTACTACTTCTTCGATTCGTTGATTCCGCGCGACTCCGACGGCGAACGCAACGACGGCATGGTTATTAAAGGGGTAAAGGAAAAGGACGACCGCTCGGTTACTCTTCTTCGCATACTTGAAATACAGGCGGAAATGTACGGCGGTAAAACCCCGTCCGAAATAGACGAAAGTACCTATTTCGACCTTCCGCAGTTGCCCGAAGACGACCCTATGTTTTTCGCGATAACGCAGGCGAGATACAACTACTATCTCGATAAGAAAGATTACGAAAACGCCGAAAAAACCACGAACAGGCTTTTGGCCGCTATGGATAGTTTGCCGAAAGGCGTAAAATGCGAGATAAACGCTTACGCTTTATATAACGCATGCACGTTTTCGCGCAATCCCGAAAAAGCCGACGAACTCATGTACGAAGCGGAAGACTACCTGAACAAATACAATACTTTAACCAATATCCGCATTAAACTCGCTTATTTATACTTTATCGTCGGAGAAAGGGGCAGCGTCGATACCTTTTACAAAAAGGGTATAAAAGAGGCGAAAAAATGCCCGTTAAAGGGTTACGGACTTTTCGAAACCAAACTTTTAGACGAAATCAAAGCCGATTACGATAAAAATACCGACGAAAAAGCCTGAATTTTAAGGGCGAACGGCATTTTTAACGGCAACCGAAAACAGAATATATCGGGGTTTAACCCGTAAAGAGAACGACCGCCGCGAATTTTCGCGGCGGTCGTTCTCTTTTTGTTGCGGTTAAAGGTTGGTAAAATCCATAAGCGAATAGCAATACGGACAGATGTTCTGCATCTGACCCGCGCAGTCGGGGCATAAAATCGCTCCGCACGCGGGACATACGAATATGCCGTTGCCGTCCGTTTCCTTACCGCAGTTTTTGCAAGTCTCCATAATTTTCTCCCCGCGATTATAATGCGTAAAAACGCAAAAATTATCGCTTTACCGCGGCGGAAAATTTTTCCTTTTAAAAACGCTTCCTTAAAACTATATAATAGTTTTAAAAAGAGAAAAAACACTTGTAAAAAAACCCGTTTTATGGTATAATACGAACTAGAAAACTTATATGGGTTTTCTGCTCGGTATTAAAAGAAACGGCGGCTTTAAAACCGTAAGGGAAAAAGCGATTAAGGCTTAAACGAAAGTTTGTTTTTCCGCGTTTTCATATATCGATAATAACTAAGAAACATAAAAAACGAAAAAAATAAATCCGGTGGTAAAATGGAAGAAGACAGAAAGGTAAAAGGGGTATACGGCGAAGGGCAGATTCAGGTTCTGGAAGGGTTGGACCCCGTTCGTAAAAGACCCGGCATGTATATCGGTTCGACGGACGTCCGCGGACTTCATCATCTCGTTTGGGAAATCGTCGATAACTCTATCGACGAAGCGTTATCCGGTTATTGCGACACTATAAGCGTTACCATTAACTCGGACGGTTCCTGCACGGTTAAAGACAACGGCAGGGGTATTCCTACCGCTATTCACCATACCGAAGGCATTTCCGCGGTAGAAGTCGTTTTGACCAAACTTCACGCGGGCGGTAAATTCGGCAACGGCGGATACAAAATTTCCGGCGGTCTGCACGGCGTAGGTTTGTCGGTTGTAAACGCGCTTTCCGAATGGCTGGAAGTAGAAGTCTATCAGAACGGCAAAAAATATAAACAGGTTTATAACCGCGGTATTCCGCAGGCTCCGTTAAAGGTCGTCGGCGACGCCGATTTTACGGGTACCTGGGTAACCTTTATGCCCGACGACGAGATTTTCGAAACCGTCGACTATAATTACGACACCATTAAGAAAAGACTGAGAGAACTCGCTTACCTTAACAAGGGACTCGTTATAAAAATGGAAGACAAAAGGGAAGGCAGAAACAAGCAGGACGAATTCTGCTACGCGGGCGGTATCGCTCACTTCGTGGAAGATTTAACCAAAAACAAATCTCCGCTTTTCCCCAAACCCGTTTATTTCGACGTGTTCTACGGCGATAACGAAGTGGAAGTCGCTCTTCAGTACGTCGATACGTACAGCGAAGAAATTTACGCTTTCGCAAACAACATAAACACCGAAGAAGGCGGCACCCACTTAGAAGGGTTCAAGTCGTCGCTTACAAAAATAGTAAACGATTTCGGCAAGAAACTCAACGTGTTTAAGGGCGAAGAAAAGGTTTCTCCCGAAGACGTGAGAGAAGGCATTATCGCGATAGTGTCGGTAAAACTTACCGAACCGCAATTCGAAGGACAGACGAAAACCAAACTCGGCAACTCGGAAATGAGAAACTACGTCAGCAAGGCTATGACCGAGCATTTCGGAACTTTCCTCGAAGAAAACCCCGCCATTGCCAAAGAAATTCTGGTTAAGTGCGTAACCGCGCAACGCGCCAGAGAAGCGGCAAGGCTCGCGAGAGAAAACACGAGAAGAAAGGGCGCGCTCGAAAGCACCACGCTTCCCGGCAAACTTGCCGACTGTTCGGATAAAAACCCCGCGTTCTGCGAAATTTTCCTCGTCGAAGGCGATTCCGCAGGCGGCAGCGCGAAACAGGGCAGAGACAGAAGATTCCAGGCGATTCTTCCTTTAAGGGGTAAAATACTCAACGTTGAAAAAACCAGACTTAACCACGTTCTCGAAAACGAAGAAATAAAGGCTATGATCACCGCTTTCGGCGGCGGTATGCAGGAAGATTTCGACGTCACGAAACTTCGTTACGACAGAATTATCTGCATGACCGACGCGGACGTCGACGGCAGCCACATAAGAATTCTGCTTTTAACCTTCTTCTTCAGGTTTATGAAACCGCTTATAGAACAAGGTCACGTATATATCGCTCAGCCGCCCCTTTATAAGGCGACTAAGGGTAAAGTCGACAAATACCTTTATAGCGACAAAGAACTTAACGATTATCTTGCCGAAGCCGGCAAATGCGATATTCAAAGATACAAAGGTTTAGGCGAAATGGACCCCGAACAGTTATGGGAAACGACCATGAACCCCGAAACCAGAACTATGCTTAAAGTCACGATGGAAGACGCGGTGGAAGCAAACGACACCTTCGTTCGCCTTATGGGCGGCGACCCCGAACTTCGCAGAGCGTTTATCGAACAGAACGCTAAACTCGTAACCGATCTCGACGTATAATCAGGAGAAAGAAAATGGCAAAAAGAGAAGCAAGCGCGGAACTTACCGCGGAATTTAAAAAAACTCTCGAAAAAACCAAACTTATAAACGTAGAAGTCAACGCGGAAGTTAAAAAATCTTTTATCGCGTACGCAATGGCGGTCAACGTTTCGAGAGCCATACCCGACGTAAGAGACGGAATGAAACCCGTTCACAGGCGTATTATGTACGCTATGCACGATATGGGTCTTACCTACGATAAAGGCTACAAAAAATGCGCTAAAATCGTCGGTGAAGTTTTAGGTAAATATCACCCCCACGGCGACTCTTCCGTTTACGACGCGTTGGTTCGTATGGCGCAGGATTTTTCCATTAACTTCCCGTTGGTTGACGGTCACGGTAACTTCGGTTCGGTGGACGGCGACCCCGCGGCGGCGTACAGATACACCGAAGCAAGACTATCGAAACTTGCCAACGAAATGCTCCGCGAAATAGATAAAGACACGGTAGACTTTTACCCGAACTTCGACGATACCGAAATGCAACCGGTCGTGTTGCCGTCGAGATTTCCTAATATATTAGTCAACGGGTCGGACGGCATAGCGGTCGGTATGGCGACGAACATTCCGCCCCATAACCTTGCCGAATGTATCGACGGGTGCATCGCTTTAATCGAAAACCCCGAAATTACTTCCGACGAACTTATGGAATATATACCCGCGCCCGATTATCCTACCGGCGGCGTTCTGATGGGCAGAAGCGGCATAAGACAGGCTTACCGTACGGGTAAAGGCGGTTTCGTGCTGAGAGCGAAAACGGAAATAGAAGATTTCGCCAACGGCACGAGAGAAAGAATAGTCGTTTCGGAACTTCCTTATCAGGTAAACAAAGCCGCTCTTATCAAAACCATAGCGGATATGGTAAGGGATAAGAGAATAGAAGGCGTAAGCGATATCAAAGACGAGTCTGATAGACACGGTATGCGTATCGTTATAGACGTCAAAAAAGACGCCAACTCGCAGGTAGTGTTAAACACTCTTTATAAGCACACCAACCTGCAGGTTAAAGACGGTATAATTCTTCTCGCGCTCGTAGACGGCGAACCCAAAATTTTAAGCCTTAAAGAAATTTTAACTCACTACGTCGCGCATCAGGAATCGGTAATCGTCAGAAGAACCAGATACGACCTTGCTAAAACCGAAGAAAGAGAACATATAGTTAAAGGTTTGGTTATAGCCCTTAACAATATCGACAGAGTAATAGAAATCATCAAACAGAGCAGCGATAAAGATTCGGCTTGCAGATCTTTAATGGCGGAATTCGAACTTTCCGATAAACAGGCGAACGCGATACTCGAAATGAGATTGCAACGTCTTACCGCAATGGAAGTCGAAAAACTCAACGAAGAACTCGTCGAACTCGATAAAACCATCGCAGATTTAAAAGATATTCTCGCTAACGAATGGAGAGTTAAAGAGATTATCAAAAACGATATGCTCGAAATAAAGAATAAATACCCCAGTCCGCGTAAAACCGAACTTTGCCCCGATTACGGCGAAATCGACGCGGCGGACCTTATTCCCGTCGAAGACGTGGTGGTCAGCATGACTCACTTCGGGTACGTTAAACGTCTGCCCGTTTCCGAGTACAGAACGCAACGTCGCGGCGGCAAGGGCGTTACGGCGCATAAGCCTAAGGAAGAAGACTTCGTCGACAATATGTTCGTAACTTCCACGCACGACGATATACTGTTCTTTACCGATAAGGGTAAGGTTTACAGCATTAAAGGGTATATGATTCCCGAAGCGCAAAGAACGGCAAGGGGCAGAGCGATTGTCAACCTTATCCAGATAGAACAAAACGAAAAGGTCTGCGCGATGCTTCCCTTAAAAGCGGGTACGGAAGGTTATATCTGCCTTGCGACCAAAAACGGGTTGATAAAGAAAACCGCGCTTTCGGAATTCGCCAACATAAGAAAGGTCGGAAAGATTGCCATAAGCATCAACGAAAACGACGAACTCATTTCCGTTCAGACCTGTTCGGGTAAAGACGAAATATTCGTCGCCACCAAAGACGGCAAGTGCATAAGATTCTCGGAAGAAGACGTAAGGGCGACCGGCAGAGATACGCAGGGCGTAAGAAGCATCGAGCTTAACGATGACGACGTGGTAGTCGATATGTCCGTTATTAAAGAAGGTTACGAAGTCATCACGATGACGGAAAACGGCTACGGCAAACGTACGGACGTCGAAGAATACAGATTGCAACAACGCGGCGGCAAAGGCATAAAGTCCGGCGTTCTTAACGAAAAAACGGGTAAGATCGTCAGTATGAAACTTATCTCCCCCGAAGAAGACATTATGATAATAACCGTAAACGGCACCATTATCAGAGTTTCTGCGGAAGATATAAGTAAAATCGGCAGAGATACCCAAGGCGTAAGAATAATGAAGATAGACGATTCCACCGTGGCGAAAATCGCTATCGCGCCTAAATCCGAAGACGACGAAATCGACGGGGAAAACGGCGAAACGGCGGAAGAAGGGCAGGAAAGTCCCGCTTCGGAACCAACCGCGGAATAAAATTTATCTTTAACGAAACGGAATAAGATTTAACTTTAACGAAACGGCTCCTTTACAATAAGGGAGCCGTTTTTATATGTATAATTTACATAACGGAATTGCGAAAAAAGTATGCTTTGCCGCCTTTTTTGACTTTACAAAAGGGAAAAATAGTATTAAAATAGGGTGCGGACAGAAGAGAAAACGTATGAATAAAGATTTAACGGTAGGCGACCCTTTCAAGGTCTTGACAAAATTTTGTCTTCCGCTTTTCGGAAGCATTATATTTCAGCAATTATATAACATTGCCGATAGTTTCGTCGCGGGTAAGTTTATAAGCGACGCTGCGCTCGCCGCGGTAGGGAACAGTTACGAAATAACCCTTATTTTCATTGCGTTCGCGTTCGGTTGCAATATAGGGTGTTCGGTTATAGTTTCCACGCTTTTCGGGGCGAAAAACTATTCGGAAATGAAAACGGCGGTCATCACCACGTTTATCGCAAGCACGGTTTTGTGCGCGCTTTTAATGGTCCTGGGAATTGCGTTTTGCGGCGATTTATTAAGGCTTATTCAGACGCCGCCCGATATTTTCGACGATTCCGCGCTTTATCTCGATATTTATATGTACGGGTTGCCGTTCGTGTTTTTTTACAATATAGCAACGGGCGTGTTTTCCGCTCTCGGCGATTCGAAAACTCCCTTTATATTTCTCGCCGTTTCTTCCGTTTCTAATATCGGCGCGGATATTTTGTTCGTCGCGGCGTTCGGAATGGGCGTTGACGGCGTTGCCTGGGCAACCTTTATCTGTCAGGGCGTAAGTTGCGTTCTCGCGATGGTTTTCGTCTTTATAAGATTAAGTAAAATCAAAACCGCCGAAAAGGTTAAACCCTTCTCTTTCTCGGTATTAAAAAACGTTATGATAGTCGCGATACCGAGCATTTTGCAACAGAGTTTCGTGTCCGTCGGCAACATCGTTATTCAAGGGGTAATAAACGGTTTCGGAACGGAAGTTATCGCGGGGTATTCGGCTTGCATAAAACTTAACAACATAGTCATAACTTCCCTTGTCACCCTTGCCAACGGCATATCGAATTACACTTCGCAGAATATCGGCGCGCAAAAATATCTGCGCGTTAAAGAAGGGTTTAAGTCGGGGATAAAACTCGTCTGGGCGATTTGCTTTATAGTGGTCGCGTTATACGAGATATTAGCAAGGTATCTCATGATGATTTTCCTTGAAAACGGAAGCGGACTCGCAATGGATACAGGCGTAAGTTTTTTAAGAATAGTAAGTCCGTTTTATTTCGTGGTAGCGTTAAAACTCGTTACCGACGGCGTGTTGCGCGGCAGCCGTATGATGGCTTCCTTTACAATTTCCACCTTTACCGATTTAATCATAAGGGTTGCGCTTGCCGAAATCTTTTCCGTAACCGCTCTGGGTACGACGGGTATCTGGATAGCGTGGCCGATAGGCTGGTGCGTTTCGGTCGTCGTTTCGCTTCTCTTTTACAGACGCGGCGTATGGAACAAAAAACAGAGCGCCGAAGCGCAGGTTACCGAATAACGTAATAAAAATAATCAAGCCGCAAGGATTTTCCTTGCGGCTTATTTAACTTTTATATCTGCATATATGCAATCGTACACGCGGCGGAAAAGGTAATCGCGGTTTTAATCGGCGAGTATTTGCTTTTCCTGACGCGGTAACCGACAAACGTGCGGTACCGCGTTTATTTTACGATTAAGGTTATCGTCATGGTTTTTCCGTAAACGGATTTGGCGTAAAGTTTCCATTTGTTTGCGTCGGCATAAGATTTCGCAATCGACAGCCCGAGTCCGCTTCCGCCCGATTCTCTCGAACGCGAAGCATCTCCGCGGTAGAATCTTTCGAAAATTCTGTTGGAATCTTTTTCGTGAATTATGCTGCCGTCGTTTTTAGTGGTAAACACCGCTTTATCGCCTTCTTTTACGAGCGAAACGTATATCACCGAACGTTCTTCTGCGTATTTTACCGCGTTGTCCGTTAATATCGTGACGACTTTTTTAAGACAATTCAAATCGCAGTTGGCGAAAACGTCTTTTTCTACCGAAAGGGAAAGTTGTTTTCCTTTTTCGTACGCCAACGCTTCGAACGGAAGAACGCAGTCGGTTACCACTTCCGAAAGATTAACTCGGGTGGGGCAGACGGTGAACTTCGCTTCGTCGAATTTGGCAAGAGTGAGCATATCGTTTACAAGACCTTCGAGCCGTTGCGTCTGCAATTTTATGTTGTTTATCCATTGCGCGTTTACGGGGTCTTTTCTTATAACGTCGGTACTGGCGGAAATTATCGTCAGCGGCGTTTTCAGTTCGTGGCTGGCGTCCGATATAAACATTTTCTGTTTGGAAAAAGTGTCTTTTATAGGTTTAACGACTATGAACGACAGCACGCATACGAGACAAGATAACAATACGAGTATAACTATTAAAATGGACAACAGTTTAATGGTGAACTGGTGAAACATTGCCACCGTTTCCGATACGTCCAACGCGACTATGCAGTACGCGGAAGAAGAATCATAAGCGAGATAATCTTCTCTGTAAGTTTTATATACGAGATTGCCTATTTTGCCTTCGAACGGCGGGTCGAGAGTCAGCCAGTAATTTACGTAGTAGAACACCTGTTCTTTCGTAAACGTGCTTGAATCGTAAACGGGGGAATAGTTTTTATAATAGTAAATGCTTTTCGACGGAATCGGTGAAGAGTTTACTCTGTTATCTTCGTTCTGAAGATATATATACGCGATTCTGTCAATCGACCTGTCTATCGATTGTTGTTTCGCCATATCTATAAAGAACTGACTTCCGCAAAATATTATTCCGAACACGAAAAGCAGAATGCTTATCGTTATCAGAACGAAAGATATCTGCGCTTTTTTAATCATTTTTCGCTCCCAGATTATAACCGATGCCGCGAACGGACTTGATTTCCGCATTCGAATTCAAGGCGGCGATCTTTCTTCTTAAAAAGGTTATATATACTTCTATGGTGTTATATTCCGCTTCCGAATCGTAACCCCATATTTTTTCGATGAGTTTTTCTTTTTCTATGGTCTTGCCTTTGTTCAGCATAAGCATTTCCATAATCTGAAATTCTTTTTTCCCGAGCGCGATTTTATGGCTGCCTTTCGCAAGTTCGAAAGAGTCGCGGTCTAAAGTAAGGTCGCCGTATTCGATAACGTTGCCCGCAAATTCGGGTTTTCTTCTTAAAAGCGCTTTTATGCGCGCTAAAAGTTCGCCCGTATCGAAAGGCTTGGTAAGATAATCGTCCGCGCCGTAGTTTAACCCCGAAATGATATCGCTCGTTTCGGACTTTGCCGTAAGCATCAAAACGGGCGTGGAAATTTTGTTTTCCCTTAACTCTTTTACCACTTCGAAGCCGTCCTTTTTGGGCATCATTACGTCTAAAACTATTAAATCGTATAATCCCGTAAGGGCGTAGTCCAGACCTTCTTCGCCGTCGTAAGCGACGTCTACCGCGTACTTATTTTGTTTCAAAATGACCGAAAGGGCGTTGGTTAATTGCCTTTCGTCGTCAACGACTAATATCTTCATGTCTATATAGTATCATAATTTTATTGAAAAAAAATTAAAATTTTTTAAAATTTAAAAAAATTTCAAGGATTTTTTAAGGTTCGTTTAGTAAGATATGGGTGTAAAGAGAAGGAACTCTTTACTTGAAATGCCCACACTCTCAATAAACTTTTTCCTATTGCAAAACGCTTTCCGAAAGGGAAGCGTTTTGCATTATATACGATTTCGTTAGTATTTTACAAGTGAATTCGGAGCGGCGTACGTCGGGAGGAAAACAAATTTTCAAATCGGAACGATAATTTTTCTCCGAAAAAATGGAGTAGTAATTAAAAAAAACGGTAAGGTTTATGTTCCATAGGGAGAACAAAAACAAAAAGCGGATGCGCTGAAACGGACAAGTCAAAATTAAGTAGAAAAAGAGTGATAGAATTACCCGAAAAAGTGGCGGCAAAATGTTTCAAAACAGTATAAAGAGATGATTTTTATATGTTTTACATAGCATAGCGCGTTAAAGCTTGAAAAATAAAGATTTTTGTGCTATAATACATTTAGCAGTACTCGTATAGAGATACCGAAACATCAAGAACAAGGTAAAGAGGCAGAACAAAAACTAACAAATTGAAAAAATCAAAAACTCTCGACGGGAGGTAACCGCCTATGAAACACAATAAAATTACAAGCGCAGAGAAATGACTTTTCCCTTGCGCTTTTTTGTTCTTTTTCAAAGAAACTAACGACGAGGAAACAAATCGGAAAAGAACAACAGGCTTAATCCATAACGTATTATAACGTTAAAAGCCGCGTGATTGATTATAAATATTACGTCATAAAAACACAATGACGTTGTTGAATAAATTTAGTCTGAAAAAATCACAATCAGAAAGGAAAGGAAATATGATACTTGAATTAAAAAATATCGATAAGTCTTTTGGCGAGAAGGAAGTGCTCAAGGGTGTTTCTTTCACGGCAGAGGGCGGAAAAGCCTTCGGACTTTTAGGCAGAAACGGCGCGGGTAAAACAACGTCTATCCGTATTATTATGAACGTGTTTCCCGCAAACGGCGGAGAGGTGCTTCTGGACGGAAAGCCGATTGACTATAACAAAATCGGGCTTGGATATCTTCCCGAAGAAAGAGGGCTTTACCCGAAAAAG
>CAKQQY010000004.1 GCA_934271245.1 uncultured Clostridia bacterium | reverse complement strand
CGGATTTACAACGAACTTTGCGACGACAAAAATTTCCCGCTTGGCACGGTATTCGACTGGAGAAACGTTTGACAAAAGCAGGTCAAGTCGACGTGCCCCCCGCCAAGTGAAACTCGTTTGAACCCTTGAGGTTCAAGCGAGTTTTTGTTTTGTAGCCTTTAGCGAAAAAACAACCACCGCTTGGAGCGGTGGAATAAAAAATCTTCAGATAAAAGAAATCCTACTATGATTTGTGGTTTGGTTTTTCGTTTTTTATAGCGCTCTGCACATTTTATATCGGTCAAGCATTTGCTATCGGCTTCGTTCCAAGCATCAATAAGTTTTTTTGTGTCTTTTCTGCTTATCGTAGCGGAATTTTCTGTATCGGTATTGTAGAAAATCAAAATCTTAAGCGGTTGACCGAAGACTTTTGCAAAGATTTAAAGTAGTTAAATAATATTTCTTTTAAATAATGGGAGGACAAAACTTTTTGCGTTAAACGTAAAAATCGATGAATATCAAAAAACGAGATATTATTTGTGTGTTTTGATATTGACTTTGATACTGGCCGATTATACAATTACATAAAAAAGAATAACGGTCGGCGAATGAAAGACGTAATTAAGTTTTGTCCTTACCATAACGATGATTCAGCGGTAAATTACAATCTTATGATTGTAAGGGTTTCGCCTGAAAAAAACGGCGTAATTTTAGAATGGGTCGGGAAAACGACGGGTGATTTTACCGTTCAGATTTATCGGAATAAAAATTTAATCGTAGAAACGCGTTCCGATAAAAACGAAATCGAAATAGATAATCTGAAAAGCAACACAGAATATTCGGCTGTAATTCGCGCGGATAATCAAGCGAGCGACAGAAGATTGTTCGTTACAGGCGATTATCTGTATCCGGTTGTCAACTATTATAATCCCAAAGACCGCGTTTATGATTTCAGCGGAAATTTTTTGGGTAGTCCGCATATCATAAGATTTCATGAAAAGTTGTTTTGCACGATGGATACTTTTAAGAACGGCGGAACGGCAAGCGGACATAAGCAATCGATTGTATTCATCTCAGACGACGACGGAAAAAAATGGCGTTATTTAAGCGAGATTATTCCGGCGGAATGGGGAAGATTTATAATTGTTAAAGACGAATTATATTTTATAGGAACAAAAGTCGGAGAGGGCGTTATTTTTTATAAAACCACAGACGGAATAACGTTTGAAAAAGGAGACGTTATCTCTCCCGAATATGACGGAAAAGACGTTTACTTTTGCAGTTCTCCGACTCAAATTCTTGTTAAGGGCGATTATGTATATTTTGTTGGCGGAGCGCCGTATTATATCGACGGCGTTGCGTATTCCTCTTTGACTATGGCGAAAGGGAACGTAAAAACGGGCTTATTGAATAAAGAAAGTTGGACGTTTTCCAACACGTTATATCCGGACCCCGCATGGAATATCGACGCCGAAAATCATCGTTACGCCGAAGAAAGCAACGTTGTGGAAAGAAACGGAGAAATATACGTTATTTCGAGATATTTTACTAATAAAGCCTTGATGACTCGTTACGACAAAGAAAATAATAAACTTGAGTTTTATAAAGTAATCGATTTAGAAATCGGATATTGCAAATTTTATATAGAAAAGAACGAAGAAGACGGATATTATTATGCAATGGGGAATCATCGTTGTTTCCCGCGACAAATTCTGAAATTATACAGAAGCAAGGATTTAGAAAACTGGGAATACGTAAAAACGATAAAAGATATTACGGAAACGGATAAAAACCTAAACGGCATACAGTATCCGAGTTTTATTATAGAAAATAACGTAGCGATTACCGTCATAAGAACGGCGTTAAACGGTAGTGAGAATTTTCATAATTCAAACGCGGTAACGTTTGCAAAAATCAATTTGTATCGATAAGGTTATAAAGGAGAAGATTATGGATAAAAAGCACGTATTTGTAGATTACTACGATATCGACGCGGGCTACGGGGTAGATAATCCCGGATACAGACCTTTGAACGGTTCGCCGTATGGAGTAAAAATCGTTCAACACAAACCCAAAATCGAGTTGGAGCCCGTCATATGCTGCGATAGACCTTGGGATGAGTTAAGGGCAGGTATGGCGAACGTAATCAAGTTGTCCGATAAAAAATATATTGCATACTACGAAGGTATTAACAAAACGCCGGAATGGATAAATTTATGCTATGCCGAAAGCGAAGACGGGGTGCATTGGGTAAAACCCGATTTGGGTCTGGTAGAATTTAACGGTAATAAAAATAACAATATCGTGAAAATATGCGGCGCTCCGTATCTTAATTACGTAGAAGAAGGGGACGTTGTATACTACGATAAATATACCGGAAACGAAAACGAAAGATTTAAAACGTTATATACCAAAGTTTCTTATAAAGACGGAAAAGTAACGGACGTGTCCGTGTATTCCCAAACGAGTAAAGACGGAATTCATTGGGAAAACGAAAGATATGCTTTTAAGGGCGGAGACGCTTTTGCAAGTTTATTTTATGACGAAGATTTGGGAAAATACGTTGCAACGGTAAAATCGCAATATTCCAACCATCTGGCAAGAAGAACCCTCATTCTTTCGGAATCTGCCGACTTTATTAACTGGTCAAAGCCGAGATTGATTATGAACGGTAACGCCACCATTGATCCCGATATTGACTATTATCAAACCGCAATGACGAAGTGGGAAGGAGCAAGCGACGCTTACGTAATGTTTCCCCCGACTTATCACAGAACAGGGGATTATCTGGAATCGAATCTCGTTTTAACGAGAGATTTATATACGTTTACTCTTTTTGATATCAATAATCCCGTCATATCACAATACGATTGCAGGGCAAAAGAGAACTATATGTCTCCGGGGTGTATTGCCGAAAACGGAAAATACATACATTTTTTCACTCCGTTTGCGGCAGGGCATAACGAAGGCGGTTGGGAAAGCGTTCACCCCGACGGGCTGAAAATGGCGGGAACGAACAGGGCGATTTTCAGAGAAGACGGGTATACGAGTTTACGTTCGGAAAGTCACGGCGGATTTACGACCATTCCGTTTAACGTGGGTAAGAGAATTATTTTTAATTGCGATATACAAGTTAAGGGATATATTAAGGTAGCGTTGACGGAAGACGAGAAGAATATACCTTACGAGGGTTTCGGCTTTGAAGATTGTAAATTAGAAAAGAAAGACGACGTAAGTTATGAAGTCGTATTCGCAAAGCCGCTGACGGAACTTCCGAAGAACACGAAAGTAAGATTAAAAGTAGAAATGTTCAAGGCGGATTTATATTCTTTTACATTTAAAGACGTAGAAGAGTTCGAAAACGAAGAGGGAGACTGCCCGTATAAAGTCATCTGATATGAAAAAGGCTTTAAATTTTTTAAAAAATTATTTAGCCCAGATTTTAATCGTGATAACCATTATCCCGTTGGCAATTGTTTTTAAACAAAGTTTTATAAAATTATTGCCTTGTCTTATAACCGTTGCGGTTATGTATCTTGACAGTAAGTTTAACAGGTATGCGCGTATAGTCGGGGCTTGTAATTGTGTCGTATACAGTATCGGATATTATACGGACGGGTTATACGGCAGCGTTCTTACGGCATTGCTTTATTCGGCTCCCCTTCAGATTGTAACGTTTATTTTATGGAATAAAAACAAGTATAAGCAGGGAACGAAAGTAAAACTGTTAAACAACAAAAACCGATTTTTTGCTTTTTTGGGTATTATAGTAATCGCTTTTGTTTACATCATTATTTTTTCTAATTTTCAGACGGCGAATTATACCGTTCTCCAGGGCATACAGTTTTCGTTAGGGCTTGTCGCAACGGTATTGATTATGTTTGGGGTGTTGGAAGGTATGTTTATAAATATTATATCGACTGTCCTCAACTTTGTTCAATATCTGATGATGGTTTTAAGCGGTCAATTCAATCAGTCGACATACTTGGTTATGGCTGTATATAGTACGTATTGTCTGATCGTCGGTACGATAAACTGGATAAAATTATATAAGGAACAACAAGCGGAAAAAGTCGGAAACACGACTCAGACCGAAAGCAATTAAATAAGCAAACGGGCCTCGCTCTTCAAAGAGAGAGGCCCGTTATATATACACTTTTTATCAATATGCGGAATATTGAGTTTCGTCGGGAAGACTGATGATAATTTTTTGCTTTAGTTTTATGTCGTTTACGTTTGCTCCGACCATAATGATAAATTCCCCGTTTTCGATGTATTTATCATCGCTTATGACGTCATAGTGAGAAAAGGCGGTTTTATCGAGTGAGACGCATACTTCCTTTGAAGATTTTGCGGGAATGAGAACTTTGGTAAACGCTTTTAATTCCTTTTCCGGTTTAAATACGCAACATACGGGATCTTTTATATAGATTTGCGCAATTTCTTTCGCGTCTATATCCGACGTGTTGGTAATCGTAAATTTTACGTTGAAATCGGTCTCGGTTATCTTTTCTATCCGTAAATCGGAATATTCGAATTTTGCGTAAGAAAGACCGAATCCGAAAGGGAACAGTACGGGAATTTTTTTAGTGTCATAATATCGATACCCGACTAAAACTCCGTCGTCGTAAACCTCTACGGAATCGTTTCCGACGTTGTTTTTACAATAAGTTTGTTCCAAAGAAAGAGGAAAGGTTTCCGAAAGTTTACCGGACGGGCAAACTTTTCCCGTTAAAATATCGGCAAGCGCTTCGTTGCACGTATCGCCTAAAAAGCCTGCGAAGATAACGGCTTCAACGTCGTCGATCCAGTTGCTCATATCTATAGCCGAGCCCGCTTCTATAATTACGACGGTATTCGTAGACGTTCTTGCAACGCCTTTAATTAGTGTCTCTTCTTTTGCTGACAAGCGAATCGATTCTCTGTCTTTTCCTTCCGTTTCCGTGTTGTGATCGTTACCGACGAGGACGATAGAAATATCGTTTTGACTTGCAAGAAGCAGAGCCTCTCTGTCTACGTGAGAGGGATTGCAGCCGTCAAGATAATTTTTGTGTGTGCAAGGCACGTTTACGGACAATTTTTCGGATAGCAACGTGTTGAGCGGAGTTTGTAAGCGATTGCTCAAAACCTCGGCTGCGCCGCCTCCGCCGATATGGGGGTGAACGTTTAATTCGCCTATCACGCAAACAGATTTTGCACTTTTAAGGGGGAGCAGATTGTCGTTGTTTTTCAGGAGAACGACGGTATCTTTTGCAAGAATCGTTGCGGCTTTAAGCCTGTCTTCGGTGCTTCTTTCGATTTTTCTTGTTTCCTGCAACGTTCTGATTTTGCGTATCGTATACAGAATTTTGGAAACGGCTCTGTTTATTTCTTCGTTTGAAATCAACTTTTTATCGTAAGCGGTTTTTAATTCGTTAAACGCTCTTTCATCGTACGGCATACGCAAGTCTGTGCCGGCTTTTAAAGCTTTGTAACTGTTGTGAACGCCCATCCAGTCGGAAATAACAAGTCCGTTGAATTTCATTTGATTTCTTAATACGTCAATCAGCAATTTTTTGTTTTCTGCGGCGTATACTCCGTTGACGGGGTTATAACTTGACATTACCGCTTCGGGATTTGCCGAAAGAGCGATTTCAAATGCCGGCAAGTAAATTTCATGCAGCGCTCTTTCGCTTATTTCGCTTGACGTGCAATATCTGCCTAATTCTCTGTTGTTGGCGCAAAAATGTTTTACGCAGGCCGAAACGCCTTTTCTGTGTAATCCCGCGATATAGTTCTTTGCCATTATACCGGCTAAATAGGGATCTTCGGAAAAATATTCGAAATTTCTTCCGCAAAGGGGAGTGCGCTTTATGTTTACGCCGGGACCCAAAACGATGTCGACGTTTTTCTCGATGGCGTCTTCGGCAATGCATTCGGAAATCCCCATGGCAACTTTTACGTCCCAACTGTTTGCAATGTTAACGAGATTCGGATATGCGTTGGAAGGGATATTCTGATAATATCCGAGAGGGTTTTTATCCATTTTGCGAATTCCGTGGGGTCCGTCCGACATAAAAATGCTATCGATATCGCCTTCAAAATCCTCCGTTTGCCACATGTTTTTTCCCGTGAGCAATTTTAATTTCTGTTCGATCGTTAATTCTTTTGCTTTTGGCATAAAATTCTCGTCCTTGATTTTTAATTCTTTGTTGTATTATACAATACGAATTTTTTAAAAACGAGAACATTATCTTATTTTTTTGTATCACTTTTTGACATTTTTAATGTTTTTTGTAATATTTTAGATTTCTGTAATAAGTTTGAGGACTTTTGAATCCCGCTTTGTAAATAAGAGAAAGAATTTTCTCGTCGTTTTTCTTATTTGCTTCGATATACTCTATTCTCATGTTATTGATATATCTGGATATGGAAATTCTGAAATAGGAATGGAACAGTCTTGAAATGTGGCTTTCGGAATATCCGAAATGATACGCTATGGATTTCAGCGAAATATCTTCCTTATAGTTATCGGCGATATAAAGCAAAACGTTTTTGAGAATAGTCGCGTTTTTTTGTTGAGATATGGGGGATAGTCCTACGGACGAAACGAATAACGCTAAAATCAAATTTGCATACTTCTCTTTGATTACCTCGTTATCGCCGTGTTTCATCATGTTCTCGGTAAGAACGGATATTTCGCTGACAATATTCTCATCTGTCACAATGCTCGTCGTCAGGGCTTTTCCGTTTTTTAACGCCGCGAATTCTTTAAGTTTGGCGGACGGAATGATGATAAGCATGCTGTCGGAAGGTTCCGGAGAAATCTTTGAAAAAGCGTGTAAACAAAAAGAATCGGAAACGACGACGGACTTCCCTTCGGCAGTATAAGTTTTATCGTCCATATTGACTTTGTATTTGCCTTTCAATAAAATAAGAATTTCAAGAGAACCGTGAAAGTGAGGGGGGAAGGTGTAGTCGTTTCTTTTGCTGATTACAATGTTATCTTCGTAATCGCGATAAAGTTCATAATAAGGTTTCATAATCTACTTATATCAAAAAATGAGATAAAAAACAAGTAAAATGATATTTATTTCTCAAGAAAAAAAGTTATCATAAAATTATGAGGATATTTTATGGGGGTCGGTATGCGTTTTTTGTTTAAATAAGGATACGAGAATTTTTCACGAAGCGACAACGCCTTATACTAAAGAATATCGGGTTTTCCGCAATTTATGTACGAACGTAAAACCATATAAAAGATTATCGACGGAAAAAACGATATTCTCAACAATCGGCAAAGCCTTTCCGAGAGGCAAACGGATATAATTGTTAACAATATAACGAAGAATATAAAAAACGAGAGGTAAATGATATGAAAGCAAAAAGTAAGACATTGAAAAAGATATTATCGGCGACGTTGGCGCTTTGTACGTTGTTCGGCGCGACGGGGTTAGCCGGTTGCGGTTCGAGTTCGAGCAATATACAATTCTGGGTATACGGCGACGAAAGCGAACTTAAACTGTTCAGCGAATTAACGGATACCTTTAATAATACTTACGGAAAAGAACACGATATTTCCGTGGAGGTTTCGTCTAAACCGGTCGGCACGTACACAACGCTTATTCAACAAACAGGTAGTTCGAGAAGCGGCGCCGACGTATTCTTTGTTGCAGAGGCCGATTTTAAGAGATACGTCGAAATGGGATTTATGACTCCTATCGAAGAATACATGAGTAAGGTCGACGATATCGACGTTTCCGATATTCCTGACAGCATGCTTCTTAAATATCGTTATGACGAAGTCGCCGAAACGGAGAGTAAGTCTACCGACCCGTTATACGGGCTTCCGATGGAAGTCAGACCTACCGCGCTTTATTATAACGAATCTATGTTTGAATCGGCGGGGATTGTAGTAATCAGCGTTGACGAAGGGAATATGGATAAATGGAACAACAACGAAATTCCCGATAACAGAGGAAAATATAAGAGAGATTTTGCTAAATTAAAAGACGTGACCGTTCCCAAAAAAGGCTTTTACAGAAGCGACGACCCGTGTGTGAATTATGGTTCATGGTCTCCTATAGGAAACGGTGAAATCGCCGTGTTCAATAATCGTATTGCGATGAACTGGGACGAGGTGGAAGATCTGGCGAGAAACTTTGCAACCGAAACCAATCCGCAAGCGTCGGTAAAATACGGTTCGGATTACGGTTATTATACCGAATGGTGGTTTAATTACGGTTGGTCGGTCGGAGGGGACTGTCTTGCCGATTTGAATAACAACGGTTACTGGAATTATTCGTTGCTTGATCCCGAGCCGAACTACAAGGTAAACGCCGATACTTACGTCGGAGAATATACGGGAAAAACTTATACCAAAGGCGAAACGTTGGATTTAATCGATAAATACGACGTTCCGAAAGGAGAAATCCTTACGGCAAACGACGACGGCACGTATTCCTATAACGGAAAGGTCGTTACGATCAGAGAAAGCGTAAAGAACAATACCGGCGCAGAACAGGATAATCTGACGTTTGTCGAGTTCCCTTCCACGAGAGACGCGTTTGAAAGATATTTGAGACTCGGTGTCGGCAGAAGTACGGATATCGACGGAATCAAAGGTCTATCCGTTTCTCCCAAGCCTTCTTATTTCACGAGCCGTAGCAGCGTAAACTATTTTTGCGGCGGCAAAATCGCTATGTTGGTGGAACAATCTTCTTACGTAAAAACCATCAGCGATACTGCAAAATTCAAGTGGGACGTCGCGCCTATTGCCGTATATAAAGAATACGTCGACGAAAGCGACCCTCAATGCGATACGGTAAAAGCGCAGGGTATAGTTGCGGGTCATTCCAACTCCCGCGGTCTGATGACAAGGACGAAGTCTCTGGAAGAAAAGGGCGACCAGATAGTACGCTTTATTATGTGGATGGCAAGCCGGAACGGCGGACAAAAGGTTCTGGCGGAACAAGGATTCTTCCCGAATCAGGAAAGCCTGATCAATGAAGTAAAGTTCGGAGATTACGTTCCTACAAACATAAGACATTTTGCCGAAGCGATGAAATATCAGAAAGCGGGCGACTGGTGGTATCTTAAAAACTTTACCTGGATTGACGTCTGGGCGGTTCCGCTTAATTCAAAAGTACGTAACGACCTTATGGGGTATAAAGAATGGATTTTAAGTACGGTTTCCGACTCCAACGAAGATTTATACGATAATTATATCAAGGCGGAAAACAAGAAGAAATAATATTACAAAGGTGGATATATGAAGGGCAACGATAAGTTAAAAAGAAACGGAATGAAAATGATGAGGCGGCAGGAGGAGATTGTAGGAACTCTGATGGCTATGATTCCTTTTGTCGGATTCCTGATCTTTTCTCTATATCCTATGATTTTATCTTTTATTGTAAGTTTTACCGAGTTAAAATCGTATGATACAAGCAGAATGATATTTGTAGGACTTGAAAATTACAAATTTGTTTTTACGAATAAATGGGTCAGAGTTTCTTTGCTGAACACTCTCGAATATTGCATAAGCGTACCGATAAACGTTGTGATAGCCGTTTTTCTTGCCCATCTGTTTTCAAAAAATTTTTTGGGGTCGAAATTCGGTTCGGTTATCGCGTATTTACCGACGGTATGCTCGGTTGTTGCGGTTACTCTTGCGTTTCAATGGATTTTTGAAGCAAACTACGGTGTCGTAAACAGTATTATCAGTAGTCTCGGCGGGCAAAAAATCGACTTTATGGGAAATCCGAATTGGTTTATGCCGACGGTTTTGGTGCTTAGTATATGGATGAGAGGAACGAACATTCTGGAATTGCAGGCGGCGATGTCCAACGTGGATAAATCGTTGAAAGAGGCTGCGGAACTCGACGGCGCAAACGGGAGGCAAGTATTTTTCCACGTTATACTTCCTACCATTTCGCCTACCGTTTTTTATATATTTATCACGTGGCTTGTGGTGGCGTTGCAGGAAATGACCGTTATGCAACTCGTTACAAACAACGGTATAGGTCCCGATTTCAAGGCAATGACGATAACGTATTACATTTATCGTATGGGTATAACCAACAACGTTACGGAAGGCTTTGGCAGAGCGTGCGCTCTTTCCTGGGTGTTTGCGATTGCCGTAATGATTTTATCCCGTATCTTATTTAAGATCAGCGATAAAGTTGTTTCTTATGATTAAGGGAGGGAAAAAATGACTGAGAATAAAAATAAACGTTTACAAAACTTTAAGAACAACTTGGGCAATTACGTTATAACGTTTTTAGTCGTGTTTGTTGTTTTTTTCCCGATTTATATAGTGGTAGACACTTCGTTTCAGACGGAGGCCGAAGCCAACCTGGCGGAGTTTCATTGGTTACCGCAGCAATTCAGCGTTGAGGGATACGTCTCGGTGTTCACGTCGCGACTTGCGGGAATTAACTTAATGCAGGGGCTATTCAATACTCTCTGGATTTATTTACCGGGCGTAATAATCGGTATATACACTTCGGCAATGGCGGCGTTTGCTTATGCGAAGATGCATTTTAAATTGAAGAACGTAATGTTTTCGATTCTTCTTTCTACCATTATGCTTCCGAATTCCATGGCTACCATTGCGCAGGTTTTGTTGTATGATTCCATAGGTTGGATGAATACTCCCTGGCCGTTGATGGTTCCGAGAATGTTTGGCAGTATCGGCATCGTTTTCTTTATGCGGCAGTTTTACGTCAAACTTCCCGACGATTTAATCGATGCGGGAAAGATAGACGGTCTGGGATTTTTCGGCGTATTCAACAAAATAATTTTTCCCATGTCGGGAACGGTTATAGTAGCGCAATTTATTTTAACGTTCATAAGCGCGTATAACGATTATTTGGGTCCGTTGCTTTTCTGTCAGTCTGCGTCGATGTACACGTTGCAGGTCGCGCTTGCGATGTTTGCGGGTCCTTACGCGCAGAATTGGCCTCTTCGTATGGCGGGGGCTTTCGTGGGAATGGCTCCGCTTATCATAATGTACGTCGCCATGCAAAAATATATCAGAAAGGGTCTTGCTATTTCTTCAAGCGTAAAGGGTTAATAAAAACATAAATTTATAAGGAGAGAGGAAAATGAAAAAAATTATAAAAGCTATTTCTTGTTTGCTGTTAGTCGGTTCGTTGTTTGTTCTGGCTTCGTGCAACACGTCGGGGTATACGGCTCCCGCCGAATATTTTGAATTATCGGCGTTTACGAATAATTCGGACAACGACGCTTACGATTCCAAATATTTTTATCGTAACGACCTGCAGTTATTCGGCGCCGACGCGTCCTGTATTTACGTTCCGGAAGGCAGACATACTAACGGAACGGGAAACGACGAATACGGCGGCTATTACTATATGTACCCAAGCGCTACTAATGCCGACGGATATAAGGGGTTAATAGCCGAATATTACGACGGACAGTATAAAAGATTGAGCGACGAAAACGGAAATTACGTCGCAACGAGCGCCGTATACAGAAGTAAAGATTTGGTGGATTGGGAACTTTGCGGCGGTGTGGACGGTACTTTTTCTATTAAATATTACGACGATTCGTGGATAGCGGGAGCGGCTATGGCGCCCGACGTCATTTATGACGAAGTATCGGGTAAATACTTTATTTATTCGCAAACGCAAAGTAAAACGTATGACGAAAATCCGTCGTTATATAAGGAATGTATTAAACAATCTCAACTTGACACGTGGCAAAAACGATTTGACGAAACGCACGACTGGGAAAGAAACTGGGAAAACTTAAATCTTATGTGTATAGGTATTTACGTTTCGGATACTCCCACCGGACCGTTTGTTCCCGTTACTTCCGAAATTTATTACGGAGACGCCAACGAACCGAACCTGAACGGTAAAATACTTACTAATTATACTCCGTCCATCGATATCAGCAGCGATAACAATCTGGATATACCGTGGGGAACGATCGACGCGCATCCGTTTATGGACAGCGACGGTCAGTTGTATCTGTATTTCTGTCATCACGTGGACTCCAACGATCAGGGCGTGCATATCTGGGGAATGAAAATGAAAGATTTCGTAACCCCCGATTATTCCACGATGACTTTGTTGATTCGCGGCGGATATACCACCGTTACGAAAAACGATAACTGGGAAAGAGAACCCTGGAATATGGCAAGTTACGATATGGGCGAGAAATACGTTCTTGAAAACGGCGCTCACGGCGACGGTAACGAAGGCGCGTTCATGATTGCCAAAAACTATATAAACGATAAAAAAGAAAGCGTCAGAAGATATATTCTTTGTTATTCGGGCGGCGGATACAACAATAAATATTACGACATTTCACAAACCGTTTCCGATAATAATCCTTTGGGACCGTTTACGAAACCTTCTCAATATGCTTCGGCTATCTGCGGAACAAGTTTCGACAACAGTTGGATGCCGGGTTGCGGACACGGCTGTCTGGTTTATTCTCCCACGCAAGACGAATTGTTTATTTTAGGCTGGGGACATGCCAACGAAACCTATCAGGCAGAGAAGTACGGCAGATGGTATAGCGTAGATAAAGCGCATTGGGTGACTAATCCGGAATACGGATTATTGTTATACGGAAACGGACCGACAAAAAGTTGTCAACCGAAAATGTATGACAGCATAGGCGTAAAAAATATTGCCAAAGACGCAAAGATTACGATTACAAGTAAAAACGGATATTCGGGAACGCAATACTTAAACGACGAATTATTCGTTTCTCACTCGTATTATGCCGATTGGGAATTCGCGAGTAAGGGAGAAACTTTGATTACTCTTAATTTCAGCGAGCCGCGAACGATAAGTTCGGTACTTGTGTACAATTCGTATAATTATGATTACGCTTTCTCGCAAATCGATTATATGGAATTTAATCTTGCCGAAAAACCGAGTTGGTACAAGGGGAACGAATACGTTCCCGTTGCAAGGGTTTCCGATATAGAGTTCAGTAAAGATTTTATCGGAACGTCATATAACTATGTGGAAGCGGGATCCTCGTGCCTTGCGTCCTTTAACGAAATAAAGGTAAATTCGATTACGATAAGCGTATCGAAAAAGATAAGTAAAAGCAACAATTCGGAAATACGTATTTCCGATATCGTGGTATTAGGAAAATAAGGGGAAAAGATATGAAAAAAATTTTAATCGCTTTTTTAAGTATCGTAAGCGCTATTTTCTTTCTTTGCGGTTGCGCGGAAACTAAAAGGGTAGAGAACGACAATTCGTATTCCTGGGCTTATCAACCGAATTCGAAAGTGTCCTGTGATGAGGGAATGACTATCGACGGATCGTTAAACGAAGAACGTTGGTCGAACAAGAACAAATATATATTGAAAGACGACGGCGTGGAAATGAACGTTACCACTTCTTTCTCCGAAAAAGGTTTGTATATCGGCGCCGTAGCGTACGATTCGAACATTAAATGGGTCAGAAGAATGGATATGTACGCCAACTCGTGTTTTTGGTTTTCGGTTAAAGCCGAAGACGTAATTTACGAAGTCGCTACTTCTACGTTCAATTTCTACGTCGATTCAAACAATCATTGGAACTTTAACAGCGCGAATTTCGAAGCGAAAGGGGTTACAAATTATCAGAACGATAAAGCGGTTTCGCTGACAATTGAATTTTTCGTTCCGTGGAACGAAATAAATATTTCCGTAAATTCGGCGGAACAGATTCCCGATAAAGTAAGAATTAACCCTCATTACCGTTATTATGATAACGTAGGAACGGCGCATTGGCTTCAGGGTATGTTTGCCTTTGACGACAGAGACCGTAACGAAACGAGTCAGAGATTCAACGCCGACGGATATATCAACGTCGACGCCGAAAACGCTTTGATAGGTAACGCGGTTACCGGTCAGGCAAAATCGGACGGATGGGACTTGACGGAAATCGGAAACGGTGTTGTTAAGTCGGACGTTGACCACTCCCAAGGTATTTTCTTTACAAACGTTTGCTCTTCTTCGTATTGGTACACGGTTACTGCGGAAGTAGGAAATAACATATATAACAAATCTCCGGCAGCAGTCGGCGTAATGGACGCTCTCAATCAAATCGAATGCAGCGCGTTCTATGTCGAACCGATAGCCGCAAAAAACAAAAAACCCACGACTTACAGTACGTTGAATTTCTGGAACAACAACAACTATGCCTGGAATTATAAACAAGAGGGAAAAGTTACTCCGGACTATGACGGATATGACGGAAAAATTCAATATACGGTTGTCAAAGACAACGGATATTTCTATTACTTTATTAACGGTCAATACGTAATGACGAAATACGTTTCGTTTTTGAAAGAAAGGTCATGCCCCGGATTTTATACGTTGGACGCGCAAGGCATATTCACGGATTACGAAGCGCATGACATATCGGACGATCCGAGTCAGGTCGATACGATTCTTGCAAATTACGGAATATACAGAATCAAAACGGATGGCGACGTTGTAGGCGGCAGCGTTACTTTCAGCGAAACAGCCGTCAGAGCGGGCAGTGACGTCGTTGCGACGATTTTACCTTCCAACCGCAATATCTTAACCGGATTTGAAATTAACGGCGTTGATTGTTATGAAGACGTAAAAGACAATATAGTTAACGGCGAATATACGATAGAAAACGTCAGCGGACAAACCGTTATAAAGCCCACGTTCACGAGATTCGATTCTTCGGCGACGGTGGAAGTTTCGGGGGCTTTGAAAGACACTTCGGGAAACAATGCGTCCGACATGACCGTTTCGTTAAAGGGAAGCAGTTCGTTGTTGTTCTATTCTCTTAAATCGGGAGGAAACGGTACGTATAAATTTTACGTTCCGAAACAAGGCAGTTACGAGTTAGGCGGAAAAACGATCGAGGTTGACGGAAACTATACGATAAGTATTTCCGGCAGCGGATATTTGCCTCAATCTCATAATATTCTGGTTACGTCCAAGATAACTGATTTGAATTATACTATCGAACCCCCGAGAAGGGATAAAGACAGCTACGGTATCATAGAAATCGATAACGATACGTATGTTTCGGCCGACGCGTTAAGCAAAAATCAGTCGAGTTTTGCGTTTTTCGATTCGGGAAATCATACTTCCGCATTGTTGACGGCAACCATTACTATTCCTAAAAACGTTGTTATGCCTTCTTTATACGGCGTAGGATTTATCTTTACCGACGGCAAAATAATTACAAACGAGAAATCCGACAACAAGATTGTACAACCCGGGTACTATTACACCCATGAAATAGGTTTGGCGGACGACGGCGCGTTTACGGGTTCTCTTATGGGAGATTTGTTCAGACGACCCGGTTCCTGGGGCGCCGGAACGTGGACCGAAATGCAGTACAACGAATCGGGCGACTCGGTATGGCTTAATAAAACGGAAGCCACGTTATCGCTTGCTCTGGTAGACGGATATTTCTATATCTGGATTGACGATACGTTTATTCTTAAAGTAAATTCAAACGGTATCAAAGGCGGAGACGTTCATTATATGTACGAAGGTCTGGATTTGACGAACGGTTTAAAATTCGGCATATATTTTTATCAGACCCAAGGTGTTGAAATTACCGCGAAGGTAACCGAAAGATACGATGAGGACGCCATAAATCATATTCATTCTTCCGATCTTTACGAGCGCGATATTTTTCCCACAGACTACATCGATAAAATCAACGAGCAACGTGGAGAAAACGCCCAGAAGTTAATGATAAAGAATAGGAATAACGAGTATCAGAACTTAAAACTTTCGTACAATAAGTGGACGGAAAAGAATGCGGGATATTATTATTTCGAAAATCCGGCTTCTTCTGCCGCGGTATTGTCGGCAAAAATCGCTATTGCTTATCTTGACGATAATTTCAGAGCTGGATTTACCATGACGAGCAGTCACGACCTGACGAATTTAGTTAATTCGACGCAATTCTATTTGCTGAAACCTGGAATACAAAGTGCGTCCGAAAGCAACGATACCGATTTCGGTAAGGCGAGAGATTACTCTATGACCATATTTACGGATAAGAAACTGTATGCCGATTTCACGTTGATATTGTATAAAGATACGATTTATTTATACGTCGATAATAAGTTGATAGAAGGAACGTTTACGGGTCCCTTCGATATGCCCGTTTCCGTTACGAACAGCAACTTGAGTTATAATCCTTATGCAAGCGGTACCGAATTCAGATTCGGTCTGGCAACGACTTGTTCCTGGGGAGACGTTGCGACGTTCAGCAACGTGTCGTTAAAGACCGGCGACGACGCCTTAAACGAAATTACGACAAATTATTTGCATACGATAACGTGGCTTGACGACGACGATTCCGTGTTGAAAGAAACGAAGGTTTTCGACGGTCAGACGCCTTCTTACGGCGGAATTCCCGAGAAAGAAAACGACAACGAGTTTAAATACACGTTTACGGGGTGGAGTCCTGAAATCGTTCCCGCAACTCAAAGCGTAAGCTATAAGGCAACGTATTCGCAAACACCGAGCGTATATACGATCACCTGGAAAAATGCCGACGGAACGATTCTTGAAACAGACGAAAACGTTAAATACGGCGAAACTCCGACGTACGACGGCGAATCGCCTGCCGATTTTATAACGGATACGACCAGATATACAAACTTTGTCGGTTGGACTCCGGAAGTTGTCGGCGTCACCGGAGACGCAACGTATACCGCCGTGTTTGAAAAGACGGAAGTATTTGTAAAAAATATGGTAAAGAACGGCAACGTTTACAGCAATACGTCGGTAGAGTACGAAGCGTTTACAAAGAAAGCGCCCGGGTATTATTACTTCTCTAACGAAGCGTCAACGATTGCGGTATTGTCGGCGAGAATTACCGTTCCGTACGTAGACGATAACGCCATGATAGGCTTTACGATGAGCGCGGACGATAATTTAGGATCGCAAACAAACTGTATTCAATTCTATATAGGTAAGAGTAAGATATTGAGCGCAGTCGGTAACTGTGAAAACGGATATAATAAAGGAAGAGAATATTTCACGAGTACGAATATCTTTACCGCCGAAAAATTATACGCCGATTTGAGCCTGGTATTTTATAACGATACGATTTACTTATACGTCGACGGAGAAATGTGCACGGGTAATTTCAGTAACTGTTATACGATGCCCGTTTCCGTAACGAGCGGACACCTTAAAGAGAGCGGAAGTTACGCAGTAGGCACCGCGTTCAGATTCGGACTTGCGGAGAGCAGTTGTTGGAGAACGGTCGTAACGTATAGCGAAGTATCCTTAAAGACGGGCGAAGACGGTCTGAACGAAATCAAAACGAATAAATTGTATAAGGGGCTGATAGATAATTCCGTATCCAAAAATTTTGTAAAGAACGGCAATAATTATAACAATAAAGCGGTAGCGTACGAAGCGTTCATAAAGAAAGCGCCGGGGTATTACTATTTTTCGGGAGAAGCGACAACGGTAGCGGTATTGTCGGCGAGAATCACCGTTCCGTACGTAGACGATAACGCTATGATAGGCTTTACGATGAGCGCGGACGAAGATTTGACGGCGCAGGAAAATTGTATTCAATTCTACATCAATAAGAATAAGATATTAAGCGCAGTAGGTAATTGTGAAGAAGACGGATATAATAAAGGCAGAGAATATTTTACGAGTACGAATATCTTTACCGCCGAAAAATTATACGCCGATTTGACCTTGATACT
Source organism: uncultured Clostridia bacterium (assembly GCA_934271245.1). GTDB lineage: Bacteria > Bacillota > Clostridia > Christensenellales > Borkfalkiaceae > UBA1259. The sequence goes on along the minus strand of CAKQQY010000004.1, from coordinate 63,695 downwards.
TTATAACGACACGATTTACTTATACGTTGACGGAGAATTATGCACGGGTAATTTCAGTAACTGTTATACGATGCCCGTTTCGGTAACGAACGGACACCTTAAAGCGAGCGGAAGTTACGCGGCTGGTACGGCGTTCAGATTCGGACTTGCGGAGAGCAGTTGCTGGGGAACGGTCGTAACGTATAGCAACGTAACCTTAAAGACAGACGAAGACGCGACGGCATATATAAGGGAAAATTATACCGGGATAATTACGGAATGATAATACGATTTTTAGGGGATAGCATTACTGCCGGATCAAGAGGTTCGGCAGTAGGCTATCCGATTTACGTTGAAAAGTTCTTAGAAGAAAAATATGGCGACATCCTGTTCGAATTTAAAAATTGCGGAATCTGGGGAGATCGGACCATAGATTTACAAAGCAGAATCGAAAGCGGCGAAATCGAAGTCGAAGCCGATATTATATTTTTATTTATCGGAGTAAACGACGTTTTGAAAAGTTTCGACGATAAGTCTTTAAGAAGCGAACAATTTGCGTCAAGATATGAAAATCTCGTAAAAACAATTCGTGATAAATCGTCCGCGCCGCTTATCATAATGGAACCGTATTTAATATCCGATGACGTCATGCGTTCTCACAAGAGAAGTTTACTTATCGAGTTCAACGAACACGTGTTTAAAACGGCAAAAAAATATGCCGATTGTTTTGTTCCGTTGGACGGAAAGTTTAAGGCTGTTTCGTTGAAAGACGATATAACGACCTATACGGTTGACGGATTGCATCTGAGCGATAAAGGAGCAAAGTTTGTCGCTTCCGCTTGTTACGAAGATTTAGAAGAGATTATTGAAAAGAATCAGGTTGGTTATGAAAACGTTAAAACAAAAATTAGTTGACCGAGATAAAGTTTGCGGTTCGCACGTTCTGATGAACGATTTTATTTCATCGGATATCGTCAGTAGTCTGGATTATGATTTTATCTGGGTGGATACGGAACATTCCTGTATAGATAACGCCGCTCTGTTAAACCATATCGCCATTATTAAAAATAAAGGTAAAAGCGTTTTGGTACGTGTTCATCAGGATGATTTCAATCATACGAAACACGTGTTGGAAATGGGACCCGACGGAATTATTTTTCCTATGATAAACACGAGAGAAGAAGCCGAAAAAGCAATTAAATCCACCTATTATCCGCCGAGAGGGAATCGCGGGTGCGGTCCTCTTCGCGCGTGTTGTTGGGGCGGAGAAAGTCTTACGGATTACAAAAAAAGAGAAGATGATTTTATCCGTTGCGTTCAGATCGAAACGAAACAAGCCGTTGAAAATCTTGAAGATATTCTGACGGTGGATGGAATAGACTGTTTTATTTTCGGGCCGTGCGATTTAAGCGCAAGCATCGGAAAATTTTCCGAAGTTTTTTCCGATGAAAATTTATACTGGATAAAGAGAGCGACGGAGATTCTTAAAAAAGCAGGCAAATCAATAGGAGTGTCTTACGGCGGAACAAGTGACGGCGAAACCTTAAAAAGATGGAACGATTTGGGTATGAATCTCATTTCTTCGGGTTCGGACTACGAGGCAATAAGGAGCGCGGGCGAATTGCAGTTGGAACTGTTAAAAAAAGCGCAAGGAAGAAACTAATGAAAGTATTAAAAAAAATTATCCGTCGGCAACAAGATATTTACAATACGCAGATTCCCGTAATCGCTTTTATCGGCGACAGCGTAACGCAAGGGTGTTTTGAGTGTGAGGCGGTGGGCGAAAACTCGCTTACGACTGTGTTTGATTCCAAAAGCGGATATGTAAAAAGATTTGAAGAAATTATGTCCTTGTTATATCCGTGTGTGCAGATCGATTACGTCAATGCGGGAATGAACGGCGCAGATACGTCGACGGGATTAAATAATCTTGAACAGAACGTTTTATCGCACCGTCCCGATTTGGTTGTTGTGTCTTTTGGTCTGAACGATTCCGTAAAAGGAGAAAAAGGCATTGAGCAATATAAGAAAAATTTAGGCGAGATGTTCGATAAGATATTGAGTATCGGAAGCGAAGCGATTTTTCTGACTCAGAATTACATGTGCGACCACACGAGCCATACTCTTAAAGATAAGTTGTTTATTGACTTGTCAAAAGATTTTGCAAAGATTCAGAACGACGGGTTGTTGGATAAATATTTTGAAGAAGCAATTAAAGAATGCGACGAGAGAAATATTAAAGTTTGCGACGTCAGAAAAACGTGGAAACTGATGAAAGATAATCATGTCGACACCACGGAGTTGCTGGCAAACAAATTAAATCATCCCGTCAGAGAGTTGCATTATTATATGGCCATAAAACTTTTAGAAAAAATGTTTGAGGATTAATGTTATGAAAAAGGCAATTATACCTGTTCTGATGGCTGTTGCGTTGTGCTTTGCAAACGTGGCTTTTCTGTCAAAATTAAGTTATACAAAGGCTGAAACGTCTGTTTCCAAAAATATAGATATGTATCTGATAGGCGGACAAAGCAACGCCGCCGGTTATACGACGATTTCGGGTTTGTCCGAACAAGAAAAGAACGTTAAATTCAATAACGTAATGTATGCCGGACAAACCGACAAATATATTACCGGCGGAGTCGGACAAAACTGGCTTGAATATACGGATTTTAAAAAATACGTATCAGCGGGGTACGGTACGAATATCGCATGTATGGGACCGGAATACGGTATGGCGAAAGTCTTAAACAACGCCTACACGTCTGAAAATAAAGCGTTTATTTTCAAGACCGCCGCGGGCGGAACGTGTTTGCAGGACGAACCTGCCGTTTATCGCGGGTCATACGGAAACTGGTATCCGCGTTCGTTGTGGAGCGAAGGGTACGAACCCGATCTGAATAATACTGTTTTAAATGAAACGTATACGGGTTACTTATATAAACTTTTTGTAGAGAATTTTAAGAAAGTATACACTCAACTTAAACAAAACGGATATAACCCGGTTGTCAAAGGAATGGTATGGATGCAGGGCGAACAGGACGTCGGCTTGGGCTGTACGGGGGCAGGAAAGGATTACGCCGTTTTGTTAAAACAATTTATAACGGATATCAGAAACGATATTTATTCTGTTACCGGGGACGAAAAAACAATCGATATGCGTTTTGTTATCGGTAAAATCGCAACGACGTTTGCAACTCCCGATAACCCCGGCGTTCCCGTTATCAACGCTCTTCAGGATAAGGTAGCGAGGGATATGGATTATGTCGAAACGATTGAAACGAGCGATTTGATTATCACGAAGTATGACGCGAACGGAAAGATCGTAAACGTGGGAACAGATCAGTATCACTTTAATAGCAAAGACGATATTACGTTGGGCGAAAGATTTGCGGAGAAACTTCTTTCTATGGAGGAAAGTACCGACGGAAAAGTAAAGTTGACTTGCGCCAACGGTACGGCTGACGTAATTTACCAAAACAATCAGATTATAATAAGCGACATAAAAGCAGATTCGGGATATAAATTGTCTTCGGTTATCGTAAACGATAAAAAATATTATTATAAAGGGCAAAGCGGATATCCCGTTACGTCTTATCAGAATAATCAGATGACGCTTGACGTTTCAGAATTAAATAATCCTATAAGGTATCTGGTTTCGATTTATTTTGAAGAAGACGCGAGAGTTTTAAAGATTGTCAACGATTCTTCCAAAGGTCGTGTGATAACGACTCCCAACGCCTTAAAACAAAAAATAGGAACACGGGTAACCGTGGACATCAGACCGTATACGGGTTATGAAGTCGATACGGTAAAATTCAACGACAAAGAAATCACGGCAAGCGAAAACGGTAAATATCAGATTATTTACGGCGAAGAAAACAAACTTGAAATAATATATAAAAATGCTCGGGAAAACGAAAACGAACCGACAAAAGAGGAAAGTTCGGGGTGCAACGGAACAATAAACGGATTACCCTTATTTGCGGCGTTTGCAATTATTCCGATTATTAAATTGAAAAAGAAGGTATAAGGAAATGAAAAAAGTTACGACGGTGATTGTCGGTTATGGCGACAGAGGAAGTATTTATGCCGACTACGCGAAAAAATATCCCGAGGAATTAGAAATTAAAGCGGTCGTTGACCCTGACGAATACAGAATGGGACTTGCCCGGGAAAAGTTCAATTTAACAGACGAGCAATGTATATATAGTTTTGACGAATTAGTAAAACTCGGTAAAATTGCGGACTGCGCGATTGTCGCGACTATGGATTTACTTCACTATTCGCAGGCAAAAACGCTGTTACGACTCGGCTATAACGTTTTGGTTGAAAAACCCGTTGTAAACAATGCAAAACAACTCGAAGAGTTGAGAGACGTTGCAAAAAACAATAACAGAATTATGATGGTTTGCCACGTTCTTCGTTACACGCCGTTTTATAGTTCAATAAAGAAAGACATATTAGACGGTAAAATCGGCGAAATCGTGCATATGGAAACCAGCGAACTCGTAGGGGTATGCCATGCATCCACTTCTTTTATTCGTGGAAAATGGAATAACGAAAAAAGATGCGGCAGCAGTTATCTTCTGGCTAAATGTTGCCACGATATAGACCTTATCTGTTGGCTTAATAACGCAACCACGCCGAACGAAGTTGTAAGTTTCGGAGGCAGAAACTTTATCGTTCCCGAAAAGGCGCCGAAGGGAAGCCCCGAGAGATGTTACGACGGATGCCCGTATATCGATACTTGCAGATTCAGCGCGAAATCTTTATATATCAAGAATTCTCTGTTTTCGTTTTTAACGTATCGGGGGATAAAGAAAAATTATGAAGATATTACCGAAGAGGAAAAATTACAGGCGTTAAAGACAGATGACCCGATGGGGGTTTGCGCGTATAAAACGGATACGGACCTTGTTGACCATCAGGGCGTAATGTTAAAGTTTAATAACGGCTCAACGGCATTTCATTCGCTACTATCCGCAGTGGCAAGACCGGGGAGAAAAATTCACGTTATAGGTACGCAAGGCGAAATAGAAGGTTTCTTTGAAGACAATAAGTATTATATAAGAAAATTCGATTTCGAATCGAGTTGGTATAAACAAGAAGAAGTAGACGTTATGGCAAAAATAGAAGCGGGCGTCGGTCACGGCGGCGGAGATATGGGTTTAATGCGCGATTTCGTAAAGCGTATGCGCGGGGAAGAACCGAGTATTTCTTCTACGGATATTTCCGATTCTATCAACGGTCACGAATGCGTTTACGCGGCGGATAGAAGCAGAAAGGAAGATAAATGTATAAAAATCGATTTGTGATTTTTTTCGTAAAAAAACGAATTATTATTTGAAATGATACATAAACGGCATATTTATATCAAAAAATGAGACAAAAAAACGCTATTTTGCTATTGATTTATTTTTTGGCGGAATTATGCTGTAATTAGAAAGGTTTAAGGGATTGTCGTATTAAACGCAATTTACGTCAATAAAAACCATTTAAAACTTTTTGCAAAGGGCATGCCCTTTGCCCGACAAAACTTTTTGTCGGGCAAAAACGCTTAATATGGATTATCGCGCGGAATCTCCGCGCGGAAGTATAAAAAAATTATATACGGAGGGAAAAATGAAGAATTACGAAAAACCGGATTTGGCGCTTATCGACTTTTTAAAAGTCGAGGTGATGGCGGCAAGCAACGACGAGGCCAAAGATAACGATTATGACGCAGGCGGGCTTATTCCTTAAACAATTACGGAATCAGGGGGAAAATGAAAATGAGTAAAAACAAAAAACGTATATCGATTTTAATCTTATTGCTTTTGGTAACGTGTACGTTGTGTCTTTCGGTGTCTTTTTCAACGGGCAAAGTTATGGCAGAAGAAACAGGCTCTTTCGAAATGGCGTACGGCGCAAACTTAAAGTTGGGAAAAGACGGATTAAGATTCAAAGTCAGATTCGATAAATCCACGTACGATAAAATCGTAACCAACGATAAAGAAAACAAAGTTGAGCTACACGCATATATTACGTATGCAGAAGATTTTGCAGATTATACGAATAATTACGTAAATATGCAAAATAAAATCGGCGGAAAACTTGACGAAACAAAAATTTATAAAGACGGCGAATATTACTACGCTAACGTTTGTATAGTGAATTTATATAAAGCGAGCGCCGTGCTGGTCGGACGGAATTTGGCGTGCATAGCGTTTATCGTGGATAATACCGCGGAAACACCTGTTTATAAATACGCGGAATTCCCCAAGGGGGCTGACGAGACGGGCGAAAGAAGTATAGATAATATTACACGCTCGCAGTACGGGGTAATAACGTCGGCAATTTTCGACGCCGACTTTAAAAACGTCGACACGATATTTGAAAACTACGGTTGGTTTGGAGAAAAAGCGAATCCTATCGTGGTAGAAAACGGTAAAGATTACGATACTTTAATCGATAAGGTCAATACAAGTAACGCGTTTAAGGGTAAAACGGTCATAGTAAGAGACGGCGTGACTGCCACAAAAGAAATTACCAACGAAGAAAATAAACCCGCGATAAAAAAGGAAATCGTAATTACTTTCGATAAAGCAAACGGCGAAGCCGAAGAAACAATAAAAATATTAGAAGGCGAAAAAATTTCCGAACTTCCGAATGACCCGACGAAAGCGGAAGAAGTTGATAAAACTTACAGATTTGACGGTTGGTTTAACGGTGAAACGAGAGTTACGACAGACACCGTGTTTAACGAATCGGTAACGTTAACCGCAAAGTATACCGCAGTCGATAAACTTTTTACAATCACCTGGAAAAATGCCGACGGAACGATTCTGGAAACAGACGAAAACGTTAAATACGGCGAAACTCCGACGTACGACGGCGAGTCGCCTGCCGATTTTATAACGGATACGACCAGATATACAAACTTTGTCGGTTGGACTCCGGAAGTTGTCGGCGTCACCGGAGACGCAACGTATACCGCCGTGTTTGAAAAGACGGAAGTATTTGTAAAAAATATGGTAAAGAACGGCAACGTTTACAGCAATACGTCGGTAGAGTACGAAGCGTTTACAAAGAAAGCGCCCGGGTATTATTACTTCTCTAACGAAGCGTCAACGATTGCGGTATTGTCGGCGAGAATTACCGTTCCGTACGTAGACGATAACGCCATGATAGGCTTTACGATGAGCGCGGACGATAATTTAGGATCGCAAACAAACTGTATTCAATTCTATATAGGTAAGAGTAAGATATTGAGCGCAGTCGGTAACTGTGAAAACGGATATAATAAAGGAAGAGAATATTTCACGAGTACGAATATCTTTACCGCCGAAAAATTATACGCCGATTTGAGCCTGGTATTTTATAACGATACGATTTACTTATACGTCGACGGAGAAATGTGCACGGGTAATTTCAGTAACTGTTATACGATGCCCGTTTCCGTAACGAGCGGACACCTTAAAGAGAGCGGAAGTTACGCAGTAGGCACCGCGTTCAGATTCGGACTTGCGGAGAGCAGTTGTTGGAGAACGGTCGTAACGTATAGCGAAGTATCCTTAAAGACGGGCGAAGACGGTCTGAACGAAATCAAAACGAATAAATTGTATAAGGGGCTGATAGATAATTCCGTATCCAAAAATTTTGTAAAGAACGGCAATAATTATAACAATAAAGCGGTAGCGTACGAAGCGTTCATAAAGAAAGCGCCGGGGTATTACTATTTTTCGGGAGAAGCGACAACGGTAGCGGTATTGTCGGCGAGAATCACCGTTCCGTACGTAGACGATAACGCTATGATAGGCTTTACGATGAGCGCGGACGAAGATTTGACGGCGCAGGAAAATTGTATTCAATTCTACATCAATAAGAATAAGATATTAAGCGCAGTAGGTAATTGTGAAGAAGACGGATATAATAAAGGCAGAGAATATTTTACGAGTACGAATATCTTTACCGCCGAAAAATTATACGCCGATTTGACCTTGATACTTTATAACGACACGATTTACTTATACGTTGACGGAGAATTATGCACGGGTAATTTCAGTAACTGTTATACGATGCCCGTTTCGGTAACGAACGGACACCTTAAAGCGAGCGGAAGTTACGCGGCTGGTACGGCGTTCAGATTCGGACTTGCGGAGAGCAGTTGCTGGGGAACGGTCGTAACGTACAGCAACGTAACCTTAAAGACGGGCGAAGACGCGACGGCATATATAAGGGAAAATTATACCGGGATAATCACGGAATGATAATACGATAAAAAACAGCAGGGGTTGTCTTTTGACAGCCTCTGTTTTTTTAAATATCAAAAAATGAGATAAAAAAGAAACAGGTTAATGTTGACATAAAAGATAACAAATATTACAATATAAATGCCGACGGGAGAAAAAATTATGCAAGGTAAATGGATCTGGTTGAATCAAGAAACAAAAAACGATACTTACGCCGAATTTGTCGGAGAATTTAAACCAAAAGACAGCGCCCGAATCGAAATATCTGCCGACACCGAATACGCAATTTATGTCAACGATACGTTTGTTTACGCAGGGCAATACGCCGATTTTCCCTGGTATAAGGTATATGACAAAATAGATATAACGAAATATTTAAAGGCGGGTAAAAACACTTTTTCCGTTCAGGTCTGGTATCAGGGGGATTACAACTTTTGCCATTACGTCGCGACACCGCGCGTATGTTTCGATATTATTTCTGACGATAAGGTGATTGTTTCGTCCGGCAAAGAGACAAAATCAAGACTACTGCCGTATTTTGTAAACGAAAAAAGAAAACTTATCACGCAGCAAATAGGTTATTCCTTTTCTTTGGATTACACGATGAAAAAACGTGAATTTCAAAATTCCAAAGAGATAGAGTCGGTTTCTGAACCGACTTTACGGAAAACCGAATTATTGAGGTTTTTGCCAAAAAAGGCGGCGAAAAAGATTGCGGATAACGTTTACGATTTAGGTGAAGAAACGGTCGGGCTTTTTTATATGGAAGTGAATTCGTCGGGTAAAGTATTGACGACGATTTCCTTTTCCGAGCATTTAATAAAAGACGAAGTTCCGAGAATAATCGGGGGGAGAGATTTCTCGTTCGAAGTTACTTCTTGCGGAAAACAAGAAGTTTTCAATCCGTTCAGAAAAATAGGTTGCAGATATTTGCAAGTCGATTCAGATGCCGATATTATAGAAATCGGCGTTATACCTTGCGAATATCCTTTCAGATTTAAAGATAATTTATTGAATCTGAATAGTTTGGAAGAAAAAATTTATAATACTTCGATAAAAACGTTAAAACTTAACGCGTTTGAACATTATTACGATTGTCCTTGGCGGGAGCAGGCTTTTTATGCGTTGGACAGTCGCTTTCAGATGAGATACGGGTATACGGTGTTTAACAATAACGAATATCAATACGCCGCGTTGAAACTGATGAGCGAAGACAGAAACGCGACGAAAATGATTTCTATAACCGTTCCCACGTCCTGTACTTTGGTAATCCCGTCGTTCTCTCTTTTTTATATCGTCGCAATGGAAGAATATGCCGAATATACCAAAGATACTTCCTTGATAGCAAAATACTGCCCTAAATTAAAAGAAGTGCTGAACGTGTTTATCGAAAACATAAAAGAAGATTTGGTGCAAAACTTTTTCGGAAAAGATTTCTGGAATTTTTACGAATGGAATCCGACCCTCGACAACGTATCTTATCCGTACGACTGCGCGTTGAATTTAACCTTTTTGATTGCGATAAAATCAATGATAAAAGCGTGCGAATTACTGCGTAATAACGATATCGAATATTATAATCGGATATATACTCGTGTCAAAGAAAGAATAAATAAAGAGTTCTATTCGGAAAAAGACGGACTTTATTACACGACGAAAGACGTTCCTTTTTCCGAACTGGTTAATTCCTATGCTATTTTAACCGACGTTGCCGACGGTATAAGAGCGAAAACGATTGCCGAAAAATTAGCGGATAAGAACAGCGGTTTAATTCCGTGTACGCTGTCTATGTTATCGTTTAAGTACGACGCTCTTTTTAAGGTGTCGGACGATTACGGAAAATATATAATCGACGACATAAATAAAAATTATAAATATATGCTGGAACACGGCGCAACGTCTTTTTGGGAGACGCTGAAAGGGGCGGAAGATTTTGACGGCGCAGGCAGCCTGTGTCACGGGTGGTCGGCTTTACCCATTTACTATTACAATAAATTAAAAAGAGGAAAATAATTATGAAAGTATTCAGAACCGAATACCCGAGACCCGAATTCGTAAGAGAAAAATGGCTATCCTTAAACGGAGAGTGGGATTTCGAGTTTGACTTCGGCAACAGCGGAATTCGTATCGGAGATTACGGAAACGGCAAACTTATTAACTATCGCAATCGTGAAATGCTCGAAAAGAAATTTTCGCGTAAGATAAACGTTCCTTTTTGTCCGGAAAGCGATTTGTCGGGAATAGGATATAAAGATTTTATAAATGCGTGTTGGTATAAAAAGGAAGTGGAAATTCCGACGAGTTGGAAAGGAAGAATAATTTTACACTTCGAAGCCGCGTATTATGAAACGCTCGTGTTTATAGGCGAAAAGTTTATATGTAAGCACGAGGGAGGGTATACGCCGTTTAGTTGCGACGTTACGGATTATATAGAAGATAACAAGGCGACAATACTTGTACATTGCGCGGGAGATCCGAGAAACGGCAGAGAGCCTTCGGGGAAACAAAGCATTTCCTATGAATCTCACGGGTGTTTTTATACGAGAACGACGGGTATATGGCAAAGCGTCTGGCTCGAAGCAGTGCCCGACGATTATTTGGAAAAAGTTTTTATTACCCCCGATATAGACAATGAAGTCGCAAACGTTAAGTTGTTTTTCAATAGCGTTTCCGATAAAAAAATTCGCTTGACCGCCCTTTACGATAATGAAACCGTAAGCGAAAAAAACTGTGTTTCAACGGGTAAATATCTCGAAACGCAAATGGAGATAAAAAACCCCGAACTTTGGGAAATCGGGAACGGCAGATTGTACGACTTGAAAATCGAAGTTGAAAGCGATAGCGGTACGGACGAAGTATCCTCTTATTTCGGTATGAGAAAAGTAGAAGTCGACGATAAAGGCATGCTTCTTAACGGAAAGAGAGTAATGCAGAAACTTGTTCTGGACCAAGGGTATTATAAGGACGGTATATATACGGCGCAGGGTGCGGACGACCTCAAAAAAGATATAGAACTTTCTATGTCTGTCGGGTTTAACGGGGCAAGATTACATCAGAAAGTATTCGAAAGAAGATTTTTGTACGAATGCGATAAGGCGGGTTATATCGTTTGGGGCGAATATCCCAGTTGGAATTTTGATTATTCGGGCAGAGAAGCCTTTCTGAACTTTTTACCCGAATGGATGGAAGCGGTGGAGAGGGATTATAATCATCCCGCAATAGTAACGTGGTGTCCGTTAAACGAAAACTTCCCGTATGACAATAAAAGTCAATGCGACGACTTTGTAAAGCAATTATATCTTGAAACAAAGAGATTCGATTCGACTCGCCCCGTGGTGGACGTAAGTTGGTTTACTCACGTAAAGACGGATTTTTTTGATTCTCACGATTACGTTCAGGAGATAGCGGATTTTGAAAAAGCGTACGGAAGTTGGAAAGAAGGGGAGGCTTACGACAACTTAAAACAAAAATATAACGGAGAACCGTATGTTTTAAGCGAGTTCGGCGGATTTCAATGGCCTGTCAAAGAAGGCGGTTGGGGATACGGCGCTGCGCCGAAAACGGAAGACGAGTATGAAGACAGATTTACTTCCTTTATTAAAATTCTTATGAATAATCCGAGAATCTGCGGCTTTTGCTACACACAACTTTACGACGTCGAAACAGAACAAAACGGCGTTTATTATTATAGCAGAGAACGTAAATTCGATAACGACAGAATGGAGAGACTAAAAAAGGCTCTTGACGGTAAATCAAAATACGAAGAGTTAAAATAGATAAGGAGAATAAAATGAAAACGGTAAAAGACAAGTATCTTGTAATGGGAGCGGATTTTGCGGGGTATCCGTTAAAAGAAACGGTAAAAAAACACCTTGAAAAAAAAGGTTGGAAGATTCTCGATCTGGGCGTTAAACCCGATAGCGATCCGAACGATACCGACCTTATGTTTCATAGGGTAGGATTGAGAGTCGGCGCGGAAATTTCAGAAGGGAATTATGAAAGAGCCCTCGTATTTTGCGGTACGGGTATGGGCATACATATCGCCGCGAGTAAATGTCCGCACGTTCATGCGGGCGTCGTGGAAAGTTTGCCTGCCGCAATCCGCGCGATAACGGGTAACGGGGTAAACGTTCTTGCGATGGGCGCTTTTTACGTGGCGCCGCAAACGGCGTGCGATATAGCGGACGCATACCTTGCCAATTCGCTTGGCAGCGGCTGGGAATGGTGGCATAATTTCTATGAATTCCACAAACTCGCTATCGACGAACTCGAAGCGTTTAACTACGAAGAGTATAAGAAGAACGGTTTTAAGGTAAATAAACTCGGGGATTACGATTTGACTCTCGATTTCGATAAAAAACCGGAATAAGAAAGAAGCGAAGTAGTATAAGAAATCGCGAAGTTCGTTTTTGAAAAAATTGCGACGGTCGCAGACTAAGTTATTAACACAAAAAACGGGTGGCAAAAGGTCGCCCGTTTTTTGTGTATCCCGACCGTGTTCAAAGAACTGCAACGGTGAAAAACATACTATTAAACTACTTAAATAAGTTAAACGCCGTTATAACTACGCCCGAAGGCTTTTGCAAAGCATAGGCAGGAGATAAAGGAAATTGCTTTGCAAAAGACAAGAGCGAATCCCTCAGCCTCCGCCAAATAAAACCTAAATCGAATACGAAAGTGTTTGGTTTAGGTTTTTCTTTTGCAAAAATGCAGGGTTTATCAGCATTTTCGGTTGTCGGCGTGCCGTCGTTTCGGTCTTTTCGGGGTTCGTATAGGGGTGTTCGTATCGCTTTATCCGTAGCAGTCGCAGACGGCTTTATGCCGCGAAAGGTTCGTGGGCGACAGAAAGGAGTGTGTCGGGATAGCAGTTCTTTTATCTATAATGTGGACGCTATCGACCGCGCGATAAGCGAGAACAGGCAAATATCGTTCCTTTACTTCAATTACGACGAGAAAAATAAAAATGTTTATCGAAAAACGGAAACCATTATGTCGCAAGCCCTGCATTTATAGTATGAAACAAAGACAATCATTACTTGTTGCGTTTCCCGAAAGGACGCGACGATGCCGCTACGATTTTTATGCAGTTAAGTAAAACGAAATTTATTTGATAGCAAATTTCATGACTGTTACGTCGGCTTTAATCACTTACGCTCAGTATGTTATTTTCTTCAAGAAGACTTTCCGGAATGTATACCTTCTCGGTTTCCGTCAGGTTATCCGGAGGGGATAATAGCGTTACGTTGTTGAACGTATAAGTGCGTTTTCCGTTACCGTTGTTTTTATATTCGAATCGAAAACTTTTTCCTTTAATCGAGCAAGTCGCCGTGAGTGTTTTGCAGGGTAGTTTATTTGCCGTTTGAATCGAAATTCCGTTCAGATCCGGGATAATTCCCATCAATCCGCGTATTACGTTTTTCAAACATACGGTTCCCGAACCCGTATACCAGTCGATCGGCGATTGCCCGAAATATCCGAGTTCGGGATTATCTAAGTACGAGTTTGACATAACGAAAGGAGTTTTGGTCATTTGGGGGTTAGAAATCGGCAATATCTTATAAAATTCTTTCCAAGCCGTTTCTGCCTGTCCAAGACGGAACAATGCCAGTACCGAAAACATTGACGCATGTACATAAACGCATTCGTTTTCGGCTGTACCTTTTGGAATCGTGGCGATTTTACCGACGCCGGGTGAGGTAGGGGTAAAGGCGGGCGTAAGGGTAAGTATTCCGTATTTGGATCTAAGGGCGAGAATGTTATTTATCAGCACGTTTTTGAGTTCCGGTGTTTCATCGATAAGACCGGAAGTTGCCCAAAACGCGTAGGGCGCGAAACTTATTCTGGAGGCGCCGTCGCTATCGCAAAAACTACCGATTTGATAACTGCCGTGATCACCCCAACCGTGTACGATTCGTTTTTGACCCGAAGAATTCGTTTTTATTGCATTTTTAATTATACCGTTTTTCAAGTTTTCGCGAATTGTTTTATATCGACGGATAGTGTCGTCTCTTTCGCCGATTTTTTCAAGGATCTGAGACATTTCGGAAAGATTCTGATAGAGATGTAGCGACGCCATTACGGACACGCCCGTACCGAATTCTTTTCCTACGTTTTTAGTTTGACCTAAACCGTTAATTGAATCGTTCCAATCGCCGAAAAGGATACGCAGGCAGTTTGTGCCGTCTTCCGTATCTATTTTGCTGATCAGGTACTCGGTAATTTTGAGCAAATGAACTAAAACGCTGTCTTTTTTTTCGTTACGGCAGAACGTTTTTCCGTCTATTATTTCGGCGTAGCCGACGTTTTCGTATAATATACTGTAATCTCCCGTCCAGGCAAGGTATGAATAGAAACATGAAATAATCCAGTTGCCTTGATCGATAAATTCGCGCCAGTCCATTTTTGGGTTGTCGCCATTGTTTAACGGAAGTGAGTATTGCCTTGGCGCCCGACCGTTTTTCAATATAAAACCAAGCGCGGTAAGCATCTGTTTGCGCGATTGTTCAGGATTCCATATCAATGCTTGTTCGAGTTGTTGGTATACGTCGCGAATGCCCATAAGGTCGTCGACATAGTACCTTCCCGTAGCGCAATTGTCTACCTGTTTCTGTACTTTTTTTAAGAATTGATTTATTACGAAATCGTTTGAATCGATTACACCTTCGAAAGCAATATCTAGACGGTTAAACTTATTTCGTTCGTTAAACTCCGCTTTCTCGATTTCTTCGTCTATCGTATGCGCCGAAACAGGGAATCCGAGCATTTCTTCAATTTTGTCTCCGCTCATATCCAACGGCAATACGTAATCGATTCTCATTGAATTTTCCAAGCGGAATTTTACTATTTCGGAAGCAATTGCTCCGCCTGACAAAAGAACGTCTTTAATAAATTCGCCGGTTTTCAATACGGGAGAAGCGGTGAGAATCCCACGTTCCGTGCCTAAAATTCCGGCTCTTATCGTGGTTGTTTCCGAAGAAAAGTCCGATATATTTGAAAATGTCCGTTTGATGCCCAGTTTCGGTTTGCGACCTGTTCGGAAAGCGATAAATTTTCCGTCGCCGATATACTTGCATTTTCTTGTACGGTATTCCCACATGTTATCCGATTCGCCGTCTTTTAAGAACGGGTCGAAATAGGATAATATATATATTTCGGCAGGCGAATTGTCTTTTTTACGACAACCGACGGAAAACTGCAGTTCCTGCGTTTCGGAAACGCTTGCTCTTACGACAAAATCGGCAATATCCGTTTCGGTGATATAGTACGCTGCCGAAAGAGTATACGCCAAATACCTTTTTACGTTGTACGGTTCATAAAGTTGTTTCGCTGCGCCCGTAAGGGAAAGGGGAAAATATTCGCCGTTAGGGGATTTGATACCGGCAATAAATTCGACGTTGATATTATTGCTGTCGTATACAGGTTTAAACACGTTGAAAATCCCGGATTTAACGTGAATATGACCCGTGGAGTGAGCCCATAAAATATATCCGTCGTTAGCATAAGGAAAGCGCGATTCTCCTTTTTGTCGTTCCGTACACAGAACGTTTCCGTCTTTCATAAAGAATACGTTCCCCGGAATTCTTTGTCCGGCGCTGTTTTCGTGTAACGTAGTTTTAATTTCTTTCAGTAATTCCTGCATTTTTTCAATAAGCATAAAAAACTCCCTAAGATTAGGATCCGTCCTGTTTTTGAAGAACGTTATGTATTGACGTTCTTCGTTTTATTTTATTTTACAATGTAATAAACGTAAAAACAATGGACAAAACCTACTCTATGTAAAATTTTGACTGTGTTTTAATTATTATTTACGTCAGACGGTTTTTGAAATTTTCGATTATTTAAACCCGAAATAAACTTTTTTCGAATAACGATTACTGCTCGGAGAATGAAATATCCGTTGAAAAAAATCGGAAATTCTGACCATAATGTTGATTTTATCTATTTACTTATAGGGGGATCCTTTGTAGGATAGAGTAAAAATGAAAATAATTTTCAATAAATGTTTATGAAAGGAGATGTTGATGAAAATGTCTGGTAAGAAAAATTTTCTTTCCGTGATAGCAATAATGCTTGTCTGTATTATCATGAGCGTAAGTGCCGTGGGGTGTGGTCCCGATGACGGAAGTACGGAAAAAATCGACGAAACGAAAACGCAGTTATACGTGGCGAGTTATAACGGCGGCGCGGGGAACGTATGGATATCGAATATGAAGAAAGCCTTTGAAGAGGCGTGTAAAGACGAAACTTTCGAAGAAGGTAAAAAGGGTGTGCAGGTTATACTCAGTCCTTATTTGAAAGACGAAATCACGGGGTATACCCTGTACTCTAAAATGAGCACGTATAATTACGACGTGTATTTTACCACGACGCCGAGAGAAGAAATAGTAAACGGTAATATGATTATCTCTCTTGACGATTTTATCGACGAGCCGATAGGTTTCGGCGAAACGACCACGATTCGTGAAAAGATGTTGCCTTATTATCTGGAACAGGGATATTGGGCGCAGGACGGGAAAATTTATTATATTCCCACTACTCAGACTCACTTCGGCTTATCTTGTTACGACGTGGATTTGTTTGAAGAAAAGCAGTTTTTTATTTCTGCGGAAAGCACCGAGAACAATCTGAAATGGACCGGTACGGGTGAGAAGTCCGTGGGCGCCGACGGCATTGCGGGTACGTATGACGACGGATTACCCGTTACCGAAAGCGAATATAAAGCGTTGTTGCAAAGAATTAAATCGAGGGGCGTTAAGCCGTACACGTGGGCAGGACAGTATCCGAATTATATGAATGCATTCGTATTTAATCTCGACTATTCTTACGATAACGGGGCTCGCGCAAGGGCTTATAAGTCTCTCACGGGGAGCGTTTATAACACTGCCGGAGAAAAAGTGGACATCAACGCTAAAAACGGCTATCTTACGGCTGATTCGAAAGGGGCGTTGGAGGCCTTGGAACTTACCGAAGAACTCGTGAACAGAAACAACGGGTATTACAGTCAGAACGCTTTTAAGACCACGCAAAACCAGATTAAAGCGCAGAACGAGTTTCTTTTAAGCGCGAAAACCAACGAAAGAATTGCGATGATTATTGAAGGTTCCTGGTGGGAAAACGAAGCGCTTGCGATGTTTGAACAAATGGCTAAAGGCCCTGACAATGAAAAATACGCCTATAAAACTCGTAGGTTCGGAGCAATGTTGTCTCCGAGATTAGACGCCTCCGTGGTTGAAGATAAAACCGTTAAAACGATTCTGACGTCTAACAGCACGGCATTTATTCCGGTATATTCTTCGAAGCAGGAACTTGCAAAGAAATTCTTAAAATATTTTTGTACCGACGAAGCGTTACGCGCTTTCAACGTGACAACAGGCATCGGCCTTGCATACGATTACGATTTGACCGATGACGAATACGACAGTCTTTCCTATTACGCTCAGAATATCTACGATATATTTAAATCAGATAAGATTCTGAAAAATAAAGAAGACAGAATTTCCGACGTCTTTAAAAACAGACAAGGTAAACATTATCCTTATTTCTATTCGTCCAACTGCGTAGGCGGCGGAAAAGAGGAAGTTTCCTGTCCGTTCAACACTTTCTATTCGTACGCTAACATGACTGCCGAAAAGTATTTCGGCGGAATGAAAGAGATATACAGTTTGCTTTGGAGCGATTTAATGAAGAACTCGATCTGATGCGGACGGAGGATTTCGTTTTATGAATGAGATTAAAAAATCAAAAGAGAACCGAAAGGGTCTTCGTCAAGCGAAAAGAAAAGAGTGGATTTTCGTCTTGTGCATACTTGCCTGGCCGATTTTACATAAACTTGTTTTTTATTTCGGGGTTTCGTTTTCGTCCTTTTCGTTGGCGTTTAAAAAGTACGATTCGATAAACGCGCAGTATACCTTCTTAAACGGCTCTGACATTTTTTACAACTTCAAGTTGTTTTTCAATGAACTTGCAAGCAACCCCACGTATTTGAATTCGTGGGGAAGAACTCTCAGACTGTATGCGGTACAAACGTTTGTCGTTATGCCGATCAGTATTCTTTGTTCTTATTTTAT
Organism: uncultured Clostridia bacterium; assembly: GCA_934271245.1. Classification (GTDB taxonomy): domain Bacteria; phylum Bacillota; class Clostridia; order Christensenellales; family Borkfalkiaceae; genus UBA1259. The sequence continues at coordinate 45,415 of CAKQQY010000004.1, read as the reverse complement.
CATCAAAAAAGTGCCTTTTTCAGGGTTCTTGACCGTAGCGTTTTTCTTGCCGACTATATTCGCAAGTACGGCTATGTCGTTAATGTTCGGATATTTCGTCGAATGGGCGTTGCCCTCCATATGGTATAGTCTGACGGGGAATGAGTTACCTATTCTTTTACGCGCTCCCGAAACGGCGTTTAACGTTCTTTTGGTATATTCGGTCTGGAATTCGTTTGCCAGCGGTATGATTCTTTACGTGGGGCAGATGTCCAACGTCGGGGAAGGGTTGCAGGACGCGTGTAAAATCGACGGTTGCGGAACTATGGGTGAATTATGGCACGTCGTGTTGCCCGCTACTTATCCGTTGATTTCCGTTTATCTCGTAACGGGTTTTTGCGCAATTTTTACCGGTAGCGGCGCCGTTCTTCTCTTCTATAAGTACGACGCGCCCGATTTTGTTCAGACAATCGGTTACATACTGTTTACGAAAGTTATCGGCGAAAACGCTTCGCTGGCAGATTATCCGTTCGTTTCGGCGATGGGGCTTGTGATTTCAATGGTGGCAACGCCGCTCACTTTCGGTTTGCGTTATTGCCTGAACAGATTCGGACCGAGGGAGGATTGAGATGAAAGATCAATCGATAAATAAAGAGCGGTTAAGAAACGAGAAAAAGAAGGAAAGGCTTGCGAGAGTCAGTCTGTTGAAAAATCCGGCGGTATTGATATTGTATATCATTATGTGGTTGTACGTTTTTTCGTTGCTCTTTTTAGGCGGATGGTTGGTAATATCGTCGCTGAAAAGTCCGATGATGTTTGAGTTGTTTCCGTTTTCGTTAAAAGATATTCCGTTATCTTTTGAAAACTACGTTACCGCGTACAACAAGTTATTCGTGCAGTTGCCGTCGTCGGCGAATAAAGTTTACTTGTTCGGATTATTCTACAACGGTTTGTCGTACGCGCTGCTTTCGCCGTTGCCCGGGCTTTTCGTAAACGCATGTACGGCGTATATTTGCGCAAAATTCAAATCGCCGCTTACAAAAATTATTTATGCCGTAGTAATCGTAACGATGTTTATTCCGCTTGTCGGAACGACTCCCGCAACACTGATTTTGTATAAAAAATTAAATATATACGACAATTTATTAGGAATTCTCGTAACGCACGCAGGTTTTGGCGGAACCTATTTTTTGGTTCTTACAGGGTGTTTCGAGGCGGTATCGAAATCTTTTTCGGAAGCGGCGAAAGTTGACGGAGCGTCGGAATTGCGCATTATGTTCAGCATTAACTTCCGCATGGTTATGACAGCGATGGTGGGAATTTATATCCTGAATTTCATAGCGGCGTGGAACGATTTTAATACGCCGTTAATGTATTTGCCTTCGAGACCCACGCTTGCCTACGGACTTTGGGCGTTCAAGAGCAGTTCGGATCCTTACGTGGCGCAGATTCCGGTACAACTTGCGGCAGTAGTAATTTCTATGATACCTACGCTGATATTGTTTATATGTCTGAAAAAGAAGATAATGGGGAATCTCGTTGTCGGCGGGGTGAAGGGATAGACGAAAATTTTGAAAAAAATACGGATAGGAGATAATGATGAGAACTAAAAAATTGTGGCTTTCAATGTTGATAGTCGCGCTTACGATGAGCGTGGCTACAACGTTTTGGACGATGGTCAGCGGACAGCAAAGAACCGATGCGGAAAATGAAAACCAGAACGGCGGATTTATTGCCGTGGATTCGTTGTTCTCAACGGAAAACGGCGTAAGCCTGAAAACGAATCAATCGACGCCCGTATATGTGGAACACGTGCGTAACGGGGTTTCGGTGCAGTCGAAAAACGCGAAAAAATTAAAATATACGAAAGCGATAAACGTTTCCGATAACACTAAAGACGATCTTCTTTTCGAAATGCAGATAACGCCCGAAGAAAGCGGTAAAATCGAATTGAAACAATTTTTAATCCGCTTTGAAGATTGGAACAATCCGGGGTGTTATTTTGAAATATCTTTGACGAATTATCCATGGGGGCAAAGCGCGCTCGGTATCGTTTCCGCGAAAACAAACACGGTTTCGCAATACAGGGGTACGTCGTATAAACTAAATCCGGTAAAAGGACCTGACGGTAAGGTGAGCGATTACGAAGTAACGACTTCGAATACCACTGACGCGCAACACGGAACTGTAATCGAATGCGCATTCGACGGGCGTAACGCTACCGCTTATCACTCCGTTTCGAATTCGGTAAAATTCTATTATGATAATGCGGAAAAAGCGTTATATGCCGGAAACGTATACGATTGGTCGGGTGCGCTGACCGCAAAAGGATATAATACCGATGGAAAAATAAAAGTTCTTGACATGGATTTACAGTCGGACATGGGATCGACGAAAAGCGCAATATGGGAAGGTTTTGAAAGCGATTTCGTGCGCCTTTCGGTTGAAACCGTCGAGATGAATGCCGATTTTGCAAATTATATGATATTCACCATTGATAATCAGACGATGGAGGGAAGTATCGTAAACGATACCACGCCGCCTAAAATCGAGGTGGATATCGATGAGAATAACGTACCCTACGGAGTAAAGGGGGAAGGCTTTTATTTTGCCGATGCGGTTTGCTACGACGAAATGTACGAAAATAATACGTACGTCGTTAAAAAAGTGTATTTTGAAGGGCAAGAAATAAAATGCTCCGAGAAAGGCTTTGTACCGACCGAGTCGGGAAAATACGAAATAAAATACATCGGCTCTGATTACGTGGGTAATCGGACGTCAAAGACGATAGTAATCGAGGTTCTGGACAAGGCAAAACCCGTCGAAATAGTTTTCGATAAATCGAGCATTGACGACGGCGCGCTTGAATTGAGCAAGTCCGCTCCCTCAAAGGCTGATTTATTTGCCGAAACCACGTTGCCCGAAGCGTCTGTTGTCGGCGCGTCGGGAAAAACGAAAATAGAAATTACGGTGACTCATAACGGCGATCTTGTCAGCGTGAATAACGGTAAATTTATTCCATACGACGAAGGTCTCTATATAGTGGAGTATAAATTTACGGACGAATTAGGGAACGTATACGTTTTCGATTACGAAATAGACGTATCGTTTACGGGGAAAGCCGTTGTCAAACCGGTAGTGATTGAAAAATACATGCTGGACGGCAATAAATACAGACTGCCGAAAGTAAGTTATTCTTTAGTAAACAGATACGGCGAAAAGATTGAAACCGCCGAAACTTATATAAAAGTTTTAAATAAAGATACGGGCAGCGTATTGAAAGAATACGGCGGCGAAACCGACGTGTTGTTTATCCCTGAAAAAAAACAAGGCGATAAATTGGAAATCGTTTACGGGGCAAAATACGACGGTCGGGTTTCGGAAATCAGATACGAAGTAACCGTTTTGAAAAGCGAATGTCTGGGAGACAGGTTTATAGCGGAAGAAGGCGTAACGAGGACGATAAACGATTACTCTATCACGTTCTCCGCAACGCAAGACAAAAAAGGATTTTCTTTTACGAATCGTGTTCTGATAGAAGATTTGATGTTGCAATTTTCCATACCGGAAACCCAGAATAATTTTGAAAAATTAAATATTTATATCAATTCTTTTGAAAAGAAAAACGAGAGCGTAAAACTTACGCTTCTAAAAAATCCTGACAAGTCGGTAATGCTGACGGACGTGTATGCGAACGGAGAGTATCTGGGGCAATGTAAGGGGAATTTCCATAAAACAGCGCCTATGGATTTTATTCTGAAGTTCGACGGCGTAAAAATTTATGACAGTAACGACGATCTGATAGGCAGACTGACGACTACGCAAAACGGTAAGGCGTTTAACGGTTTTACCGGCAGATACGCAGATATTCGTTTCGAGTTCGAAGGCGTCGGCGGAGAATCGGCAGTATCTCTCGTTTACGTTAATAATCAGATGATGGGTGATTTTACGAATACCGACGATTATATGCAGCCGGGAATTCTTGTAACGGATTCGGTTGTTACGCAATTCAGCGTCGGCGACAGGTTGATTGTTCCACGAATTCTGGTTTACGACGCATTCGATTCTTTACCCGTAATTACGGTAAATCTTAAAGATGAGAACGGAAACGTTTGCTTTGAAAAAAAATTTCTTTTCGGTGAAACGGACGAAATCGAATACGTTTTCACAAAGTACGGCGAATACGTATTGAACATCACGGCCGAGGACTCTTCCGGCAATTCATATACCTATATGGGAGGAATTGCCGTGTACGTAACGTATAACGTTAAGCCGATTATTCATATCGACGGCGAAGTTAAAAAAGTATCAGGAGTGAACGAGCGCGTAGTGCTACCGAAAATTACGGTATACGATATTAAAGACGGTATTATAGACTATTACGTTTACGTATGTTCGCCGGACGGCAAGATTACGAAAATAGGTAATTCATTTATTCCCGCATCGAAAGGAGTATTTTCCGTATATATATACGCCGTAAATTCAAGCGGTAACGTGGCGGTCAGCGAAACGTTTATAATTACAGTATCTTAAAAAAGAATAATAATATATGAAAGGTGGAGAAAAAAGATGAAAAAGAGAATAACGATATCATTGATATTATGCATGCTTCTCTTAAGTTTGTTTGCTTTAGGCGGTTGCGGAAACGAAGAAGTCCCCGACGAGGTGTTGAATAAACTTGTCGAAGAACTTGATTTGCGTGTTGATGAAGAAAACCTGCGCTGGAACAACGTGGTGAACGCCACCGGATATACGTTATACGTCAACGACGTCAAGGTAAAGCAATACGGTAGCGACGAAACGCTTTTTTACGAATATGACAAAACGGAAAACGATTATACTGCGAAGGTGGAAGTAAAAGGCGAAAAAATAACGAATTTTACTGCTTCCGTTCAGTACGGCGTAAAGAAAACGACGGCAGAAGAACCCGAGGTCTTTGCAAATTCCGTGCGATTCGCTCCATGTTCGACCAAAATATATTTCAGAATTATACCTTCCGTTGAATGGAAAGAGGTAAACGAAAGCAATTATATAGATTTCGGTTCTTATACGGGCGGTACGGTTGAATACGAATATTACGTTCAGGGAACGGGCTTCGATAAAACGACAAACGTTTACTACACAGACAGCGCCGTCGGGAAAGGAACCGTAAAAATAAAAACGCAGTTGCAAAGCGTTTCTCTTTCGTCGGACGGTAATAAGATTACGTGGGATAAAGTCGAAGGAGCGGCGTCTTATACCGTAATTACCGACGGAGAACAAACGATAACGACTGAAAGAAGCGTGTCTTTCAGTGAAACGGAAGGAGAACATACGGTATATGTTTATGCCAATCCGCAGGACGAGAATTTAAATTCGCCGTCGGATAAAGCGTATTTTCAATATAATACGCAAAAGCAAAGCGTGGATACGTTTACGGTGGATGACAACGTCGTGACTTTTGAAGCGAAAAAGAGCGGCGTGTTACGTTATAAAGACGGAGAAGAGTGGAAGAAGGCTTATTCCGTTACGTTGAAAAAAGAAAACCTCTCGGTAAAATTCGTCGATTATTACGATGCGGATTCCGCTACGTACTATACCGAAAGCAAGGTCCTTTCGTTCAGAACGGGAGGAAAGATGCAGATTCTTTTCGATAAAACGGGATACCTGAACTTGCAAAACGACGGCAAAGGCGTAGAAGTTAAATTGTATCAGGGAAACGATATTCCTGACGAATACAGCGTTATCGAGGTGTCCGAATATTATATCGGTAACTGCGAAGGCGGAAAAACGTATAAATTCGAAAGTAAGTTTTCAGATTATATCAGTCGCGGAGTCGCAGAAGACGTTTATTACGAGTTTCCTGCAAGCACGTTGGAATTTTATACTTTGCCCGCGCCTGACTTGAAAATCCGTAACGGTAAAGTGGTATGGACAATCGATAATAAAGCGGAAAGTTACGTTTACGGTACCGAAGAGGAGGAATTGACTAACACAACGACAGAATACTTTACGGCAGAAGAAACGGCTGACAGGTATTTTGTGCAAGCCGTAGGCAGCGATGAACGCAACGTGTTGAACAGCCACGTTTCGTCCGTAGATTCTACCAGATGGGCGCTTACTTCCGAACAGTTGAAAAAAGGATACGATTTCAGCAGCGCAAGAAATATTAAAGGCGTTGCTACGGGAAGTTCTTCTATTCTCGCCGAATACGACGAAACCAATAACGCAATGAAGATTACCCCCATAGAAGCAAATAAAGAGGTTTTGCTTTCCGTGGATTCTGATGACGTTACGTTAAAAGTCGGTGACGCCGTAATCGTAAAAGCGTTCAGCGTAATTAACGTCGGGTTCCGTGTGAACGGAAAATGGAAAATGACGTTGCAAGAAAAGAACGGTTCGGAGTTTAAAGAATACGTCTTTATAGCAACGGAAGAAATAAAAGTAAGAGAGTTCGGAATCATGCCTTATACGAGGTTTGGCGAATTGTACGTTTCTTCGATACGAGTTTTCCGTAGCGAGGATAAGACCGATATTTCCGTTGCGGAACTTGAAAAGGGTTTTTTGTTCGACAGTACCGCGAAAATACTTGAAAAAACAACTTGTCAGAAAGGGATTGAAACAAGTTACGATGCCGCTACGAATTCGATGCTTATAAAGCCGACGGAGAAAAACAAATCCGTGACGATCGGAGTAGAGTCGTTCACGCTCAATAAAGGCGATAAAATCGTTGTAAAAGCAATGGGGCAATTAGGGGCGCAGACCGCGTCGTTTATTACGGTGGTTAACGGTAATAAGCAATACGTAAATATAAATACCGGTACGGAATTCGGTGAATACGAATACGAGGCAAACGAACAGTGTTCGGTTACGGGTATACAATTTGTTCCGTATACCGCTTCGGGTTCGATTTACGTAAAATCGATTCAAATCGTTAAGAAATCGAGTATTACAATCTCACAACTGGAAACGGGCTACGTTTTTGACAGTGCGTCGAAAATCGTTGCTTATACGGCTTGTGAAAAAGGTCTTACCGCCGGTTACGACGAGATGAAAAACGCAATGAAAGTCACGCTGTCCGGAACGCAAAACCTGTCCGTATCCGTAAGCGTGGACGCGTTTACGCTCAATAAAGGAGATAAAATCGTTCTGAAGGCACTCTCCGCCATCAATACGAGTTTCTTGATTAACGGGGCGTATAAAATGACCTTACTTGAAGAAAACGGTACGGATTTTAAGGAATACGAGTGGGTTGCGACCGAAAACACCGACGTAAACACGTTAAGTTTTAAGGTGCATGCGAAAAACGGCGAATTGTATTTGTATTCGATTAAGGTTGTGCGTGCCTGAACGGAAGACGTTTTATAAAAAAGGAATAAATAAATGCGAAAAACAAAAATTTTAAGTCTGTTATTGTCGTCGATAATGTTGTGCGGATGTATGAGTTCGTGCGGCGAAAATTCACAAGGGAACACCTTGTCGCCTGAAATCAAGGCAGGAGAAATATCTTCGGAATACGTAGCGGAAGATACTGATTATAAACTCGTAGACAACCATGCGAGCGACTACGTAATAGTGTATCCCGTTATCGACGGCGTGGAAAAATGTAAAGAAGCTTCCGATATACTGTACTCATACGTAAAGCAAAGTACCGATGCGGAATTAAGAGTTAGATCCGATAAGAACTACGTGCCGCAAGCGAACGATAAAATTATATCGTTAGGTAACACGAGTATTGCGGAAGAAAGGGGAATTACGGCGTCCGCTATCGAACTTGGCGAGGACGGCTATTACCTTTTAACGTCGGAGGACGATCTGTTTATCCAGGGATGTACGGATAACGCGGTGTTGTTCGGTGTTTATGATTTTTTAACGTATCAGTTTGGTATTAAATTTTACTCGTATGACGAAATCAAAATTCCCGAAGCCGCAACGGTGTATCTGAAAAATTTCGATCTTAAATCCGTGCCGGCGTTCGCAAACAGATGTCTTGATCTTAATTATTTCAATCCGAATTCGTTTAACTCGACTTATGAAAAAATGATGAAGTTAAACAGCGGACACGGCAGAGGGTGGATTACTTGGGCGCATACGCATTTCTCTTTGATGCCTAAATCGGTGTACCTTAAAGATCATTCCGATTACTACAGTTATCCCGACCAGAGTCAGTTATGTCTGACGAACGACGAGATGATTGCAGAACTTTGCGAAAATATAAAAAAGAGGCTTGCAAAAGAAACGCTTACCAACGCCGAGTATAATTTTATGATCGGTCAGGAGGACGCGCAAACCTTCTGTGATTGTGATGACTGCAAGGCAGAAAAGGTTCGTCTCGGCAGTGAATCGGGCGTTATGATGCAGTTTATCAATAAGGTGGCGGATATTATGAATCCTTATGTGGAAGAAACTTATCCGGGTAAAAAGATATACTGGGTAACGTTTGCTTATCACAAAACGGAAACGCCGCCTGTAAAGAAAAACGCAGACGGAAGTTTTTCTCCGTATCATAAAGACGTCGTTGCGCACGAAAACGTGGGCGTATTGTATGCTCCGATATTTTTCGATCATTATCACGACGTTGACGATAAGAAATATAACAATCTTCTTATGGACGAGATGCAGGGGTGGAAAGCAACGGACGCCACAATGTTTATCTGGACGTACGCTGCGGTGTATTACAGCGGGTTCTGTTTCTTTGACGATTACCACACGGTAAAAGACGCATACAAGGCGTTTAAGGACATGGGCGCGGCGTATCTGTTCACCGAAACGGACTGGAGAATAGGAGATCCTTTCCATGCGTTGAGTTTTTACGTTCGCGCTAAACTGATGTGGAATATCGACGGCGACGTAAATTCTATGATTAACGAATTTATCGACGAATATTATAAAGCGGGCGCTACGCAATTAAAGAAATATTTCAATGCTCTTCGGGCGAATTATCGAAGAATCGAAGCGGAATATACCGCTGCGGGTAAAGAATTTTCGCTGTTAGTGCTTGAAACCGACGGTTATACGCGTAAAGATTATTGGAAAAAGCCGTGGCTTACGGATATGATGAGTCTTTTAGACGATGCTTTGGCGGAAGTCGCGAAAATGGAAGATAAAGAAGTAAAAGAGAAGGTACGCAAGAGAATCCAACTTGAAAAAACTTCGTTGATTTTTCATATGATGCAGATTTATTCCGGTGAACTTTCGAACGCCGAAATCGTCGGGTATATCACAGACTTCGAACGCTATGCGGCGGAAGGAAATCTTGTTCGCTTTAAACAGCGCCAGGAAGTTCAGACGGTGGAAGCGCTTCTTAATAGTTGGCGTACTCTTGTGCCCTGATTGACGCGCGATGAGCGTTTTAATCATTAAAATGACGAAATATAAAAAGTAAAATGCTGTGCAAACAGTAAATAAATAAATGGAGGAACTTTTATGGTAGGTAAAAAGTATAGCAAAGCCGAAATTTGCGTTGTTCTTTTTGAAGAAACGGGCGACGTTCTCGCCATGTCAAATGAAAGAACGATTGACGTCTCCGGTTGGTTCGGCGATGCTGAAAAATGGGAGGGGAACTTCTGATGATTAAGAATTTGAAAATTAAGAAGATCCTTTTAACGGTGTTATTCATATTGTTGCTTTTATCCGGAGTTGCTGCGGCGGGTATGAATTTCACGAATTCCGCTTTTGCGGAAGAAGGCGCTAAAGTCGAAGTGGTCGGCGCGTCGGTCAGATATCCTAAAGCAAACGAAAGCGTACCCGAAGGCACGGGTTTGCGCTTCGAAGTTAAACTTTCCGGCGTGGAAATCGAAAACGTGCAAAATCTCGGCGTGCTTGTTGATTCGGACGGCGTGCCGACGATAGAATTGACGGGAGATAAACACGTCAGGTATATCGAAAACGGCGTAATTTCTACTGAAAACGTATACGATGAAGAGTCGGCAGGCGTGTATACGATGCGCGTATCGCTTGTAAACGTACCGATAAACCATTTCCATCACGAATTTGTTTGTCGCGCGTACTATCAGGTTAACGACGGAGAAGTCGTTTACTCCGATACTGTAAAAAGATCGGCGACTTACGTCATCAAAAACGCTATAGAAGATACGTCGGAGGGAGCGCTTACTTCCGAGCAGAAAAAAACGCTTGAAAACCTTCGTAATGCTTCGAAAGACCACACCTATGCCGCTTACGGCGACGTTATTGAAACGCCCACGGAGAGCAAACAGGGAACGAGAAAAGCGTTCTGCGCTTGCGGCAAAGAAATTGCCACGCCTATCGGCTTATATCACTACGTATTCGATACGAACGGAGGCGAAACGGTAGAACCGCAAGACGGATATTCCTACGATACGATTATATTGCCGACCCCTGTGAGAAGCGGCGCGGAATTCCTTGGCTGGTACAACGAAGCCGACGAAAAAGCGGAACAGGTTGTCGTGCCGTATGAATCGGACGTAACGGGAGAAACGGTGACATTGAAAGCGAAATGGCGCGTAAACCTCACGGAAAACAATCTTATGAATGGTTTTACCTTCGATAGCGAAACGAAAATTGCCGAAACGACGACTTGCGAGTCGGGTATTGCGACGAGCTACGATTCGGAAAACAACGCGATGAAAATTACTGCGTCCGTAAATAATAAAAAGGCGAAGATCAATGTTTCTTCGTTTACTTTGAACGTCGGAAATAAAATCGTCGTAAGAGCGTTAAGCGCTATAAACGTAGGTTTTTGTATTAACGGCGTTTATAAAATGACGGTGCAGGAAGCGAACGGCACGAATTTCAAAGAATACGTGTGGACGGTGACAGAAGAAACGGTTGTTAATGAAATTGCTTTCATGCCGTATGTTAAGTCAGGTGCGTTATACGTTCAGTCGATTCTGGTCGTTAAAGAGGCGAAAACTATTACCGTAGAACAGTTGGAAAACGGTTATGCGTTCGATAACTCGGCAAGTATACTTGCTTACACAACTTGCGAAAAAGGAATTATGGCAGGTTACGATTCGGTTACGAAGTCTATGCTTATAAAGCCGACGGAGAAAAATAAAACCGTAATGGTCAATATTGATTCGTTTACGCTCGATAAAGGCGATAAAATCGTTGTAAAAGCGTATTGTCAATTAGGAGCGAACACCGCGTCGTTCATTCCGACGATTGACGGCAAAAAGAATTATATAACCATTAAAACGAATACGGGTTTCCAGGAATACGTATATACGGCAACGGCAACGTGTACCGTTACGGCTGTGCAGTTTACTCCTTATACGGCTTCGGGCGAACTTTATATTCAATCAATTCAGGTAGTACGCGCAAACGCAAATTAAAACCCTGTCGATTAAGACAGAAAAGTCTATACAACGGGGATACAATGACTTGTATCTCCGTTGTAAAAACAATTATAAAATCATCAGTTCTTGTATAAAGCAGTAAATAGTATTATAATGAAAAAACTAAAAATTTGTCTGAGCAGATTGCCTGACGACGTTGCGGAAAATATAAAAAATCTCGAAAACGATTTGCCTATAATAACAAGCGCCGACGGTATTTTAATCGAAGCGGAAAAAGCGAATAGTTTTACGGTACAACGCTTTGAAAACGGAGCCAGAATTCTTTACACGAAAGATTGTGAAATATATGTCGGCATAAAGTATCTTCTGATTAACGAAGGTTGTTTTTCCGTGAACAAAAATGTAAAGATGAATAATCTGTCGGTAATGATCGATTGTTCAAGAAATGCCGTAAAAAAGGTTGAATCCTTAAAGAAAATGATAAGGATTCTTGCAGTGTACGGATATCAGAGCGTTATGTTGTACACGGAAGACACGTACGAAGTTGACGGAGAACCGTATTTCGGGTATTTACGCGGAAGATATACGAAATCCGAACTAAAAGAACTTGACGCTTACGCTTTGCGTTACGGTATAGAATTGATACCGTGTATTCAGACGTTGGCGCATTTGAGAACAATACGATATTGGACAAACGAGTACGAACGGGCAATCGATAGCGAAGACGTTCTGCTGGTTGGCGAAGAACGCACGTATACGCTGATAGAAAACATTTTCAAAACGTTGAACGAATGTTTTACGTCGAAGAGAATCAACATCGGTATGGATGAGGCTTGGGGGATCGGCAGGGGAAAATACTTAACCCGCAACGGGTATGAACCTTCGATTTCGATTATGAAAAAGCATCTTTCAAGGATTATGGAAATTGCCGAAAAATACGGCTTTCACCCGATGATATGGAGCGATATGTTTTTCAGAAGTCTTGCAAAAGACATGAATTATTATAATCTCGAACCGATTCCCGAGGCTGTATACGACGCCGTGCCGCAAGGTCTCGGATTGATTTATTGGGATTATACGTCGGACGATAAGGAATATTATAAAATACATATCGACAGACACCTGTCTTTTCAGCGTGAAATCTTTTTTGCGGGTAGCGGTTACACAAGTTACCGTTTTTCCGCCGATAACGAACTCGGAATTCAAAGAATGTCGGCGTCTTTTGCCGCGTGTGTAGAGAAAGGAATTAAAAACTATATCGTAACGCTTTGGGGCGATAACGGCGGAGAATCGAGTATGTTTTCCGCGTTAAGTTCGCTGATTTATGTAGGATGCATGAATTGCGGGGATAGCGAAGACGAATACGAAAAATCGCTTATTTCTTTATGCGGTCTTAACAGAAAAGAATTTTCTTCGATTTTTCTGCAAAAGGACAAATACTTATTTTATAACGATTGCTTTACCGGAGTATACGATACTTCGATAGATTTTGGTGAAAAAGAGAAGTATAAAAAGAAGATTGCGGAAATCGATAACGCTATAAAAAAGGCGACTGCTTTTAAAAATATTTTTGTCACTAAAAAACGCTACTATGAAGTTATGCTTTTAAAATGTGAACTCGGGTTAGAGACACGAGCAGTATATCGTTCGGCAGACAAGAAACGACTTGAAAATCTGATTGAACGATACGCAGAGACGATTAAAAAAACAGAAGCGTTTTACGTTAGTTTCAAAAAAGATTGGCTTTGCGAAAATAAACCTTACGGGTTAGAAATACAAAGCGTCAGAATCGGAGGTCTTGTACGTCGTTTAAAGGATTGTAAGGAAAGGCTTATTGCTTATATGCTCGGAAAGGAGAATGAAATCGAGGAATTGGAACACGATTTGCTTGATTATGGATGTAAAGGAGCGGCTTCTCACGAAAAACCTGTGAACGTTGTGTACTCGAAGGCTGTTTCGGTTAATCCGATATAAAAACGGTTTCCCGTATTGCGCCAAGCCTGCGCAATACGGGAAACTTTTATTTTGTGAGTTTTAAGAGAACCGCGTTGGCGGCACCCCGAAATGTTTATGGAAAAGTTTAGAAAAATAGAGAGGGGATTCGAAGCCGCATTCGCGGGCAATTTCGTTGACTTTCAAATCTGTAGCGGATAAAAGTTGCTTTGCCTTTTCCATACGCAATCTTAAAATATATTGCTTTGGCGTAAGCCCCGTATGTTGCTTGAACAGTCTGATAAAGTATGTCGGGGAAAGTCCGTTACGTTTTGCAAAAGCAGAAATATCGTTTATAGAAACGAAGTCTTTATTAAACGTTTCAATCACGTTTTCGATAAAATCATTAGGATTACGGTTGTTTTTCAGGTATCGCGGAAGTTTTGCGAAAAGCGAGTGAAGAATTCCTGCGGAAACGGTTTCGTAGTTGTAGTTTTTTACTTGTAATTCGTCTGTAATTTGCTTAATCGCGTCTTTAATAATAAAAGTGCTGGATATATTGCCGTTGTAAACAGTATTCGTGCGCAGGTTAGATTTTTCAAGAAGAGTCGGAATATATATGCCCGTAAAGTGAACCCAATAAAAATTATACAATACGTTTTCGTCAAACGAATATTGTTGCGGGGTGTTCGGCGCAAAAATAAAAAAATCGTTTTTTTGAAGTTTCTGTATTTTTCCGTCTAAAGAAATGTATACCACGCCTTTTTCGATCAGAATCAGCAGATAATCCACTCGTCCCTTCGGTCGGTCGATTTTTGTGAAAAAGGTTTTGTTTTCATAATACCCGCTGTTATTTACGTGTAAAATATCGTTGTTTGAAAAATTAGTGGATCTAAGAGATCTTCCTTTTTGTTCACCCATATCCGATTCCCTTTTTTTATGCTATTTTTTCAGCATGTTTCAGAATTATTTCGTTCGATATCAGTTTAACAATATTTGCCCGCACTGTCAATATTTCGCGTAAATAAATTTTTATATTATGTTTATATAGTTGATTTTGTCTATTGCCTTTTCCATAGCGCTTTTATATACTTATAATAAATTAAGAGGGGGAATAATCGATAATATGCGTGAAAAAATTTTATTGAACGGTAATTGGCTGTTTCATTGCGGGGACATAAACGAGAACTATCCTCCTTATAAAGGTTTTTCGTATATCAGCGCGAAAACGGAAAGATACCATATGGGGCCTGCTTCGAAAAATTATTTTGCTTCCGATGATTGTTACGATTCAGACAGGGAACATAAAGGCGAAAAATGGGAGAGAGTAGATATTCCTCACGATTACGTAATAGAAGAACTGCCCGATAAAAAATATAATTGCGCTCTCGGTTTTGTTCCGTACAAAAACGCATGGTATATCAAGAAAATAAAACTGACGGACGAGGACAAAAACAAAAGAATCGTTTTATTTTTCGAAGGGATTGCAACCCGCTCCACGATATATTGCAACGGCTGTCTTATAAAACATAATTTTTCAGGATATAACAGTTTCGAAGCGGATATAACCGACGTAGTCGATTTTGAAAAAGAGAACGTCGTTTCCGTATACGTTAACACGGAAGAACACGAAGGTTGGTGGTACGAAGGCGGCGGTATATACAGAAACGTATGGCTTGTAAAAACTAATAAAGTCGCAGTAGACCTTTGGGGGATTCACGTTGTTCCCGAACATCTCGGCGATGAAAAATGGCAAATATCTACGGAAATTACCGTTCGGAACGATAACGTAACGGCGCAGAAATACCGCGTCGTTTGTTCGGCGTTGGATTCTGCGGGAAATAAAATAGCGGAGACAAACGGCGGCGGTGAAATTGCGGATAAGGATAAAACAGTTTCCGAATTGATTATGCAGACGGATAATCCCGAGAGATGGAGTCCCGAAAGTCCGGTTTTGTATACGATGCGCGCAGAGATTTTCATAGACGATGAATGCGTAGATGTTTACGAAACGAGATTCGGGTTCAGAACGTTTAACGTTGATCCTAATCAAGGTTTATTTATAAACGGTAAGCATTATAAAATAAAAGGACTTTGCGGACACGCCGACTGCGGTCTGTTAGGTAAAGCGGTACCTGAAAACATACACAGATATAAGGTACGACTGATGAAAGAAATGGGCGCGAACGGATACAGAACGTCGCATTATATGCAGGCTGAATCTTTGATGGACGCTCTCGACGAAAACGGGTTTATCGTTCTCGACGAAACCCGGTGGTTCGAAAGTACGGAAGAAAGCAAGGAGCAACTTAAAAGTCTGATACTACGTGACAGAAACCGCCCGAGCGTTTTTTTCTGGTCAATCGGTAACGAAGAACCGTACCACGTTAAAGAGCAAGGGCATAGGATTGCGCAATCGTTGATTTCTTTTGTAAAAAAATACGACAAAACGCGTCCGATATTTACGGCGGTCAGTTATTCTCCGAATAAATCTACCGTATACGACGATTGCGACGTGATTGCGATTAATTATAATTGGAAATTATACGACGAAGTGCGTCGGCTTTATCCCGGAAAGGCAGTTATCTCTTCCGAATGTTGCGCAACGGGTTCGACTCGCGGTTGGTATTTCGGGGCGGACGAAAGCAGGGCGTTTTTGCCTGCTTACGACAGGGATACTACCGACGAATTCAGGTCTCGTCAAAGATCCTGGAAATTTATCGATGAGAACGATTGGATTTTGGGAGGCTATCAATGGATAGCATTCGAACACAGAGGAGAGGCTTGTTGGCCGAGACTTTGTTCGCAGAGCGGAGCGATAGATCTTTTTATGCAGAAGAAAGACGCTTTTTATCAGAATCTTTCCTACTGGTCGGACGGTAAAGAAAAACCTATGATTCATTTGTTGCCTCACTGGAATTTTAAGGGAATGGAAGGTGAAAAAATACGCGTGGTTGCGTATACGAACGCAGAGGAAGCGGAGTTGTTTCTTAACGGTAATTCTCTTGGTAAAGAAATTATTGCAAAATACGGTTACGGCGAGTGGTTCGTTCCTTATGAAACCGGAGAATTGAGAGTAAACGCTTATATCGACGGGAAAATCGTGGCGACCGATTGTAAGGTTACGTCTGAAACCCCCTATAAACTCGCTTTGCGACTCGATACGGAAGACGTAAAGGCAAACGGCAGAGATATTGCTTTGTTTACTTGTAGCGTGCTTGACGAAAAAGGAAACGAAGTCCCCGACGCCGACGTCACCGTTAATTTTATCGCGGAGGGAGCGGGAAAAATCCTTTCAACGGGGTCGGATATCACCGATCACGACAGTTTATTCTTATCTCAAAGAAAGATGCGCGCGGGGAAAATTACCGTGGCGGTAAAACTCGGCGAAAAAGCAGGAAATCTTAAATTAGTCGCTATGTCAACCGGGCTTGAAGCGGCGGTTTTGAATATAGAGTTGAAATAAAGAAAAATTTAAATGCCGTAAAAACAAAATTTAATTTATTGTTTTGCGGAAAGGAAAGGTGATATATATGGAAGATATTTACACAATGCCGATCAATGAACTTACGAAAAACAGCAATATTAAACTGAACGTGTGCGACCACGAAGTCGATATGTATTGGAAAGTTGCCATCGAAGTTCTTGAAACGATCGAAAAAAACAACCGCGAAGGGAAAACGACCTTTATGATAGTTCCTTACGGTCCGTTAGGTCCGTATTTCAGACTGACGTATTTTATCAATAAATACAGAATCAACCTGAAAAACTGCGTGTTCTGCAATATGGACGAGTACCTTACGGACGATAAGCAATATATAGACATAAATGATCCGCTTTCTTTCAGGGGCGGTATGGAAAGAATTTTTTATAGCCAGATCGACGACGAATTGAACGTTCTGCCCGAAAACAGACATTTTCCCGATCCGAATAATCCGGATAACGTGTTACAACTTATTGAAAAATACAGCGCGCCGGATATGGTTTTCGGCGGTGTGGGAATTAACGGACACTACGCTTTCAACGAACCGCCCGAAGCGGACGAAATCTGCTCCAACGAAGATTTCTTAAATCGTCAGACTCGTATATTGAAAGTATCGAGAGAAACGCGTACCATAAACGGTTTTATGAATGCAGGCGGCAATTTCAAAGCGATTCCGCAATATTGCATTACCGTAGGAATGAAAGAAATTTTCAAGGCTAAAAAAGTGATTATGTGCATGCCGAGAGATTGGAACGCCGGCGCGCTTCGTCCGGTGCTTTCCGGCAAAGTCGATTGTCACGTTCCCTGCTCGCTTTTCCAGAACCATGCCGACGCGACGCTTTACGCAACGCGCGAAGCGTTGAAAGCGCCCATTCCGGAAATCAGAGTTTACAATAAATAAAATGAAATGCTTTTATAACGGTAAAATCCTCTTAAAAGACGGAATTTTTACCGATAAAACGGTTTTAACGGAGAACGGCAGAATAAAAGAAATTGCCGTTCTTCCTTATAACGCCGAGAGTTATGAATATGCGGAAAAAATCGATTTACACGGAAATTATCTGTTACCCGGTTTTATCGATATTCACGTTCACGGGGGTGGCGGCGCCGATTTTATGGACGGAAGCGCTGAAGCGATGCTTACGGCGGCGAAAACTCACCTTATGCACGGCACTACTACGATTTTTCCCACTACGATGTCGGCAAAATTCGGCGAAATCGAAAACACCGTAAAGGTGTATAGGGAATTGCTGTCCGATAAAAACGTGGCGGACGTTTTCGGGGGATTACATCTCGAAGGTCCGTTTATAAGCCCGAAAATGTGCGGCGCTCAACGAAGCGATTTGATTTATTCTCCCACGGAAGATATGATCGCTACTCTGGAAAAAAACAGCGACGTAATCGCAAGAATATCCTGCGCGCCCGAAGTGGAAGGCGTTTCCGAAATGGCGAAACGATTGCATGCTTGCGGCGTGCAGATTTCTATGGGGCATACCGCCGCCACTTACGAGCAAGCGGAAGCCTCTTCGAGAGAAGGGTTTACTTCGGTAACGCATTTGTACAGCGCGACATCCGGATTTCATAAAGTAGACCAGAAAGTTCATATCGGCGTTACTCAGGCGGGTTACGGGATAGACGATTTATACGTAGAACTGATAGGCGACGGGTGTCACGTTCCGAAAGAATTGCTGCGCCTGGTTGCGAAGTTGAAAGGCGTTGATAAAATATGCTTGGTTACCGACGCAATGCGAGCGGCGGGAACTGATTTGAAAGAGAGTTATCTTGGGGCAATTTGTCCCGAAAACCGCGTGATTATCGACGACGGCGTGGCGAAATTACCCGATAAATCTTCATTTGCGGGAAGTATCGGTACGATGGACAGAGCGTTTCGGTTCGCCGTACAGAAAGCGGGGCTCGGCATAGAAGAAGCGAGTAAGATGACTTCGATGAATCAGGCGAAGTTGATGAAAATCGAAGATAAAAAGGGAAGTATAGAAATCGGTAAAGACGCCGATTTCGTTGCGCTTGACGAAACGTTTTCGGTAACGGACGTATATGTGAAATCCGAAACGCGTTATAACAGAAAAGATTGATTATGAAAAAATCCACTAATAATTGGAAAGAATGCTTGCCTCAACCCGTGTGTGATGAATATCCCGAATATCAGAAATTATATTCGAGGGCTTGGGAATTGGCTCACACCCATATAAGAGACATAAAAGGAATGCCGCAGAATCCGTATATGGACGAAGGACTGTGCGATACGCAGATCTGGATTTGGGATACTTGTTTTATGGCGTTATTTTGTAAATACGCGCAAAACGTTTTTCCGGGGAAGGAGTCTTTCAAAAATTTTTACGAGGTGCTTTATAACGGACGCGATCTTCCTTTGATTATGCCGACGGAAAAAGAGCCTTCCTGGACCGGCGCGAAATCGGGGGTACCATATCGTATTCAAGTGCATATCGCGGATAATCCGCCGCTTTTTTCCTGGGCGGAATATGAAAACGCTTTGATTCACGGTGATAAACAGTATCTTGCCGAACTCATGTACGAAAAGAAGTCTTTGCAGAGACATTACGAATGGCTTGAAAATTTAAAAGAAAACAAAAAAATTCCTAACGTTTTCTGTAAAACGCGGTGGCTGTCCGAAGAACGCGGTTATAAATGGGAGGGCGGCTGTTCGGGAATGGATAATACGCCACGCGGCAGAAAAATCACGCCTACCGTTGAAGACAGACCGAATAATCCGGACATGCTTTGGATAGACGCAATTTGCGAACAGGCGCTGTCGGCAAAAATGATTTCCGACTTGTTTAAGATTCTGAAAGATACGGAAAACGCAAAGGAATGGAGTCTTAAATTCGAAGAGAAGAAAAATATCGTTAACGAATATTATTGGGATGAACAAGACGGATTTTATTACGATATAGATAGTACGGACGGGCATTTTTATAAAGTAAAGACAATCGCTTCGTACTGGGCGTTAACCGCGGGAATAGCCGATAAAAAGCGCGCGGAAAAAATGATAAATTATCTGACCGACAAAGAAACGTTCGGGGGAGAGATACCGTTCGTTACGTTGGCGCGAAACGACGCGGACTTTTCCAAAGACGGTAGGTATTGGCGCGGGGGTGTGTGGCTCCCGTGCGCATATGCCGTATTAAAAGGTTTAGAACAATACGGTCACTATAACGAAGCGCACGATTTGGCTTTAAAACTGCTTTCGCATATGAGCAATACGTATGAACGGTATTCGCCTCATACTATTTGGGAATGTTATTCACCCACAAAACCCGAACCGGCAACGCGTGTAAACGATAAAGGTACGGTTCGTCCCGATTTTTGCGGGTGGTCGGCTCTGGGACCTATTTCCGTTTATATCGAATTCGTTTTAGGCTTCCGAACGATAAACGCGTTTGAAAACGAAATTGTGTGGGAAAAACCACGGGAAA
The DNA here is from genome assembly GCA_934271245.1 of uncultured Clostridia bacterium. Taxonomy (GTDB): domain Bacteria; phylum Bacillota; class Clostridia; order Christensenellales; family Borkfalkiaceae; genus UBA1259. The sequence goes on along the minus strand of CAKQQY010000004.1, from coordinate 25,307 downwards.
TTTCGGGCAATATCGGCATTCGCAATCTGAAATTCGGAGATATCGTTACAGATATTGTCGCTGACGGCAATAAATGTACGGTTGTGTCTGATAAAGAATATACTTTGCGAATTAACGGAAGAACGTATTTTGTGAAACAAGGCAGGAATTTTTTCGATTTATCAGTTAAGAATTAACGATTAAAATTATAATTGGCAGAAATAAAAACAGTAATAGCGGACGCTTTACGGCAAACGCTACAATATAATCAAATAAACACTATAAAAAGACAAAATCGTTATATTGTAAACGTAAGTTGCTACCGCGACTGCGGGCGTGAAAGTTCCCGAAACGGGGAAAATAGAATACGTCGGTAAACTGCAGGAAACAATCGCTTATATAGACGCTCATTTTACCGAAAAGTTAAACCTTGCTTATGTGGCAAATTTAGTCGACCAGAATTACTTTTATTTTTCGCGTAATTTCAAGCGTGAAGTCGGTATGACTTTTTCCGAATATATTACCGAAAAGAGAATGGCGGAAGCGTTAAAACTCTTAAAAGACAACAGTCTTAAAATTTACGAAATTTCCGAAAAACTCGGTTATGACGATTGTAAATACTTTTTCAAGTTGTTCAAAAAATATTACGGAATTTCGCCTACTACACTGAGAAATCGGAACGATAAACGCAAAAATCCGCAGACGGATTCCGCCTGCGACGGTAGCAACGATTAAAAAACTACGTAGCCGATTGAATTTTTCTTACAACTTCGCCCACGGAATTGCTGTATACAGCGTTTCGTCGGAGTATAAAATAAAAACTCTTCGGGCGCAATTCCCACGCGTCCGCCATAAGCAGAAACCCGGAACCGTAACGGTTCGCGGTTTTTTCTTTTTTATTTTTTCGGCAAGCGTTTAGATAGAAAGAGTAAAAACGTAGCGTTGCACGATTTTTTGCAACTAATCGATGGTTTTTGCAAAAAGCAGGCATCAAAACGTCGCCCGTTTTTCTATAAAAATCAGGTCTTTTCAAAAAATTGCCGCAACAATTTCAATAGCGGTTGAAAAATTGAAAAGTTTATGCTACAATACAGCTATGTAAATGGCAATATGTCGTAAAAGAATATCAAGTTTACTTAAACGTTTCAGGAGTGATCATAATGGAAAAGAAAAAGTTTAACCGCGGAACGATGACGGGCGGAATCGTCAGAATAATAATTGCCGTAATCGCGATAGCGATTGCCGTCACCGTTATTTCTTCGGGTATAAGTTCGTACGACCCCGAAGATAAATTCGGAACGATATTTATGTGTTTAATCGGCGGAGTAATGATAATCGCTTCTATAGGGTTTATCGGTAACGGAATAAAAATGGTTATCGACGGCAAAAAGTCTATGGAAGTCGCACGTAAAGGGCATTCCGAAAACGGCAGAATAATCGATCTAACCGAAACGGAAGTGACCGAAACCAACAACGGCAGCGTTTCTCGTTATACGATATATAACTTAAAGTTCGAATATACCGACGATTTCGGCAATCTGTGCGAAAGCGAAGAGCAGATAAGCCAAAAAATCTACGAAAAATTGCAGCAATTAACGCTCGTTCCCATTCTCGTATACGGCGAACGCGCGATATTCGATAAAAAGAGATTCGACGACGAAAACGATATCGGTTGAATTTAATTCAAAAGAACTACCAAAACCCGATTAGGTAAAATAAACGGCGCATTTTAAAACAATAAAATAATTCCCCTGAATGTGCGGACAAACCGTCTTTCAGGGGAATTTTATGTTTTTAGAAATATTATCGCCGCTTAAACTTTAAATAAAATCGGCAATAGCGAATTCGGAAAGGGAAGTATCCGTTTTTTTGTCCGAAACCGCTAATTTACTTAAATAGGTTAAACGCCATTATAACTATGCCCAACGCGACGAGAACTACGCCCGTTGCGCGGTTCAAAGTTTTAGGTTGCGCTTTATTCGCAAACACTGCGGCGATTCTTGCCCATATCAGGGTAAACGCCATGCACAGACACAGAATAAGTACGTCGGGCATTCCGCCGATAACGAAGTGCGACACCGAGCCCGTAAGAGCGGTAAACGTCATAATGAATACGCTCGTTCCGACGGCGGTTTTTAATTCGTAACCCATAACGCTCGTTAAAATAAGCAACATCATCATTCCGCCGCCGGCGCCTATAAATCCGCAGATAAAACCTATTAAAACGCCGCATACTATCGATTGAACGGTCCGCTTTTTTACGGAAACCTGTTCCATTTTTTCTTTAGTTGTCATAACGGGGCGCACGATAAATTTTACGCCGAGAAGTACCGTCATAAAAACGGAAAATCCGCCCATCGTGGACGTGGGAACAAGGCTTGCTATATAACTTCCGACCATAGTGAAAACAAGCACGCTTATCATCATTATGATACCGTTTTTTATATCCAGATTTTTGTTTTTATGGTAAGTGTACGCCGAAACCGCGCTCGCAAGAACGTCTGAAGCAAGGGCGATTCCCACCGCCATATACGGGTCTACGCCTAAAAACGTAATGAGCATAGGGCTGATAACCGCCGCTGCGCTCATTCCGGCAAATCCCGTTCCGAGTCCTGCGCCCATACCTGCAAAAAAAGTAACTAAAACCGTTATAAAGATTTCCATTCGTTTTCGTCCTTAAATTATCGTTTTCGTTTAAAAAAGTCTTGTGGACATATGTGAAAGTTTAGGTTATCGGCTGTAATCGGAAGGACTTATGCCGTACTTTTTTTTGAACGCCTTTGAAAACGAATGTAACGAAGCGTAACCCGTAATTTCGGCTATTTCGGTTACGCTTTTTTCTTTTGTTTTCAGCAAATCGGCGGCGAACGAAAGTTTTTTATCGAGGACGTAGTCGGAAATGGAACAATGCATACCGTTTTTGAAAAGGTGCGAAAGGTAAGATTCCGAGTACGAAAGTTTTGCCGATAACTCTTCGAGATTCTTGTACGATAAATAGTTTTCGTCTAACCAGCAGAGCATGTTGTAAAGCAAAACGTCGTTATTTTTGAAGTTGAGTTCCGTAATGCTTTTTTCGCCGTTGTAAGCGCGTAAGAAATCGCATAAAATCTGGTTCACCGCAGTGGATACGATGAATTTGGAAAGGTTATCCTGTTTTTCCACGTGAGCGATTGCGTTAAGGAAGGTCAGGTTCGTATTGAACGGGTCGTAGACGTATACGGCTTTTCCTTCTTTTACCATGTTCTGAAAATAACCGAATAACGGGTGTTTTTCCGACAGGTCGAATCCAAGATAGTAATAACGCAGGTTTACGTCGTCGGCGTAAATACTGTGTTTCTGCCCGACGAAGGTGAAATTTATAGTGTTCGGGCGCATCGCGTATTTTTCTCCGTTAATGGAGTTGATGGCGATACCGCTGTAAACGTAAGTTATCTCGAAACATAACTGGTCGTGTTCGGGAAATCCCGTTTCGGGGGTACAAAGCCGTTCTCCTATCTGCAGAAGTTTAAGTCCGTTCAGTTCGAGCGGAGAAAAAAAATACTTGTGGTCGATATGAAATTTCGAATTGTTCGATTTGTTTTCCATATTATCTTTCCTTGCCGATATTATAAAGCTTAAACGCTTAAAAAAAATAAAGTTCCGAATAATAAATAAACGGTTAAATATTTTTTCCGTAAAAATATAACACATAAAGGGCAGGCTGTCAATACGTTTCTGTTAGGTAACGGTGTTTTCCTGTCCTTAAAATAAAAGCAACGCAGGACAACGTTTACAGCGTGCAAAACCAAAGACAACGCTTTTTTTCGGCATTATAATGAAGTTGTAAAAAGAAAGTAAGCCGAAAAAGTCGGCATATAAACGAGATAAGAGTAAAAATGACGGAGGATAGAAAATGAAAATAAAAAAATTGCTTTCGATAGCGCTTTCGCTTATGGTTTGCTTTGCTTGTATGACGGGCGTCGGGTGCGGAGGCGAACAAAACGAAAACCACGTAAGAATTTCGCGTTGGGCGCTGGAATGGGAAAAGGACGTTTTCAAGAGTTGGACGGACGAATTCATGAAAGACAACCCCGATATCGTCATTGAATGGGAATTTACTCCGTACACCGCGCATTTCGACAGATTGCGTACCGACCTTTTAGGCGGTCAGGCGGCGGACATAATATTCGTAAATAACTGGGGCTGGGCGCCCTATTCCAAACTTGACGTGTTCGAAGACCTTTCGACGGTCGAAGAACTTAAAGACACTTTCGCGTCGCTTATAGGCGACGTGCCGACGTCGTTTAAGCGTAACGGAAAAATTTTAGGGCTTCCCATAGGTATGGTTTCGCGCGTTCCCGTCGTTAATACGGAAGATTTCGCGAAAGCGGGCATAGCCGTTCCGCAGAGAAACACTTCCTTTACGGGAACCGAACTTTCGACGCTTTTAGGCGACGTTGCCGACGGCTCGGGCAGAGCCATGGGTATAAACATAACTCTTACCGACGCGCTTGCCATATTCCTTGCGAGCGCCGACGCTCCGCTCGTGGACGAAAACGGTAATATCGCGTGCAATACCGCCGCGGGGGTTAAAGCCGTTTCCGACTTCGTGAAATTTGCTAAAAGCGGCGTAGTCGTTCCGCTTGCTCAGAATAACGCGGGGTCTTACGGTTCGCCGGATACCGCTATAATGAGCGGCAACTGTGTTGCGGGGTGGGTAAACTGCGGCGAACTTACGAGTTTATCCGATAACGGTTACGCAGGCAAACTCGCGACGATTCCGTCGATTAAAGCCGACGGGGGAAAAGACGTGGTTCTTGCCGACTATAACACGCTCGTAGTTCCCAAATTCAGTAAATCGAAAACCGCCGCTTATAAAGTAATGAAATGGATGCTTTCCAAAGAAGCGCAGTTAAAATACGCGAAGTTCAGCGATTTGCCCGTTAACAAACAGGCGTTCGAAGAAATAAACACCGATACCGAAAACTGGGATCCGAAACTTTACGCGGCTTACGGAGTCGGAATAGACAATATTTACGTTTCGCCGGCATTGACGACGTCTTTCCAGACGTTATACGGCGGCGCGCTTAAAGATTTGCTCGACGAAAAAATCACTCCCGCGGGTTTCTGCGAAAAAATGGAAAAAGACGGGGTTAAGTATTTATGACGAAAAAAAGAATCGTCGGACGGAATAATAATATCGGTTGGCTGTATATCGCGCCATGGATAATAGGATTCGTCGCTTTTATGGCGATTCCGCTTCTCGTGTCGTTATATATGTCCTTTCACGACTGGGATATGTTTTCCGCTCCGATTTTCAAGGGTCTTGAAAACTATAAAACGTTGCTTTCGCCCGAAACTTTATACGGTCAGACCTTTTACGCGGCGCTGTTAAATACCGTGATATATACGATATTTACCGCGATAATAAACCTTGTTTTAGGGCTTTCCGTGGCGTGGATATTGTCGCGTTCGGGAGCGCTTACTACCGTAATGCGCACGATAATCTATATGCCGTGTATGGTTATAGGAATAGCGTTTTCGTTGATGATGGGACCTATTTTCGGAAGCAGCGATTACGCCCTTATCAACCAGATAAGACATTCCATGGGGCTTGAATCTCAGGAATGGTTGTTCACTCACGGGCAGGGCGTATGGGTTATGATATGTATGTCCTTCTGGGGTGTTGGCGGCGCGATGATGGTTTTTATCGCAGGGATAAAAAATATCGATTCCGCCATATACGAAGCGGCGAAGATAGACGGCGCGGGGAATTTTACCGTTTTCACGAAGATTTGTATTCCGTCTATGATGCCGATAATAGTTTATCAATCGATAATGGGATTGATATACGGTATGCAGGTTTTCGATATTGCGGTCGGTCTTGCTTCGATAGGCGGAGCGGGCAGCAGTTTCGGAATGGGAATAGACAACAGTCTGGCGACTCTCGTGTACTATCTGTACAATACGGGATTCAAAGATTTCCAGATGGGTATGGCTTGCGCGATAGGTTGGCTCATTTTCATAATAACTTCCGTTATAGGACTGGGAATGATCTTTTTCGTGCGGAAAACGGGATATTACGAGGTGGACTGATATGGCTAAAAGAAAGAACAAAATTTCTTTGCAGGTAAGCGATATCGTGTTTTACGCGATGGTAACCGTTTTAACGCTGATGATACTGATACCGTTTATATGGCTGTTCTTATCGTCGCTTAAAACGAATTCCGAATATTATATTCAACCGTCGCCGATATTTCCCGCGAAACCGCAATGGCAACGCTATTCGTACGTTTTCGTAAAACTGAAATTCTGGCGTTATATGGGTAACAGCGTGTTTATGGCGCTCATATGCGTTTTATTCAACGTTATAAGCAGTTCGTTTATATCTTACGGTTTCGCGAGATTCCGTTTCCGCGGTAAAAACGTGTGTTACGTTATAATGCTTGCCACGATGTTTTTGCCGGGGCAGGTAACGCAGATTCCGCAGTTTATGGTGTTCAATAAAATGGGTTGGATAGACACGATTCTGCCGATAATCGTGCCGCAGATATTCGGTTCGGCGGTAAACATACTGCTCGTAACCAATTTTTTCCGCGGTATTCCGAAAGAAATGGACGAGGCGGCTAAAATTGACGGAGCGGACAGTTTCCGCATATGGTGGAATATTTTGTTGCCGCAAGCCGTTTCGGTAATAATCGTAGTAGCAATATCGTCTTTTCTCGGAAGTTGGAAAGACAGTATGGGACCGCTTATATATTTACGGAGCGAAAGTCTTTATACCGTACCCGTCGTGCTGCTGTTTTTCCAGTCGCCCGACCAGAACAGTTACTTGTTGCTGCTTACGGGGGTGGTAATATCGATAATACCTACGCTCGTAATGTACGTGTTTATGCAAAAATGGTTAAATAACGGCATTTATATCGCCGACTTAAAATAAAGGGGGAAGAAATGAAAAAATTTGTATGTACGGCTCTTGCCGGAGCGCTTTGCCTTGTATCTTTTGCGTCCTGCAATAACGTTAAGCAAGGAAACGTCGATTATTCGGATAAAGGCGAAAGCGTTATCGTTAAAGAAATCACAGACGCCGAAAAAGGCGTAATCAAAAACGTGACGAACGGCGGTTTTACCGTGAATTCCGTAAACGAATCCGCAGAGTCGTCACGGGTAGCGAACAAAAAATTCGAACTCGATATAGACGCGGAATTCGAAGGTAATCCTTACGATCCCGACGAGATAAACGTTTACGGCGAATTCCTTTCGCCGACGGGTAAAATTTACGAAATGCCCGCTTTCTATTACGAAGATTATAATCGAGAATTCCGACCGCTTGACGAAACCGCCGATTATTCCATGAACGGTTACGTTGAACAAGGACAGGTCAAACTTCGCGGAAGAATAGACGAAATTGACGGGGTTAAAAAGCCCGTGGCGAAAGCGTCGTTCTATTCGGAAAAAGGCGTTTATTCCAACGCAGGCGCCGTACTCGATACTTCGGGCGTGAACGTCAGACAAAACGTCGTCACCGTATGGCTTAAAAAGAGCGCGGACTTTACCGCCGAACACCTTTATTTGTGTTTTTACCAGAGCAAAGGGGAATCTTTTATAGAAGTTAAAGGCTTAACGGAAGAATGGCAGAAGTTCACCTTTAATTACGGCGACTTTACGGCAAACAACGCCGACGGGAGCAAAGAACTTTTAAGCATGTCTAAAATGTACAGCGGCTATCTTCAGACAAGGGGAAGCGCGGTAAGCGGCGACGTGTATATTTCCGATTTGTGTTTCTGCCGCGAAGGGTTTGAAAACAATTACGCGCAGTTATCGACGTTCGTTTCGGAAGAACTCAAAAATTATCGCAGCGGCGAACTTAACGGTAAAGAAATTATAGAATCGACGGGAAAAGAAAATTTCAAGTTGCGTTTCCGTTTCGATACCGCAGGGGTATGGAATTATAAAGTTACCGCAAAGAAAGACGGAAAAACGGCGTCGGAATATTATTCTTCGGTTACCGTAACGGAAAATCCGTCGGAAGAAGAAAATAAAGGGCTTATACGCGTAGAACAAACGAGGAAACGCAACTTCGTGTTTGAAAACGGCGAACCTTACGTCGCAATCGGGCAGAACGTGGCGTATAGCGTAGACCCCGAACGCGGTTCTTACGATTACGACGTGTATTTCCCGAGAATGAAAGCCGCGGGAATGAATTTTTGCAGAATCTGGCTTACCTATATAGGTTACGGCAGCGAAAGTACCGAAGGCGGAATACTCGGTTTCGGCAACCGCCAGAATAAAGCGTACGTGTTCGACCGTCTGCTCGAAGAAGCCGCGGACTACGGATTCTATCTGCAGGTTCCGCTTATGACGTTCTCTCGTTTCCATTCCGAAGGAGTTGACGACGACGTGGAATGGAGAAGTTGGGACAGCAGTCCGTTTAACGTTATAAACGGCGGATACCTTAAAGAAGCGCACGAATTCTATACCGACGCGAGAGCCAAAGAAGATACGAAAAAACTTTACAGATATTACGTCGCGAGATACGGCTATTCCAGAAATATTCTCAACTGGGAAATTATGAACGAAATAGGCGAATCGAGCGATTACGATCAGCAGGTAGCCAAGGCGTGGGCGGAAGAAATCGGCGGATATATGCACGCCGTAGACCCGTTTAACCACCTTGTATCCACGAGTTCCGTTCAGTTTTTCGACGAAGTATATTCGGCAAAATCGCTTGACTTCGTAAGCATACACAGTTATATCTGGGGCGCGCAGTACGCCGTCAACGCCGCAGACGTTACCGCTCAGGTTCAGGAAAGGTTTAATAAACCCGTTATTATCGGCGAAATCGGCGCAAGCAGCGTGTCGGAAGATTATAACCTTATGGCGGATCCGACGGGTGCGGTAATGCGTCAGACTGCTTTTACCGCTCCTATGTCCGGAAGCGCGGGCGGCGGTATGCTCTGGTGGTGGCAACAAATAAACAATAACGATTTTTATAAAAACGTAACGCCTGCGATAAATTACTTCAAGTTGCTCGATAAAAAATTTGTTACGATGAAAAATATCGGAACGGCGTATAAATTCAATCATTCGTCCGCAACGGTTGTTTCTAATTGCAGAGTACTTGGTTTTTGCGACGATACGTCCGTTTACGCGTATTTGTTCGATACCCGTTACAGTTACGCAAACTTAAATCCCGGGGCGATAAGCGGAGCAACCCTTACGTTTAATATCGGAAACGGAAATTACAACGTAAAAGTGTTCGACACTCGCGAAGGAAAGGTAACTCGCGAATACGACGCGGAAAGCAAAAACGGCGAACTTGTTCTCACCGTGGACGATTTCAGCGGGGACATCGCGTTTATCATAGATAAAAAATAAAAAACAGGAGAGGGAAAAATGTTGAAGACAAAAAAGACGGCAATCATATTGCTTACTATCGTTATGGTTTTATCGATGTGTTTCGGCTTAGCCGCATGCGGAGAAGATAACCCCGACGATACGAAAGTACCCGAAGGAAGTTTTACGATAACTTCGCCGGTAAACGCGGCGGATAACGTATCTACCACGCCCGAAATAAGTTGGAGCGCCGAAACCAACGCGACGCTTTACCTTGTGGAAATTTCGGAAAACGAGAATATGGAAAACCCCGCGTTTACGAAAACGACGGAACAGATAACGGTTACGGTGGCGAATCCGCTTTCTCATTCGGTAAAATATTATCTCACCGTAACGGCGATGAAAACCGAAAACGGAAAGAATATTGCGTTGTCGTATAAAACGATAAGTTTCACCACAGAAAAAGAACATAGCGTAGATCCGCCCGATTATACCGCGACCCGTACCGTTTACGATTTCGACGATATGACTGCAGAAACTCTTAAATCGACTTTCGAAATGCATACCGCCGGCGACGAAGCGGACGTATCGCTTATAGAAAGGGGTGAAGGAAAGGCTATGAAAGTCGCTCTTTCAAGCGGCACGAACGGTTGGGCAGGCGTAATAAGTTCGCTTCCCGCCGAAAAGAAGGTCTGGAGCGGCACGAAGGGCATTCGTATGTACGTGCAGGCGTCCGCAGGCGTAACGATAGAAGTACGTTTCGGTAAACGCGGCTATCAGTCCTGGAGCGTGGAATTTACCGCTAACAACACTCAACCTGCGTACGTGGCTATTCCTTACACGGCGTTTAAGGACGCGGGCGGCGGCGACGGAATAATGGATTTGTCGGGAATAACCCGCTTGTGGTTCTTCTTTAAAGGCAATATGAACGGGGAAGTCGTAATCGACGACATAACTATCGGTTCCGACGAAGTTCATACGACGGACACTCGCTATATTATCGAAAAATCGGTAGAAGCGCAGATCGGCGTCGCGGAAGATTTTGAAAATTATAACGGCGGCTGGACTTTTGAAAACGCGACCGCGGAAGTCGTGAACGAAGGAGCGTTAAGCGGAAATAAATCTCTCGCGGTAACGCCGTCGTCTTCGTGGGCTACCGCAGGCTATACGTTAAGTCCCACAGATTTCGGTAAAGTAACCGCTATAACTTTCAAAGCGAGCGCGGGCGTTTACGTTTTGCAACTGATAAGCGGACTTAACGTCGTTGAAAAACAGTTCGTCTGCGCGGCGGACGGCGACGTTACGGGCGTTAATCTCGACGAACTCGAACCTCAGAATTCTTCGATGAAAAAAGACGTTTCTAAAATCGATTACGTAAGAATAGGCATCAAAGATAAATCGGGCGCGAAAGTTTTAATCGACGACTTTACTTTCAGCGACCGGAAATTCGTTCCTGCCGACCATTCCGCGGGAATGATAGCCGACTTTGAAAACGGCGTTTCATTCGACGATTTGTTTACGGCGTTGTCGCAATTCAATAAAGAAATAACCGAAACGGAAGGCAATCATCGTCTTGCGATTTCCGCTACGGCAAGTTTCGGTATAGAACTTAAAAACCTTGCGGTGCTCGACTTTAAGAAAACTCTCGGATTTACCGCGAAAATCACGTCGGACGTTCCCGTTACGATAGAAACGGCGTTCGGTTCTTACGGTAACGTTTACGAATACGTGTACAGCCATTTCGACGGCTCGTTCGATTTAGTCGTAGATTTCGAAAAAGCGACTCTTCGCGACGGAAATTACGGCGAACTCAATAAATCCGCTATAAACTTTATGCAGATTTGGGTTAAATCGGCAGGGACGATGACCGTTACTCTCGACGATTTGCGTTTCTATTCGGAAAACGATAAACCCGAAGCGGCGGAAGAACAGAATTTAGGTCTTTTGATTGAAAATTTCGAAGGCGAATATAAAAACAGATTCGGAATGCTGCCCGGTACCGCTACAGTAAAGACGGAAAACGGCAATTCTTACTTGTCGTTAAGTTGCTCGGGACCCAACGGTATACAGATAGAAAAAGGTTACGCGCTCGGTATGCGCGACCTTTCCAAAGCGAAAGGATTCGCGTTGGATATGACTATCAATCAGAGCGCCACTCTGGAAATCAAACTGGGTTCTGCCGGCAACTACTACGTTTGCAATCGTACCGTTTACGGACCCGGCAACAATATCAAAAAATTAGTAATAGATTTTGCCGAAATGAAACTTGCCGACGGCAGTACGGGCGCTCTCGCAACCGATAAGATAGATTTCGTTCAGATATGGTTCACCTGCTACGGCGAATACACCGTAACTATTGATAACGTAGGTTTTTATACCGATTCTTCCGTATTCGGAAGTAAAGTTATAGACGACTTCTCGTCTTATACGACGGACGACGAATTGCGTTCCAAATGGAATGCGAGCAACCTTTCCGTCGATAACGGCAAAATGAAAATGACTACCGCGTCCGGCTGGAACGGAACGCAGTTCAATCTTTGCCCGGGCGTAGGAACGATAGGCGGAGAAGAAGATTATCAGAATTGCAGGGGAGTAAAAATCAAATTCTCTTCTACGGTAAACTTCTCGCTCGTATTTAAAGCGACGAGATGGGCGGCTTCTTTCGAAAAAGAAATAAGCGTTTCGGCAGGACAAAACGAAGTGACGATTTACTTCGGCGACATGACGAACGGCGGAATATCCGATATGATATTCAATTCGATAACTATAGGCGTAACCTATTACGGAACGACCGATATACTTTTCGAAAGCGTAGAATTCCTGGTAGGATAATTTAATTCGGCGGCGGGGTACGGTTTCGGAAATAGAAATCGTACTCTGCCCGAAACCGATTTAAATGGAGAAACATAAAAAGACAAAAGAAAGCAACATTCGTTGCATGGGCAAAAGGCGGATATTCCGCGACGATAAACATTTTTACGAGTAATAATATGCAAAAAAAGATAATCCTGATTCCTTTGGACGAGCGTCCCTGTAACTACGTTTTTCCGCAGGAACTTTTAAAAAACAACGACGAATACCGACTTTGCGTTCCGCCGAGAAGCGTTTTGGGAAATAAAAAAACGCCCGCGAATCTTCGCGCCTTAGACGAGTTTTTATATACCGAGTCGAAATCGGCGGACATAGCGATAATATCCGTCGATATGCTTTTATACGGCGGTCTTATTGCGGGGCGTCTGCACGAAAAATCCCGTTCGGAACTGAACGAACGCCTTACGCTTCTTAAAACGCTGAAAGAAAAAAATCCTAAACTTAAAATTTACGCTTTCAGTCTGATAATGCGTTGTCCGAGATACAGTTCGTCCGACGAAGAACCCGATTATTACGCCGAGTGCGGTAAAGAAATATTTTTACTCGGGGAAGCGGAACATAAAAAGAAACTCGGGAAACCGTTCGACGAAGAAAATTACGAAAAACTTAAAACCAAGTGCGCGCCGTATATAAACGACTACTTAACGAGAAGAGCGGTGAACGTAGAAATGAATCTTGCGGTGGTCGATTTGGTCGGCAGCGTTATAGATTATCTTATAATTCCGCAAGACGACAGCGCCGTTTACGGATTTATGGCGATGGATCAGCAGAGAGTGCGCGAATACGTGGAAGAAAATCGTAAGCAAAATCTCGTGAGTATTTATCCCGGCGCGGACGAAGTCGCCATGACGCTGCTTGCGCGGGCGGTTCAGTCGGATAAAAGTAAAATGCTGACGGTAAACTGCTTTTATTCTTCCGAACACGGAAAATTCGTAGTTCCGCTATACGAAGACAGAATGTTGTGCGAATCGGTCAAGTGTCAGTTGCGAGCGGCGGGGCTAAAGGAAGATTGTTGCGATTACGATTTTTCTCTTGCGATAAACGCGCCGTCTTCCGATATGACGGAAGCAAGCGAGCAGGGAAATAATTGCGTAAATTATACCGTTAATCGTTCGTTGTCGGAATTTGCGAATAGAATATACACGGAAATTCAACGCGGAAGAAGCGTCGCCGTCGCCGACGTTGCTTACGGAAACGGCGGAGACATATCCCTTGTAAAAATGCTCGACGATTATAATATCGCGGGGAAAATTTCGGCATATGCCGGGTGGAACACTTCGGGCAATACGCTCGGAACGACTATCGCTACCGCAGTGTTTTCGAAGTTGTTCGGCAAAGAATCGACGGCGGATTTTATCGCTTTAAGATTTTACGAAGACGTTGGTTTTTGTTCGTCTGCCCGTTGGAGCGTTTCCGAAGAACTGGAAAGTTTCGGCGTGGGGTATTACGATTTAAAAGATAAAAACGATAAAATTTCCGAAAGAGTAGCCGAAAAAACGCAAAGCGCGATGAGAAGTTTTATGCCGAACTTTACAAACGGTTATGAAATAACTTGTTGCCGAATGCCCTGGAACAGAATGTTCGAAGTATACTTCGAAGTAAAAAGAAAGGATTGATATGGACGAAAAATTGATTTTTCCGAAAAACTTTATATGGGGCGCGGCGACCGCCGCTTTTCAGGTAGAAGGCGGAAGAGAGGATCGCGGCGACAGTGTGTGGGACGCGTTCTGTAAAGTAAACGGCGCGATAAAAGACGGAAGCGACGGCTCGGTTGCATGCGACCATTATCACCGTTATAAAGACGACTTGAATTTGTTGAGCGATATAGGCGTAGACGCGTACAGATTTTCCGTGTCCTGGCCGAGATTGTGTAAAAACGGCAGCCGCAACGTAAACGTCAAAGGTCTGGATTTTTACAATAAACTCATCGACGGACTTTTAGAAAAAAACGTAACGCCTTTCCTTACTTTATATCATTGGGATTTGCCCGTGGAACTGCACGAAAAAGGCGGTTGGATTAATCCCGATATGCCGAAATATTTTTACGACTACGCGTATACGGTCGGAAGTTTTTTCGGCGACAGAGTGAAAAATTTTATAACTTTTAACGAACCGCAGTGTTTTATTCCTTACGGCTATCGTCTGGGGATTCACGCGCCGGGTTTTAAGATAAACGATAAAGAACTGTTGTTTGCTATACACAACGTTTTGCGCGCGCACGGCATGGCGGTGAACGCGTTGCGGCAATCGGCAAAAGACTGCAAAATAGGCATAACCATGGCGGCCGACGCCGATTATCCGCTGACTGACTCTGCGGAAGATATAGAAGCCGCCCGTAAAGAAATAATGTCGTTAAAACCGGGAAAAGATAACTGGATGACGAATATAATCCACTGGAACGACCCGATATACTTCGGTAAATATCCCGAAGAAAGTTATTCCCGTTTCGGCGCGGATATGCCCGAAATGACCGCGGAAGACAGTAAACTTATTTCGACGCCGATAGACTTTCACGGACAGAACTGCTATTCGGGGTCGCCCGTCCGTTCCGACGGTAAAGGCGGTTACGAAATGGCGAAATTCCCTTTGGGCAGCGCGAAAAATTCGTTAAACTGGGGCGTTACGCCGAGAGCGATATGGTTCGTTACCAAATCCCTTTACGAAAGATATCGTAAACCGATTTATATAACAGAAAACGGCGTTTGCTGTAACGACTGGATACACGAAGACGGCGCCGTTCACGACGCGGACAGAGTGGACTTTATGAAAAAATATCTTAAAATGCTTAACCGCTCGATAAGCGAAGGGGTAGACGTCCGCGGATATTTTGCCTGGTCGCTTATGGATAACTTCGAATGGGCGGACGGTTATACCGAGAGATTCGGACTTGTATACGTCGATTACGAAACGCAGAAAAGAACGCTTAAAGATTCGGCGTTGTTTTATCGCGATCTGATAAAAGTAAATCGGGAAAGGAGATTTTAATATGGACGAAAAGAAATACAAAGAACTGTTTAAAAAAGAACTCTTAGAGAATTGCGCGCCGTTCTGGCTGAAATATTCGGTCGATAATGAATACGGCGGAATAATAAACTGCGTCGACCGTAAAGGCGAAATTTATTCGGACGATAAAAGCGTGTGGATGCAGGGCAGATGCGGTTGGACTTATTCATATCTCTATAACAAAATCGAAAAGAATCCCGAATACCTTAAAATGGCAAAAAACGCCATAGACTTCGCTACAAAATATTGTATCGACAAAACGGACGGAAGAATGTATTTTACCGTCACGCGCGACGGAAAACCGTTGCGTAAACGCCGTTACTGGTTCAGCGAAACTTTTTATATTATCGCGAACGCCGAATATTATATCGCTACGGGCGATGAAAAATATCTCGAAACGGCGCTTAAATACTACGACTTCGTTTACGGAATATATAAAAATCCGTCGACAGACCCGTTCAAAATCACGCCGAAAAGTTGCGCCGAAACCCGCGCTTTAAAATCGCTTGCGGAACCCATGATAATGCTTAACGTAACGTCGGTGGTTCGCGAAGCGGATAAAGCGCATGAAGAAAAGTACGACGAAATAGCCGCAGGGCTTATCGAAGACATAAAATGCTTCCATAGCGACGAATACGGCGCGATGCTCGAAAGCGTGACTATCGACAACAAAATAGTAATCGAGTCGGCGCCTTGCAGAGTCGTAAACCCCGGACACGATATAGAATGCAGTTGGTTTCTGCTCGAAGAAGGTTTGCGCCGCGGGGATAAAGAAATAATTTCTTTTGCCGAAAAAATCTTTAACGAAGCCTTTTTACGCGGTTGGGACGAAGAATTCGGCGGAATCACTTATTTTAAAGACGTTCTCGGTAAACCCGTAGAAGCGTACGAACACGATATGAAACTTTGGTGGCCGCATAACGAAGCGGTTATAGCGGCGCTGATGTTTTATAAGTATACGGGTAACGAAAAATACGCCGCGATATTCGAAAAGGTAACCAAATACGCTTTCGATAAATTTTCCGACCCCGAATACGGCGAGTGGCTCGGATATTTGCACCGCGACGGAACGCCTACTTTGCCGCCGTGTAAAGGGCATACCTATAAAGGTCCTTTCCACGTTATGCGAATGCTCGCGAAGTGCCTTACGATTTTAGAAAAATAAAAGAGAGCGAGTTGGCTTGTAACAACACGCAGGTTGCAGGGCGGACGAACGCTCTTTGAAAACACCGTATTCGGGAAAGGCGAAAAAGGCAACGATTTAATCTTCTTATCGATAAGAAAAATGTAAAAAGCGAAATCGAAAAAGCAATTTTCGTAAATCGTTGACAAAGCGACGAAAAAAATATATAATTTTAGCGATAAAAGCGAAAAGTTATATAAAGAATCTTATTGAAATAAAAACGGATTATAAACGATCGAATAACTTTTCGGTCGTTTATTTATTATGGCGGAGCAACGATGATTATACGTATAAAACGCGGTTACGAAAAAAAACAATTCGATAGTCTTATAGGACTCATAAAAACGCAAGGGCTCGGCGCCGAACCGATAGTCGGTACGGAATACACCGTTCTTGCGGTAACGGGAGATACGAGCGTTTTAGATATCGACAGAATCCGCGCGATAGATATAGTGGACGGCGTGAAAAGGATAAAAGAGCCGTTTAAGTATTCGGGACGGGTAAACCGCGAAGAAGACACCGTCGTAAACGTTTCGGGCGTAAAAATCGGCGGAAATAACTTTGCGTTCATTGCGGGGCCTT
Source organism: uncultured Clostridia bacterium (assembly GCA_934271245.1). GTDB lineage: Bacteria > Bacillota > Clostridia > Christensenellales > Borkfalkiaceae > UBA1259. The sequence goes on along the minus strand of CAKQQY010000004.1, from coordinate 8,374 downwards.
GTTCGGTGGAAAGCGAAAAACAGGTTATAGAAATTGCCGAAGCGGTAAAAAAGGCGGGCGCGAAAATACTTCGCGGCGGCGCGTTCAAACCGAGAACTTCCCCTTATACCTTTCAGGGAATAGGAAAGGAAGGAATAGAAATATTGCTTAAAGCAAAAAAGGAAGTCGGATTGCCGATAGTAACCGAAATAACGAGCGTAAAATATCTCGACGAGTACTCCGACGTGGATATGATACAAATCGGCGCGAGAAACATGCAAAATTACGACCTGTTAAAAGAAGTCGGAAAGACGGGAAAGCCGATACTTCTTAAAAGGGGTTTTTGTAACACCGTAGAAGAATGGCTTATGAGCGCCGAATACGTTATGAGCGAAGGCGCGAAGAACGTGATTTTGTGCGAAAGGGGAATAAGAACTTTCGAAACCCTTACGAGAAACACTCTCGACTTGTCGTCGATACCGCTGTTAAAAGAAATAACGCACTTGCCGATAATAGCAGATCCTTCGCACGCTTCGGGCGTGGCTCGGGCGGTGAAACCTTTGTCGCTCGCGGCTGTCGGCGCGGGGGTAGACGGGCTTATGATAGAAGTGCATAACGACCCCGAAAACGCTTTGTGCGACGGGGCGCAGTCGGTAAAACCCGAATTGTTCAAAGATATTGCCGATACCGTAAAAAAAGTTTTGCCGATTTACGGAAAAACTTTAGGTTAAGGAAGCGAAAGGTAAAATAATGCTCGGACTTAAAATAAAAACAGCGGAAAATAAAAGTTCGTACGCGGTGACGATTGCGAAAGACTTTTCGGCGTTTACGGATAAAATTTTGCCGTTTATAAGCGGAGAAAAGGTCGCCGTATTAACCGATTCGGTCGTAAACGAAATTTACCCCGACGTTTTTTCCGGTTACCTTAAAAATAAAACCGTTTGTAAATACGTCGTTTCTTCGGGCGAAGAAAGTAAAAATATAGATACGTTCGCCGCTTTGCTGAATAATCTTGCCGAAGACGGATTTACGAGAGAAGATACGGTAATAACTTTCGGCGGCGGTGTCGTAGGGGATTTAGGCGGATTCGTTGCGGCAACCTTTATGCGCGGCGTAAATTTAATATCCGTTCCCACGACGTTGCTTTCTATGGCAGATTCTTCCGTCGGGGGAAAAACCGCTATAAATATAAATAAAGGCAAAAATCTTTGCGGCGCTTTTTATTCGCCGAAAGCGGTGTATATAAACGTCGGATTTTTGAAAACTCTTCCGCATTCCGAAATGCTGAACGGTTACGGCGAAATGCTTAAATATACGTTTTTGTCCGATTTTAATTTCGACGGCGAAACGGTAGACGAATCGGCGATATACGAATGCTTAAAGATAAAAGCGGCGATAGTAACTGAAGACGAAAGGGAAAAAGGGATAAGAAAACTGTTAAACTTCGGGCATACCGTCGGGCATGCCATCGAAAAACTGTCGGGCTTTAAGTTGCCGCACGGAATATGCGTGGCGAAAGGCATAGATTACGCCCTTAAAATATCGGAAAAATACTTCGGTTACGGCGACGAGAGAAGAAAAGAGTACGAAGAAAAAGCAGGAAAACTCGGCGTAGACTGCGATTGCGCATATTCTGCCGAAAGCCTTTTCGAAACTATCGTTTCGGACAAAAAAAGGTTCGGTTCGGAAATCGATCTGATACTTATAAATAAGAACGGCAAAGCGGAAATCGTGAGAATGAGACTGGACTTATTAAGGGAGTATCTGTAATATGAAATTATCGGTTACTCCGTCGGTTTTAAGCGGAGAGATAAGCGCGCCGCCGTCTAAATCTTACGCGCACAGATACGTTATCGCGGCGGTATGTTGCGGCAAACCCGTCACGATAAAAAACGTCGGCAGGTGCGAAGACGTAATCGCTACCGCCGGCTGTCTTAAAGAAGCGGGAGCAGATTGCGGTTTTTACGGCGACGATTTTAAGTTTAATTCTTTTACTCCAAAGAAAAACGCGGTGCTTGATTGTAAAGAAAGCGGCTCTACGCTGCGGTTTTTAATGCCGATATGCGCCGCTTTGGGAATACGCGCCGCATTTACGGGTAGCAAAACTTTACTCGGAAGACCATTAAAGGAACTCGTCGATACCCTTAACGAACACGGCGCATATATAGAAAGTTTTACCGTAAAAGGGAAGATTGAAAAGGGCGAATATAAAATAAACGGAAACGTGACTTCGCAATATATAACGGGGCTTCTTTTCGCTCTCGCAACGCTCGGCGGCGGTAAAATAACTGTAACGGGGAAAATCGTTTCCGAGCCTTATATAGCGATGACCGTAGAAACGCTTGAAAGTTTCGGCGCGGATATAGAAAAACGCGGAAACGTATACGAAATAAAAAAGGGTTTCGGAAAAGCAAAAGAAGATATAACCGCCGAAGGCGACTATTCGGGAGCGGCATTTTTTCTCACGGCGGCGGCAACAGGCGGTAAAATAACCGTAAATGGACTTAAAGAAAACTCTTTGCAGGGCGACGCGGAAATTTTAAACATACTGAGAAAGTTCGGGGCGAACGTCTGTGTAAAAGGCGATTCGGTAACGGTAGAAAAAAGAGAACTTAACGGAATAACCCAAGACTGCGATAATATTCCCGATCTGGTTCAGATTATAGCAGTTGCGGCGGCTTACGCCAGAGGCGAAACTCGGCTTAAAAACGTTTACAGGTTAAAGGATAAGGAAAGCGACCGAATAGAAGCGATATTAAAAACGCTTGAAACGGCGGGAATAAAAGCCGACTTCGACGGCAGAGATTTGGTAATTATCGGCGGAAAACCGAAAGGCGGAACGTTCTTTACGGGTAACGACCACCGCTCGGCGATGTCCGCGGCGATTCTCGCTTGTTACGCAGACGGCGATTCGGAGATAATCGGGGCGGAGTCGGTAACGAAGTCCTATCCGAACTTTTATAAAGATTTTTCCGCTCTCGGGGGTAAATGCAATGTCGGTATTTAACGGCAAAAAATTATATATCGAAATAGTCGGCGAATCCCACGCGGAAAAAATGACCGCAAGGGTAAAAGGTTTTCCCGAACTTAAAATCGACGAAGAAAAACTGCGTTCATTCACAGAAAGAAGAAAACCGAACGTCGCTTTGTTTTCTACGCCGAGAAAGGAAAGCGATAAACCCGTTTTCAGCGGTTTAGACGGCTTAAAAACGACCGACGACTTCTCGTTTGATATATTTAACGAGAACGTTAAAAAAAGCGATTATTCGCCCTTATACGGCAAACCAAGACCGTCGCACGCCGATTACGCCCGATACTTAAAAGACGGCTCGCTCGATTTTTCGGGCGGCGGCAGATTTTCGGGGCGAATGACCGCGCCTTTATGCGTTATAGGCGGATTGTGTATGCAATACCTTAACGAAAAAGGGGTTTTTATTGCGGCGTACGTTTCGCGGACCGGAAAGGTAGAAGGGCTTTCTTACAAAAAGAAATCTGTCGGGTACGAAGAAGTCATAAAAAAACGGGACGGGATATATCCTTCGCTTTCCGATAAAGAAGAAATGATAAAGGAAATCGAATCCGCAGCGAATGACGGCGATTCCGTCGGCGGAATTGTCGAGTGTATCGCGTACGGGCTTAAAGGCGGCGTCGGAGATAACCTTTTTTCGGGGCTTGAGAGTAAAATTTCTTCGCTTTTATACGCAATCCCCGGCGTAAAAGGAGTTGAGTTCGGCGACGGATTCGGTTTCGGCGAACTTAAAGGGAGCGACGCCAACGACGGACTTTTTTATTCGGACGGTAAAGTGCGTTTTTACGGCAACCGTTCGGGCGGAATAAACGGCGGAATAAGCAACGGACAGCCGATAACTTTATCTGTTGCGATAAGACCCACGCCGTCAATTAAAAAACCGCAAAAGACGGTGGATTTAATAAAACGGGAAAACGTAGAAATAACCGTCTGCGGCAGACACGACGCGTGCATCGTTCCAAGGGCGCTCCCTTGCGTGGAAAGCGCGGCGGCGATAGCCTTGACCGACGAGATTTTAAGTGAAAAGTATGAATAGTCTTGAAAAATTAAGAGAGAAAATAACCGCTATCGACGACGAAATTTCAATCCTTTTAGAAAAGAGATTTACCGTTTGCGGAAAGATAGCCGAAGAGAAAAAGCAAAACGGAATAAAAATTCTCGATAAAGAAAGGGAAAACGCCGTAATAAAAAGGGTAACGGAAAAGGTTAATGCCGAATACGCGGAACACGTAAAAGCCGTGTATCTTGCAATACTTACAGAATCCAAAGGGTATCAGGCGGAATTATCCGGTGAAAAAGCAGAACGAACGGAAAAACCCTGCGACTTTTCAGAAAAAATCGGAGAATAAAAATGAAATATTGTCTGATAGGCGAAACGTTAAAGCACAGTTATTCCGTCGATATACACGAAAAGAACGGATTCGATTATACTTTAAGAGAACTCAAAAAAGAAGATTTGGGGGATTTTTTCCGTAAAAGGGAATTCGACGGTTTTAACGTAACCGTTCCGTACAAAAAGACGGCGACAGAATATCTCGATTATATAGACGACGAAGCGAAAAAAACGGGCAGCGTAAACACGGTTATAAACGTAAACGGAAAACTGACGGGGTATAATACCGACGTTTACGGACTGGAGTTTTTGTTTAAAAGAGCGGGAGAAAACGTATACGGCAAGAACGTTCTTATTGCGGGAACGGGCGGCGCGTCTGCCGCGGCGGTAACTTTCGCGAAAAAAAGCGGCGCGAAAAAAATTGCCGTCGTAAGCAGAAAAGGCGATATAAACTATGAAAACTGCTACGACCTTTTACCCGAAACGGAAATAATAATAAACGCCACGCCCGTGGGAATGTTTCCCGAAGTCAACGGCAAACTCTTCGACTTAAAATGGTTTAAAAAACTTAGGTTTGTAGCCGATTGCGTGTATAATCCTCTGAAAACGAATCTTATTATCGATGCGGAAGAACTCGGCGTAAAATGCTCGTGCGGATTACCGATGCTGGTGGGTCAGGCGGTAAAAGCGGAAGAGATCTGGACGGGCAAAAGTTACGATTATAGCGCGGAAAAATTGCTTTCCGACTTATATTTATCTAAAAGCAATCTCGTTTTATACGGAATGCCGTCTTGCGGGAAAAGCCTTATCGGCAAAAAAGCGGCGGAAATATTGCAAAGAGAATTTTTCGATTCGGATAAGGTTTTCGAAAAAGAGTTCGGAATAACGCCCGAAGAATTTATAGTTAAGTTCGGCGAAGAAGAATTCCGCGAAAAAGAAAGCGAAACAATAGAAAAATTATCGCTTAAAAACGGTTGCGTTATATCGGTAGGCGGCGGCGCGGTTATAAAACAGAGAAACGTTCGCGCGCTTAAACGCAACGGGGTTTTGTGTTACGTAAAAAGAGATTTAAGCCTTCTTTCGGATTGCGGAAGACCTATATCCAAGGCGAAAGGAATAGAAAATTTGTATAACGAACGAAAAGATATTTACGAAAGCATAAAAGATTTTTTCGTCTATAACGACGATAATACGGAAGAAGTTGCAAAAAGGGCGGTAAAAGGATATGAAGATTCTTGTAATAAACGGCGCTAATCTTAATATGCTGGGCATCAGAGAACCCGAACTTTACGGCGAAAAAGATTATAAATCGCTCGTTAGGTACATAAAAGCGTACGCCAAAGAAAATCAGGTCAAAGTAAAATGCGTGCAAAGCAACTACGAAGGTAAAATCGTTGAAATAATACAAAAAGCGTATAAAAGATACGACGGAATAATTATAAACGCCGGCGCGTATTCGCATACGAGCGTGGCTATTTCAGACGCGTTAAAAGCAGTTAATATTCCAACCGTCGAAGTACATCTTACCGATGTTGATAAAAGAGAAGATTTCAGGAAAATAGATTTCGTTGGACTTTACGCTTTCAAAACAATTTCGGGTAAGGGGTTTAGCGGATATTCGCTCGCAATAGACGAATTAAAAAAATGTTAAGACGATTCGATATATAAAAAAACGAAACGGCTGCGGAATTTTCCCGCAGCCGTTTTTATACGTTTTAATTTTATCTGACGCCGAAAAGAAGTTCGCCGTAAGAAGGATAGGGCCAAGCCTTCGCGTCGGTAATGCTTTCCGCCATGTCAACGTCGATTCTGAGCGCTTGCATGGAAGCGAAAACTTCGTTGCGGAAGTATTCTGCGATCTCAAGAGAATTTTTGCCGTCCACGTTCACGAGAAGTTTTTCGAGTTTGCAGACTTCGGAATAGATAGTTTTTTCCAAAGACGAAAGGGTTTTTATTCTTTCTTCTTCGAAACCGCCCGAAAGGTCGGGGCAGGCGTCTTTACGCGCTTTAACCGTTTCCGAAAGAGCGCAAACGTATTTGCTTATCGCGGGCAGAATGTCTTTGTTTACCATGTCTACCATCGTAAGCGCTTCTATGTTTATCGTTTTCGAATAATTTTCGAGCATAATCTCGTATCTAGATTTCATTTCCGTTTCGGAGAGAACTTTGTGTTCGGTAAAGAGTTTCACGTTTTTCTCTTTAAGGAAATAGGGCAGACAATCGGGCGTAGATTTTAAGTTCAAAAGTCCGCGATTTTCGGCTTCTTTAACCCACTCGTCGTTGTAGCCGTTGCCGTTGAAAATTATGCGTTTGTGTTCGGATATGGTATTCTTTATAAGGTCGTGCAGACTGCTCGTAAAGTCTTTGGCGTTTTCAAGATAGTCCGCAAACTGTTTAAGTTCTTCCGCTACGGCGGTGTTAAGAACGATGTTCGCTTCGGAAATTGACGCCGACGAACCTACCATACGGAATTCGAACTTGTTGCCGGTAAACGCGAAAGGACTCGTTCTGTTTCTGTCCGTCGCGTCTTTCGGGAATTTGGGGATAACGTGAACGCCGATTTTCATCTGCGTTTTTTCTTTCCTGTCGTAAGAAGCGTCTTTTTCGATTGCTTCGAGAATTTCCGTCAACTCGTCGCCAAGGAACATTGAAACGATAGCGGGGGGCGCTTCGTTCGCGCCTAATCTGTGGTCGTTACCCGCGCCCGAAGCCGAAATTCTCAAAAGGTCCTGATACTCGTCCACGGCTTTTATAACCGCCGTAAGGAAAATAAGGAACTGCGCGTTGTCGTAAGGCGTTTCGCCGGGTTCTAAAAGGTTGATTCCGGTGTCGGTACAAATCGACCAGTTGTTGTGTTTGCCGCTTCCGTTTACGCCCGCGAAAGGCTTTTCGTGGAGAAGACAAACCATACCGTGTTTTTTAGCGACTTTCTGCATTATTTCCATAGTGAGTTGATTGTGGTCGGTCGCGATGTTGGTCGTTGTAAAAATAGGAGCGAGTTCGTGCTGAGCGGGGGCGACCTCGTTGTGTTCGGTCTTTGCTAAAATGCCCAACTTCCACAACTCGTCGTTAAGGTCTTTCATGAATTCCTGAACCTTAGGTTTAATCGCGCCGAAGTAGTGATCCTCCATTTCCTGACCCTTGGGCGCTTTGGAACCGAACAGCGTTCTGCCGGTAAAAATAAGGTCTTTTCTCTTATCGTAAAGGTCTTTCGGAATAAGAAAATATTCCTGTTCGGGACCTACCGTCGTTTTTACCGATTTGGCGGTGGTGTTGCCGAAAAGCCTGATAACTCTCATCGCCTGGCGGTTAATCGCTTCCATAGACCGCAAAAGGGGAGTTTTTTTGTCGAGCGCTTCGCCGCCGTAAGAACAGAAAGCGGTAGGAATACATAAAATACCGTCTTTAATAAACGCGTAAGAAGTAGGATCCCACGCGGTGTAGCCCCTTGCTTCGAAAGTCGCGCGGAGTCCGCCCGACGGGAAACTCGATGCGTCCGGTTCGCCGCGAACCAGTTCTTTGCCCGAGAATTCCATTATAATGCTGCCGTCGGGCATAGGAGAAATAAAACTGTCGTGTTTTTCGGCGGTTACGCCCGTCATCGGCTGGAACCAGTGAGTAAAATGGGTCGCGCCGTTTTCCACCGCCCAGTCTTTCATCGCGTTAGCGACTACGTTCGCCGTCGCTAAGTCCAGACGTTCGCCGTCGTCTATCGCGCGTTTGACTTGTTTGTAAGTGTCTTTGGGAAGCCTTGCTTTCATCACAGAATCGTTAAAAACTTTGCTTCCGAAAATTTCTTTTGTGTTTTCCATACCGAACTCTCCTTAAATCGTATAAAAAAGATAAAGACGCCAAGAAATCCTGACGTCTTTGCCAAAAAATAATTATGGCGTTATTATAATGCGAACGAAATAAATTGTCAACGATTTTTTGACGTAATTTTAAATATTTTTTTATAAATAAACGCAAAAATAAAACCGAACCTTAAAACAAAAAAACGGGTCGGTAATAACGCAATCCGCGGAAACGTAACG
>CAKQQY010000003.1 GCA_934271245.1 uncultured Clostridia bacterium | reverse complement strand
AACCTATACTTCTCTTCTACGGCGGTTTTGTAAATATCGAGTATTTTTTCTCTGCCGGTAAGGGATGCGACCAACATTATCAGCGTGGACTTGGGAAGGTGGAAGTTAGTAATCAGAGCGTCCACGCATTTAAATTTATAAGGAGGATAAATAAAAATTTCCGTATTGCCTTTTATCGGTTTAACGAAACCGTTTTCGTCGGCGGCGCTTTCGAGAGTTCTGACGCTCGTCGTGCCTACGGCGATTATTCTTCTGCCTTCTTTTTTGGCTTTATTTATTCTTTCGGCGGCTTCTTCGCCGATTTCGTAATACTCGGAGTGCATGTGGTGTTCCAAAACGTTATCTACTTTCACGGGGCGGAAAGTTCCTAACCCGACGTGAAGAAGAACGTCTACCACTTCTACCCCTTTCGCCTTTATTTTTTCGAAAAGCGCGTCGGTAAAGTGAAGCCCCGCGGTGGGAGCGGCGGCAGAACCGTCTACCTTGGCGTAAACCGTCTGATACCTTTCTTTATCTTTAATTTTTTCGGTTATATAAGGCGGCAAGGGCATTTCGCCGATACGGGATATTACGTCTTCGAAAACGCCGTCGAAGTTAAAAGTAACCTTTCTCGACCCGCTTTCTTCGAAAATATCCGTTACCACGAGAGAAAGTTCCTGCGATACGGTGAGTTTCGCGCCGATTCTCGCCTTTTTGCCCGGTTTTACAAGCACTTCCCAATCGGTAAGGTTAAACCTTTTTAAAAGCAGAACTTCCACTTTTCCGCCGTTCTCGGTGTAAGCGAAAATTCTCGCCGGCAAAACTTTGGTGTTGTTTCTTACGAGTACGTCGCCATCTTTTAAAAAATCGACTATATCGTAAAAGTGTTTATGGTATATTTCGTCCTTTTCCCTGTCGTACACGAGCAGTCTGGAAGAATCTCTCGGTTCTGCCGGAGTCTGCGCGATTTGTTCTTCGGGAAGATAATAATCGAAATCGCTCGTTTTCATTTTAATCCTTTTTTAATCCTATGTGTTCGTATCCCGCTTCGGTAAGAATTCTACCGCGCGGCGTGCGTGAGATAAAACCCAACTGCAACAGATACGGTTCGTAAACGTCTTCTATGGTGTTGGCGTCTTCGTTTATCATTGCGGCGACGGTGTCGAGTCCGCACGGTCCTCCGCGGAACTTTTCCGCCATGGATCGCATAAGCCGAATATCGGTGTAATCAAGACCGAGTTCGTCTATTTCGAGCATAGACAAGGCGCCTTTCGCGTCGGAAAGTTCTATTTCGGAATGATCCGCGACTACGGAATAATCGCGCACGCGTTTAAGAAGTCTGTTGGCGATTCTCGGCGTTCCGCGACTTCTTTTCGCTATTTCTTCGGCGGCTTTATCGTCTATCGCCGCGCCGAGTTTTTTCGCCGAACGGGTAACTATTTCGGTAAGTTCTTCGTCCGAATAGTTTTCCAGCCTTAAAATAACGCCGAATCTGTCGCGCAAAGGAGAAGAAAGCATGCCCGCTTTTGTGGTCGCGCCGACAAGTGTGAATTTCGGCAAAGGTATCTGCACGTTTTTCGCCGAAGGCCCTTTACCGATTATAAAGTCCAGCATAAAGTCTTCCATAGCGGGGTATAAAATTTCTTCCACGTTATGGTTTAATCTATGTATTTCGTCGATGAACAAAACGTCGTTTTCGTTAAGGTTGGTAAGTATTGCCGCCAGATCCCCCGACCTTTCTATAGCGGGTCCCGAAGTAATTCTTATCTGCGTGCCGAGTTCTGCGGCGATTATGTGCGCGAGCGTGGTTTTACCGAGCCCCGCGGGACCGTACAAAAGAACGTGGTCGAGCGCGTCGCCCCGTTTTTTCGCCGCGGCGATGCTCACCGCAAGGTTATCTTTGGCTTTATTCTGTCCGACGTAACCTTCCATCGATTTGGGTCTTAAAACGTTTTCTATTTCGTTATCGCCCTGTTCGAAGGTACTGGTTACGATTCTTTCTTCTTCCATTTAAGCCCCCTATCTTATGTGTCTTAAGGCGTAAGCGATAGATTCTTCGACGCTTACGCAACCGCTCAACGCCGCTTCTTTAAGCGCTTTTACGCATTCCGCTTTGGTAAAGCCTAACCCCATAAGGGCGGTAAGAGCGTCGTCGTTTACGCAATCCGTTATAATCGTCGTTTCCGAAGTTTCTTCCGCAAGCCTTTCTTCGTCCATTTTTTCGCGGAGTTCCAAAACTATTCTTTCAGCGGTCTTTTTGCCTAACCCTTTTATGGAAGAAAGGGTTTTTACGTCCGACGTGGCTATCGCCGCCGTGATTTTGGCAAGGTTCATATTCGAAAGCACGGTTATGCCCATTTTAGGCCCCACGCCCGAAACGGATATAAGTTTTAAGAAAAGGTTTTTTTCTTTTAAATCGGAAAACCCGTAAAGGAAAATTCCGTCGTCACGGACGGACGTGTAAGTATAAACTTCGCCGCCGCCGTTTTCCAACAGTTTAACGTAAACGCTTGCGGAACAGATTATTTCGTAACCAACGCCGTTGGTTTCCAGAAGAACCGTTCCGTTTTCTCCGTATAAAAGGTTGCCTTTAATGTACCCTATCATTTTATCTCCTTAAATCTTGAAAAGACCGCCGAGTTTGTTCGTCTGAGAATGAGTGAGCGCGACGGCGAGCGCGTCGGCGGCGTCGTCGGGGCGCGGAATGGATTTCAACCGCAAAAAGGTTTTTACCATAGCCTGAATCTGGTGTTTATCGGCTCTGCCGTAACCGGTCAAAGCCTGTTTTATCTGCAAGGGCGTGTATTCGTAAATTCTGCCGCATTCCTTTATCGCGGTGAGAAGTATAACCCCCCTTGCGTGGGCGACGTTTATACCCGTGGTGACGTTTTTTGCGAAGAACAGTTCTTCTATGGCGATTTCGTCCGGTTTAAACACTTCGATAACCTGTTTTACCCCTTTTTCAAGTAAAACGAGTCTTTCGGGCAGATTTTTTTCTTTCGGCGTGGAAATTATTCCGTAGTCCACCATTTCCGCCTTTCCGCCGTTATCAACTTTTATCACCCCGTAACCGAGCGTCGCCAGACCGGGGTCGAAACCTAATATAGTCATACGATTTTATTTTACTTTTTTTTGTATGAAAAGTCAATGAAAACGGCTTATAAAAAGCGTCGGCAAGAGTTTGCCGACGCAGTGTTTTTATTTTTGATTTTTAAGGAGCGGGCGTATACCCCGTGTTACAGAAAATATATTGATACAACGTTACTTTTATATCGGCAGTGGTTTTAACGGAAAGAGTATGTCTCGAAACGTTCACGGTTATTTCGTCGCCCACTTTAATATAGTTTTTCATATCGGTAACTATTTTCGAAAAAGACGAAACGGTGGTTACGACGTGCGTTTTGCCGTTATAAGTTACGGAATTTATCATATCGTTGGCTTTTATCCCCGCGATTGCGAAATTGCCGTATTCCTCTACTCCCGAAACGTAAACGTAACTTCCCGAGTAGCGGTTGGTCTCTTCACCGACGGAAACGCCGAGCGCCCATCTGCCCGAAATATAACCGTAATTGTTTTCCGTGGCGGAAGCGATAAGTTGTCTGGAAATATTTTTAAATCCGTTATCCACGCCTTTTTCTTCATTTACGGGAACGGTAAGCGGAATAGCGAAGTTAATTCCGTCGTAGTCGGTATTGCCGGCGTTGGTAATTCCTACGAGTTCGCCGTAATAGTTAAACAGTCCGCCGCCCGAATTACCGGGGTTTATCTGTACGTCTATCTGGTTAAGCGTCATTTCGCCGACGGAATCCACGCTGGCTTTTCTGTTGATATAACTTACGATTCCGTGCGAAACCGTGCCGGGAAGTTCGCCCGTGGGGTTACCGACGGAAAACACTTCTTCCCCGACTTTCGTAACGTAATCGTCGGTGGGAATTTTAGCGGTGACTATATCGTAAGAATTGTCGGGAAGGACAAGTTTTAACACCGCGACGTCGGAAGTTTTGTCGCCGCCGACGAGCCTTACCGCTTTATCGTTATGGATTTTGTTATCGATAACGCCGCTGAACGCGTATTTCGTATCGTAATCGTCATCGCCGTAGTTTCTGCCGTTGACGTCGGGAACGTAAACGTCTATATTGCCGCCGCCGCTTACGACGTGGTGACAGGTGATTATATAATAAACGTTTTCGGCGTTAACGCCGTCGTCTATATCGACTATAACGCCCGAACCGCCGCCGCTGCTCGAACCTTTGGTTATTCTTATTGCGACGACCGACCTTGCGACTTTTTCCACCGCTTTTATAAGCGAAGGCTTTTCTTCCGTTTCGTTTTCGGTAATGGTAACGTTTTCGGAAAGTTGTTTGGAATCGGGATAAACGCTTCCCGAATAAGAGCCGTTACCCGAATTGTCTATAAAATTACAGCCGGCAACGCCGAAGCACATAATCAAAGATAAAATTAAAACGGAAATCGTTTTTATAAATTTCTTCATTTCTCTCTCCTTTATCTTTTTATATTTTAACAGATTTTTTACCGATAATAAATATATTTTTAAAATTTATCAACTTTTTGCGCCAAATTTCAATAGAGCGTGCGAATTTTTAGAATAAAAATTCGCGTGGGGCGAATAGCCCCGAAACGTTCGAAGAACGGTTCAACGCTCGCATTATCTAAATAATACACCCAAAACCTTAAATAATACTTAAAACGGCAAAAAAACTTTTGAAAACTTTAAAAACAAAAATAAGGGCGGTTATAAACGCCCTTACTTTTCCGGTAAAAAGGGGATAAAAAATATCGCCGTTTTATCGGTATATAAACGACGATATTTTGATGGTAATCTTCAAATAATTTTCATTAAGGTCGATTAACCTTATCGCCGACAAGGTTAAGTATAGGCATTAACCGAAATTTTATACCGTATGAAAAATTATTCTTCTTCGTCTTCTTCGGGAAGGTCTACGTTATGGTAAACGTCCTGAACGTCGTCAAGGTCTTCTAAAGCGTCGACGAGTCTTTGGAATTTAGCGAGATCGTCCCCCTGCAACGTAACGACGTTTTGCGGCAACATTTTGATTTCCGCTTCGAAGAAGTTAAGTCCCTTTTCTTCGAGATATTTTCTTACCGAAGAGAAGTTTGCAACGGAAGTGTGAACGGTGAAAGCGTCGTCGCTTGCGATAAAATCGTCCGCGCCGGCGTCTAAGGCGTATTCCATAACCTGATCTTCGTCGAGATCGGGGGTGCGTTCGATAGCGATAACGCCTTTAGTTGTAAACGTAAAGGAAACGCAGCCCGCGTTGCCGAGCGAACCGCCGTGTTTTCTCATAACGGTACGAACGAAGTCTACCGTACGGTTTTTATTGTCGGTAAGCGCTTTAACGATAACCGCGCTGCCCGCGGGACCGTATCCTTCGTAAGTCAATTCTTCGTAAGTAGCGCCCGAAAGTTCACCGGAAGCCTTAGCGATACATCTTTTTATGTTGTCGTTAGGCATATTTACGGATTTGGCTTTCGCGATAGCGTCCGCAAGTTTGCTGTTGGTGGTAGGATCGGGATTGTTTTTCGCGGCGACCGCGATTTCTCTTCCTACTTTGGTAAATATTCTGCCTTTAATAGCGTCCGTCTTTGCTTTTTTTACTGCGATATTCGCCGCATGGCTATGACCTGACATATTTTTCTCCTTATTTTTTCAATAAATACATAAGTATCCCTGCCGAAACGGAAGCGTTAAGGCTTTCCATTCCGTTTTCCATGGGTATGCTTACGGTGTAACTTGCTTTTTTTCTTATTTTTTCGCTTACGCCGTTGCCTTCGTTGCCGATTACAAGGCAAAAATCGCCTTTTTTGTTAAAGGAAAACACGTTTTCCCCGTCCATATCGGCTATAATAAAGGGAATTTTCAGATTTTCCGCTATATAATCTCTCGTAGAGATATGCGCTTTTACTCTGAAAATGCCGCCCATACTCGCCCTTACCGCTTTCGGCGAAAAGGGGTCGGCGCAGTCTTCGGTAAAATACAAGTCGGTATATCCGCTTGCCGCCGCCGTTCTCACGATCGCGCCGACGTTAGAAGGGTCCGCCACCCCGTCGAGCAGAATCGCGCTGCCGTCGCAACCGAATTCTTTCAATACGGGTTTTTTAATAACCGCCATTGCCCCTTGCGGAGTAGTTTCGTTACTGACGCTTTTATAAACGTCGTCTTTAAGCACGATTTTTTCGCCCGAAAAAGAAGAAAACAGTTGTTCCGTTTTCTCCGTGCATACGAGTTTTTCTACGAAAAACCCCGAGTTTATGCCTTCGTTTACGAGTTTTATTCCTTCCGCAATGAAAACCCCGTCTTTATCGCGAAACTTTTTGTCCTTATAAGACCTGATTTCTTTTACCGCGGCGTTCTGCCTTGACGTTATCATTTTTACCGAAATAAAGCCTACGGTTAAGTAGGCTTTTTAAGTTACTTGTTTAAGTTTGCTTTCGCTTTTTCCGCAAGGGCGGTAAAACCTGCCGCGTCGGAAACGGCGATTTCGGCAAGAACCTTTCTGTTAAGATTGATTCCCGCGTTCTTCAAACCGAACATGAATTTGCTGTAAGACAAACCGTTAAGTCTTGCAGCCGCGTTGATTCTCGCAATCCACAACGAACGGAAGTCGCGTTTCTTGGATTTTCTGCCGACGTAAGCGTACATCTGCGCTTTCATTACGGCTTCTCTCGCTACTCTGTATCTCTTACTTCTGCCGCCGAAATATCCTTTGGCAAGTTTTAATATTTTTCTACGCTTTTTAACTGCGTTTACGGCTCTTTTAATACGCATAATTATCTATCTCCTTTCACGTTATTTATTGTAAATAAGCGTTCTCATCGTCTTTTCCTGCGTTTTATCGACGTAAGCGCCATCACACAAATTGTTCTTTCTCTTTCTGTCTTTCTTGGTAAGAATATGATTCTTTCCCGAGCATGCTCTCTTAATTTTGCCCGTAGCGGTTACTTTGAAACGTTTCTTCGCCGCGCTTTTGGTTTTCATTTTAGGCATAATTGTTACCCTCCGTTAGTTATTTATTGTTTTAAGTTACGCTTTGTTCGGCACGAGCATCATCCAGATGCTTCTGCCTTCGGTAAGCGGTTGCTTTTCCATTGTACCGTAATCTTTCACGAGTTCGTAAAAGTTTTTCATTACTTCTATTCCGAGATTTGAGTGAGCCATTTGTCTTCCGCGCATTCTTATGGAAACTTTTACTTTGTTTCCGCTCGTTAAAAACTTCTGCGCCTGTTTGGCTTTAACGTTAAGGTCGCCGACGTCTATCGTCATCGAAAGCCATATTTCTTTGATTTCTACGACTTTCTGGTTTTTCTTGGCTTCCTTAGCCTTTTTCGTCAATTCGAAAAGATATTTCCCGTAATTCATTATTTTACATACGGGCGGCTGCGCCGTGGGAGAAATTTTAACAAGGTCAAGCCCCGCTTCTTCCGCAAGAGCGTTGGCTTCTCTCGAACTCATTATTCCGAGTTGCGAACCGTCTTCCCCGATAACCCTTACTTCTCTGTCACGAACGTCGCCGTTTATCTGATGTTCTCTTTTAATGGTTTTTTACCTCTCAAAAATATTTATTAAAAAGCCGAAGCCTTTTAAAACAAGAACGGGTTGCTTAAATGTTTTAAGCAACCCGTAAATTACGCAATACGCCGCGGTAAACGCGGTTTTTCAAGTATCGAGCCGATGAGAACGTTATCCGTCGGCGAGAAGGGTCGCTTCTTCTTTAAGCCTACTTATAATACAATATTTACGCCCGTTTGTCAAACGGTTTTATGCGTTTTTTTGCCTTTTTTATTAAAATAATCTGCTTTTTGCGTGGAAACATACGCCTACGCCGTCCGGTCCGCTGTGCGAACCCGCCGTGGGATTGCATATTACCGTTTCTATATTCACGTCGTCGCCGAAAGTTTCTTTTATTTTCGCGGCGAGTTTTTCGGCAAGCGCGGGCGCGTCGGTATGCGCTATCGCTATGCGGTGATTTTTAATATCTTCCTGATTATCCTGCATATAAGAAATTACTTTGTTAAGCGTGGCTTTGGTGCCGACAGCCTTATCGCACAAAGTCATAACGCCGTCTTTACCGATATGTATTATCGGGTGAAGCCCTATCATATTGCCCATAAACGCCGCGACGGCTTTTATTCTTCCGCTGCGTTTGAAAAATTTAAGGTCTTCCACGAAAAAGAAGGTCGCGAACTTATCTATTTCCGTTTTGCCCCATTCGAGAATTTCGGGAATGGTTTTGCCGGCAAGGTACAAATCGCCGACTTCTCTTACAATCGCGTACGCGCCCATGGTTATGGCTTTCGTATCGAGAGTGTATACGGTGTTTTCGGGATATTTTTCTTTCAATTCTTTTATGGCTATGTTAAGAGAGTTGAAAGTTCCGCTCATAGCCGAAGAAAAGTGAACGTATAATACGTCCTGCCCCGCTTTTAAGCAGGGTTCGAAGTATCCTTTATATATTTCGGGGTTTAACGCGCTGGTTTTCGGCATTACGCCGCTTCTTAACTTATCGTAAAAAGGGCGCGGATCGAACTTATCGAAGTCCACGTAAGGGAAAACTTCTTTGCCGTCGATTTCGTAAGGCATGCTGATAAGTTTCATTCCGTAATGCGCCGCGACTTCCGGCGTTATATCGGTATCGGTATCGGTAAATAAAGCGTACATATATTTTTTCTCCGTTTTTCTTTTTCCTTAAAACGCGGTTTTTTTCGCGAATTAACTTAAATATTGTATAGCCCTTAGCCCGTTTTGTCAAGATTTTTTAAAATTTTCCCGGCGTTATTCCGCCTTTTTCCGTTTCGACGTTGACTAAAAGGCGTATAAATGGTACAATACTAAGTTGAGGAGAAACTTATGATAAAAATTCTTGTTGACACTCTCGGCGGGGACAATTCCCCTTCCGCCAACATCGAAGGCGCGGTTAAAGCCCTTTCTTCGATAGAAGATCTCGAAGTGGTTTTAGTCGGCGACGAGAAAGTTATTTCGGAACAACTCAAAAATTTCACTTACGACTTAAACCGTCTTTCGATAGTTCACGCGCCGGACGAAATTTCCTGCAACGATAAACCCACCGAAGCAATCAAAACCAAAAAAGAAAGTTCGCTTTATAAGTGTTACGAAATTTTAAGGACGGACGAAACCGTTCACGGTATGGTAAGCACGGGTTCTACGGGCGCCATTCTTGCGGGCGCGGTTTTAAGGCTCGGAAGAATAAAAGGAATCAAACGCCCTGCGTTCTGCCCCATACTCCCCACGATGAAAGGTAGCCTTGTAGGTATTTGCGACAGCGGCGCCAACGTGGACTGCGATTCCGTTCAACTTACACAGTTTGCCGTTATGGCGGACTTATACCTTAAAAAAGCGTACGGCGTGGAATCGCCGAAAGTGGCTTTGCTTAACGTAGGCGTGGAAGAAGAAAAAGGCGACTTATTGAGAAAAGAAACTTTCGCCGCGTTAAAAGCCAACGATAAAATTAACTTCGTAGGCAATATGGAAGGCAGAGATTTACTTTCCGGCAACTACGATCTCGTCGTGTGCGACGGATTTTCGGGCAACGTTTTGTTAAAGTCTACCGAAGGAGCGTGCCTTGAAATGCTTAAAATGCTGAAAAAGACGTTTATGAAAAATCTTAAAACCCGTATAGCCGCGGGTATTCTCAAAAAGGACGTTTACGCCTTGAAAGATTTTATGGATTACAACAACTACGGCGGCGCGGTTCTTCTCGGCGCGAACAAAACGGTAGTTAAAGGTCACGGTTCGAGCAAAGCCGTTTCCGTTTTCCACTGCATAGAACAAGCCTATAATATGGAAAAGAAAAATCTCCGCGAAGCCATTTCGCAGGCGGTCGCGCAAGCGGAATAACCGGGCAGTTCCGTTCCCTTTTATAAGAAAACAAAAAAAGACTGAATCTTGCGGTTCGGTCTTTTTTAATATCGGAAAATTTTTTTGCTTAGTTTAACGAAGCGGCTTATTGTTTTCCGTCGTTAAAATATAAAATTCCGAGCGTGTGCGCGCCGCAGTGGCTGGAAATGGTTGCCCCCGCTCTCGTTTCGTAAATATTCTTAAAACCTGCGTTTTCGCAAGCCTGCCTTGCCTTGCTTACCATTTCGGGCGTGGCGGTGGTGTAAGTTATAAACACCTTATCGAGGTCGGGCGTATTAAATTCCGCAAGAGTATCGGCGCAGTATTTTTCTATAACCGCGTCCATATTGCCGCGATATTTTTTGTGCATTTCCATTTTGCCTTTATTGAGCCATACGCTCGGACGGATTTTGAAAACGTTCGCGCCGAGAAGTTGTATGGAATTGCATCTTCCGCCTTTATACAGATAGTCAAGTCTTTCTATAACGAAACTCGCCTGAACGTGAGCCGTTCTTTCCGAAACCTTTTTGGCAATCGCTTCTGGATTCATTCCGCCGTCGGCGAGTTCCCTTGCGTAAATCGCCGAAAGAGCGATACCCGTAGAGAGAGACAAACTGTCCACAACGTAAACGCCGTTTCTTTCTTTCGCGGCGGCTTCCGCGTGCGAAAGCGACGACGTTATCCCCGACGACAACCCGATATGTATAACCGCGTCGTATTCTTTCAACAGTCCGTCGAACCATTCGCCGTATTCGAACGCGTTGAGCGCGGTCGTTTTGGGAAGAATTTTCGTTTCGTCCACCATCTTGAAAAGGTCTTCGGGCATAATTTCGCCGTCTTTATATTCTTTGCCGTCCATAACGATGGTGTACGGCAATATTTTTATATCGTATTTTTCGCTGAGTTCTTTGGTTAAATCGACCGTAGATTCGGCAGAAACCGCAATTTTCATTTTATTTTTTTCCTTTTGGTTTATTGTCGGTTTTTAACCGACGCGATAAGTATTTTATCATAATTAAGCCTTCTTTGCAACACTTTCGCCCTATTTTGTCTTTTGACCGCCTTTTATCGCCCGCATAACGCGAAAACTTTTTAAAATACTTGCCTTATTTTTTTTAATAGTGTATTATTTATTATATATTAAAAGTAAGGTTTCGTTTGGAGGAACTATGAACAGCATCAAAGGCGATAATTTTATTAAAATATCTTCTTATTCCGACCTTAAAAATCACGACGGCGAAGTTATATCCGTTAAAGGTTATATCCACAGAATCCGCGAAATGACGGGCTTCTCGTTCGTAATTTTACGCACCGCAAGGGACGTTATTCAATGCGTTTACGCCCCCGAATTTTCCGATTACCGTTGGGACTCGACTTTATCCGAAGAAAGTTGCGTGGAAATCACCGGCAAAAGCGTTAAAAACGTGGACGCAAAAGGCAACGAAAGATTCGAACTTCAGATTCACGACATAAAGGTTCTTTCCCGCCCCGCGGAAAATCTGCCTATCGTTATCAACAAAAAACAACTCGACGGTATTCAGTTGAACACCATACTCGATCTCCGTCCTATTTCCATGCGCAACCCGAGAGAACGCGCTATATTCAAAATTCAGGAAGGCATACAAAGGGGGTTCAGAGAATTTCTGACTTCCCAGAACTTTACCGAAATTCATACCCCGAAAATCAACTTCGCGGGGGCGGAAGGCGGCACCAACGTATTTAAACTCGACTACTTCGGCAAAGTGGTTTATCTCGCGCAGTCGCCCCAACTTTACAAACAGGCTCTCGTGGGCGTTTTCGAAAGAGTGTTCGAAGTCGCTCCCGTTTTCCGCGCGGAACATCACGATACTTCCCGTCACCTTAACGAATACATCTCTATGGACTTCGAAATGGGCTTCATAAACGGTTTCGAAGACATTATGAATATGGAAACGGGCGCGCTCAAGTATATTATGAACCTGCTTAAAACGGAATACAAGGAAGAAATAGAACTTCTCCACGCGGACGTTCCCGAAATCAACGAAATTCCCTGCATCAAGTTTATGGACGCCAAAAAGATTATAATGGAAAAATTCCGCTATACCCCGTCCGATATGAAAGACTTCGACCCGCAGGAAGAAGAAATGCTCGGCAAATACGCCAAAAAGGAACTCGGCAGCGATTTCCTTTTCGTTACCCACTATCCTTCCAAGAAACGCCCGTTCTACACGATGGACGATCCCGAAGACCCCGAATACACCCTTTCGTTCGACCTTCTTTTCAGGGGCCTTGAAATCACTTCCGGCGGTCAGCGTATCCACGACTACGACGAGCAGGTAGCCAAAATGAAAAAATGCGGTATGGACCCCGAACAGTTCGAAACCTATCTTATGCTTCATAAATACGGCGCTCCCCCGCACGGCGGTTTGGGTATCGGTCTTGAAAGACTTACCATGCACCTTTTAGGATTCAAAAACGTAAGAGAAGCGACTATGTTCCCGAGAGATATCAACAGAGTTACTCCCTAAAGATTATAAAATTTTACGCCGCCGATTTTTTCGGCGGCGTTTTTTTATTCTTCTCTCATTCTTTTTATTCCCGAAGCGTATAAATATTTTCGGTAAAAAAAATTATTTTTTTGTCACTATTCTATTGACAAATTTTATTTCCCGTATATAATAAGATTTAGCACTTGAAGATAGAGAGTGCTAAACGTAAGGAGGCTTATATAATGAAAGTTAGACCCTTGTTCGACAAAGTAGTAGTCGAAGCAATCGAAACGGAAGAAAAAACTAAAAGCGGATTTATACTTCCGTCCGCAAGTCAGGAAAAACAACAGACCGCGCGTATCGTTGCGGTCGGCCCCGGCGGCGTTATAGACGGTAAAGAAGTAGTTATGCAGGTTAAAGTCGGCGAAAAGGTACTTTATTCCAAGTACGCCGGCAGCGAATTCAAAGTTGACGGTAAAGAATTCACCATTATCCGCCAGAGCGATATTCTCGCTGTGGTAGAAGAATAATTTTAAGGAGTTTTTGTTATGGCTAAAGAATTAAAACACGGAGAAGAAGCGAGAAAAGCCCTTCAGAAAGGCGTTGATACTCTTGCGGACGCGGTTAAGATAACGTTAGGTCCTAAGGGCAGAAACGTAGTATTAGACAAAAAATTCGGCGCGCCGCTCATCACGAACGACGGCGTTTCCATCGCTAAAGAAATAGAACTTCCCGACGCGTTCGAAAATATGGGCGCGCAGATAGTAAAAGAAGTTTCCACCAAAACCAACGACGTTGCCGGCGACGGCACGACCACCGCGGTTATCCTTGCGCAAGCAATGATAGACGAAGGCTTAAAGAACGTCGCTGCGGGCGCTAACCCCATTATTCTTAAAAAAGGTATTGCGGGCGCGACGGAAAAAGCCGTTGAAGAACTTAAAAAGATAAGCAAACCCATAGCCGATAAAAACGCTATTTGTCAGGTTGCTTCCATTTCCGCAGGCGACGAAAAAATCGGCGGATTACTTGCAGACGCTATGGAAAAGGTCGGCAAAGACGGCGTTATCACCATAGAAGAAAGCAAAACGATGAAAACCGAACTCACCACCGTAGAAGGTATGCAGTTCGACAGGGGCTACGCTTCCGCTTATATGGTTACCAACACCGACAAAATGGAAGCGGTTTTAGACTCCCCCGTTATTCTTATCACGGATAAAAAGATTTCTTCCATACAGGAAATTCTCCCCGTGATAGAACCTATCGCTCAGCAAGGTTTAAGACTTCTCATCATAGCGGAAGACGTTGAAGGCGACGCGCTCGCGGCGCTCGTCGTAAACAAACTCAAAGGCGTGTTCAACTGCGTTGCGGTTAAAGCGCCCGGCTTCGGCGACAGAAGAAAGGCTATGCTCGAAGACATCGCCGTTCTTACCGGCGGCACGGTTATCTCTTCCGATTTAGGATTCGAATTCAAAGACGTTACCATGGATATGCTCGGCAGAGCAAGTTCCGTTAAAGTCGATAAAGACAACACCACTATCGTAGGCGGCGCGGGTTCTCCCGAAGCAATCGAAGCGAGAAAGCAGGCTATCAAAGCGCAAATCGCCGAAACCACTTCCGATTACGACAGAGAAAAATTGCAGGAACGCCTTGCTAAACTTGCAGGCGGCGTTGCGGTTATCAACGTAGGCGCGGCTACCGAAGTGGAAATGAAAGAAAAGAAACTTCGTATCGAAGACGCTCTGAACGCTACCAAGGCTGCCGTTCAGGAAGGTATCGTTCCCGGCGGCGGAATCGCGCTTATTTCTACGATTGCCGCTATAAACGAATACGCCGAAACCTTAAAAGGCGACGAAAAGACGGGCGCGCAAATAGTTTTGAAAGCGGTAGAAGCGCCTTTGAAACAAATCGCTAAAAACGCGGGTCTTGACGGCGCGGTTATCCTTAACGAAGTGTTAAAGGCTAACAAACCCAACTTCGGTTTCAACGCTTTGACCAACGAATACGTAGATATGGTCGAAAGCGGTATCATCGACCCGACCAAGGTTACGAGATCGGCTCTCGAAAACGCGGCTTCCGTTGCGGGCGTGTTCCTTACGACGGAAACGGTCGTTGCAGACATTAAAGAACCCGAACCTCCGCAGATGCCTGCAGGCAGTATGGGCGGAATGTATTGATTCCCGACCCGTAAAAACAGAAAGTAATATTAAAGGGTTTGCCGAAATTCGGCAAACCCTTTATAGTACCCTTACGCGCGGAACAAATTAAACCGCAAAAGTTTTTTCGTTTACAGATTCTCCTATATTTGCGTTATCTGATTTACTGCAAACTGTTATAAACCCGATAACGTTACCTTTCCCCGTGGTTTATTTACTCCGCGCGTAGTAAAAATTCAGCCTGCGTTTTATTTAACGCAGGCTGTAATATTATTTTTTTAGTTTGCGGCGTACTTCTTTTCGCGTTGCTGGCGGGGTTCGCACGTTATGTCTAATCCGAGCCTCGATAAAGTTTTCTTATCTACGTGAGATAAAATTACCGAGGAGTGAACTTGCGCGCCTTTTAATTTACCCAGTTGCTCCATAGCGATTTTCGCTATCGGGTTAGTTACCGCGCTTACCGCAAGCGACACCAAAACCTCATCGGTATGCAGTCTCGGATTGCTGCTCTTCATATATTCCACTTTAAGTTTCTGTATGGGTTCGATAACGGAAGAAGAAATAAGGTCTATGGAATCGTCCAGATCTCCGAGCGCTTTAAGCGCGTTAAGCAATGCAGCCGCGCTCGAACCCAAAAGATTGCCCGTTTTGCCCGTGATTATTCTGCCGTCGTTGAGTTCTATCGCGCAGCAGGGCGTTCCCGTGATATTTTCTTTTTCGAGAGCCGCTTTGACTACCGGTCTGTCGTTTACCGTTACACCGACCTTTTTCATTAAAAGGTCGATTTTGTTTATCGCTTCTTTACTGCCCGTTCCTTTTCTGTAATCGAGCAACGCCGCATAGTATCTGCGGATTATTTCTTGCTTTGACGCTTCTCTCGTAACTTCGTCGTTTACTATGGCGTAACCCGCCATATTTACGCCCATATCCGTCGGCGAAGCGTATGGCGAACTTCCCATAATTTTAGTGAGCATCGCCGACAGAACGGGAAATATTTCCACGTCTCTGTTATAATTTACCGTCGCCACTCCGTACGCCGCCAAGTGAAACGGGTCTATCATGTTCATATCGTTTAAGTCGGCGGTCGCCGCTTCGTACGCTATGTTTACGGGGTGGTTAAGCGGAAGGTTCCACACGGGGAAGGTTTCGTATTTAGCGTATCCCGCTTTTACTCCCCTTTTATATTCGTGATAGAGTTGCGATAAGCACGTTGCCATTTTGCCGCTTCCGGGTCCCGGCGCGGTTACGACGACGAGCGGTCTTGTGGTAACGACGTATTCGTTTCTTCCGTAACCTTCGTCGCTGACGATTTTTTCCACTTCCGAAGGATAGCCTTCTATCGTATAATGTTTATACACCTTTATACCGAGCATTTCGAGATGTCTTTTAAACGCAATCGCGGACGGTTGGTTCGCAAATCTCGTTAAAACGACGCTTCCCACGTAAAAACCGCGGTCTCTGAATATGTCGATAAGTCTGATAACTTCGGCGTCGTAAGTTATACCTAAATCGGAACGAAGTTTGTTCGTCTGAATGTCGTCGGAATTGATGGCGATGAGTATTTCCGCTTTGTCTTTCAGTTGCGAAAGCATTTTTATTTTGCTGTCCGGTTCGAACCCCGGCAGCACTCTCGACGCGTGATAATCGTCGAAAAGTTTTCCGCCGAATTCGAGATATAATTTATCGCCGAACATCGCTATCCTTTCGGATATTTTCGCCGATTGCAACTCTAAATATTTACCGCCGTCAAATCCTATCTTATTCATCTTTCGCTTCCCGTTTTTTATTTTAATAATTTCGCTTCTTTTATCTTTTCGATAAACGCTTTCACGTCTGCCGAAGCGGTTTCTTTGTCTACTTCGTACTCGTCTAAAAGGGCTTCGGTCAAAGATTCTTCCGTCGCGCCCTTTTCAAGCGCTTTCCACAAAAAAGCGCCCGTTTCGTTAAGCGTTATCATCGCATTGAATTCTGCCGCGGCCTTTCCTACCGCTACCACAACGTAACTCCCCGCGACTTCTCTCAATATAAGATCTTCTTTTAATTTTAACATATTTTCTCCCCCGTCATCGTTGTAAACGACAACTCCGCCGCTTCGCGCGATATATTACACCCGAGCGCGTATAAATTCGATTTCGTAAGCAGTTTGTCCGTAAGCGAAAGCAGTTTTTCCATATCTTCGGCTTGTTCGGGTCTTAACGTCTGATTAAAAACCACGCCTATCATTTCGGGAATTTCCGCTTTTCTTATCGTGTTTTCTTTCGCCTGATAAATTTTACAAACGCACTTTAACTTTGCCTTCACGTTTTCGCCTAAATGGTGTTTTCCGTTCCAGGGCGTGCCGTATACGTAAAATTCCCCGTCGATATACCTTATTATCGGTTTATCGTCGTCTATATAAACGAGTTTATCGCCGAGCATCTCTTTCCAAAGTCTCGTATGCGTGGATTTACCCGTGCCGCTCGGCGCGGTGAACAGGTACGCTTCCCCTTTATAGGCGACCGCGCTGCTATGGAATATGGTTCCGTTTCCGTTTTTCAAAACGTATTCGCAGAATTTTCTTTGAAGCGCGATGGATTCCAGCAAAGGTTCGGGCGCGTTAAGACCTTTTCTCTCTCTTTCCACGTCCGAATCGGTTATAACCGCCGAAAAAGCAGGCTTCTCTTCGCCGGTATAAACGTACTTTTCGCACAGTTTTCCGGTGTAAGCGTACTTGGTTTCCGCTTCGAACACGATATCGGCTATTTTATACTTTTTCATTTCCCTCTCCGGTTTTATCTCTTTCTTTTCGCGGAGACAAAACCATTTAGTATTGTATCAAACTACCCTGTTTTTGTCAATATTTAAGGGAATAAATTAGTGACTAATTTATTCCCTTAATTTTTATTTTATGCTTATTTATTTTTTCTTTAATATTACGTCGTAAATTTCGTCTTCGTTCACGTCTTTTCTATCCGCGTCGTAGATTATTTTGCCTTTATCTATTATTACTATTCTGTCGGCTATCGTTACCGCTTCTTTCACGTCGTGCGTGACGAATATTACCGTTCGGTTCCCTTTTTCTTTTTTTATCGTTTCGATTACCGAAAATTTAAGCGACAAATCGAGATTCGTGAGCGGTTCGTCCATAAGCAGTACGTCCGACGGAAAGGCAAGCGCCCTTATTATCGACACCCTTCTCGATTGCCCGCCCGACAAATTCTTCGGGTACTCCTTTATTTTTTCGGACATATTCACTTCTTCGAGAAGTTTTTTTACGTCGGCTTCTTTATTTACGAGTTTTACGTTTTCTTCTACGGTGAGATTCGGCACGAGTCTGTCTTCCCTGAACGTCATCGACACGACTTTTTCGTTGCCAAGGTCGACTTTGCCGTCGTAGTCGGTTAAACCCGCGATAATATTAAGCAACGTGGTTTTGCCCGAGCCGCTTTCTCCCAGGATAACGGTTATTCTGCCGCTTTCAAACGCTACGTTAAAGTCTTTATATATAACGTTGTCGCCGTACGATTTGTTTATATTCTCAAGTCTTATCATTTCCATTTACCCGCCTTTTTACTCAGGAAAGAAAACACGCCTTCGATTATAAGACCTATCGCCACCGTTACGAGAACGAGCGCTATCATAGTGGATACTTCGAAATATATTTTGGACGTGTTGAGCATATAGCCTATCGAATACGCCGTTTGAGATATTACTTCCGCCGCTACCATAAGTTTTAGGTTAAGCGAAAACCCCGACCCCGCCGTTTTACACATCGACGGCAGTATCTGCGGCGCTTTTACCTTAAGTATTACGTCGCTTTCGCTGACCTTAAACACTTTACACATTTCTATCTGTTTTTTGTCTACGGACGAAAGCGCGTTCAGTATTTCCGTGTATATGGTGGGCAATACGACGAGCATGGTTACTATTATCGGCGCGACATAAGAAGTCGTCCAGAAAAGCAGCAACAATACTATTGCAATCGTCGGAAGCGCCCTTATTATCGCTATTACGGGCGATATAATCTTTGCCGCGATTCCGAATTTATCGGATAATGCTGCGAGAACGAAAGACAAAACGAAGGATATTGCAAACGCTTCGAGCGCCCTTAACAAAGTGTTAAAAAGGGCGTTATAAAATTCCCTTTCTCCGAAAAGGGCAAACATCGCCGATAAAGATTCTATCGGCGACGGCAATATATATTCGCTGTCTACTTTCGCCGCGGCTACCGCCCATATCGCCGCTATCGACAACACGGAAAGTATCGGCAAAAGAAAGTTAAGTGCTTTCTGGAATTTTTGCATTTTTACTCGGCTATTACCGTTTTTATATTATTCTTTTTAAGAACGGCTTTAAGGGTTAAATCGGGAACGTTGCCCTGACCTATTACAGCCATTCTCTTATTATTTAAGTCGTTTACGGTGAGTTTTTCGGTACTCATTATATAAAGGTTTCCGTGGGTCACGACCGATACCATTTTATAAGTATCCGCCGCGTAACTTGCGTAAAGTTTGGAAGCCGCGGTTATCGGCATTACGATTATATCGCCCGTTCCTTTGGATATAATTCCGCCTATCGTGGCAGCGTTTATTACGTGATAATTAAACGTTTTGCCCGTTTCGAACGATTCGTTGTCGTTGATGAACTTGGCTATCGCAAGCGCGGGCGCTCCGTCGGGCGCGTAAACGCTTATTTCCTGTTTATCGGCTACTTCCGACTGTATTTCTTCATCTGCATTGTAGAAGAAGTCGTCGTTTACCGCTTTCGCGCTCTTTTCGTCGATTTCTATCATATCGCTGACGTATTTCGCAACGGAAGTTTTGCCGTCAGCCGCGCTTTGCCAGTAAATTTTGCAGTTATCTATTACCGTTTCGCTAAGCGTTTTCGCGTTAAGCGAAGTAACTGCCCCTTCGCCCATAGCACCGCTTATGGCGGTTACCGCCGCTTCGGTATTAGATTTTACCCAGTTTACGTTTTCGGCAAACGCTGCGCTTATTTTATTCACGATTCCGGGATTGTTTTTAAGCACGCTTTGTTTTACCATTATTACCGCCTGCGGATACGCCTTGGCTGTTCCGTCGTAAAGTTCCTGCAAATCGAGTCTGTACCAGGTTTTATCCGTCGCTTTTTTTGTTAAAGTGGTCGCGGCGGGTTCGGGAAGAAGAGCGATGGTTTCTTTACCGCTTATCATCATCGGCATTACCGACGACGCGTCGTCGTAATACTTAACGGAAAGAGTTTTTTCTTCGGGTTCTCCGCCGTTCTCTCCGCAACCGATAAAAGACATGCACGCAACTACTACGAGAGCGCTTAACATTATGCTTATGACTTTTTTCATTTTTTCTCCTTCGGGAGCAAAATAAACTCCCTTTCGCCTGTCGCAAAAGGGAGGAAATAATTTATAAGACCGTTTTCGGCCTATAATTACTCTATTACCCCTTCGCTATCAGGCTCACCTTTTAGTTTAGGTTGTTTTGTTATTTTTATTTTATCTTTAAATTCTTTTTTTGTCAAGAAAAAAAGGGCTACTCGCCCTTTTCCTTTAACATTATATACTTGCGCTTGGTCGCTTCGCCGCCGCGAAGGTGCCTTTCCGCAAGATTTTTTTCCAGTACCTTTTTTACTTTTTTGTACAACCGTTTATCTATCTCCCTTAATCGTTCGGTTACGTCTTTATGAACGGTGGATTTGCCCAGATGAAAGGCTTTCCCCGTTTTTCTGACAGTCGCTCCCGTTTCGATTATATAAACGGCTTCTTCTATTACTCTGTCCGTAATACCGTCATACATAAATATTCCTCCTACGGATAATATCTATGCCGCATTTTAGCGAAATATGACGAAAACGGGTCGTTGCCCTATCCGAAAAGCAAAAGCAATAAGACAAGAAAAATTCTAAATCATAGCAGAATTTCTTTTATACGAAAAATTTTAATTCCGCCACCTTACGCGGTGGTTCCTTTTCGTTAATAATTACAAAAAAATAAAGCGTAAAGCAAACGCTTTACGCTTTAAGTATTTCTAAATTCTATTATTTAACGATTTTAGAAACAACGCCGGAACCTACGGTTCTGCCACCTTCACGGATAGCGAAACGTAAACCTTCTTCCATAGCGATAGGAGTTATGAGCTTAACATCCATTTTGATGTTGTCGCCGGGCATAACCATTTCTACGCCTTCGGGAAGTTGGATAGAACCGGTAACGTCGGTAGTTCTGAAATAGAACTGAGGACGATAGTTGTTGAAGAAAGGAGTGTGTCTTCCGCCTTCTTCTTTGGTAAGGATATAAACCTGACCTTCGAATTCGGTGTGGGGATGAACGGAACCGGGTTTAGCGATAACTTGTCCACGTTCGATGTCCTTTCTGTCTACGCCACGGAGAAGAGCGCCTACGTTGTCGCCTGCCTGCGCTTCGTCCAAAGTCTTTCTGAACATTTCAAGGCCGGTAATAACGGTGGTCTTCTTTTCTTCGGTTAAACCTACGATTTCAGCAGGATCGTTAACTTTAGCAACACCACGTTCTACTCTGCCGGTAGCAACGGTACCACGACCGGAAATGGTCATAACGTCTTCTACAGGGAGCAAGAAGGGTTTCGCATCGTCTCTTTCGGGAGTCGGAATATAGTTGTCGATAGCGTCCATCAATTCGAAAATGCATTTGCATTCGGGAGCCGCTTTGATTTCTTCCGCGGTGTGATCTCCCTGCGCATATTCGAGCGCTTTAAGAGCAGAACCTTTGATGATGGGAGTATCGTCTCCGGGGAAACCGTATTCGGTAAGTAATTCTCTGATTTCCATTTCAACGAGTTCCAAAAGTTCGGGATCGTCTAACTGGTCGCATTTGTTGAGGAATACTACGATATAGGGAACGCCAACCTGACGAGCGAGAAGAATGTGTTCTCTGGTCTGGGGCATGGGTCCGTCGGTAGCGGCAACTACGAGGATCGCGCCGTCCATCTGCGCAGCGCCGGTGATCATGTTTTTAACATAGTCGGCGTGGCCCGGGCAGTCAACGTGAGCGTAGTGACGTTTTGCCGTCTGATATTCTACGTGAGCGGTGTTAATCGTTATACCTCTTGCTTTCTCTTCGGGAGCCTTATCGATTTCGTCATATCTCATTTTCTGAGCTTCGCCGAGAGCGGATAAAGTCATGGTGATAGCAGCGGTAAGAGTGGTTTTACCATGGTCAACGTGGCCGATGGTACCAATGTTTACGTGCGGTTTACTTCTGTCAAATTTAGCCTTTGCCATAAGAAATTTCCTCCAAAAATAATGATTGTTTTATTATAATTTTTATTAGTTTTTCGTTTTTATGCGGTTTTTACCGCAATACGTATATTTATTGTACAATAAATCCTATTGATTGTCAACAGTAAATTACGCTTTTTTGCCTATAATCTTTTCCGCTACGGACTTAGGAACTTCCGCGTAATGAGCAAACTGCATGGTGTAGTTGCCGCGACCCTGCGTTCTCGAACGCAAGTCGGTTGCGTAACCGAACATTTCCGCGAGCGGAACGTTGGCGTCGATAACTTTGATACCGTTTCTGTCTTCCGTACCCTGTATGATACCCCTACGAGAAGTAATGTTACCCATTACGTCGCCGAAATATGCGTCCGGAGTAAGAACTTCGACTTTCATTATCGGTTCGAGCAATACGCATTTCGCTTTCTGCAAGCCGTCTTTTAACGCCATGCTTCCTGCAACCTTAAACGCCATTTCCGAAGAGTCGACGTCGTGATAACTTCCGTCGTAAACGGTGACTTTGAAATCAACGACTTCGTATCCTGCCAAGATACCGTTTTTAGCGGCTTCCTGAATACCTTTATTGATAGGCTGAATAAATTCTTTCGGTATGGATCCGCCGACCGTTTCGTCAACGAATTCGTATCCTTTACCCGGTTCTTGCGGCTCAAGACGGATTTTACAATGACCGTACTGACCGTGACCGCCCGTCTGACGTTTGAATAAGCCTTCCGCTTCTACTGCCTGACGAATGGTTTCTTTATAAGCAACCTGCGGTTTACCGACGTTGGCTTCTACTCTGAATTCACGGAGCAATCTGTCTACGATGATTTCAAGGTGAAGTTCGCCCATACCTGCGATAATGGTCTGCGAAGTTTCGGGATCGGTATAGGTCTTGAAAGAAGGATCTTCTTCGGCGAGTTTCGCGAGAGCAAAGCCCATCTTTTCCTGACCCGCTTTGGTTTTCGGTTCGATTGCGACCTGAATAACGGGATCGGGGAATTCCATCTTTTCGAGAACTATAGGATGATTTTCGTCGCAAAGCGTGTCGCCCGTCGTAGTTTCTTTAAGACCTACGAGCGCAACGATTTCGCCCGCGCAAACTTCTTCTACTTCTTCTCTGTGATTAGCGTGCATACGTAAGATACGCGCAACTCTTTCTTTTTTGCGTTTTACGCTGTTATAAACGTAAGAACCCGTTTTCAAAACGCCCGAATAAGCGCGGAAGAATGCAAGTTTTCCTACGAAGGGGTCGGTCATGATTTTGAACGCCAAGCCGCAGAACGGTTCCGCTTCGTCGGGTTTTCTGTCTTCTTCTTTATCGGTATCGGGGTTCACGCCGGTAATGTGTCCGACGTCGAGCGGGCTGGGAAGATAATCCACAACCGCGTCGAGAAGGTTCTGAACGCCTTTGTTCTTATAACTGGATCCGCAAAGTACCAACGTTACTTTCATATCGATGGTCGCTTTACGAAGACCTTTTTTGATTTCTTCGATGGAAAGATCGCCCTCGCTGAAATATTTTTCCATAAGGTCGTCGTACTGCTCCGCAGCCGTTTCAACCAACATGGAACGATATTTTTCAACTTCCGCTTTCATGTCTTCAGGAACGTCGGTTACTTCGATTTGTTTACCGAGATCGTCTTTATAGATATCCGCTTTACGCGTAAGAATATCTATAACGCCGACGAACGTGTCTTCTTTGCCGATAGGCAACAAGAGCGGAATCGCGTTGGTTTTCAATCTTTCGTGCATCATTTCTACGGCGTTATAGAAGTTCGCGCCGTTGATGTCCATCTTATTGACGTATGCGATACGCGGAACTTTATACTTATCCGCCTGACGCCATACCGTTTCGCTTTGGGGTTCTACGCCGCCCTTTGCGCAGAAAGTCGCAACCGCGCCGTCTAATACGCGAAGCGATCTTTCGACTTCTACCGTAAAGTCAACGTGGCCCGGAGTGTCGATTATGTTTATTCTGTGATTTTTCCAGTAGCAGGTCGTAGCGGCGCTCGTTATGGTGATACCGCGTTCTTGTTCCTGTACCATCCAGTCCATCGTCGCTTCGCCTTCGTGAACTTCGCCGAGTTTATGAGTTTTGCCCGTATAGAACAAAATTCTTTCGGTGGTCGTCGTTTTGCCCGCGTCGATGTGCGCCATAATGCCTATGTTTCTGGTCAAACCTAAATCAAAATCTTTCGGCATGTATTTTTCTCCAAATTAAAATTTGTAATGCGCGAACGCCTTGTTTGCTTCCGCCATTCTGTGAGTTTCTTCTTTCTTCTTTACGGCGTTGCCGGTATTGTTGAAAGCGTCGACGAGTTCTGCGGAAAGACGCGAAGCCATTTCTCTTTCGCTTCTCTTTCTCGCCGCGATGACGAGCCAGCGAATTCCGAGAGTCTGTCTTCTTTCCGCTCTGATTTCGAGCGGTACCTGATAGTTTGCGCCGCCGATTCTTCTCGCCTTAACTTCTACCACAGGCATGATGTTGTTTAACGCCTGCGTGAACATTTCCATGGGTTCCGCGCCGACTTTTTCGGAAGCGGTTTTGAACGCTTCGTAAACTATACCTTGCGCTATGCTCTTTTTGCCGTCGAGCATTACCTGATTGACGAGTTTGGTTACTACCTTATCGTTATACACGGGATCGGGTAATACGTCTCTTTTTGCTATATTGCCTCTTCTTGGCATAATTCTGTCCTCCTTTAATTTTTCGCGCTTCCGCGCTTTTTAAGGGTAAACCCTTCTCAGTACAGCTATCGCTTGCCCTTCTCGGGTAGCGAACCTTCTGCCTTTCGGCATACTGCCTACTTTATCGGGCTATTTTCCGAATTCTCCGATTTTAAGTAGGTGTTATTAATTACTGCGTTAATAACAAATAAAATTTTTGGCTTAAATAATTACTTATTTAGGTCTCTTTGCGCCGTATCTCGAACGAGCCTGTCTGCGTTTCGCAACGCCTGCCGTATCGAGCGCGCCACGTACGATGTGATATCTTACGCCAGGTAAATCTTTTACCCTGCCTCCGCGGATAAGGACGGAACTGTGTTCCTGCAAGTTGTGTCCTTCGCCGGGGATATAAACGATACCTTCCATCTTGTTAGTCAATCTTACTCTGGCAATCTTACGAAGAGCGGAGTTAGGTTTTTTCGGGGTAGTGGTGGTTACGGACAAGCATACGCCGCGTTTTTGAGGACATTCATCCAAAATAGGCGATTTCGACTTGTAAGTAATCTGTTTTCTACCGTGTCTGATTAACTGTTGAATTGTGGGCATGTTACACCTCCTTCATTTTATCGGATATTCGGAAAACGGACTTCGGAATTATCCGTTTCGGAAACTGTTTTTAAGGCGTTTTTCGCGCCTGACAATGATATATTTTACCATCTATCACGTTTTTAGTCAAACGAATAAATGGTAAAATACGTTTTGTTTTATGCTTTTTTTACTCGTTTTCGTCGGCGGTGGCTGCCGTTCCCGTTACCACAGTGGGCGTTACGTTTTTATAGTTTTTGATTCCCGTTCCGGCAGGAATGAGTTTACCTATAATTACGTTTTCTTTTAAGCCGAGCAACGGATCGATTTTATTCTTGATAGCCGCTTCGGTAAGAACTCTCGCGGTTTCCTGGAAGGACGCCGCGGACAAGAAACTTTCTTTCGCGAGCGCCGCTTTCGTGATGCCGAGCAATATTCTCTTGCCGACGGGCGGTCTTAAACCGTTGTTCAAAGCATTCATCGTTTCTTCTTCGAATCTGTAAAGGTCGAGTTTTTCGCCCGGGAGAATATCGGTGTCGCCCGGATTTTCTACCTGAACCTTCTTCATCATCTGACGAACGATGATTTCTACGTGTTTATCGTTGATATCAACGCCCTGAGAACGGTAAACGCTCTGTATTTCTCTTAAAATATAGTTCTGAACGCCTTTGATACCTTGCGTTTTCAATATATCCTGCGGATAAACCGAGCCGTTGGTCAAAACCGTGCCCGGCTCGACTCTGTCGCCGTCTTTTACGATAACGCCGGTACCGAAAGGTATCGTGTAATCTTTTTCTTCGCCTTCGTCAGTTTTTACGATGACGTGAATAAGTTTGTCTTTTTCTTCGATATTCGCTACGCCCGTCTGTTCGCAGACTATTGCCGCGTGTTTAGGTCTTCTGGCTTCGAAAAGTTCTTCAACCCTCGGAAGACCTTGCGTGATATCGCCCGTACTCGCTATACCGCCGGTATGGAAAGTACGCATGGTAAGTTGAGTACCGGGTTCGCCGATGGACTGCGCCGCGATGATACCTACCGCTTCGCCGATCTGTACGGGAAGGTTGTTACTCATGTTTTTACCGTAACATTTAGCGCAGACGCCCGTCTTGGATTTGCAGGTAAATACGCTTCTGATTTCGACTTCTTCGATACCCGCTTTGACGATTTCGTCCGCCATGTCTTCGGAAATCATTTCGTTGGCTTTTACCATGACTTCGCCCGTCTTGGGGTTAACGACGTCGTGAACGACGAATCTGCCCGCGATTCTGTCGTGCAGGCTTTCGATGATTTCGCCTTTCATTCCTTTAATAGCCTGAACGACTACGCCTTTAACGGACTCGCCGCTTTCGGCGAAGCAGTCGTCTTCTTTAACGATTACTTCCTGCGATACGTCTACGAGACGACGGGTAAGATAACCGGAGTCTGCCGTCTTTAACGCGGTATCCGCAAGACCTTTACGTCCGCCGTGCGAAGAAATGAAGTATTCCAGAACGGAAAGTCCTTCACGGAAGCACGATTTAACAGGAATTTCTATGGTTCTGCCGTTCGGGTCGCTCATAAGACCACGCATACCGCAGAGTTGTTTGATCTGGTCGATAGAACCACGCGCGCCGGAATTCGCCATCATAAGAATGGGGTTGAATTCGTCGAGCGCCGCCTGCAATTTAACGGAAACGTCGTCCGTCGCTTTCTTCCAGATGGTAACTACTTTTTTGTATCTTTCTTCGTCGGTTATGAAACCTTTCTTATAAAGGTTTTCGACCTTTAACACCTGCGCTTCCGCTTCTTTTAAGATGGCTTTCTTTTCTTCGGGCATATGCATATCGAATACGCTGGTGGTGATACCGCTGACCGTAGAATACTTATACCCTAACGCCTTTATCTTATCGAGAACGTCCGCCGCGCCTGCCGCGCCGTGACGTTTGAAGCATGCGCCGACGATTTTCTGAAGGTCTTTCTTACCGCACGGTTCGCCGACCTTCTTTTTGTCGGTGCTGCCGTCGATTTCGAATTTAAGATAATCGTCGTCGGTGGTTCTCGTAACGAATCCCAAATCCTGCGGAATGGCTTCGTTGAATATGATTTTACCTACCGAAGTATGAACTCTGCCCGTGTGCTGTCTGCCGTCGGGAAGAGTTACCGTACGACGTACGGAAATTTCGTCCTGCAAGCCGATTTTACCCGTCTGATAAGCCATAAGGGCTTCTTCGGGGTCGGCGTAAGAAACGGTGTATTCGGGAACGCCGTACAACACGCCGTTTTCGTCTTCTCTGCGTTTTTCGTTATATTTTCTGCCGATATGACGACGGATAAGCGTAAGATAATACGCGCCCATGACCATATCCTGCGTAGGACTCATAACCGGTTTGCCGTCGGAAAGTTTCAAAATGTTGTTGGACGCAAGCATTAAAAATCTTGCTTCCGCCTGCGCTTCTACCGACAAAGGTACGTGAACCGCCATCTGGTCGCCGTCGAAGTCGGCGTTGAACGCGCCGCAAACGAGCGGGTGAAGTTTAATGGCTCTGCCTTCGATAAGCACCGGTTCGAACGCCTGTATAGACAATCTGTGAAGAGTAGGCGCGCGGTTGAGCATTACGGGGTGGTCTTTTATTACGTCTTCCAAAACGTCCCAGACGACGGTTTTCGCGCGTTCTACGGTACGTTTTGCGTTTTTAATGTTATGGCAAATGTTTCTCTGAACGAGTTCTTTCATTACGAAAGGTTTGAAAAGTTCGAGAGCCATTTCTTTCGGAAGACCGCACTGATAAAGTTTGAGTTCAGGACCTACGACGATAACCGAACGACCGGAATAGTCTACACGTTTACCCAAAAGGTTCTGACGGAATCTTCCCTGTTTACCGCGGAGCATACCCGACAACGATTTGAGTTCTCTGTTGCCCGCGCCGCTTATCGCTTTGCCCCTTCTGCCGTTATCGATTAAAGCGTCTACGGCTTCCTGCAACATTCTCTTTTCGTTTCTTATGATGATTTCGGGCGCGCCGAGTTCGATAAGTTTTTTAAGTCTGTTGTTTCTGTTGATTACGCGGCGATACAAATCGTTAAGATCGGACGTCGCGAATCTTCCGCCGTCCAACTGTAC
Source organism: uncultured Clostridia bacterium (assembly GCA_934271245.1). Taxonomy (GTDB): domain Bacteria; phylum Bacillota; class Clostridia; order Christensenellales; family Borkfalkiaceae; genus UBA1259. The sequence goes on along the minus strand of CAKQQY010000003.1, from coordinate 55,880 downwards.
CATAGGACGAAGTTCGGGCGGAATTACCGGAAGAACGGTTAAAATCATCCATTCCGGACGGTTTCCGCTCTTTCTGAACGCTTCGATTATTTCTATTCTCTTTACCGCGTGAATTCTCTTTTGTCCCGAAGTGTTTTCTTCGAGAATTTTCTTTAATTCGGCGCTTTCCTTTTCGACGTCTACAGCCATAAGAAGTTCTCTTATCGCTTCCGCGCCCATACCCGTTTTGAACGAGCCTGCGCCGTATTGTTCTTCGTATTCGATTTTTTCTCTGTCGTTTATAACTTGTTTATATTCGAGCGGAGTGTTGCCGGGATCCAAAACGACGTGGCAGGCAAAGTAAAGTACCTGTTCGAGCGCTTTAGGACTCATATCGAGCATAAGACCTATTCTCGAAGGAGTACCCTTGAAATACCAGATATGCGATACGGGGGCGGCAAGTTCTATGTGACCCATTCTTTCGCGGCGGACTTTACTCTTGGTGACTTCTACGCCGCATTTATCGCATATAACGCCTTTATAACGGATACGTTTATACTTTCCGCAGTGGCATTCCCAGTCTTTGGTCGGCCCGAAAATTCTTTCGCAGAACAAACCGCCCATTTCGGGTTTCTGCGTTCTGTAATTGATGGTTTCGGGTTTGGTGACTTCGCCGTACGACCACGACCTGATTTTTTCAGGAGAGGCTACGCCTATCTGTATAGAATCGAAATTGTTAAGTTCAAACATTTATAATACCCTCCTTACTCTTTATCGCCGTCATCGTCGAAATCGTCGTCAAACAAATCGCCGTCGGGAATGGTGGTATCGATTTCGTCGTCTTCGTCGTCGAACAAGTCTTTGGAATTGAACTCGAATTCGTCGATATCCGCGTTCTCGGTATCTTCGAACAACGTTTCTTCCGCTTCGCTCTTGTCGTCTTTGTCTTTTTCGCCGAGTTCGACTTCGTCGAAGTGCGATTTTTCGCGAACGTTCGGTATATCGTCCACGTCGCTTTCGAGAAGGTCTTTAAGCGAAAGTTCTTCGTGATTTTCGGTAAGCACTTTCATATCGAGAGCGAGCGACTGCAATTCTTTAAGCAATACCTTGAACGCTTCCGGAATACCCGGTTCGCTGATATTGTTGCCCTTTACGATAGATTCGTAAGTCTTGATTCTTCCTACGACGTCGTCCGATTTTACGGTAAGAATTTCCTGTAAGATATGCGCCGCGCCGTACGCTTCCAAAGCCCAGATTTCCATTTCGCCGAAACGTTGTCCGCCGAACTGCGCTTTTCCGCCCAAAGGCTGCTGCGTTACAAGACTGTAAGGTCCGGTACTTCTCGCGTGAATCTTATCGTCGACAAGGTGGTGAAGTTTTATCATGTACATCTGACCGACGGTAACTCTGTTTTCAAACGGTTCGCCCGTTCTTCCGTCGTAAAGTTGTATCTTGCCGTCGACTTCGCCGTCGGGATTAAGTATATTGTTTTCTTTGAATAATTCTCTTATATCTTTTTCGGTAGCGCCGTCGAATACCGGAGTCGCTATCTTCCAGCCGAGTTGTTTGCAAACGAGACCTAAGTGTACTTCGAGAACCTGACCGATGTTCATACGGGAAGGAACGCCGAGCGGGTTAAGAACTATCTGCAACGGCGTGCCGTCTGCCATGAAAGGCATATCCGCTTGCGGTAAAATTCTGGAAATAACGCCCTTGTTACCGTGTCTGCCCGCCATTTTATCGCCGACGGAAATTTTACGTTTCTGCGCGATATATACTCTGACGAGTTTGCTTACGCCGGGCGAAAGTTCGTCTTTATTCGCTCTCGTAAAGATTTTGACGTCGATTACCACGCCGCCTTCGCCGTGCGGTACTTTAAGGGAAGTATCTCTTACTTCTCTCGCTTTTTCGCCGAATATCGCGCGGAGCAATCTTTCTTCGGGGGTGAGTTCGGTTTCGCCCTTGGGCGTTACTTTACCAACGAGAATATCGCCGGAATTTACTTCCGCGCCGATTCTTACGATACCGTCTTCGTCAAGGTCTTTAAGAGCGTCCTCGCCGACGTTCGGTATATCTCTCGTTATTTCTTCTTCGCCGAGTCTGGTATCTCTCGCTTCGATTTCGTGTTCTTCTATATGAATAGTGGTGAAAACGTCGTCCTGAACGAGTTTTTCCGAAAGCAGAATAGCGTCTTCGTAGTTATAGCCTTCCCAACTCATGAACCCGACCATAATGTTTCTGCCGAGCGCAAGTTCGCCGTTTCTCGTGGAAGGACCGTCCGCAATGGTCTGCCCTTTTTCGATTTTCTCGCCCCTTTCGACGATAGGTCTCTGATTAAGGCAGGTACCCTGGTTGCTTCTTTCGAATTTTTTAAGTTTATAAGTTACGTCGCCGTTTTCGCCGGTGATTACTATCTTATCGCTTGCGACGCTCTTTACCGTGCCGGCTTCTTTGGCGTTTATCATAACGCCCGAGTCGTACGCGATACGTCTTTCGATACCCGTCGCTACGATTGCGTTTTCGGGACACAAAAGCGGAACTGCCTGACGTTGCATGTTCGATCCCATGAGCGCACGGTTGGTATCGTCGTTTTCAAGGAACGGAATAAGCGCGGTAGCAACCGATATAAGTTGCTTAGGCGAAACGTCCATATAATCGATTTTTTCTTTGACTTCTTCGGTTATATCGTCTCTGTGGCGGCAGGAAACACGGTCGTGTTCGAAATATTTGTTATCGATAAGCGGTTCGTTTGCCTGCGCTACGATGTAATTATCTTCTTCGTCGGCGGTTAAATAGTCTACGTGTTCGGTAACTACCGTTTCCATAGTGCCGTCGGCGTTAAGTCTGTGTTCTACCTTTCTGTAAGGCGCTTCGATAAATCCGAATTCGTTGACCTGCGCATACGCCGCGAGCGAAGAAATAAGACCGATATTCTGACCTTCGGGGGTTTCTATCGGGCACATTCTGCCGTAGTGAGAGTGGTGAACGTCGCGGACTTCGAAAGTCGCTCTGTCTCTGTTAAGACCGCCGGGGCCTAACGCGGATAATTTTCTCTTATGAGTAAGTTCCGCAATCGGGTTGGTCTGATCCATAAACTGCGAAAGTTGGGAAGAACCGAAGAATTCTTTAATGGCAGAACTTACGGGGCGCACGTTTATAAGACCCTGCGCGGAAACTTCCTTGGGGTCCTGCGTCGCCATTCTTTCTTTTATTACCCTTTCGAGTCTTGCGATACCGATACGGAATTGATTCTGCAAAAGTTCGCCGACCGAACGCACGCGACGGTTGCCTAAGTGGTCGATATTGTCCACGTCGCCGATGCCTGCGTTAAGGTCAAGGTTTACCGATACCGCGGCTACGATATCGTCTACCGTAATATGTTTATGGTTTAACTTTTCTATCAACGGGCGGATAGTCTTTCTGTCTTCGGAATCGAGAACGCCGTCGAATTTTTCCGCAACGAGTTGTTCGAATCTTACGCACGCGTTGACAAATTTGATTCTCGTTTCTTTGGCTTTTTCTTCGTTCTTTCTGTCTTCGGGTTTTTCTTCCCCGTTGATTTCCTTTTCGCCGATATAGAAAAGTTCGTTGATTTCTTTCTTATATTTTTCCGCAACTTCTTCCGCGGATTCCGTCGCGGCGGCTGCCGCTACCTTTTTGGAGAATTCCACGGTAGGATAGTAAACGTATTTTAAAAGTCCGAAAGCGTCGGGTTTGATTCCGACCACGTTTTCGAAACTTACGACGTTATTTGCGATGACTTTATGTCTTTCGCCGTTTACGTCTGCATAGAAAACGTTTATGCCGGCGTCCTGAATGGCGTCTGCGGTAAGTCTGTCGATAATCTGACCCTTGGTAGCCAACACTTCGCCGTCGGAAGAAATAACGTCTTCAAACGATTTTAAACCGACGATTCTCGCGCCGAGTCTTAAACGTTTATTGAATTTATATCTGCCAACCCTTGCCAGGTCGTAACGACGGGGGTCGAAGAATATGTTTTTAAGATGAGTTCTTACCGCGTCGTCGGTGGGGATTTCGCCCGGACGCAATCTGCGGTAAAGTTCCACAAGCCCGTCCGCTTCCGTTTTGGAAGTGTCCTTTTCGGCGGTGGACGCGATCATCGCGTTATTATCGAAAAGTTCCGCTAAAGAAGAGTCGCTGCCGAAACCCAACGCGCGGAGAAGTACCGTTGCGGTGAGTTTTCTCGTTCTGTCGACGTGTACCCACAAAACGTTCTGGGAATCCTGTTCGAATTCCAGCCACGCGCCTCTCGAAGGAATAACGGTGGTATCGTAAATCTTTTTGCCCGATTTATCAACTTCCATTCCGTTATATACGCCGGGAGATCTGACGAGTTGGGATACGATTACCCTTTCCGCGCCGTTTATTATGAACGCCCCGTTATCCGTCATAAGGGGGAAGTCGCCCATAAATACTTCCTGGTCCATAACCTCGTCGGTAACCTTGTTTACCAGGCGAACCTTTACGCGAAGCGGACGCGCGAACGTAGCGTCCCTGTCTTTACATTCTTTCTCGTCGTATTTGGGTTCTCCGTCTAAATTGTAGTCTAAAAAGTACAATTCGAAGTGGTCGGAATAGTCGGTGATCGGCGAGAAGTCTTCCAAAACTTCGCCTATCCCTTCCCTGATAAACGCATCATAAGAGTCTTTCTGAATTTTGACAAGATACGGGAGTTCTATCGCTTCTTTGATTCTGCTGAAAGTTTTCCTTTTAATCTTGCCACATTCGATTTCCGGTAGATTACGTGCCATTAAACGCTCTCCTTAAAAAAATTAAATTCTTCGCCGACCTTATTTACAAAACGGAAATTTTATAGTATAATAGTACCGTCGGCAGGTTATGGGGTTTATATTGATTTTTATTATCGGATTTTGTGAATTTTTACTGCTTTTCTTCTCTCGTTTTTTCCAAAATTGCGATAAGATTCGATATTAAACCTATCATAATGCATTTTATTATATTATTACTAAATCAATATAAAGTCAAGCGTTTTAACGAAAAAAGTTTTAAAATCGTACTTTTTTGAACGTTTAAGGCGTAAAATAAGGCAATTATGAGAATAGACAAGTTTTTGAAAGTTTCCAGAATATTAAAAAGACGGTCGCTCGCAAACCAAGCTTGCGACGGCGGAAAAGTTAAAATTAACGGTAAAAGCGTTAAACCGTCCCACCAGATTAAAATTGGCGACGTTTGCGAATTAGGTTTTTCCGCAGGCACTATGGCGTTCGAAATTCTCGATATAAAAGAAACGGTAAGAAAAGAAGACGCCGACAGACTTTACAGAATCATCACCGAGTGAGTTTTATGAAAGTTACCGCAATCATCACCTGCGCAGGCAAAGGCTTACGCGCGGGTTTTAACAAAAACAAACTCCTTATCCCCTTTGACGGAAAAACCGTTTTGGAGCGAACGCTTGCCGCTTTTTACAAAAACGAACGCGTTTCGCGAATTATCGTCACGGCTTCCGAAGAAGATTTTACGGAAGTTAAAAAACTGTGCGGCGAAGCGGAAGCGGTTATCGGCGGAAACACGAGAACGGAATCGGTCGAAAACGCCCTTAAAATCGCCGACGGCGACGTGATTTTGATTCACGACGGAGCAAGACCGTTCGTAACCCAAAAAGTTATCGACGATTGCATAGATACCGCTGTCAAATACGGCGGAGCGATTCCCGTCGTTCCCCAAAGAGATACGGTAATAAAAGCGGAAACCTTTGACGGCGATTTTCAATACATCGGAAAAAGCAATCTTTATTGCGTACAGACCCCCCAGGGGTTTGCGGCGGACAAAATAAAAAAAGCCTATTCTTTAAGGAACGGCTTATCTTATAACGACGACGGCGATTTATATAAACATTATATAAATACCCCGCGACTGTTCGAAGGCGACCCGAAAAACGTTAAACTCACCTTCAAAGAAGACTTCGAAAAACTTTATCTTTCCGAAAACGTAAGAACGGGCGTCGGGTTCGATTGCCACAAACTCGTTCCGGGCAGAAAACTTATTATCGGCGGAGTTACCGTTCCCCACGAAAAGGGTCTTTTAGGTCACAGCGACGCCGACGTTTTGACTCACGCCCTGATGGACGCGTTGTTATCCGCCGCGGGGCTTCGCGATATAGGTTACTACTTCCCCGACGACGACCCGACGTATCTTAACGCCGACAGCGTTATGCTTTTGGAAAAAGTCGTCGCCATGGTTTCCGAAAAAGGTTACGTTCCCGAGAGTTTTTCGGCGGTTATTATGGCGGAAAAACCTAAACTTAAAAAGTTTATTCCCGATATGGCGGATAATTTATGCCGCGTTCTCGGTATCCCCGTCGACAACGCGGGTATTTCCGCGACCACTCTCGAAGGTTTAGGGTTCGTCGGCAGAGAAGAAGGAATTTGTGTTAATTGTTCCGTCGTTCTTAAAACACGCGGTTTATAACCCGAAACCCCGAAATTTATTTAAAACGCTAAAAGCCGAGTGAAAACACTCGGCTTTACTTTTTGGTTTTATAAAATCAATTAGTCTTTTTTAGCCTTTTTGTCTACGTCTATGATTTGTTTTCCGTCGTAGTAGCCGCATTTAGCGCAAACTTTGTGCTGCGCTTTCAATTCGTGGCACTGGGGGCATTCTACGAGATTGGGAGTTTCTAATTTCCATTGAGCGTATCTGGTATTCGTTCTCTGTTTAGACGTTTTACTTTTCTGTACTGCCATTTGTAATTACCTTCTTTTCTTTATTTTCCGCACTTGCAAATCCCGTCGTTGAGATTGACTCCGCACCCCGCGCAGATTCCTTTACAGTCGTCTTTACACAAAAAGTTTACGGGCAAGTTCAATATGATTGTTTCTTCCGCTATTTTTTTCACGTCAACCGCGTCGTTGACGAGTTTATAACATTCTTCGTCGTTCTCTTCCGCTTCGCCGGAAAATTCCGCGACGCACTCCTTTTCGGTATGTTCTAAACATCTCGTGCAGTTTCCCGAAAGAACGTAGCTTACTTCGCCTTCGATAAACATGGAGTGGTTACCCGTTATCACCGCCCTGCCCGTAACCTTTACGGGAGAAAGAACGGTAACTTCCGGCAACGAAGAAAGACCTTCCTGCGGCTCGAATTCGAAATAAAAATCCGTTTCCGTTTTGCCGCTTGCTTTGAGTTTTCTTAAATCGATAATCATAATACTTCTCAAAAACGCTTTACAATTATATAATATAAGTTTTTCGTTGTCAACTTTTTTTAGCGGAATTTTTATCTTTTATAAGCAAAGGTCCTTGGTTTCCCTTGCGATAGAGAGTTCTTCGTTGGTGGGAAGCACGTAAACTTTTACTTTGGAATTCGGCTTGGTAAGTTCTACCGTACCGTTTCCGCAATTTTCGTTCTTTGTAAAGTCAAAGTCGATTCCCAAAAATTCCATTCCTTCCATAACCATTTTACGGATTTCGGGAGAATGTTCGCCGATACCGCCGGTAAAGAATATCGCGTCTACGCCGCCGAGTACCGCAACGTAAGAGCCGACGTACTTTTTAACTCTGTAAGCAACCATTTCGAGAGCGAGTTTCGCTCTTTCGTCGCCCTTTTCGGCTGCCGCAGTCAAATCCCTGCAATCGGAAGAAAACCCGCTGATACCGAGCATACCGCATTTTTTATTAAGGAAGTCCACGACTTCGTCGTCTTTAAGACCGAGTTTAACTCTCAGATAATCTACCGCCGCGGGGTCGATGTCGCCCGAACGGGTACCCATTACGAGACCTTCTAACGGGGTGAATCCCATGGAAGTATCCAGACATTTGCCGTCTTTAACGGCGGAAATGGAAGAACCGTTACCCAGGTGGCAGATTACCATTTTGGCGTTTTTGTTTCCTAACACTTTGCCGCCTTCTTCGGAAACGAATTTATGCGAGGTGCCGTGGAAACCGTATTTTCTGATTTTGTATTGTTCGTACGCTTCGTAAGGAATACCGTACATATACGCCTTTTTCGGCATGGTCGCGTGGAACGTGGTGTCGAAAACCGCTACCATGGGAACGCCGGGCATAACTTCGCGGCAACTCTTTATGCAAGCGATTTCGCCGGGCATATGTAAAGGTCCTAATTCCGCGTTCTTTTCGCAGATTTTTATTACTTCTTCGTCGATTACTACCGAGCATTTGAAATCTTCGCCCGAGTGGAGAACTCTGTGCCCTACCGCGCCGATTTCTTTTACGCTTTTAATCGCGCCTTTTTCGGGGTCGAGCATGGCTTTAAGAACGAGTTCCATCGCTTCTTTATGCGTGGGCATGTCCTGAAGAATAACCGTTTCTTTGCCCTCGGCGGTTTTTTGCGTCAATTTGCTGCCGTTAAAAGTGATGCGTTCGCATATACCTTTCGCGACGACGCTTTCGTTTTCCATATCGATAAGTTGATATTTAAGAGAGGAACTGCCTGCGTTTATAACGAGAATTTTCATTTATTTAACTCCTTTGTTATTTAGCCTGAATAGCGGTGATTGCGATAACCGCGACGACGTCTTCCGCAGAACAACCGCGGGAAAGGTCGTTGATAGGTTTTGCAAAGCCCTGACAAATGGGACCCAACGCCATAAATCCGCCTAACCTTTCGGCGATTTTGTAACCTATGTTGCCTGCGTCGAGATCGGGGAAAATAAGCACGTTCGCATGCCCCGCAATCTCGGAATTCGGCGCTTTGTTCGCCGCAACCGACGGAACGATGGAACAGTCGAACTGGAATTCGCCGTCGGCTTTAAGGTCGGGCGCGATTTCTTTTACTTTGTTTACAGCGCCTACTACTTTGTCTACGTCGGCGTGTTTCGCGCTGCCTTTCGAAGAGTGGGAAAGGAAAGCGACTCTCGGTTCTAATCCCGCGATAGTCTTCGCGCTATCGGCGGAAGAAACGGCAATGTACGCAAGTTCTTCGGAGTTGGGGTTCTGGTTAAGACCGCAATCGCCGAAAACGAACGCGCCGTCTTCGCAATATTTGTTGCCGCCTTCGGGCGCTATCATTACGAAACAGGAAGAAACGAGCGGAACGCCCGCTTTGGTTTTTATAACTTGAAGCCCGGGACGGAGAGTGTTCGCCGTGGAGTGGCATGCGCCCGAAACCATACCGTCTACGTCGCCGTTTTTCAGCATTAAAGCGCCGTACATGGTGTAATCTTTAAGAATATACGCTTTCGCCGCGTTTACGTCTGCGTATTCGGGAAGACCCGTTTTTTTGCTGATTTTACCCTTTCTCGCATCGAAAAGTATCTGCGCGTATTTATCGGTGTTTGCGTCGGTAACGGGGTCGACGATTCTTACGCCCGATAAATCTACGTCGGGGTTAGCGGCTTTTATTTGTTCCGCGTTGCCCAAAAGAACGATTTTCGCTAATCTTTCGTTAGCGGCGACCGAAGCCGCTTTAACCACCCTTTTATCTTCGCCTTCGGGTAACACAACGGTTTTACCGAGCGCTTTCGCGCCTTCTTTGATTTTCAACAGTACGTCTGACATATAAATCCCTTCCTTAAAAAAGTTTTTATTTTATTTGCTTTATATTTATCGCAAAATGTTGTACAATTACGGTGACGACGGATTTCCCCGCTACGATGCGGAATTCCGACCGACAACGAATATTTTACACCTTTTAAGTCAAAAAGTAAATTGTTATATGGGAGTTTTTGTTTTTTTATGAAATTTTGCGCAACGATAGCCGAATACAATCCCCTGCACAACGGACACTTAAAACATATAGAATATATAAAAAACGAGTTGAAAGCGGAAAATCTCGTCGTGGTTATGAGCGGGAACTTTACCCAACGCGGAGAACCTGCCGTTCTCAATAAATTTAAACGCGCCCGTCAGGCGATTATCGCGGGAGCAGACGCGGTTATAGAACTGCCGACGGTGTTCGCCACCGCCAACGCCGAACTTTTCGCTTCCGGCGGAATAAAAACCATAAACTCGATGGGAATAGTCGACGGGATATGTTTCGGCGCGGAAAACGGAAATAAAAGCGACTTTATAAGCCTTGCTTCCGCCCTGAACAGCGAAACGAAAGACTTTAAAAAAACGCTTAAAGACTATCTTTCGGGCGGAATTTCGCTCGCGAAAGCAAAATTTTTAACGGTGCAATCCCTTTACGGAGATATGTTCGACGAATCGCTTATGAATTCCCCCAACAACATTTTGGGGCTGGAATATACCAAGGCGATTTTGAAAACAAATCACGATATGGACATTTTTCCGATGCTTCGCGAAGGCGACCACAACGACCTTACCCTTAAAAAAGGAATAACCAGCGCGACGAGTATAAGAAAGGCGATTAAAGAAGGCAAGTTCAGAAAGACGAAAAAGTGCATGCCGTCTTACGTTTACAAAGAGTTGGAAGACTATCCTTTCGAAGCGGATAAAATCACTATGGCGAAAATAATTACGTCGTCCGCGGAAGAACTCGCTAAAATTTCCGACTGCACGGAAGGGTTGGAAAACAGAATCAAAGCGCTTGCGAAAGACAACTTTAACATAGATAAATACGTGGAAAAGGTGGCGACAAAGCGTTATCCCGCAACGAGAATAAGACGAATTTTAACCGCCAACCTTTTAGGCATAGAAGAAAGTTTTATTTTCGACGCGCTGTCTTCTCCCCTGTATATAAAAGTTCTTGCGGTCAAAAAAGATTCGGACGTTTTACCCCTTATCTGCGAAAAAGCCACAGTCCCCGTGTTGACCCGAAAAAGCGACGCGGACAAACTTAAAAAGACGGCTTTGGCTTGCTTTAATAAAGACGTTCTCGCAAACGACCTTTATAACCTTTTCAAAAACGAACGCGAAAACGAACACAAAACGCTTTTCGTTTAATAACCTTTCGACTATTCTAATTTTATATAAATTTTCCCGACTTTCGTTAAAGTCGGGCTTTTTTATGCAATAAAAACGGGCGGAAAACTTTTCCGCCCGTTTTATATTTTTTTCGTTAATTATTTTTTCATCTGCGCTTCTACTTCCGCAGCGAAGTCGTTTACTCTCTTTTCGAGTCCTTCGCCCATTTCGAAACGAACGAATCTTTTAACCGTCAACTGTTTACCCATTTTATCGGAATAATCTTTAACGAGTTTTTCGATAGTGATGGAAGGATCTTTTACGAACGCCTGTTTTAACAAGCAGTTTTCTTCGTAATATTTTTTAACTCTTCCTTCGACCATTCTGTCGATAATAGCGGCGGGTTTACCTTCGTTCAACGCCTGCGCTTTAAGAATTTCTTTTTCGTGTTCCAAAACTTCCGCGGGAACTTCCGCTTCGGTAAGATACAACGGTTTTGCCGCCGCTATTTGCAACGCTACTTCGTGAGCGAGTTCTTTCGTTCCGTCGCAGGTGCATCCTTCGACTTCTACCAAAACGCCGACCTTTCCGCCCATGTGAATGTAACTGGTTACTACGCCGTTACCTGCGGTGAATTTAGCAAAACGACGAACGGAAATTTTTTCGCCGATTTTCGCCGTTACGTTTATAGTTTCTTCTTTCATCGCTTCTATTAACGCTTCGTCGTCTTTTACGTCGTTATTCATAACGTAATCGGCAACGCTGTCTACGAACGCTTTATACTGATCGCCTTTCGCAACGAAGTCGGTTTCGCAGTTGACTTCTACCAAAACGCCGGTGTTACCGTTGACTTTCGCCGCAACGATACCTTCCGCAGCAATACGGGAAGCCTTTTTCGCAGCGGTAGCGATTCCTTTTTCTCTTAAAAAGTCTACGGCTTTATCCATATCGCCGTCGGTTTCCGTCAATGCCTTTTTGCAATCGGCAATGCCGGCGCCCGTCTTTTTACGAAGATCCATTACGTCTGCACTTGTAAACATATCTTATTACTCCCTTATATAGTTTTAATTATTATTCGGATACGGTTGCGGTTTCGGTTACCGTTTCTTCGGTCGCCTCTTCCGCTTTCGCTTCGGCTTCCGCCTTTTCCGCAAGGAACTGTTCGCCCTGTTTCGCTTCTAATACTGCGTCCGCAATGACGGAAGCGATAAGTTTTACCGCGCGGATTGCGTCGTCGTTACCCGGGATAACGTGATCGATAAGGTCGGGGTCACAATTGGTATCGGTTATCGCGACGATAGGAATGTGAAGTTTTCTCGCTTCCATTACCGCGATGTCTTCCTGATCGGGGTCTACGATGAACATAACGCCCGGAAGAGTTCTCATTTCTTTGATACCGCCGAGGTTAAGTTCGAGTTTGTCGCGTTCCGCTTTGAGTTCCGCAACTTCTTTTTTGGGAAGAAGGTCGAATTCGCCCATCTTTTCCATATTGTTGAGTTTGTTAAGTCTGTCAACTCTGCTTCTTATCGTTTTGAAGTTGGTAAGCGTGCCGCCGAGCCATCTGAAATTGATGTAGTATTCGCCGCATCTTTCCGCTTCTTCTTTAATAGCGTCCTGCGCTTGTTTCTTCGTTCCGACGAAAAGCACGCTCTTGCCCTGTTTAACCGCGTCTACGACGAACGGATACGCGTCGTTTTCGATAAGTTCAACCGTCTGTTCAAGGTTGATGATATGAATACCGTTTCTTTCGCCGAAGATGTACTTCTTCATTTTGGGGTTCCAGCGTCTCGTCTGGTGTCCGAAGTGAACTCCCGTTTCAAGGAGTTGTTTCATAGTAATAACTGCCATAATAAATTCCTCCGTTTTTCCTCCCCGCCGCCCTGTTATTACGGACAACATTCGCGGTTTAAGTGAAATTTCCGCAAACACGAATGTCCGAAAGCGTTCGGGTGTGAATTTTTTCGCTCGTATATTTTAGCACACACGTTCCTTTAAAAGCAAACGTTTTTCCGCTTTTTTCGAAATTTTTGCCCGTTTAACACAATTTTCTTTTAGAAAACTCGCAACCGCAGTAATTTTGCCTGTATAATCCGTATTCTTTGGAAAGTTCCACAGACCTGTAATACCCGCCGCCCTTCTTAAAATCGGAAGGAAGGTATTTTACGCCTTTTTCTTCCCCGATTTTTTTGCCGAGTTCGTTTATAAGCGCGGAATTTTTGAGCGGACTTACCGTCAGCGTGGTAGCGAAATATTCGTACCCGTTTTTCTTTGCGTATTCCGCCGTTTCGCCAAGCCGCAGATTAAAACATTTTTCGCAGCGGCTTCCGCCTTCGGGCGCGTCTTCGAGTCCTTTCGCCGCGGCGTAAAATTCCGATTCTCTTCTGTCTTCGATAATTACTTTTACCCCGATTTCTTTACAGAACCTTTCCTGTTCTTCCGCCCTTAACCGATACTCTTCGGCGGTATCTATGTTAGGGTTATAATAATAAACGGTGATATCGAAATAATCTTTCAGTCTTTCTATGCAAGCCGAAGAACACGGCGCGCAGCAACTATGCAGCAAAAGCGTGGGAAATCTTTTTTGCTTTTTCTCCGCTTCGGCGATTTTTTTCATTTCTTTATCGTAGTTTATAACGTTCATAATTCCTTTTTCTCCGCCCGTCCGTTTTCCACGGTTATAAAGTACGCTTTGCCCCCTGCCGATACCGTTTTCGAATATTTACCGCCGATAAATTCTATCGCGCAGTCGTTTTCCGCGGCGTATGCGGTTTTTATTCCACTGTTTATAAGCGCGGGAATAAAGTCTTTTTCGCGCTCGTTAAAATGCGGACACATACACCCGTCTATAACGCCGAGCCCCTTTTTCATGACGTACTCGCCGCCGACGCCACGCATTATTTCGTAATCGGTGTAAATATCTTTGAACCAGCATATCGCCCCGGCGGACAATCCGCAGATGATTTTGCCCTGTTCGTAAGCGGATAAAATAAGTTTGTCAAGCCCCGTTTCTTTCCACTTTTCGAGCATATACACGGTATCGCCGCCGCCCACGTAAATACAATCGGCAGCGTCGATTTTGCCCGCGATTTTTTCCATGTTCATTTCGCCGTACACTATTAAAGCGACTTCCGCTTTTATATCGAAAACGGAAGTGTAAGTTTTTCTGAAACTGTTAAAGTACGGCATGCTGTCGTGCGAAGCAGTGCCTATAAAAAGAGCGTTGCCCCTGCCGCCGCACGCTTTTTCTTTTATTAAAGAAGCGATATACCTGTCTATTTCGAGCGTGGTTTTGTTTTTTATTTCCCCGCCGCCTATGGCGATGATTCTTTTTTCCATAGCAAGTCCTTTGTATGATAAAAACCGAGACTAATCTCGGTTTTTCAGTATTTTTTCCGCATTTAAGAAAAACAGTTTTTCCGCGACTTCTTCGCCGTACCGTTTAGCCACGGCGTGATACGCTTCTTTCATATTGTTTTTTCTGAAATAATGATAGTCGCTCGCGACGAAATCGACGAGGTTTTCTTCTATCAGTTTTTTTATGTACGCTCCGCCGAAGATTTTGCCGACCTCTAAGGCGGCGTCCGCGTTTATCTGAATAAGTCCGCCGCCGCGTTTTACGTCGTACGCGTCGTCTAAGGTAAGGTACGGATACCTTTCTATATGCGCGACTATCGGCTTAAACCCTTCTACCACGAATTCGTGTACCGTTTCGGACACGTCCATCGTCTTTTTGGTAAGACAAAATTCCAGAAGTACGTATTTGCCGTCGTCAAGGGTTAAAAGCCGCCCGCTTTTTAACATGGACAACGTGTTTTCGTTTACGGCGATTTCCTGCCCGAGATACAGATTCACGGGAAGATTTTTCTCTTTGACTTTTTCGTTAAATTCGTTGAAAATTCGTTTGGTTTCTTCCTTTTCCTTCGTATAAGGAATACGATAGTGGGGCGTACAAAAAATGTTTTTTACGCCTTGCGATATTTCTTCCGTTATCATCGCCAGAGATTTTTCAAGCGATTCGCTGCCGTCGTCTATTTCCGGCAATATGTGTGAGTGAATATCGGTAAGTTCCCCCAACTCTTTCCCCCCGATTTCAATTATTTTTCCGATCCGTAGTACCCGTATTTACCGTACTTTTTGTTATAATATCCGTAGTCGCCGTCTTTCTTGCTGTCGTAAAAAGAGAACACCGTGCCGATAATATCCGCGTTGGCTTTCCTTAATTCCTTGACCGCTTCGGAAACCTGATTTCTCGTAGTTCTTCCGTACGCCGTGACGAAAAGCGTTCCGTCGGTTACGGGCGTGATATTGATAAAGTCGGAAACCTGTAAAACGGGCGGACAATCTACCAGAACGAAATCGTATTCTTCCTTTAATTCCTGTATAAGGTTTTTAAACTTGTCCGAAACGAATACCAGCGAAGAATTGGAAGAATCTTCGCCGCGCGTAATCAAATCCACGTTTTTATATTCGGTATGTTTGATTATTTCTTCCTTTTTAAGCGTTCCTTTTATATAATCGGCAAGACCGTTTTTGATGGAAGTATTGAATTCCATCTGCGTTCTCGGTTTACGGAAATCGGCGTCTACCACGACGACCTTTTTATCCGTCATTCCGAGCCCTACCGCAAGATTGCACGTGATGGTGGTTTTACCTTCGTGCATAAGCGAAGAAATTACCTGAATGACCTTTTTGTTCCCGTCCGCATTCAGATACAGTATATTATTTTTAAGCCTTGTATACGCTTCTCTTTTTTCGAAAGACGTTTCGGGATTATTTACGACTATCCCCGCTTCGCCTTTTGGTTTTTGCTTTTTCTTGAATTTAGGCATCTTTTCTCTCTGAACCATATATTTTTAAAATTTCGCCTTTTACGATTTATATTATTTTACACTATCGGACGACTAAAATCAATACTTTATTTTGAATTTTTTTAAAAACCGCCTTGTTTTAAGGCGGTTTTATCCTGATTTACGATTTTTAAGAGCGATTTTTCAGTTTTTTGAGTTGTTCTTTCAATATCGCTATATGTAACTCTTCGTCCATACGAATTCTTTTTATTACGGCGATAACCTTTTCGTTGCAAAGTTTTTCCGCCATTTCCCCGTACATAGAAGACGCTTTCATTTCTCCTGCAATATCGTCTAACAGCATGTTCTGCGGAGATTTGGAATAGGCGATTCCTTCCGTCGAATAAAACTCGTAAAATGGCGGACAAACGGCGTAAACGGGGTCTGAACCGAGTTTAAGAAGCGTTTCGCCCAAGATGTCGAGATGTTTCATTTCGGCGATAGAAATGTCTATCAGAACGTTCGATATGTCGCTTTCCCCGTAGCAGTCGAAAAACAGCGAGTGATAAACGTATTGAAGTATCGCGGTTATCTCTCCGTGACCGCCGCCGTAAGCGGGTCTTATTATTCCCGCGGAAACGGGGTCTTTTTCTATTCCCGACAAATCGGGATATGGTAAATCTACTATCAAAGGTTTTCCCATAATACGATAATCTCCTTTTTAAAATAAGGTCTTTATCATATTATGTTTTTATTTCCCGAAAGGTTATCGCTTTGCCGTTTGCCTTTTCTTGCCGCCCTATACGGAACTTAACGCTAAACGTTGTATTTAGACATCATTTTAAGCACCGAACAAAGCCCGTCGTTTATATCGCTTTTGAGTTTGTTGTTCATTCCGCAGGATTCTGCCGTCATCACGTTGATTTTAAGGGCGTTAATGGCTCTTTTATCCGCCGCCGAAAGATTGAACCTTTCGAGTTTATCGACCACGCTTTTAACGTGAGAAAAATCCACGTCTTTATCCGCCGTTTCTCTTTTCTGAACGGAAGCGTTTTCTTCGGCGAACCGTTTTATCGCCTCGGGTATGACGGACGGCGTTTTTACTTCGGAAAACAAAGGCAAATCGTCTTCTTCGTTTTCCGCTTGTTTATCGCTTTCAGACTCGGTTTTTTTTGCTTTTATAAGACCGAGCGCGGCGAAAAGCGCGCACCCGATAACGAAAAGAGCCGTCGGCAGAACGAAGTCGTTTTTTTCGGGAACGGAACACGCCGTCTGAAACAACGTTAAAGCGACGGAAGAGATAAAGAAATACTTTAAACTCTTTTTGTCGGCGATTCCTTTGCGTAAAAGAAAGGCGAAAACCGTAAACGAAATTATAAGTATTATAAGCGAAGCCGCAAACGCGCATTGCGGATTAAAAAAAAGGTAATCTCTCGCTCGGGCTATCGCGGTAAAAATTTTTTCCATACGAAAATAATAACCCCGAAAAGACCGCTTTTTTCGGCGGCTTATGCGTTATTTTGTAAAATTTAGTCGATTTCCGCTTTTTCGCCCGTAAGTAGGCTTAAAATAGTTTTGCTTTTAACGGGTATTTTAAGAATGTTTTCCACCGCCGCTGCGTAAAGATTCAACTGTTTTTTATACGTTTTTACGAGTTGTTCGGGCGATTTTGCCGAGTATTTATAGTCGATTATTCTCGCCCCGTCTTCCGATACTTCGAGAAGGTCTATCACCCCCTGAACGAGAACGTTCGCTTCGCTTTCCGACTCTAAAACGAGTTTTGCGGGAAGTTCCGCTATAAAACTTTTTTCGCGGTAAATATCGCCGCCTAAATCCGATAAATTCGACCCGGACACGGCTTTTTCTATTTTTTCGGCGTTTATGCTTTTCGCTTCTTCTTCCGAAAGTATTCCGTCCTTTATCATACGGGAAAATTCTTCGCGCACGGGCGCTTTGAAGTTTAAAAACTGCATGAATTTATGCGCTATGGTACCCTTTTCGGCGGAAGTATCTTCGTCAGAGATGACGTAAACTTTTTTCTCGTCTTCTTCGCGGACTTCGTTCGCCTGAGTGACGGAAACTTTCATCGGAAGCACGGTGTCCGCCATAAACGGATACTCGAAAGAAAGATTTTTTCTTATTCTGTTTTCGACGGAAGCGTCGGTTTTGCCGATTAAAACTTTTCTTACCCCTTCTTTCAACTCGAGCGCGGTAAAATCGTCTTCGTCAAATCTCGTTACGGGAATGTTTCTCGGAACGTAATCGATAAAACTGTCCGCGCCGTAAAACCCGTCCGACCTGTCGTCGTCATCGGAAACCAACGTCAGGTGAAGAGCGTATTTCGCGCGGGTCAAAGCGACGTAAAAGAGCCTTAACTCTTCTTTTACTCTGTCGTCTTTCATTTTAAGTTTCAACAGTCCGCGTAAAACCGTTTCGTATTTAAGTTTATTCTCGTCGTCGAAAAATTTCAACGCCACGCCGTAGTTTCTGTCTTTCATTATTTCTTCCGACTCGTCGCGCGTGTTCATGGCCTTTTCCAGTCCGCACACGATTACGACGGGGTATTCGAGCCCCTTCGACGAATGTATCGTCATAACGTTCACGCAGTCTTCGCCGCTCGTTTCGGAACTCGTTAAACCGTCGGGATTATTCTTTATTTTTCTTAGCAATTCGCCGACCGAAAGTTTTCTGTCCGACGACTTCGAAAAGGACAATAACGCTTTTATTCTGTTTAATCCCCTTTCGCCGTCTTTACCCGCCAAAACCGCCGCTTTTACCGACTTATCCGCTATAAACTTTTCTAAAACGTCGGTCGCGGAAGTAAAATCGGCAAGTTTTCTCGCTTTTAAAATATAATCGTCGAAGTTTTTTATTTTTTCTTTCAGTTCGCCGTCGCCCTTTTCCGCGTAATAAGTAAAAGCGTCCTTAAAAGTCCAGTCGGGGTTTTTGGCGTTTTCGCGGTAAAAAGCGCAAATATCGCACAAATCTTCTTCGGTAAAAGAAAAATACGGACTTAATAACAAGGTGGCGAGCGGAACGTCCTGCACGGAATTGTCTATAAGTTCGAGATAGTTTATAAGCAGTTGCGTTTCGGGATAATCTACGACGCTTTCGGAATCGGCGGAAGAAACGGGTATGCCGTTGGCTTTAAGCGTTTTAATAAGCCTTTCGTACCCCACGCCCGCTTTACTTCTGACTAAAATCGCTATATCGCCATACTTTATCCTTTTTTCTTTGCGCTCGGATATGTCGTAATAGGTATTGAATATTTCTTTGTTTATTATATCGGTGATAAGGATTGCGGTTGCCGAACGCTCGGTTTTTTCTTCTTTCGCTTCCTTTAATATATCGTAAATTCTCGGAACTTCCTTTTCCTTTATTTCCGATTTTATTTTGTTTATAACGGTTACGTCGGCGCGGCCCTCGTACTCTTCGGGATACACTCCGCCCGAAACGAGCATGGAGTTATCTTTATAGTTCACGCCGAAATCCCTTTCCGTCATCGAAAAAGAAAATACCGAATTTACCATATTTATAACGTTTTTCGCCGAGCGGAAGTTGTGATTTAACAAAACGGTGTTGTCCGTTTTGCTCATTTTTTCGTATTTTTGACTGAAAAAGTCCGATTTACAGCCGCGGAATCCGTAAATGCTCTGTTTTACGTCGCCTACCATAAACAAATTATCGCGGGCGATAAGGGATATTATTTTTTCCTGAACGCCGTTTATATCCTGATATTCGTCCACGAAAACGTACTTATACTTTTCCGAAACGGCTTCGTTTACGTCTTTATCGGAAAGAATTTCGGTGGCGTATTTTTCAAGGTCGTTAAAATCGAGAAGATTTTCGTCTTTTTTAAGTTCCGAATAATATTCTCCGAACATTTTAACCAGTCCGCAAACCGTTTCGGTGGAAGAATAAAGGTCGGAATTTCTCGCTTTATCCGTCCGGTAATCGGTTAAAGAAGCGTTTACTTTAACGAAAAACGCTTTCAGTTTTTTAAGGGTCGCCTGCGCCTGCTTTTTTAATTTTTCGTCTTCTTCGGACAGGTTTCTGCCGAAACGCAGACTTTTTTTATAGTCGGCAAAGTTTTTTATAGCGTAAATATCGGGGTTATTAACCAACTTTTCCAAGTCGTCGGTTATTTCGTCCGCTTCCGAAACCACGGCAAGCCCCCGTTCTTTCATAACGGCGGAATACGCGACGAATCTCGCCGAGTATTTTATGAGTTCTTTATCTATTCTCGACTTATAATCTTTTAGCAGGTCGTCGAAGTTTTCGTCCGCATAATATTGCAACGACTTTTTTAAGAATTCTTCGGGGTCGGCTTCCGACGAAGCGTAGTCGTATAAACTTAAAATATACTTTTTAAGTTCGCCGTCCTTGCGTTTTACGGCGTATCTTTCGGCGATTTTACGCGATAACGGCAGTTCGGGTATACCTTCCGCCGAATAGAGTTTACGGAAAAGTTTCTGCAACGCTTTGCCTTTAAGTTCTACGGCGTAGTTTTCGTCGGCTATTTCGAAGTCGGGCGATACCCCCGCGACGTAAAAATAAGTTTTTATAAGGCGCATGCAAAAAGAATGCAGCGTGGATATATCCGCAGTCGGAATCTCTTTTAACTGCGAAATCAAAAATTCGTCGCCCGTTTCGTTTATCTTTTCTATAATCGCTTTTTTGAGTTTGTTTTTCATGTCCGCGGCGGACGCTTCGGTAAAAGTAACGCACAAAACGTCTTTTACGCCCGCTTTCTTTTCGGAGATGAGCCTTATTATCCGGGAAATCATTACGAAAGTTTTTCCGCTGCCGGCGGAAGCCGACACGAGCAAATCGCCCGTTTCGTGATAAACGGCTTTCTTTTGTTCTTCTTTAAGATTCGGCATTCTCTTCTCCTTCTTTAACCGCAAGGGCGACCGTTTCTTCGTCTATCTTTCCCGTTTCTCTCGGCGTAACAGCAGAAAAATCGCAAATCCCTTTATATCCGCAATATTTGCAGGCGTCTTCAAACGGCGACGGAACGATTACTCCTTCTTCCATCTGCATTGCGGCGTTTTCGCACATTTTAAGAGCGTACTCGGTAAAGGCGCGCAAAATTTCGCCGTCCGTCGCTTTACTTATCTTTTCGCCCTTTTTAAGTTGTTCGATTCTGGTTTCTAAAAACTCGGAAACGCCGTTCTCTTTTAAATTTTCGTCCTGCGCGAAAAGCACTTCTTTATCGTTAAGCGATTTACCTACCGTCATGGGCGGTTCTTTATCGCCGCCTTTTTTGTATCCGCCGGACACGGGCAGATAGTAAACCCCGGCGAGTTGTTTATCTTTTATTACCGAAGCGTAAAGGTAGAGTTGCAGTTTAAGCCCCGTAAACAGATACTTCTCGCTTGCCGTAGCCGCGCCCGTTTTATAGTCTATTACTCTGTAATATTTGTCGTATTCGTCGATTCTGTCTATCTTTCCGCGAAGTTTTATTTTTCCGCCTAAAAGGGACACCGCCGGGTATTTTTCGCCGTCGCCGAATTTCACTTCCGTTTCGGCGGGCTTAAACTTAGAACGGGTTAATTGTTCATAAGTTTTATAGCAGTAATCGGTCGCTTCTTCGATAAGGCGGTCGATTACGGCTTTCGCGCTTTCATCTTTTAAGTATCTCGAATATTTTTCCGAAAGGAAAAGTTTTTCCGCTATTTCTCTTACGAGCGCGGCGGAAGTTTCTTCGTCGTTTACTTTATCTATATTTTTAACGTACCTTTCGAAAACGTCGTGCATAAAGTTACCGACGGAAAGCGGACTTACTTCGCCGACTTCTTTTTCTTTTATTTTAAGGGTACGGGTTAAAAACGCCTTTAACGGACACGAATAATAATCTTCTATCGCCGTCGGCGAAGTTATTTCGCCCACCGCCGAGCGATTTTCGAGCCGCAGTTTTATTTCTTTATTAGAAGCGTTCAATATTCCGTTAAGCCGAGTTTTATCCGCCGCCGCGTAAAAAGACGACGGCGCGGTAAAATCGTTTATTCTGCCCGCGGCAAAATCTCCGCACGCTTTGGCAAAGTTACGGATTCCTTGTTTTTCCGTTAAATAATCGGAAGAAAAATTCAATTTTTTGCAGTTAAAAAGTTTTTTAACGTAAGTTATTATTTCGCTTTCTTCGTGTTTATCTCCGTTGCTTCCGTTTAAACCGTAAGATAAAAACAAACCTTTTTTAAACGCCGTGACGGCAAGCCCCGCCTGCTCTCTCGCTCTGTCGTTCACCGCTTTGATTTTCGGTTCTACGAGCAGTTTTAATTTTTCCAGTCTGTCTATATCCGAATCTGACAAAATAGCCACGTCGTCGCCGGCGACGGGTCGCGTTTCGTTTAATCCCGTAACGAAAAGGTAATCGGAAGAAACGAGCGCGGTTTCCTTAAAGTCCCCCACGAAAACGGCGTCGCGGTACTGCGGGATAAGGGAAAGTTCCATTGCCGAAACGCCCGTTAAAAACACCGTTTTAAACTCCGACGGAGCGAGCGCGTTTTTGCCGAGTATCATTTCCATCTGATTAAGCAGCGAAATTACCGCGTCGTAAGATTGGTCGTTTAACCCCTTTTCTTCCGCCTGACCGCTTTCCGCCAGAAACACCGAGAAATTCTTTATTTTTTCTTCGGCGTTTAATTTTTCCAAAAGCCCGTTGACGTCGAATTTTTCCGTTACTTCGCAGAAGTTTTTGCGAATGGGTTCTATTAAAGATATTAACTCTTTATCCCCTTCGAAAGGCAGTTTTATTTTTTCGTAGTTTATATTGTTTTCGGTAACGAAATTATCGAAAAGGTCGTTGGCGTTTTTGTCTTCCGAAAACAACGGATTTTTTATAAACGACAAGACCTTTTCCCTTTCGAAACCGCTTTTAAATATATCGGCGTAAGAAACTATAAGTTTTACCAGCGGATGATTATCGGCTTTCTTCTTTTCGTCTAAGAAAAACGGTATTTCAAGCAGCGAAAAATATTCTTTGAGCGCGTCGGCATAACTTTTGTCTATAACCACGTTTACGTCGGAATATCTGCACCTTTTTTCGGTCACGGCTTTTTTTATCGTTTCCGCGACGGTTTTTATCTCTTCGTATTCGTCGGAATACGCCGTAACGAAAATTTTGTCCGTTTCTTTCGGTTCTCTTTTATACGCCGCGGGATTAAACAGGTTACGGTTGATGATTTCGCTTTCTTCGTTAGCGTAGTCGGTGATTTTTTCGTACGAAACGGAAACGCCTTGTTTTCTGCACAGGCGGGCGAACGCTTCGGTAACTTCGTTGACGTACAAAAAACCGTTTTCGCCGCCGACGGTTATCGCCGTTACCGACTTCGCTTTTTTTATTATCGTTTCCACAGCCGCTCTCGCCTGCGCCGTCCAGGACGTGAACCCGAGCAGAACCACGTCGGTGTTTTCTACGTCTTTATCGTTCTCTATAATATCGGGAAGATACGATAAAACGGAACTCTGGTCTTCAAGACCGTTATTTTTCAGAAATTTTTCGTATTCCGAATAAACGGAGTACACGTCGGTTATTTTGTTTTTTAAAAGCCCGTCCGTTCCGCCTATCGCGGCGAAAACGTCTTCGGGGGAAACTTTGGCGCTTTTTAATTGTATGATGAGTTCGTAAAGGGCGCGCGAAAGGTTTACTCTGCTTTTGTTAAAACAGTTAAGCGGAACGGCGTTAAGAACCTTTCTTACCGCCATAACCGCGCCTTCTTTACCTAAAACGTTTTCGATTTTTTTGTTTTTACGCAAATAATTACCGAAAGAATACACGTCGGTATTAAAACTGCCGGAGTACGCCGAGCATATAGCCGATTCCGCCATTAAAGAAATTTTTTCTTCGCAAAATATAAGGTTTTTCCCCTTTAACCCCGTGGTTTTGCCGTCAAGCGCTTTAATAAGGGCGGAGAAAATTCCGTAATAATTATTCGTTTCGATAAGCGTCGCGTTGTTTTTCATAGGTATATTGTAGCATATTTTACGGCAAAGTAAAGAATTTTATTTTAACGGTTTTACAAATTTAAATGTTTATGCTAAAATAAATAAAAAACGACTTATTCGGAGATATAATGAAAAAAACTCTTTTATCTTTGTTGCTTTGCCTAACGATTCTGTTTGCGGCGACGGGTTGCGGAACTCTTGCCGAACTTTCTTTAGGCACCGCGTGGCTCGGTTCCGACACTGAAAGGTCGGGCGTTACCGAAACTTTGAAATATTCAGTTACGTTAGACGAAAACTTTACCGAAGGCGATTCTTATTCTTTTAAGAAAGACAGCGCGCTCGACGGGTTGTTCTATAACTACAAAAACGGCGAATACACGACGACCGTTTCCGTTATCGAACGCTTTAACTTGCCCGACAACGTAAAGGAGAGCGATATTTTTACCGCCCACACGATAGACACGGTTTATAAAATCACTTCGGAACTTAAAATCACCGCCGTATACACCACCGAAGACGGCGAACAGGAATTCAACGATTCCATTACGACGGAATCTTACGTATGCAATTCCGCTTCGGCTTACGCGCCTGTTTATTCTCTTACTAAATACGATTGTATGCTTCCTACTTACAACGCAAACGCCGACGGTAAAAAGTATATGATTGCGAAAGACACGAACAGACAAAAATACGTTGCGGAAACTTTCTACAACTCTTCTTCCTACACGTTAAAAACGTTCGATTACGACGCTTACGCGGAAGACCCGTCGGTAGAACCCAAATCTTCGCAGGAAAGAAATTACACTTTCAAAACGGTTATCGACAACAACGAACTTCTTTTCGCGATAAGAAACTGCGCTCTCGTTAAAGACAAATCTACCGTTCTTCCGACGATAAGCGTGGCTTACGTCGATTATACGAATATTGCCGTCAAAAATACCGAAGAACTTACGGTTAAACTTAAAAACGTTTCAAATAACGGCGCGGCGATTACCGAAGAAGAAGTTTCCGCAAGCCTTTTCACTTTCGGAAAAAACGATATGAATTCGGGCAGAAGTCAACTCGTTTATATTCAGAACAAGGCATCGAAAAATCTCGCGATGAAATCGCTTCTCGTTAAATACGTTTCTCCCCTTACCATGTACACGAGCAATTATTATTGCATGGGCGCGATGGTTTACACGTTGAATTCGGTAGAATTTTCCGCTTAAAAAACATACGGAATAAAAATACGCCGCGGCAAAAACTTTTGCCGCGGCGTTATTATTTTTTTTGCTTATACCGATAGTATCTTTTGCGATATTTTTTTTGATTACTCGGAGAAAATATCCCCTTCCTTTACTTTATCGCTTACTTTAACTTTTATAGCGTTAAAAGCCGATATTTTTACGGTGATTTCTTTTTCGCCGACCGTCGCTATAAGCAATTTATCGTTTATGGAAAAGAAACTGTCGAATCTGTCGACGAGCGTTTCTTCCACGAACAGATAATGGCGCAACAGTCCCGCGTAAACGAAAATTTCTTTACCGTTTACGGTAAATTCTTTGCATTTCATCGTGAAAGATTTTATCGCGACGGCTAACGAAAACGCCGCCATAACGGGGCAGAATACGTAAACTATTTCCCAGAACATATTGCCCGAATTTATTACGCGCTGAAGTCCTATAACGGTCAGCGCTGCCAAAACCACGGTCAGCACGCACCATAAAATTCTGTAAAACGTTACGCTCTTTTTGACTTTTTCACGATCATAATTCATAACCTTACACCCCGCTTTTACTGGTCTTTCGATAATATCATTTTTTCCTGCGTATGTCAATCGCAAAAATACCCGATTTTAATTTTTCGAAACAGAAAACCGCAGGATTCGCCTACGGTTTTTCGGTTTTTTAATTTTTTTATTCGGAAACTTCCACTTCGCCGTTTTCTTTTATGGTTACGGTCATTCCGTCTTTCACGTAATCAAGAAATTCTTTGCCAAGATTATCTATCGTCGGCATAGAATTTTCCGTCCACACGTCGGCAAGTATGGCTCCCGCCGCCGCAAGCGAATCTATCGTGTTTGAAAACAGCAACGCGCCCGGGTTACATTTTATTACCGCCGAGTTAAACAAAACCATTCCACCGGTTGTGGAACCTATCGTCTGCGGAAGGCACAACGCAACCCCTACCGTCGATTTTCCGTACAAATCTTTATTGTTCTGGTCGGTGCAGACGTTTTTGCCTTCTTTACAGTTTTTATAAGACGCGAGAGTATTGAAACCTTCGTGAGAAACGAGCGCTTTTAACGTTGCCGTTCCGGGAACTACCACTCTTCCTTTAAACGTTTTCATTATTCTTTGCCTCCCGTGATTTTTTCTAATATTTCCGCGTCGGTATAATATCTTGCGGAAGTGTACGTTCTTAACTTGTTGGAATTTGTTATTACGGGCATTTTAGCGCATATAGGGTTATTCATGTACATAAGCGGGCAGATATAAGAAAGTTTTACGCCCGTTTTCATAAGTTTTCCGTAATATTCCGTCTTTTTGAACTCTTCGATTACCGCAGGAGCAGACGTAAACACCGTTTTTATAGCAACCTTTTTTCTGCCCTTTTCGTTAAGGCGGTAAGTAAGTTTTTCCGTCCAGTCGATAAGTTGCGCTTTCGTCATATGCGGACACCCCATAAAGCACAGTTTGGGCTTAGCGTTTTTATCTTTCCAGATTACCGGATAACTTTGTTTTATTCTTTCTATTTCCGCGTCGTCGATAACGTAAACTTTCGCGTTCTCTTTAATAAGGCTTTCGCCCTGTTCTTTGGCTTCGGGCGTTAAATTTTCCACGTGATACAGTCCTACCGAGCCGTTTGAAGCCGTCGCCGCGCCGAAATCTTTTAAGTAAGTGGTCGCGTCGTCGTTAAGTTCCGTTCCCAAAAACTTATCAAGTCCTTTGATAAACGGTACTTCTTCCAACACTTTCATACCGACCGCCGAACCCAGAAGTTGCGCTTCGGGGCGGGAAGTGGTTTTTACTTCTACTATCCAGTCGGCTTTTCTGCCTTCGTCGGTTAAAAGCCCGAAGTACGGAACGTAACCCGCGATAGAACCGAACATTTCTATAATGCCGCTGTTACGGTTACATCTTGCGCCCAAAACGGAGTTCGCGTAGTTTACCGCGGAAGATTCCGCCCAGGACAACACGTCGCCCTTTTTAGGTCTGTTGCCCACTTCGGGGAAGTAGCATGCGCAGGTAAAAGCGTTGTCGGAAATAAGACCTATCTTTTTAAGTTGCTCTTCGTACCTTTTCTGCGGAGAATACATTACCTTAAACACTATATCGGCAAGCAAACTCTTCGGAACGGTTTTATCGAGCGGTCTTGGGTCTGCGGAAAATTTCTGCTTGGACACCACGCCGTCGGCTATCAGCCTGTCCATAAGTTCGAACACGCCCTTTACTATATAGATACCGAAACTGGTTACTATATGTCCGTATTCCGAAGTTACGGGCACCATTTTCGTCGCGCCGAAAGTTTCGCCGTACATAACGAGCGTTTTCATTATCTTCGCCATCGTTTCGCCTTGGCTACCGTCTAACAATGCCTGTTGTTCTTTCGTTAACTCCATTTCGTTTTCTCCTTTATATATATTGTTTAATCGATTAAATTCTCATGGCGACGTCCCACGCGCGCCAGATTACCGTACGGAGATTGCCGACTTTCAGGCAATCGCCCACGAGTTTGGTCTTTTTATCTCCTATCGGCGAAGGTATATACCCGATAGAAGTTATTACGCTGTCCGCCGCGATTTCCGTTTCTATTCCGTCGGCGTCGGTTATAATTACTCCCTTTTCGGTAATCTCTTTAAGCGAAGAATTAAGGTGTACTTCCACCTTGTTCAGTTCGAAGAAATCTCTTAAATAGGAAGAGTTCGCAAGGCATACGCCCTTTACCGCGATTAAATCGTTCTTCATTTCGACTATTATCGGCGTTTTGCCTTTCTTATAAAGGTCGAGCGCGATTTCGCAACCAGTAAGTCCGCCGCCCACGACGACGACTTTTTCGCCGACCGGTTTTTCACCTAACAGATATTCGCAGGCTTCCACCGCCTTTTCCGAGCCTTTTACTTTTAATCTTCTCGGAACGCTGCCCGTCGCCACGACGATTTCGTCCGCTTCTATTTCGGAAACGTGTCTTATTTCGGTATTGAATTTAATCTCTATGCCGAGATCTTTCATTTCCTTTTCGTACCAGGCGATAAGTTCTTTATCCTTTTCTTTGAAAGACGGGGCCGCCGCGGCTATAAACACGCCGCCGAGCCTGTCGCTCTTTTCGTATATGGTAACTTTATGTCCGCGTAACGCCAGCACTCTCGCCGTTTCCATTCCGCCGATACCGCCGCCGACCACGGCAACGTTCTTTTTCTTTTTGGCTTCCACGATTTTATATTTCTTGCTCTGCATGGTTTCGGGGTTAAGAGCGCATCTCGCCATGCCCGCGTTATCGGAAAGGGTCTGGTCGTTCGCTACCCCCCTGTAATGAGCCATGTTAAAGCAAGCGTTATGGCAGCATATACACGGCATTATCTCGTCGGTCTTGCCTTCCATAAGTTTGGTTACCCATTTCGGGTCGGTCAAAAACTGCCTTGCCACGCCCATACCGTCTATTTCGCCGTTTTTTATCGCTTCTGCGGCGACTTCGGGCGTCATTCTGCCTGCGCATACGACGGGAATATCTACGAATTTCTTTATATGTTTTACTTCTTCTAAATTGCAGTTCTGCGGCATATACGGAGCGGGGTGAGCCCAGTACCAGGCGTCGTACGTTCCGTTGTCGCAGTTAAGCATATCGTAGCCGGCGTCCTGCAAATACTTCGCCGCGCGTTCGCTTTCTTCCATATCTCTGCCGACTTCTTCGTACACTTCGCCGGGAAGGGCGCCTTTGCCGAAACCTTTGGTTTTACTTACTACGGAGTATCTCAAAGATACGGGGAAGTCTTTTCCGCAGACTTCTTTTATAGCCTTTACGATTTCCACGGGGAAACGGTATCTGTTTTCGAAGTTTCCGCCGTATTCGTCGGTACGGAAGTTGGTATATTTCACCGTAAACTGGTCGAGAAGATAGCCTTCGTGTACGGCGTGAACTTCTATTCCGTCAACGCCCGCTTCCTGACACAATCTCGCCGTTTTCGCGAAAGCGTATATCATATCGTGTATTTCTTTGGTCGTTAAAGGTCTTGAAATACAACTGTCTTCCCACCTGTTGGGGGTTTCCGACGCCGAAGCCGTTAGATAACTTACGTTAAGCACGGGTTTTAAAAGGGTCCCGAGCGCCTTGTTTTTTATGGCTTTTACCATTAAATCGTTTATGGCGAGCGATCTGCCGAACCCCGCCGTCAACTGCACGAACATTTTACAGCCCGTTTTATGGAATTCGTCCATAAACTCTTTGAGTTTTTTGAATTTGCCTTTGCCCTGATAAAGCCATTTGCCTAAAAGTATATCTCTTATGGGCGCGATACCGGGAAGAATCAGACCGACGTTGTTTTTCGCCCTTTCGAGAAGAAAATTCGCCGATTCTTTATCGTAATGATTCGGTTCCATCCACCCGAATATGGACGTGCCGCCCATACTCGTCATTACTATTCTGTTCTTGATTTCCACGTTGCCGATTTTCCACGGCGTAAACAGCGATTCGTACTTTTTATCCATAAAAACTCCCCTTGCCTTTTATACGGCTTTTCGTTTATTATCCTTTTCTTATAATTTTAATGCCGTTTTTCGCGATTGTCAATATTATTTTTTTAATAACTATTATGTATTTTAATGATTTTGCGCTTTTACTCGCTTTTTTTGGCGAAAAAGAATAAAATCCCCCTTTATCATTAAATAAAGAGAGATTTTACCCTACAAAATAAGGATAGGAAACAAAAACCGCGAACAATCGATTTTTATTTACAAAACAATTTTATTACCGACGCAACCGCCATAAGCCCGTACAACGCATAAACAACTCCGCTCATATTTTTTCTCCTTTTGTTTTTACGCCTTTATTTTATTACGGCGCAGTGACAGTATTTGTCATATTAGAAAAAATATTACAAAATATTTAAAGTTGTTTTTATAACGCGGTAATTTAATTTGTTACTTTATAATTTTCGTCTTTTTTTTTGCGATCGCGCTTATCGCCGCGAAAAGCGCTGCCGTCACGGTTACCGCCACAGAACATATAAAGAACAAGTCGAAAACCCCTCGCCAACCGTAGGTTTCCGCAACTACGCCCAAAGCATAAGAACTTATCGTGCTTCCTGCATAGCAACAACAATTGAGAATTCCGGCGATTGCCCCGGTATCGGCGTTGTTTTCAAGACTTAACGGCACCATACTCGTTATAAGGTTGTTTATTCCGTTCATAATAAGCATTATCACTCCGAAAACGATTACGAACAACACCCATAAATCCGTTTTCATAAGCATTGTTATAACAAAAATCAAAAGCGTTACAGCCGAAAACATTATACAAGTTTCCAAGCCGAAATTTTTTATTTTTTCGTGCAGCCACAACGCTGTCACCGCGCCGAAAACGCCAAGACACGGCAATATTACCGTAAGAGCAATGGAAACTTCGTCGCTTATGGAAAACACTTCTTTAAGGATAGACGGCGACCAGGTCTGTATTCCGTCTTTTAAGAAGTTGACGAAAACCGCAAATACTGCGTTTATCGTTAAAAAAACGATAAGCGATTTCGTTAAACCGCTTTTTTTCGTCTTTTCGATTGTATTTTTCTCTTCCGTTTCTTCCGTGGCATATTCGTTTTTATAGAATACGAACCAGGCCACGGCGCACGCCGTCATTATTATCGCGGAAAATAAAAATATGTAAACGTAAGCGTCTACCGATACGAATATCGCGCCGACGCCGTACACGAGCGCGGTTCCTGCGGGAACGGTGGTAGACATAACCAAAACGGCTTTCTTTTTATGTTTTTCGTCTAAACTGCGCGATATTATCATTATAAGCGACGACCACAAAACCGATTGCGTTGCTCCGTTTATCAACCACAGATATTTTATGATATTAAACGGCGCTCCGAAAAACACCGCAAGGTTTATCAGCGAAGACGCTACCAGTACGCCGAATATTATCTGCCGTTTCTTATAGAATTTACAGAGAAGTCCGTGAACCGCCTGTCCTACGCCGTACGCAAAGAAAAAGAACGTCACCACCATTCCGCTTTCGGCATGCGTCACACCGTAAAACTCTTCTATTTTTGTAATACAGGAATTATAACTATACCTTCCGAAATAAGCTACGGTATACGCCATCCAGCACAAAAATATAATAAGCCCCTGCTTTTTCGGGTTTTTCCGTATTTTTACTTCTTCCAACTTTCTTGCCTTTCTACTTTAGTTTTATCTCTTGATAAATTTCTGCCGTCACCTTATTTGTTACGCGCAATCCGTCCGCAGTTATATCGTCGAACAGCCCGATATGAACGGGAACGACGTTTTTCGCTTTCACCTTTCGGGCGAATTTTTCGGCGTCGGCAAAATTCATATTGTTTCCCACCCCGTTCACGGGCATAAACAACGCTTCGTACTTTATTTTCGGCAAACTTTTTATAACGTTTTCGTTATAAAGGGTATCGCCGGTAACGTAATAATTCTTACCTTCGGCTTTTATTATCACGCCTATCGCATACTCGTCGGAATGTTCCGCTTTTACCGCGGTAAAAACAATATCCCCTTCCGTCCATACCGTTCCGCTGTTGAAAGTAACGTAATTATTGTCCTTTCCCCCGAAACTTTTTATCTCTTTCCACGAAGAATAAGGCGACAGAACAAGAACTTTACTTTTTTCGTTCAGATAATTTTTAAGCGTTTCCTTATCGGTATGATCCAGATGGTTGTGAGTGCATATTATTACGTCCGGCTTAAGTTTCAAAAATTTTTCGTCAACCGCAACCCTTCTTACGTTTAACGGATTTATTTTCGCAACCGAATCGGACAAATAAGGGTCAACGAGTATCGTTTTTCCTTCCGTTTCGAAAAGCAAGCCCGCCTGACCTAAAAACGTTATTTTCATTGTTTCTTTTTTATTATAGGATATAATTGTACGGTATTTCCGCCGTCGATTACGAGTTCGGCTCCCGTGGCGCTATACGAATGAGCCACGAAGAAATATGCCGCTTCGGCTATTTCTTTTCCCTCTATCACCGCGCCCAGCGGGTTAAATCTTGACGGAACGGTTGCAAAGAACTCGGGATTTTTATCCCATCTGTCCGTTTTTATCATACCGGGCAAAATTGCGTTTACGCGAATATTATATTTACCTAAATCGAGAGCAAGTCCGCGCATCATTCCGAGTTGCGCGCCTTTAGAGGCTTCGTACGCTATTCTGTCGGGAATAGCCCTGTACGCAGTGTTGGAATTGATAAACACTATGCTTCCGCCGCCGTTGTCTTTCATTCTGATTCCCGCTTGTTCGCAAAGAAGATAATTCCAGCACACGTTAGTGTTTATTACCTTCATAAAATCTGTAAGCGGATTTTTGAACACTTCTATATTCAGACCTTGATCCGCCGCATTTAAAATCAACCCCGATACGAACAACCCCTCTTTATCGAGTTCTTCAAACATTTCGAAAACCGATTTTTCGTCTACCGTTCTATCGTCCGTAAGAGCAGTCAGCACAAATCCTTTTATTTTTACGTTCGGGAATTTTTTGCGGTAAGAGGCTTCGCTTTCTTCAACTCTTTCTCCGTTTCTGCCCGTAAAAACTACGTTATAACCTTTTTCTGCAAACTCTTCTACTATCGCCACGCCCGTGTTTATGCACGCGCCCGTTACCAAAACTGTCTTTTCCATCGTATTCACCTAAAAATAAAATTCCGTTTTCTGCGGTCTTACGTCCGTCAACGCCCCCGTATAATGCCTTAACTCGTGCTTTTTATACGGGTGTTTTAAGCACTCTTTTTCGTTAAGTTCTATTCCTAACCCCGGCTTATCGGGAATTCTGATTTTACCGTCTTTATACTCTAAACTTTCGTTTGTGATTTCTTTTCTGTATTCCACGTCCTTATACACTATTTCTAAAATAGTGAAGTTTGGGCAACATCCCGCCACCTGCAACGTAGCGGCGTTCGCGATAGGTCCGCTCGGGTTATGTGGCGCAAACGGGATATAATTCGCTTCGGCTTCCGCTGCGATTTTTTTAAGTTCCATTATTCCGCCCGCGTGAGAAATATCGGGTTGTATATAATCGCACGCGCGTATTCTGAACAATTCGTTATAATCGAATCTCGTGTAAAGCCTTTCCCCTGCCGAGATCGCCACGGGCGATTTATCTCTTACCGCCTTTAACGCTTCTATATTGTTAGGCGGTACGGGTTCTTCGAACCACATAGGCTTATACGGGGCGAGTTCCTGCGCTATTTTAATCCCCGTAGGCACGTCGAATCTTCCGTGTCCCTCTATAAGAAGTTCCACGTTCGGTCCTACGGCGTTTCTTACTTCTTCCACGCATTTCAACGCCGTATCCAGATCTTTTTTGCTTATTTGCAAATAACTCTTTCCGAAAGGGTCCCATTTCATTGCGGAAACGCCTTTTTTTACCGCTTCCCTGGCTTTTTCTCCGAACTCTTCGGGCGTTTTTGCCCCCGCAAACCAAGCGTTTATGTAAATAGGACAGTCTTCGTTTACCTTGCCGCCCAGAAGTTGATACACGGGTACTCCGAGATGTTTTCCGAGTATATCCCACAGCGCCATTTCAACCGCCGAAAGCGCGGACATAAGCACCGCTCCGCCGCGCCAATACGCGTCGCGATATATATCGTGAAAGTGTTTTTCTATCGTAAGAGGGTCTTTGCCTACCAGATAATCTTTGATATGTTCTACCGCGCCGACAAACGCCTTTTCTTTATATTCGAGCGTGCCTTCCCCGACTCCGCAAGGTCCGTTATCCGTATATATTTTTACGAAAATCCAGTTTGTCCTGTAACAATCCACAACGAAAGTTTTTATATCCGTAATTTTCATTTTTTCTCCTTTCGCTATCCTTTTAAAATGGAGTCGTTCGCTCTTATCCAGACGTAACGCGATAATCCGTTATCCGTGGTATCGGGGAATTTAGGAGCAAGACGATATTTTATTTTATCTCTGAAAGCCTGAAATCCGCCGCCCACTATATCGTCCGTCTGATACAGCGAATATGTATTTCCTTTTTCGTCTATCTTTGCAAAGTTCGTACCGAATCCGTTCAACGCTTTAATTTTATATTCTTCGTTACCGGTTAATTTGTAATACAGCCAGTCGGATTCTGCCCGCCATATCGTCCAACCGTGTCCGCAGCAGAGCGCGGGTCCGTCCTTATCGCCTTCCCATAACGTTTCCCACCACCTTATGGTAGAACCCATCATCTGGCATCTCGGCGTTTTAATAACGTAATTATCGTGAATATCCATTACCTGACGCGCGAATTCCACCATTTTGTCGCTGCTTTCGACGTTATAACAATAATACAGAATGTTTAAAATAGTATTCATTACCGAACCGTCGGGCAAAAATTCGCCTATCATAGAACTTTTGCCTCCTTCCGAAGGGAAATACACCCCGCGATTTACGAGATATTCGCACATTTTTCTCGCCGCTTCGAAATACCTTCCGGACCTTTTTTTATCTTTATCTTTTAAGAATATCGCCATATCGACGATAGGTATTACGGGCGCGCAGACGGTAGTGTAATCTTCCTTTTTTTCCGTCCAGTCCGTTTGTAATCTGCCGTCCGGTTGCTGATAATTATCCAGAAGCGAGTCCATACTGCCTATCGCGTATTCCATAAAGACGTCTTCCTTAAAATACTTATACGAATCGAGAAATATGGAAGTTCCGAAAAACTGTTCCTGCAATCTTCTCGATTTGAATATGTTGAACGCAGGATAATCTTCGAACGGCGTTTTTAAAATCGTTCTTCTCGGAATGGCTTTTTCGGGGTCTGTTTCCATTATTTGCAGGTAAGCGAATCTCAGGCGTCTTTCGTAAGTTTCTACCTGTTTTTCCGTTAATCTGTCCTTATAATTCAATAATAACCTCAACGTTGCCTGTATCCAGCACTGCCATTCGCAAAGATTGCCGTCGGAATCTATCAAGTTCTTTTCGATGTCGAGAGCGTCCATAGTTCTGATATATAATTCGATTATGTCTTTATAACCGTAAAGAGTTATCCCCGCGCCTTTCTTTTCGCCGTTATAAGGAATCAGTTCCGCTTCGCCCTCTTTTTGTATAACGTAACTGCCGTTAAACGGAAGTTCCCGTTTTTCTCCCTTATAAATTTCCACTATTTTATCGCAATCGCCGTAATTTTTAAGATTTATAACCGTGCCGAATTGCCCGCCGTTTCTATCGGGGTATATGTAGGTAGCGTTATGCAATCTGTGAAGATTCCTTAACGCTTCGTCATAACTTTTTACCGGCGTCAACACGACTTTCAATTCCTTTCTTCTTTCGAAATTGCCGTACGCCTTATCGAAATTCGCCAAAATTTTCAGCGACCAGAAAACCTGTCCTCCTTGAAAAGGAGAATAGTCCATTTTCCAGCCGTCGGCGTCGCCGAGCACCGTTACCAAAAGAGCGTTACCGTCGGGTTTCGTAAGGTAAAAACTTTTGAATTCCCTGTCGTTCGTTACGTAAGGCGAATTAAACAGATACTGGTCGATAAAGCCGTTTTCGCTCTTTTTGCCCTGAAAGTTAAAGGGAAACGACAATCCCCAGCAGGACACGTTTTCGTTATCTAAATTGACGGTAAAGTACACTTCGCCGTCTTTATTTTCCACATTCAACGTCGCGCCCGTGTCCTTGTTAACAAAGTCGCCGTTTCCGTCCGGTTCGAATTCCCCCGTTCTGTCCGCGTACGGCGTATAAGCGGGTTTATCTCCGACGGTTACGTCGTCGGTTACCAACGTGTACCCGAGATAAATATCGGAACACCCTATTCCTCCGTTATTCAATATTTCGGATTCGGTGGCCCTTTCGTCTGTAAGAGTAAACTTTTTTTTGTCAAAAATCATTGTTCTTCTTCCTTTATACCCGCATATTTCTGCCCACGGCAATATTGTTCCATACTGCGTTGCAGGTAATTTTATTTTCCGTCGACGGATAAAACGGCAATCTGTTTTCTTCTAATTCTTCTATCGCGGATATTTTTCCGTTTATATATCTTTTAATCGTTTTACCGATATATTTCATTCTCGCCGCCATTCCGCCGAAACGCATATCGAACAATTCCAGACCGAAACTTTTATAATTTTCTAACCAGAATTTTCTGAACTCTTCGTGAAATTCTTGCAGGCTTTTTATCGATTTTTCTATTTCGGAAACGGATTTTTTAAGTCCTTTTAAGTCTTTTTCGTCGTATCTTTCTTTTATAGTTAAGGACAACGGCGCTTTATCCGAAAGCGCAAGACACAAATATCTTTCAAACCGATAAACGTTTTGTATTTTGCCGCGTTTACTTTCCGCCTTGAACAATTCCTTCGCGCATTGCTTATAATATTCACCCGCCCCGCTCGGGATATTTTTCGCCATAATACCTAAAAGCGGGTCGTCCGCCATTATATAGTAGGGCGGATTATATTCGTAAAGCGGCGGTTTTTTTTCGTCGAACTCGACTTCGTTGGGAATATCCGTTTTCTTCAATTCTTCGTAAGTATTACCGTACAAAAATTCGGCTCGCTCGCAAAAATCGTATCCGTCCGTTTCGGCGAAAGTTTCCGCATATTTATAATATCCCGCGGTAAACGCCGACGGCGGAATTATTCCCCAGTTTGTGATTAACACCTTGTCTATTTTGTTATCGACGCACGCTTCCCTGACGAATTCCGCCGCCCTTTCCGCGAAAGAGTTTATCGGCGCAAACGACGAATAGCCGTGTACTATCGTAGAAAAACTCACGTCTTCCGACAACTGCCTTACGTTGCTTATCACCCGTTTAATTTCGGTTTTATCGCTTATTCCGTAATACCACAGATTCAGTTTGACTTTCGGAAACTCCGAACGGATTTTTTCGTCTACGTCCTTAAACAGCCATTCGGGCGGATAAATGTATCCTTTGTATTTCATTCCGAACAAATTGTCAAACCATATTTCCGTATCGGTAAACCCGTATTTTTCGGCGATGTTAATAACTCTTTTTAAGTGGCGTATAAAAATTTCCGCAGGATCTGTATATTCTTCGTTGATAAACCAACGATACCTGCCGCTGCCGACAGAATACGCTTCGTCCATTCCTAAATTTATTTTAGAAGTTTTATACGCTTTTCTTAAAGACTTTATCATCTTTTCGATTAGTTCGTACGTCTTTTCGTAATCGGTCAAAACAACGTTTTCCGCGTCTTTATATTCTCCGTAAGCAGGCCATCTGAAAAGTTGATTCATGTGCGAAAGCGTCTGTATATAAGGTACTGCCTCCACGCAGAACTTCTCCGCATAGTCCACGACTTCTTTTAATTCTTCCGTCGTATACGCGCCCGATTTATAACCGATATAGGGTTCTCCCTCCACCGCGTAAGTGAGTTCCGTATAAATTCCTACGTAATTCATTTCATTTACGGCGCTTTGACGTATCACGTCTTTAAGCGTTTCCACGGTTAAGACGGCTTCGGAACAATTCTGCATCGTTCCGACGTCTTTAATCGCCTTTTTCACCGTAACGGTTTTCCTTTCGCCGACGTATTGCGCAGCCAGAGAAAATCCTCTGAAAAAACAGTCGTCCCGGGGATAGTATATCGTAGCGCCCTTTTCGTCGGATTCTACGGTTAAAACGTTTCCGTCTCTTTTCACGGCGTCGATAACATAGTCTTCTCCGTCAATAAATCCGAGTTGCTTTTGCAGTTCTTTTATCCCGAATAAGAATTTTTCGTCGCCGATAAATTTTATTTTTCGTTTCTCTTTTTTAATCATATTGTTTTTTCGCCTTGCGTTCGATTTTTTCGTTACGGCATATAAAAACCCGAATCAGCCCTTTAATCCGCCTTCCATCGATATACGGAATATCGCCCTTTGCGTAAAAATATAAATCAGCGTAACGGGTATCAAAGATATAACTATCGTTGCGAAATAAATTACCGCGCCTTCTTTTATTCTCGAAGTCAAATCGTACAGCGCGTAAATGCCCGTTCCCATAGTGGGGTGCGTCGGCAAGAACAGTAACGCCGTGGAATAGTCGTTCCATAACCCTACAAGATTGCTTAATCCCATTATCAGTATGGAGGGCATTACCATAGGAACCATTATCTTCAAAAATACGGTAAAGTTTCCCGCTCCGTCCATTTTCGCCGCTTCGGTATACGTTTTATCTATGTTTTCGAAATACGAGTACACGATAAGGAAAGTATAGTCGAATCCGTTTGCCGCCGTTATCCATAAAAGCCATATGTTATCGACAAGACCCAGTTCGTCGCATAACATATACGCGGCGGTCTGAGTTCCGTATATGGGAATTATCTGGATCACTATCGCCAGACCGTATAAAAAGTTTCTGCCGATAAACTTAAACTTCGAAAGCACGTAAGCAGTGCATATGCTCGACGCCATATTCGCAAACAAAAACGTCGTCACGAATATTATCGTGTTAAAAAACATTTTAAGAACGGTATTGTTTCTATAAGTTATGGTAAGCGCGTTTATATAGTTGGAAAATTGAAATTGCCTTGGCAACCCTATCGGCGACGAATAGTATCCCTCCAACGATTTAAAAGAATTCAATACGGCAAACATTACCGGCAACATCGCCCATACAGCGAAGATCAACAGTATCGCGTAATAAACGGGCAATACTATTTTTTCTTGTCGGGAAAACGCGCGCCATCTGTTTTTTATTCCGAATCTTTTTTTAGTTTTTGTCATATCGTCCCCTTAAAATTCCACGTCGGTCACGATTTTCGTAGAAACCCACCTTAAAAGTAAGGTAAGCGGTATTACAATCGCGCTTAAAACAATACCTATCGCGGCAGGATAGTTATAACTTTCGTTGCCGGTTGTAGAAGCAAGAGTTCTGGCAAACAAATAATACCCTAACGTACTCGTTCCGTAGGCTCCGCCCGTCAGCAAATACGATCTCGAATACTCGCCCCAGACGGAAGCAAACGACATTACCCACATTATGCCTATCGTGCTCCACGAACAAGGCACCGCTACGTACCAGAATTCTCTGAACATTCCCATTCCTTCGATTTTGCCCACGTCAAACAAGTCTTTGGGTATTTTTTGTAACGCGCCCGTAAGCAGTAATATAGACCCGCCGCCTACCGAAATCATTGTTATAAAGTAAGTCGCGCGACCCGTCGTGTTATTGTTTAATAGTCCCGAAATTAAAACGTCGGGCGGTAAACGGACTCCCATATCTCTTAAAATCATAACGATAGGTCCGGTGGCGTCTAAAATATATTTAGTCATCATCGTACAAATTACCGTTCCGAATATTCCGGGAAGATAAAACACTACCCTGAAAAAATTATGTCCATAAAACTTTTTGAAGAGCATATACGACGTTAAAACCGCAAGCGGAGAGTTGATAAGCAAACCTATAAACGCCGTTATAAGAGTGTTCGATATAGCGTTTTTAAGCATTCCGCCGCGTTCTATATCCAGTTTGAACTGCGTAAAAAACCTTTGAAAGTGTTCGAGAGAAAACTCGCCCGTAAACTCGTTCTGAAACGCTATCAAAAGAGATTTCCCTTTTACGTAAAGCCAGAACACGAGAAAGTGGCATATCGGAATTATAAGCATTAAGACGATGAATATTCTGTCTTTGTTTTTTTCGCTCATAAATGGTTTTGACATTTTATAACCCCGCCGCTTTTAAGTAAACCTGCCAGTTTAGTTTTATATATTCTTTATTGTTTTTATATACGGTTTCGGCAGTGAATTGCGGCGCTGAATGTTTATGAGAATACGCAAGACCGAAAAACACGCCCAGATTCGTCGAAGTTGCGGGGAAATATCCGCCGATAGCCATTCTCAACTTGTTGGATTTATCGGGATAAAGAGTTTTTGCATTATACCCTTTGGTCTTTTCGTATAAAGAACGTTGTCTGTCGTTCATAGAACTTACGTCGGCGGTTTCGCCCATATCCAGTACGGAATTTACAAGCGCTTTTTCTTCGAATATTTTTTGCCAGTCGTTAGAAAATAAATGACGTAAAAAGAGTTTAGCCACCTTTTTTGCGTTACTGTATGAAGGTATAAACGCTACGTTTTCTCCTTCGCCGCCGATAACGTATCCCCTTGCCGCTCTGATTCTTTTAACGTTTTCTTCGGAAACGCCCGTTTGCCGCGCTATTTCGGCGTTACTTTTCTGCTCGTAGTTATATTCGTCCGCAAGTTTTACCACTTCTCTCAATTTCGTTTCGCATTCGGGACAATGATCTTTTCTTCCCTGATAGTCGTCTACTTTTACTTCGTGCGTTTTGCCGCAAAGACCGAGTTTCATACCGAGAGCGGAAATTACCGGCGCTTTTATCGCAATTACGTCGTTCAAGTATTTTTCGTAGTCTTTTTCCGATTCTTTATACATCCAGTCGCCCGAAACCATAAACAAAGACCCTTGTTTATATCCCTCGTTTGAGGTTCCCGTAAAGACCCTGCCCTGCGCCGCTCCGTGCGTGGCGGAAGCGTAACCTGCCTGCGTCAAATCGGTGTTAACAAGTTCCGATATTATTCTTAAACTTTCCAATATCGCGGGATCTTCGTAAACGGAATAACCGTTTTCCTGTACCGTACCTTGCTTCGGATTGAATTTCCAGAAATTAATATAATCTTCTTCTCCCATATACTGCGCAAGATAATAATCGAACATATATCCGGGGTATCCGCCCGCATTCTGACCTGCGTACGCTATGGGGAAAAATTTGGTCAGATAGTCCTTTTCGTTTATATCGTAACCTTCTACTATTTCGTCGCACATATCGAGCAACGCGTCGGTAGTAAGCAAATCGTCCATAGAATACCCGAGCGTCGTCAACGCTTTTTTGTTAAGATAAATACCGGTCGTGCTGGTGGCGTTAGGCAACGCGTACAGCCCGGGATATTTTTCCTGCGACGAACTAAGTCCCGTATATCTGCATCTGTTTAACAACGCAGCGTTCTTCGATTTCATTTTTTCGCCTATGGTTTTACTCCCTTCTTCCTTTTTCTCGGAATTCAAAGCAACCGAATCGAATACGTCGGATAAATCTTCGAGCAAGCAAACCCCTTCTTCTCTCATAACCGAATAAGAAGAATCTACCAACATATTTACCTTGTTATAATCGAAATAAAGGTCGGTATCGTTTTTCCTTTTGTTTTTTACGTCGTATACGGAGTTAATATCGGAATCTTCCAGAACGAGTTTTACTTCGTAACCCTCTTCTTTATAAAGAGCGTTGAACCTTTGTATGTTGTCTTTTAACCAATCGTTGTCGTAACCACAAATAATGGCTTTGATATTAGCCGTTTTCGATTCTTCGTCGTCGCTCGACGGATTCGCCCCGCACGCAGTCGCGCCGACGCAAATCGTTCCCGCAAGAGCGAACAACATCGCTTTTTTAACTGATTTCATTTTTTCTCCTTTACGCCGCTTCTTTCTGTAAATCCGCTATCGCGGAGTCGGCGTCGCCTTTCGTAAATTTTTCTAATATGTTAAGCACTCTTATTCTGCAACTTTCGAGTTGAGCGGGCGTCGCGCTCTCCTTGATGAAAGTTCCTTCGTGCAAATCTTTTATCATATTGCCGACAATATCGTGAACGTTAAACGTCGTTCCGTTCGCTTTGTTATATTCTTCCACATATTCGTTCAACATATAAAGATATTCGTAATCTTCCTGAGCCTGGAATATATTTTCCATTCTTATGCTGCTTACGGGTCCGTTTACTCCGTAGGGTTGACCGGGATATAAAAGCACGCCTTCGCCGTTGCCCCAACCGTTCCCCATTTCAAGGGTTTTATATGGGTTATAATCGGGGAAATATCCCCATTGCACGACGTCCCAATACAATACGCCGAGCAGACTGTATTCGAATTGTTGCCAACCCTGTAATCTCATATTCATCGTTTTGGATTCCACGTAATACGAGAGAGCGGGAGAATTTCTTACGCAGGTGTACCACCAGTATTGTTCGCCGTAAGACTGACGTTTCTTTATAATGGCTCTTGCCGATTCGCTGTTGAATTTATAGCAATGCAAGACAAACAAAGTCGTTCCGTCTCCCTTTTCGTAATCGGGAGTGCCGTCGGGCTTATCCGAAACGAACAAATCGCTGTCTATAATATCGGTAGGCGTCATATCGCGAACGTCGTTTTTTAAACTTTCCGCAAGGAAAGGATATTTAGTGAACGTCGCTTGGTTTTCCGAAATAACGTCGCGTTTCACCTGCGTCATTATCTGGTTAAACTTTTTTATCATCTGCGTCCTATATCCCCTTGTCGGCTCGTCCTGGAAATAAAACACGAGTTTCTTAAACATATTGAGTTTGCCGTACTTTTCGCCGTCTTCTTCTATCTTAGAAACGTTCTTTTCCAAAATCTTAGTAAATACGTTTTTAATGCCGGCGTATGCGGTGTTTTCCGCTTCGGTTTTAAGTTTTGCTATTTCTTCTTCGCTCTTTCCTACCGACTGGGGCGGTCTTTCAGCCAAAAAGTTCGGATTTTTTATGCCTAAAAACACGTTCTGAACCTGATAAGTCGTTACTTTGGGATTCATTGCGAGTTCTACCATATAATCGATGTATTGACTTAAATTCGTACGTTTATTGG
Organism: uncultured Clostridia bacterium; assembly: GCA_934271245.1. Lineage (GTDB taxonomy): Bacteria > Bacillota > Clostridia > Christensenellales > Borkfalkiaceae > UBA1259. The sequence continues at coordinate 13,600 of CAKQQY010000003.1, read as the reverse complement.
GGTCCACGGAACTCGAACACAATCTTTTTTCGAGTAAATAATCAAAATATTTCTGATTGGTTTCCGCCGTGTAATTTTCTTTTTCGCCGCTCGCAATCTGGCTGTACCAGATATTGAAAGCCGAACGACTATGCACCTCCACGGGCATCTGCATATCGTATACTTTTAAGGTTATCGGAACGGTTACCGTTTCTTTTTCTTCGCCTAACGTTAATTTTATAACGGAAGTATAATTGCCTGCTTTTGCGTTTTCGGGAACTTTAACGTCTACCCATATCCCCTGATTATTGCCCGCCTCCACTCTGTCTTCTCTTTTTGCCTGAAAGTTGGCGTAAGGAATCAATGCGTCGGGATAAAACCCCGCAGGCGCGGCTATCGTAACGTTGGTATTTCCACTGTTGATATAAGGACTTGTTATTTCGACGTAGTGTTCGCCGTAAATTTTTACGTTTTCCTTTGCGATTACCGACCCGTTTTCGTCCGTCAAATCTGCCGTTTCCACGTTTATTCCGCGAATATACTTATTTGCCGTAATCATTATCTGCCCCGACTCCGTTTCTCCTTTCATGGCAGACAAATTTAATTTCGCTTCGGGGAAGGTTTCAGGTATAACGTCTTGCACGAACACTTCGGAAGACGACGCCGTCCATACCGTAGCGACGCTTTCGCTTTTTGTTTCGCCGCAACCGCTTACGGTTACCGCTCCGAAACAGCATATTATGGCCATCAAAACAACTAAAATTTTCTTTTTCATTTTCCTCTCCTTTAAAAAGATTTCTCTACTTATCGATTTCGTTTTCGAAAAGTTTTATCCATTCGTTTGCAATCAGCGCGATTCCGCCCATTGCCGGATGCGCCCCGTCGTAAGTTACGACGTCGGGTCCGTATTTTGCCGAAAGTTCGTCTAATTTTTCCTGCAGCGGCAAAAAGAACAAACCGTATTCTTCGGCAAGTTTTTTCACGATTTTCGCATAGTCTTTCACTTTAACGAAAGAATCCCATTTTTCTTCCGTCGCTTTGCCGAGTTCGATAAACGGTTCCATAAGGACTATCTTTACCTTAGGAAGTTTTTTTAACGTGTTTTCTATGATTATCCGATACATTTCTTCGAAGCGGTCTATTTCCAGTCCGTTCTTTACTTCGTGAGTATCGAACCATACGTCGTTTACGCCTACGAGAATACTTAAAACGTCGGGTTCCAACGCCCAGACGTCCGGTTTTATTCTCGAATACAAGTCAATCGTTCTGTTACTGCTGATGCCGCGATTGTATATCGTATGCTCGGTAGGATTTTTTTCGCTGAGTTTCGATGTAATCACGTAAACATAGCCCATACCGTAGGCGTAAGGATTAAAATCTTTGCTTTTATCTCTGCCCATATCGGTTATGCTGTCGCCGAAAAATACTATCTTCATTTTTTTCTCCTGTTTATTTATAAAATTCGTTTATTTTTTCTATCGCTTTTCCCGTATTGCCGACGGAACAAAGTTCTAAAAGATTTAAAATCAACAATCTCTTTTCTTCGAGCATTTCCGCCGTAGCCGTTTTTTTCAGATACGAACCGGAGTGCAAATCCGAAGTAAGCGCGCCCGTCAGTTTATGCGCGTCGTAGTCGGTGCCGTTTCGGTCGTTATACTCCGACAGATACTCGTTTAACATATACAGGTATTCGTAATCTTCCTGCCCCTGAAAAATATTTTCCAGCCTTATGCTGCTTATCGGGGTTTTTACGTTATACCTATACCCGGGATACAATAATATTCCTTCTCCGTTACCGTACGAATAATATTTCAGGCTTTTGAAAGGGTCGTTGTCGGGAAGGTCCTGCCAATGAACTACGTCCCAATATAAAACCCCCTTAAAGTCGTGTTCGTATTGTTGCCAACTCTGCAACCGAATGTTCATCGTGACCGCTTCGAGATAATAGGACGGCGCGGGAGACGTTCTCGTACAGTTATACCACCAGAACTGTTCGCCGTATTTTTGCCTTTCTTTGATTATTTCTCTCGCAACCGAACTTTCAACTTTATAACAATGCACGCACCACAAGGTTACGCCGTCTCCCTTTTCGTAATCGGGAGTACCGTCCGCTTTTTCGGACACCGTTAAGGATTCGTCTAAAATATCCGTGGGGGTTATATCTCTTACGCAGTTTAACAAACTGTTTTTAAGCGTCGGATGTTTTTCAAACTCTTCGGCGTTACTTTTTATAAAATCTCTTTTTGCTTTGGTTAATATTTCGCTGAACTTTTTCGTTCTTTCCGTTCTGTATCCCCTTGTGGGTTCGTCTTCGAAATGGAATATCGCCTTTTCGAACAAATCGAGATCGGGATATTCGTCGATTTTCTCAAGATTCTTTTTAAGCATCAAGGAAAAAACGTTTATCATTCCGTTATACGTCTGTTCGCACGCCTTTTCGTATTTTGCCTGTCTTTCGGGCATTGGCAGATATATAAGCGTCGGCGCGTTTAACGATAAATGCGTCGGTTCTTCCAGATTCAGGTAGTTATGCCAGATTTTATACGCCGTCACTTTAGGATTCAACGCCATTTCCACCATATAATCCACGAAATCTTCTATCGTTTCTCTCTTGTCCATGGGAACGTAAGCCGAACACAACCTTTTCGAAAGCAAAAAATCGTAATATCTCTGATTGGTATTTTCGTCATAATTGCTTTTTTCGCCGAATTCGAGTTGCGTATGCCAGATATTCATTGCCGAACGACTATGTACTTTTTCCGGCATTTCCACGTCGTAAACTTTCAGCGTTACGGGAACGGGATATTTCTGCCTGTTTAACGTAACGGTAAATTCTCCGACGTATTCCCCCGCTTCCGCGGTAAGAGGTATTTCCACGTCAATCCAGATTCCTTGATTTTCCCCTTCCTTTATTTTATCTTCTTTATAAGATTTATAAAGAGAGAACGGCACTAACGCGTCGGGATAAAACCCGACGAGCGCGGGAAACGTTATAGTTGTGTTTCCCGAATTAAGATACGGGTCGTCTATTTCAACGTATTTTTCCGCGTACACCTTTATACAGTCTGCTTCAATTCTTTTATTTCCGTTTTTAAGGGCTTCGACGGCGATATCCACGTTGCTTATATTTTCTTTTGCGGTTATGATTATCTGACCGGATTCCGTTTCTCCTTTTATGCCGTGCAAATCGAGACTTCTTCTCGCATCGGTTTTTACTCCCGCGTCTTGCAAAAAAGTTTCGGAACTTAAAGCGCACCATACGTCGGCGTTTTTATTGCCCGAACATCCGCTTATCGTTATTCCGCAAAAAAGCGAAACAACTATTAAGATACAAGATAAAATTTTTCCTTTCATTTTTCTTTTCCCTTAATCACAATATCGGTAAAAATATTTTATATTTATTTTATTGCCTTTGCAATACTGTATTCAAACAAAAAATATCATATAACGAACCTTTTTGCCCTTTAAAAAATATTTCGTTTTTAACTATTGACAAATTCCGTTTTACTAAATAAAATAAACTTAAATCATAACCTGTTATTGCCGATATTTCTTTTTTCGGAAGGTGGAAAATTATGAAAAATAAGGATATCATTGTTGTAAAAGAACAGACATTTGGCATAAACACATACGAAAACACCTGTTTTTGTCAGTTAAAAACCGTCTATAACTCCTTTTTTACCGCCTGCAACGAATCGCCCTGTATAGGTTCTCCCCATATGAAATGCTTAATTATTTCGTTAGAAGGGACAGGGGAAGTTATATATCGCGACAGGACAAAAACCGAATTGCCTCCGCGCAGCGTTTTTTTCGGTTCTATGCAAAAAATGGACCTGATTAAATCCTCCGTGCAAAAATGGCACTTCGTTTGTTACTGGTACATTATTCAAAACTACGACCAGGAATTTGACGGTGTTTATTGCTCCGCCGATATCGATTTTGACAAGGAACTTGCCGACGCGATAAACCATATAAGATTGCTTCAAAGCCGTTCTTTTCTGAACGTAAGTCGCGCCTGCTCGATGTTTACGCAAAAACTTTTCAAGTTTATCGACATTTTTAATTTCGATTCGAGCAACAACCACACCATGCTCGATAAAATGGTTCTTTATATAAACGCTCACATTAAAGAAAAACTTACCACGGGAGATATCGCTTCGGAATTCGGTTATTGCGAAAAACACGTCAGATACCTTTTTAACAAATATTTTAACGTTAATCCACGCAGTTTTATCGACGGATTAAAACTCGAACAGATAACTAATCTGTTGCAAAACTCTTCTTACACATTAGAAGAACTGGCGGAAATGTATAGTTACTCTTCTTCCAGCCACCTTATTTATAATTTTAAGAAAAAATACGGATTTTCTCCTAAACAGTATTTGAAAAGGCTGAAAATCCGTCAGGACAACGCTAAATTATAAGGAGATTTATATGAAACTGACTTTTTTAGGTACCGCAGGTTGCACGGGTATTCCGTCAATGTACTGCGATTGCCCCGTATGCAAAAACGCAAGAAAGGTTAAAGGTAAAGAAATTCGCACCCGTTCGGGATTTATTCTCGATGAGAAAGTCGCAATCGATTTTTCCGCCGATTCTTATTGCAATATGACCAAAAACGACGTTTTATTCGGTAAAATCAAACACCTGCTTATCACTCACTCGCATGAAGACCATTACTATCCGCAGGACCTGGCGTTAAGAGTTACTTCGATACGCAAAACGTCGCCGGAAATAGAAAAAGTGCTTAACGTTTACGGCAACGAAAAAGTCATTAGCCTGTTCCGTGAAGTATCTTTCTTTTCCGACAGAGTTTTACAAACCGTAAATTTAGTAAAAATCGAAAAAAATCAGACCTTTTTTATGGACGATTATAAAGTAACTTCGTTTTACGTCAACCATATGCCCAAAGAAGACAGTTTGATTTATTTAATCGAAAGAAACGGTCAATCATATCTTCATTTGCTCGACTCTCCCGAACCTTCGCAGGAAATTTACGATTATCTGTATAACAATAACGTCAGACTGGACGCGGTTACCGCCGATTGCACTTACTGCACCATGAAAGAAGAATTCGGCGGACATATGCAGTTGTGGCAAAACGTACGCGTTAAAAACAAACTGACGGAACTGAACGTTTTAAAACCTTCGGCAAAATACTTTTTAACTCACTTTTCCGACTACAACGGCATAGATACCTACGAAACGATGAAAAAAGCCGCCGAACCTTACGGTATGACGGTTGCTTACGACGGTCTTAAAGTCGAATTTTAATTTTTATGCGATAAAACCCCCGCTGTTTTTTATGACAGCGGGGGTTTACTTATTATATTTTATCTTTAAAATTTTATTTTCTAATCGACTTTCGGGAATTCCACTACGTCTTTGCGTTTACGTTTCAGCCACTTGCCGCAGGTAAAGTCGGGTATCGACTGAACGCTTCCGCCCGTTGCGATTGACTGTTCCGACAACGCCGTTATGCACGCCCAGGAAGCCGCGTCGTACACGTCTACGGGCATTTCTTCGCCGTTTATTGCCGCGTTAAAAAAAGTAATGAGAGTGTAATAGTCCATTCCGCCGTGTCCTAAATCCATTTCTTCCTGCGTTATGTCTTTCCAGTATGCGGGAAGATATTTAGCATAATTTTCTGCGTTATTTATATGTTTAAGCACGAATTTTTCGGGATCCCAGAATTCTTCTAAATTACAGTCGCCCTCTATCGCGACGAGATTTTCTTCCTGACGGCAAAGACCTTTCGTTCCGTACGCTTCGAATTCTCTCGAATAGTATACGGGAAGGGTCGTGTTAAGAGTAAGCGTTATCGTTTCGCCGTTCGCGCAAGTGATTATCGTGCTTACTATGTCCCCTTGTTTAAATTTTTTGCCGATGAGCGTTTTATCCGGATTACCGTCGGTTTTAGCGAATTCTTCCAGCCCCGCCGCCTTGCTTGCGACGGAAGTCAAAGTCATCATTCTGTTTCCCCTGTTTATATCGAGAAGTTTCGCAATCGGACCCAACTCGTGGGTAGGATAATTTTCCGCGCAGCGTTTTTCGTAATTGTCGAGTCTGTAATGCCTGTTTACGTTGCCGCCCAGAACTTCTTTTCTTAAATCGTGACGATACGCCCCGTGGCAATGCACGACTTCGCCGAGTTTGCCCGCTCTCGCAAGCGACGTAACCAACAGTTCGAACTTGTTAAAACAACAGTTTTCGAGCATCATAAACGGCGTTTTTGTCTGTTCGTACGTTCTGACGAGTTCCCAACACTCTTCCACGTCGTACGCGCCGCCGACTTCCATCGCCGTGATTTTACCCGCTTTCATGCTTTCTATCGCCATACGGATATGTTCGTCCCAGGACGACGCGATTATTACCGCGTCTACGTTTTCGTCCGCAAGCAGTTCTTTATAATCGGCATACTTTTTCGGTTCGAAGCCTTTCTTTTCTTTTACCGTTTCAGCCGCTTCTTCAACGCGGTCTTCGTACGCGTCGCAAAGCGCGACGACTTTCGCTCGTTCACAAACGAGTACGGTATTTAAAAGCCCTTTTCCTCTTTGTCCTAAACCTATTATTCCCGTTCTTACTACGTCCATTTTTCTTATTCCTTTTTACGGTTTTTATTTCTTTTCGCTTTAATTTATGATAGTTATCCCGTTTTTATTTGTCAATATGTTTTTCGGTATTCGTTAATGAAAACTACGACTTTTATTTTACTAAAAGTCGTAGCCGTCGTCACTTTTCGGTTTTTTCCCGAAAATCTGCTTTTACTTCCATTCCACCGATTTTATTACCGATGAAGAACCGAAGTTGAGTTTCAATTCCCCTGCACATTTAGTTAAGTCATATTCGAACACGTAATCTACTCCGGCGGAGAAGTTACCGTTTGCGGAAGCGTAATTGCCCGCAGTCGAATAGTAAGACCATACCGTTGAGCCGTGGTCGGCAACTTTAAGGTCGCCCTGATATATTCTTAATCCCGAAGTTCCCTGTGGCTGACCCGATTTCATCGTTCCGAAGATTGCTTTGGTGTTCTGATAATTATTATATACGATGACAGTAGTATCGCCGTGTTTATAACCAAAACTGAATTTATAAACAGCCGCGCCCGCGGTATACGCGAATCCCGCGCTTACCGTACAGAATTCCTTAAAACTTACTTTTACTTTCAGAGTTTTTTTGCCTTCCGCTTCTTTTGCCGCTTTATTATCGACCTTTATCCAGGATACGCCGTTCTCGTCTACGGGATTGTTAGCTGCGTTAAAATCGTATTTCCCGTTTGCGGAAATCTGACTTTCCACGTAAGATAAAGTATTATTCGTTTCAGTTCCGGGGTCAACGGGCGTTACGCCGGAAGTTTCTTTCCATTCCACCGATTTTATTTCAGACGAAGAACCGAAGTTAAGTTTCAATTCCCCTGCGCATTTAGTTAAATCGTATTCAAACACATAATCTGTTCCGACGGAGAAGTTACCGTTTGCGGAAGCGTAATTGCCCGCAGTCGAATAGTAAGACCATACCGTTGAGCCGTGGTCGGCAACTTTAAGGTCGCCCTGATATATTCTTAATCCCGAAGTTCCCTGTGGCTGACCCGATTTCATCGTTCCGAAGATTGCTTTGGTGTTCTGATAATTATTATATACGATGACAGTAGTATCGCCGTGTTTATAACCAAAACTGAATTTATAAACAGCCGCGCCCGCGGTATACGCGAATCCCGCGCTTACCGTAGAAAATTCCGTGAAACTTACTTTTACTTGCAGGAATTTCTTTCCTTCCGTCTCTTTTTCTTTTTTGTTGTCGACTCTTATCCATGATACGCCGTTTTCGTCTACGGGGTTATTCGTAGCGTTAAACGTATACGAGCCGTGCGTTGCGATTTCCGTTTCCGCTGCGGAAAGAGTTACCGTTGTGTCTGCCGGTTTTTCGCCGAATTCAACGTTGTCTATATAGTAAGTTAACGTTTTGTATTCCATTCTGTTGCCGCCGACCGACACCGCGAAGGAATATTCTTCGCCCACGCTTACACCCGACAAGGGTAACGCTATCTTTGTCCAGGAGTTGGCTTTCGCCGTTGCTCTCGGGAATCCGGTTATATACGCCGACAAACTGTTTGCTATATATATATCGATGTTAAACGAATTAGGATTATAGAAGTCGAACCTTATTTCGCCTGTTGCAAAATCCAAGGCTTTTTCTTCTTCGGTCAAAGCGTATTTGCCCTGATTTGAGTAATACAGCGGAGCCGAATAAAGCACCGGTCCTCCCGCGGTGGTATCTTCTTTGTTCGCTTTAATAGTATATTTGTTTACGAATTCGCTTGCTTCTTCGTTGGGTTTTGTTAAGTTCTCTTTTTTATAAGTTACGATATTGCCTTCCGTTACTATTCCCGCATATCTGAAATCCGTATTTTCGGGCAGTAAGTGTTTAAGCGTATTTTTCGCGAGATCATCGCCAACGGGAACTTCGGGATCTTCGCCCGAACCTCCTCCCGAGACACCGTCCGTTTCCTTCCACTCTACACTCTTGATGACCGACGAAGCGCCGAAGCATATTCTCATATCGCCCGCGCATTTTTCTAATTCGAATTCGAATATATAATCCGTGCCGGTACTCATATTGCCGCTGGCGGAAGAGTAATTGTTTACGGTAGAATAGTATGACCATACCGTCGAGCCGTGATTTACTACTTTAACGCCGTTCTCATATATTCTCAACCCCGAACTTCCTTGCGGCAGACCGAATTTCATCGATCCCAAAATGGTTTTGTTTCCCTGATAGTTGTTGTAAGCAAATACTGTCGTGTCGCCGTGTTTATATCCGAAACTGAATTTGTACACCGCCGCGCCCGCCGAATAAGCAAACGCCACGCTTACCGTAGAGAACTCTTCAAAGTTTACTTTTACTTGCAGGAACTTCTTTCCTTCCGCTTCTTTCGCATCTTTGTTGTCGACCTTTATCCAGGATACGCCGTTGATGTCCGTCGGAATATTTGTTTCGTTAAAATTGTAAGAACCGTGCGTTGCGATTTCGTTTTCCACATCGGTTAACGCCGCTGCCTTGTCTTCGATAGTAGGCACGTCTTTTTCTATTATTTCCGCGTTATCTATATAATAGTTCAACGTCTCGTAATCCATCCTTATCCCGCCGAGCGACGCCGCGAACGCATACGCTTCGCCGACTGTCAAGTACATTAAGGATAATTCTATCTTCGTCCAGGATTTTGCCGTCGCCTGGGCCTTTACGACAGAGTAGTTTATATACATAGAAAGCGAATTTACAAGATAGAAATCAAGGTCAATGTCGTTCGGATTGTATACGTCAAATGTTAAGAACGCTTTGCTGAAATCTATTTTCTTCTGTTCTTCCGTCAGCACGTAATACCCTGCGTTCTTATAATATAATGGGGTTGAATACAACACCGCTCCGGCTTCGGTAATATCGGCCTTGTTCGCATGAACGGTATATTTATTTAAGTAATCGCCGGAATTGTCGTTCGGTTTTGTTAAATTTTCCGCTTCGTACGAAACTATTTTCGCTTCCGTCTTTATGTTCGCATATCTGAAATCGCTGTTTTCTTCAAGCAGGTGTTTATAAGTTTCCTTGTCATCTGCGTCACCGTCCATCTCGTCAAGTAACTGATCGGGACGTTTTGTCTGCAAGTCAGGGAACCTTTCCTTCGAATAATCGGTAATGTCCATATTAGCGATATACATCGTCCACTCAAACGGTTTTACTTCCGGCATCGTTTCAAAAGACGCCCTGAACGCAATATACATATACCCGTTATACTTTTCGTACATGTTATAGTCTATCCCCAACATGTTGAGAGAAAGAACCGCTTTCGTCCAGGTACCCGCTTCCAGAAGCGCGTATCTTTGCTGACCGTACTGCCCCGTTATTTCGGACGTCCACGTTCCCGAGTCTTTTATTATGCAGTAATAAATCACAAGATTCACGTCCATAGGATTATAAATATCCATTACCATTACGGCATTCGACCAGTCGGTTACGGAGAACGGCAGAACGTCTCTGCTGTTATAATAAAATCCTCCGATTCCGGGGCCGGAAACGGTTGAACCTAAAGAACCCATATATTTTACTTTTATTACGGATTCGGCGCCCTCGGTTAAATATTCACTCTGCGCCGTTACGGTTTTACCTACGCCTTCGTCGTTCCAACTGCCCATAAACTCTTCCTGTATGGCGGATACGGGCGCTTCGACTTTTATCGTCGTTTCTTTTATAAAGGTTCCGCCTTTAATTTTTAAGGTTAACATAACTTCTTTTTCGACGGTGGGAACAAATTTTGTTCCGTCGTAAACTTCTATGTTAACCCTTTGCATATTGCCGTCGAGGTAAAAACACTCGGTAAGTTCCAACTCATAACCGTTGGTATCGCTTACTATCGACATCGCGTCAAACTCTCTCGATACTACGGCGGAAGGTCTGTCCGCTTCGTCTAAAAGAGTTATCTTTTCTTCCGGTTTGTTGCAACCCGCAGCGAAACACATGCATAGAGTCGCAATAACCGTTAAAACGGAAATTGCCGCTTTTTTTAGTCTTTTTTTAGATAACATCGCATTTTCTCCTTTATCTTTTTCAATGGTATTATCCTTCGTTTTCCGCTTTTATGCAATACACGGTACATACATAAAATATCATTAAACAGACATTTACTCTTTTGTTTTGTCTTTTTTGTTTAACCCGTTGACTTTATTTTTTAAATTATTTATACTGTGTTTAGAATTGATTTTTTCGATTTTCGACGTTATTTTTAAGATTTTACCTCTTTTTTTAACTTTTTATTGTTTCGTCGGATGTTTTGATTAAAATAAAAAAATATAATTTTAAGGAAACTTTTTAACAGTACTTATTTTTATAAGGTGATTTATGGATAAAAAGTTATTTTTGAAGAATCTTTCCTGTCCGAAAAGAAACGTAGACGTCGTTTTAGCCACCGACGCCTACAACGAAATAGACGATCGCTACGCTCTCGCTTATCTTATCAGAAATAGCGACCGACTTAATCTTAAAGCGGTTTATGCTTCTCCGTTTTTCAGCACAAAAGTTTCTTCCCCGAAAGAAGGCATGGAAAAAAGTTACGAAACGGTTAAGGAAATTTTCGACATAATGAAAGTGGATTATCCCCTTTTTAAAGGTTCTTCTACCTATTTAAAAAACAAAATTTCTTACGAAGAACGTTTATACAAGGTAATAAACAAGCCTTTTTCCGAATTTACGGGAGAAAACCCGCCGGCAAAAGAAACCGACTTCGTGGACTCGTCGGCTGCAAGAGATCTGGTAAACAGGGCGAAAAACCATTCCCCCGAAAATCCTTTATATGTCGTTTGCATAAGCGCGATTACCGACGTCGCCTCGGCGATTTTAATGGATAAATCTATTATTGAAAACATCGTCGTCGTCTGGCTCGGCGGCAAAGCGCGTCATTTCGATAACGCAAAAGAATTTAATCTCGTACAAGATTATACGGCAGTCAGAACGGTTATGAACAGCGGCGTTCCATTTGTTCAGATACCGTGTCTCGGCGTAAGTTCTCATTTTAAAGTTTCCGAACCCGAGATTGAAAGATGGCTTATCGGAACGACGCCTATCGCCGATTACCTCGCAAAAGAAACTATCTCCTGTATGAAAGACTGGGCAAAAAGCGATTTTTGGACTACTTCTCTTTACGACGTGGCTGCCGTCGCCTGGCTTATTAACGACAATCAACGATTTATGAATTACCGCATAGAAAACGTCAGGCTCCCGAACTTTGACGGGTTTTACGAAGAAGAACTGACCGATAAAAAAATGTGTTACGTCTATTATCTGGAGCGCGACCCCCTGATGAAAGACCTGTTTGATAAACTGACTTCCGAAAACTAAATCAATCCGATTGTAATAACAGTATGTAATGCAAACCGAATTTTTAAAACCGTTTTAACTAAAAACCCTGACGACGGCGATCAGGGTTAAATTTTATAACACACGGGAGCGTTAAAAACGCTCCCGTGTACGTTTTAGTTGTGTTTTTGTTAATCTGTTTCGTTAAACGGCGAACAGTTTTAAGCCTTTTTCGTATTCGGCTAAAAACCGTTCGAATTTCTCTTTTTCGGAATCCGTCGCTTTTACCGTGGATTTTTTTCTATCCTTAAATATCTCCTTAATAAATTCTTCAAGCGGTTGCCCTTCCGTTCGGCAAACGGCGTACAACGCAAGCAGCGCCATTCCGTACGCGCCGCCTTCGCCCGCGTTTTCGTACACGCTGACTGCCGTATTCAACGCGCTACTCATTACTTCCTGCGCTATCTTCGGCGTTTTGAAAAATCCGCCGTGACCTACTACTTCCGTTATCTCTTCGTCCGTCTTACCTTTTAGTCCTTTCATTCCGACCGCCAGCGTCGCTACGCACGAATATATCGTCGCTCTCATAAAATCAGCAAGCGTAAGTTTTCCTTGCGGGTTTCTGTATATCAGCGGCTTTCCTTCTTTCACTTTGGTTATATGTTCTCCCGTAGTGTAGTTATACGCTATTATACCTTCCGCTTTCCCTTTCGCTTTTTCGGTTTCGTTAAAAAGCGTTCCGAACAGTTTATCCTCCGCAGGATTTACTCCGAACTTATTAAGAAGTTCCTTAAACATCCCTACCCATTCGTTTATCTCCGACGAACAATTATTGCAATGTATCATCGCCAAAGGATACCCGTTCGGCGTTACCATTTCGTCTATGTCGGACGTCTTTTCTTTCAGCGGTTTTTTAAGCACGAACGACGCGAATATGCTCGTCCCCGCCGACACGTTCCCCGTCCCCGCCGTTATCGTATTCGTAGAAACAAGTCCCGTTCCCGCGTCGCCTTCCGGCGGACACATCTTTATTCCCGCTTTTAACCTTCCGCTTTCGTCTAATAGTCTCGCTCCCTTTTCCGTCAACTCTCCGCAGAGTTCCCCCGCATTCATCGGTTTCGGAAATATTTCTTCCGTCTTTTTGTTTATTCCGTTTTCTTCTAAAATCGCGTCGAACTTTTCCGCCATATCGGCGTCGTATTTACCCGTCTTTACGTCTAACGGAAACATTCCGCTTGCGTCGTTATATCCTGCCGCGTATTCGCCCGTTAAAAGATAGTGCGTATACGACGACAACGTAAACAGTTTGTCTATTCTCTTTACGTGTTCTTCTTTATTCAGTATCGCCTGATACAGGTGGCTTACCGTAAATCTTTCGGGTACGTTCACCTTAAACAGTTCGGACAGTTTCTTGCTCGCTTCACCTTGTTTTACGTTTCTCCAGGTTCGAAACGCCGTCAGCAGATTATCTCCCTTATCTACCGCTATATACCCGTGCATCATCGCGGATATCCCTATACAGCCGAACCTTTCGGGTATCTCTCCGTATTTCGCTTTTACGTCCTTTATTAAATCCGCATAGCACGCCCGTAATCCTTTTTTCACTTCGCTTACGCTATACGTCCACCGGCCGTCTTTATACTCGCTTTCCCATCGGTAGCTCCCTTTCGCCCTGACCGTTCCGCTTTCGTCTGACAGCACGCTCTTTATTACCGTAGAACCTAATTCTATCCCTAAAGCGCTCCTTTCGTAGTTTATCTTCATTTCTCGTATATCA
>CAKQQY010000002.1 GCA_934271245.1 uncultured Clostridia bacterium | reverse complement strand
CGGAAATAGCCGAACTGACGCCCGAAACGGTACGGGAGTTTATAGACCGTGTCATCGTTCACGAAGCGGAAAAGACGAACGGCAAGAAACGTCAGATTGTAGAAATTTATTATAACTGCGTGGGCGTGATACCTAACCCCGCGTGAAGAGTTTTCAGGTATAACGGGCGGTACGAAACCAACCGCACCGCCCATTCTATTCACTCACTTCCCTATGGAACATAAAGGAAACTATTTTCGTTGACAAAATTTTGTAAACTAATTATACTTTTTTCGTACGGAGATTAAAATGAAAGATAACGTAAAGAAAAGCAAGGTGTTTTTATTCGATCTGGACGGTACGGTGTACGTAGGCGATAAACCTATCGGCAACGTTGCCGAAACTATGGATTATTTACGCGGAAAGGGTATTCGGGTAGGGTACCTTACCAACAATTCTTCCGTTACCAAAGATTTTTATATACGAAAACTTTCTAAAATGGGACTTTGGAAGGACGGCGATTTTTTCTATTCTTCGTTAGAATCGGCAATCGATTATATCTCGGATAATATGAAAGACGACGTTTTCTTTCCTGTGGCGACGGAAAACGTTACCGAATATATAAAGTCCAAAGGGGTGAAAACGGGGGAAACCGCGACCGCCGTTTTGCTTACTTTCGATAAAGAACTTACCTATAAAAAGTTGGAAATCGCAAACGAACTTTTAGTTTTCGGCAAAAAATATATCGCGACCCACCCCGACGCTACTTGTCCCGCGCCCGTCGCGCCCGTTCCCGACGTAGGCTCGTTTATGCGCCTGTTCGAAAAGAGCAGCGGCAGAACCCCCGACGTTATAACGGGTAAACCTTACGGCATTATGGCGGAAAACGTTATTAAAGCCCTGAACGTAAGTAAAGAAGACGTTACCATGGTGGGCGATTTTCTTCTTACCGATATTGCTTTCGGCGTGAACGGCGGTTTTAACACCGTTTTGGTTTTAACCGGTCATTCTACCGAAGAACAAGCCGAAAAAGGGGATATTCACCCCGACCTTATCTTAAAAGACGTAAACGAACTTACGAAAATTATCTGATTTTTTATAAAACCGCAACCGAAAATGCAGTTTTCGGTAAAAAATGAAAACGTATACTTTTAACTACTATATACTCGGGCGATTTTCCGCTCGGGTTTTTATTTTTAAATTTTACACAATTAAACGAACGTAAATTCGCCCGTGGTTACAAAAATAACGCCGCCCGCCCGAAAATATTCGTCTCCGAAGCGCAGGAATTTGTAGGGGGTGGGGATATTATCGCCTTTTTCCGTTTTCCGGCGGGGTAACGGTCAGGTTTTCGCTAGGTCGGGGTTAATTATTTATGGTGTTTGCGGTTTAACGGTGAAAACATCGGTTTACGTCGGGTATTATGTATAAATAAAATAAATATTCATAAAATTATGCAAAATAACACATAAAAATGAAAAAATATCAAAAATTTTTGAAAAATATGCAAAAATTGTTTGACAAATAAAAAAAGCGGAATTATAATAAGCGCATAAATTCAAAAGAAGTTAGCGCGTGGCGCAAGGAGAAACAACTATGAAAAAATTATTAACGCTTTTATTTACGCTTGTTTTAACCGCAGGTTGCCTTTTAGGGCTTACCGCTTGCGGTGAAAATAACGGTTCGAACGGCAAGCAGACCATCACCGTTTATACCGAATCGGGATTTGCGCCTTTCGAATATCTTAACGAAAACGGCGAAGTCGTCGGTTCCGATATCGACCTTATGAGCGAAATCTGCGACATTTTAGGATACAATCTCGTTGTAAAAGACGTTGCGTTCGGCGCAATTTTTACTAACGTTCAGAACGATAAATGGGCTGTCGGCGCGGCAGGCATTACGGTAAACGCGGAACGTAGCGAAACGGGTATCTTCACCGATTCTTACACGACTTCCGTTCAATACGTAATCGTTAAGAAAGGAACTTTTTCCGAAGCGGACTTAACCGACGGTAAAATCGACTTAACCAAACTTTCCGGTAAAAAGATGGGCATGCAGGAATCTACCACCGGTTGCTGGCTTGTCGAAGACGCGGTTGACGGAACCAAAGACGATGACGGAAATCACGTTAAAGGCGAGCTCGAAGGCACGGGCGCAAGTTATATCGAATACAAAAACGCGGTCGTAGCGGCAAACGATATCGGCGGTAAAATCGACGCGGTCGTTATCGACGAATTGCCCGCAAAATCTATCTGCAAAAACAATTCCGAACTGGAATGCTTCCAGATTAACGCGGAACCCGAATCTTACGCTTTGTACTTAAACAAAGAAGCGACCGAACTTTTAAGCAATATCAACTACGTTCTCGCTAAGTTAAAAGAAGACGGCGTAGTAGATTATCTTATCAATAAACACAGCGGCGCTTACAACTTAGCAAAATAAAAGAATATGAATTTAATAGATAAAATTAATATCGTCTGGGGTTTCCGGGATTCTGTTTTTCAGGGTCTCGGAATTACTCTGCTTATAGCGCTCGGCGCGGTAATAATAGGTTTCTTTATAGGCGTTCTTTGCGCCGTGGTAAAAATCGCGCCCAAAAACAATATTTTTATAAAGATTTTAGATAAAGTGGCGGGCGTTTACATAACCGTTATCAGGGGAACGCCTACTCTTTTACAATTGCTTTTAATGTGCAACGCCATAATGGTTACGGCGTATAAGGCGTCCACCAACATAATCGTTCCTATAATAGCGTTCGGAGTTAATTCGGGCGCGTATATGGCGGAAATTATAAGGTCGGGCATAAACTCCGTTGATAAAGGGCAGATGGAAGCGGGCAGAAGTTTAGGTTTAGGCTGGGGTACGACTATGATTAAAGTCGTTATTCCGCAGGCAATCAAAACGGTCGTTCCCGCAATCTTTAACGAAATAATCGTTCTCGTAAAAGAAACTTCCGTCGTTTGCTACGTCGCAATTACCGTCGGCGGAAAACAGGTGAGAGATTTGTTGGGGTACGCCGATAAATTCGGTACGATGACGAGTTATTATATGGAATTCATTATCGCCGCCGCAATAATTTATCTTGCCGTCGTTATGATTTTGACGCTGGTGCAAAAACTTATTGAAAAAAGGATGAAAAAAGATGAAAGATAACGTTTATCTCTCTATAAAAAATCTTTATAAATATTTCGGAAAAACCAAGGTTTTGCAAGGCGTTTCCTGCGATATTAAAAAAGGGGAAAAGGTTGTTGTTTTAGGTCCTTCCGGCAGCGGTAAATCCACCTTTTTAAGGTGTATGAACCTTTTGGAAAATCCTACTTACGGCGAAATCTGGCTGGAAGATAAACTTCTTACGCCTGTTGACCCCTATCTGCACTTCGACGTTATCCGCCTTTCAAAAACGTATAAAGAACTTTTCGAAAAATATAAAGCCGAAGGCGAAAACGAAACAGTTCTCGACGAAAAGGTTATTAAAGAAATAAAAGAAAAGGATTTACTTAAAAAGAACGAAGGCAAAGAGTATAAGGCGTTGATGAAAAAAATCGCCAAGGAAAACACCGAAGACATAAACCTTGCGAGAAGAAAGGTCGGTATGGTGTTCCAGCATTTTAACCTTTTCAACAACCTTACCGTGTTGCAAAACCTTACGCTCGCGCCGATAAAACTTAAACTTAAAACCAAAGAAGAAGCGGATAAAAAGGGCAGAGAACTTTTAGAAAGAATCGGGCTTGCCGATAAGGAAAACGTGTATCCGTCTACGCTTTCGGGCGGTCAGAAACAGCGTATAGCGATTATTCGCGCGCTTATGATGGAACCCGACGTTTTACTGTTTGACGAACCGACTTCCGCTCTCGACCCCGAAATGGTAGGGGAAGTTCTGGAACTTATGAAAGAACTTGCGTTATCGGGAATGACCATGGTCGTTGTAACGCACGAAATAGGGTTCGCGAAAGAAGTCGCGTCGAGAGTGATTTTTATCGACGACGGCATTATAAAAGAAGAAAACGAACCGAAAGAATTCTTCTCGTCGCCGAAAGACGAACGCCTTAAAGACTTCCTGTCAAAAGTTTTATAACGACCGCTTAAACGGTTTTTGTTTTAACGCGTACGCGGATAAAACGTAAACCGTCGGTAACGGAAAAATTTAATAATACAAACAAAAAAGCCACCGAAGACGATGTTATCCGCGGGGTGAAAAACTAAAAGACTGACGAAAATTTTTCGTTGGTCTTTCTTTTTGCTTTATAAAAAACATATTGCTCTTGTTTGAGTATACGGGGATAAGCCATTCGGAATTAAACAAACCATTATCCCGTTTTTGGGACAACGTTTTGTATATAATTCAATTATAAAACAACGGGAGAGTTCGAAAATGGAAAATTTTGAAGAAATCATCGGATACGAAACGGAGAAAGAAGAACTGATGCGTCTTTGCGACGTATTGAAAAACAAAGAAAAGTATTCTGCTTTGGGAATAGAAATGCCGAGGGCAATACTTTTACACGGGGTACCGGGAGTTGGGAAAACGCTTATGGCGAAAACTTTGATAGAAAAAAGCGAAAGAAAATGTTTTTCTTGTAAAAAAGACAGATCGGACGGGGCGTTTGTAGATAAAATCAGAGAAACTTTTGAAAACGCAGTAAATAACCAGCCGTCCATCGTGTTTTTGGACGATATGGATAAATTTGCGGAAGACAATTTAAGAGAAGACAGTAACAAGGAAGAATTCGTGACCATTCAATCTTGTTTTGAGGATTTAAAAGGGAAAGACGTGTTCGTTCTCGCAACGGCAAACGATATATTCAATATTCCTAATTCTCTTTTAAGAGAAGGCAGATTTGGCAAACAAATGAAAATCGAAATGCCGAGCAAAGAAGACGCAATAAAAATTATCGTTCACTATTTAAAGAACAAGGCTATAACCAAAGACGTTTCCGCAGAATTCGTAGCCGGTCTTTTAGCGGGAAATTCCTGTGCTTTTTTGGAAAGTGTAGTAAATGAAGCAGGTATATACGCAGGATATGAGAATCAGCCCAAGATTAACAGAAAACATTTTATAGACGCGGTTATGCGCTTATCTACAAAGAGGTTGCCGATTAAAAGATTGAACGATAAAGAGAGACAAAAAGTATGTTATCACGAAGCGGGGCATGCCGTCGCCTCAATTATTTTAGGAAAGAAAATTGCCCTACTTACGACTAAAAAGTACGGAGAAGTAGGCGGGTATTGCTCTACTTACGAACCTGAAGAAGAAAATCATTCGTTTGAAGAATTTAAAAATGAGATAATAATTTTACTTTCGGGGAAGGCAAGTACGGAGATTATTTATAACGTTCCCGATTTAGGAGTGGAATCGGATATCAAAAAAGCCAGCCAACTGGCGAGATTTTATATTGAGAAACTGGCAATAAAATGATTTTCATTCGTTTACGACGGTAGCCCTTTTCATGACAAGCAACCGATTAAACGTGTCGAAGAAATAGCCGATAAAATTTCCGAGATGCTTGAAGAATTGTATAAAGAGGCTCTCGCGATGCTTGAAAGCAATAAGGAATTGCTTGAAAAAATTGCCGGTGCGTTATTCGAAAAAGAGATTTTGGTATGGGAAGATATTTGCAATCTTTCTCAACTTAAAGACGCTTGATTCGTTGCGATAGTTCTGGTACAATATAAGTACCAAAAACAATGAAGGGTATTTATGGAAAGTGTCGAACCGAAAAAATTAGCGCTTATACGTGTGTTACAGATTTTACAACGGCATAGCGATAGCGAACATCCGATTAAGCATGAAAAAATTGTGGAACTGTTGGAAAGAGAATACGCAATTACGGTTGAACGTAAAGCAATCGGACGGAATATTTCTCTTTTGAATGAAGCGGGATATGAAATCGAAACGACGAAAAAGGGTTCTTATCTTGCCGAAAGAACGTTTGAAGACAGCGAGTTGAAACTTTTAATCGACGGCGTTTTATCAAGCAAACATATTACTGCGAAACAATCGAAAGAACTTATCGAAAAACTTTGCGCGCAGTCGAATAAATATTTCAAAAAACACGTGAAAAACATTTACTCCGTGCAGGACTGGAATAAGACGGAAAACGTTGCCGTTTTTTACAATATTGAAATTATCGACGAGGCAATCGATTCGGAACGGCAAATCACGTTTGATTATAATAAATACGGCGCGGATAAGAAAATGCATCGTTCGGCGATTCATACGGTTAGTCCGTATCAGATGATACTTCATAATCAACGGTATTACTTAATGGGGTTTAATGAAAAATGGCGACATATCCAGTACTATCGTATGGATAGAATTACCGATATTGAATTGACAAAAAATGTAAGAACGCCGCTGAAATCGGTGGCAGGTTTTGAAAACGGATTAGACTATAAACGTTTTTCACGGTCTATGCCGTATATGTTTTTCGATGAACCGGCAGACGTTAAGTTTATCGCCGACGGCTGGGTGATAGACCAAATCATCGATTGGTTCGGTAAAGATATCAGAATAGAAAAACGGCAGGACGGACGTTTTTCGGTAGGCGTAAGAGCAAGCGTAAACGCAATGGAATATTGGGCGATGCAGTATTTGAACGCTGTTGAAATACTGTCGCCTTCGGAGTTAAGAGACCGCATAAAGAAAAACGTACGAACTGCAAACGAAAAATACAGGGATTAGAACAAATGAAAAACTTATTTGACTACGCTACGAAAGAATTGTCGCAGGACGCTTTTTTAAGGTGGTTATTTGAAAATTATAATTGTGAAAACGAAGATGTAAAAAAGGTATGTGAAAAAATTCTGAGCGAATTTACGGGTATAAAAGACTTTGATATCCGAAAAGTAAGCCGATTGCAAACGAAGGCTCAATTTAACAAAATAGATATTCTCGTGGATTTCAAATATGAAAGCAGAGTTTTTTGCGTTGCAATAGAAGATAAAGTTTTTTCTGAAGAACATTCGGGGCAACTGACCCGTTACGAACAGTCAATAAACAGATATTCGGATGAATTAAAAAGGGATTATCAATGTTCGGACGTAACTATAAAAAGGATATATTATAAAACCGCAAAATTATCATATACGGAAAAGAAGAGAGTTGAAAACAGCGGTTGGAAAATTTTTGATATCGAAAACATAAAAAATCTTTTTCAAGGAACGGACCCTATAAACAGCGAAGTTCTGGATTACTATATCGACCACGTTCTGAAAGTTTATAAACTATTTTATTGTTACGAAACTATTCCCGTTACTGAATGGGATAAAAATTATATACCGTTTACTTCGTACAGTTATGATTTATTCAAAAAATACGCTGTCGATATCAGTGAAAAAGAATGCAGAACGGAAATATATCAAGGTAAATACGCTCAAACGTTTATTCAAAAAAATTTATCAAATAATATAACGGTAGAACTCGGGTTGTTTTTCAGACCTTGTGGGTGTACTGCCTGGATAAAGATATGGAATACCGAATCGGGGTACAAATCTCTATGTTTGCAGAGAGAAGAAATTTATCGCTTATGCGTCAGGAATATCAGAATAAACTGGAATAATAAACAACGTAAAAACAGAATAAAAATCGCAAAAAAAGATTTTACTGCGGATGTTTCCTATATCGAATTTAATGACTGGACAGAAAATTGTGTTAAAGATTATTTGGACTATGTACGAATAATAGAATCTGTCCCAAAACTTGGATAATAAGAATGATATGCTCTATCCATAAAACTTAAAGGAGGAGTAAATCAATGGAAAAGAGATTGTCGAGTTCGTATAAAGTATGCGCGACTTGTTCGTAATGGGCAGGGAGCAGAAGTACGGACAACGGCAACGTTTTATCCGTTTTCGAACAAAACGAAACGGGTAAATGTTGCGGAGGCGGCTACAATCAGATGCAAAAGAACTCTATGGCAAGTTGCGGTAAATGGCAAAAATGGCAAGCGATAAAGTAAAAAACAGAATGTTTAATTTCTAAGGCATCGAAAGACAAAGAAAAAAGCAAACCAAATTGGTTTGCTTTTTTCTTTGTCTAAAAATCATTATGCGAATGATAACGGAAAACGACCGTAAAGAAAAATCGAGAATAAAATCGTAAACAAAAAAGCCACCGAAAAGGGTGGCTTTAAGTTTTTAATTTTTATTAACCGAAGATGCTTGCCAAAGTTCCCGATACGAAGGGAAGATTCATAAACCAGGTAAGTATTTCGTTGAACAGGCATTGAACGGGTTCGCCCGATTCGGTAACGGGGGATAAGAATTTGTTTATGTCGATGAAAAGGGACAACAACATACACACTATTAAGAGTATCAGAAGACCTTTAAGCACTGCGAACACCGCGCCCAAAAGTTTGTCGATGGACTTGATAATGGGAAGGTCGACAAAAGCCGTAAGTATTTTTTTGACGATTGCAAAGACAATCAAAATCACTACAAACAGAATGGCGCCGCACATGATGTTCATCATCCAGTTTGCGAGAACGACTACGATAGTAACGTCGCTGCCTTCGCTTTCTATCATTTTTAATACAACGCCTTGCAGAAAAGACGGTATACCGGAACTTGCAATCGCGTTTTTCAGTTCCTCACCCGTAAGACCCTCGAGTCCGTCTAACTTAAACAAGCTCGTTGCCCAACCCTTTACCGTTTCGTAAAACTGAGGTATGTTTTCAGTAACGAGTTTGGCGACTTTATCGCAAAGCAAAACGGTCAGAACCAGGGCGCCGAAAACGCCCAAAAACCCGAGTAGTTGGCGCATAAAACCTTTGCTTGCGCCTACAATCAGAAATATTATTAAAATTACCAGGACGATAATGTCGAGCAAAGCGACGTTCTTACCGCCTATGGCGAAAAAAGCTGGCATGACACCCTCCTAAACTTTTTTTACCGCAATTACTTGCGTTCATATACAGTTATGTTAGCACTTTTTTTCGGTAAAGTCAATGTTATTCGGAAAAAAGATAAATGGCAGCGCGAAAAATAAAGTATTCTGTCGAATGTGTTACGGCTTTAATTTTTATGTTCGAAACCTTCTTTAGTAACGTAATAGTATATGTGCGTGGGAAAAGTTTTGCTTTATAAACGGTATGGTTCTCTGCTCATATGATTACGTTAAAAGTTATCGGTTAAATATTATTGCAGTGTAAAAAAGTACACCCGTCGGCAGTTTTGCCGACGGGTGTAATGGTTAAAATAAAATTAAAGTTACGCGCGTTTGCGTTTAAATATGAAGTAAAGGGAAGATACCGCCACGCAAAGAGAGATTACGGCAACGACTATAAGTTTTCTTATAAGCGTGTTGGGAACGATTTTTATATCGTCTGCCAAAATATATGCGTCAACGTATTTTTCGCCGTCGTAGAAAGCGATTTTCGCGTAGGTTTCCGTTTTTTCGTATATTCTTACTTCGGAATCTTCTTCGAGTTCGTAAATTTCCGTTTTTAACGATTTGTCCGAATACGCTTTCGTGTTTTTTACTTTGCCGAGCGTGAACGTCGTGGTGGTTACGTCTTCCGAAAGGGTGGTCACGGTGAACGAAACGGGTACGTAACAATTAAACGTTTCGCCCGTTACCGTAACTTTCGCAAGATAAAAATCTCTTCCGTTATAATTGATTTCGCTTATCGGTTTTATTTCCGTTTTGGGCGGAATTCTTACGTTATCGCCAGACTTTATTAAAATATAATCGTCGTTTTTGGTGATGAGCGGCACCTTATATCCGCCGACGCCCGTCGTTACGTAAACTTTTTCGGGTACGTCGGAATTAAACACGATGGTTTTCAGGTATTCCGCAGGGGAGAAAAGCGCGTCGCCGGAAAAATCCGATAACGCTGTGTTTCCGCTGTCGGAAGTTTTTAAAATCGCTTCTTCGTTATATACGGTAAAATACAGTTCGCCTTTATACGTATCGAATGCCGCGCTCGTTACGGTTTCGGTCGAAACCGCCGCGGTAAAGGTTTTCTCGGTTAAGTTCGCGCCGTCGTAATTATATAATTTTCCGTTCGACAAGAACGTTAAGTTGCCTATCGCGTCGGGAATTATCTTTTTAACGCTATCGAGCGACAAGGTTTTGCCGTTTTTAACGTAATTTTCGTTCGCGTAGTAAAAATATACCGTTTCGGAATCGGCGGCGATAACGTTTCCGAAAACGTCCACCGACATTACGGTCAAGTTGGTTTCGTTCATTCTTTCGATTAAAACCGCGGACTTAAGAGAAGTTTCTTCGACGGCGGTCACGCCGTAAAACAATACGTCGTAATGAAGAACGTAATATTTGCCGTTACTGTAACATACGTCTTTTACCGACGAGAAGGGGAGTTCTTCGTATTCCTTTTTATCGAACGAATAATAAAGCAGTTTTTCCGCGTCCGTTTTTATTACGATAGAATTTTCGCCGAGAGCAATAGACGTGAATTTTTCTTCGGGGAAAAGGTTTATAAAGGTTCCGTTTCTTACGACGGTTATTTTGTTTTCGTCTGCCACGGCGACGGCGTCTTTATATACTTCCGTTTGGTAAACGTTCGCGCTTATTCTGTTATAAGCGGTCTTGCCTTTGCATACGGCGTAGCCGGTAAACACCAGTTTGTCGTTTACGATGCTGAATTCCGATACGGCGTTGAGTTCCGAGTCGGTGATTATAAGATTTTCGTTATAAAAGGCTATTCCCGAAGGGGATAAAATTTTGCCTAAATCGTAAACTTCTTCTTCCGAAGTTAAAATGGTTCTCGTTTTAGCGGCGTAAGCGATTTTGTTCACGCTCTTATCGGATACCGTATAAAGTCCGTCCGTTCCCGTGATCATCGCGGTGGGAGTCTGTTCGTAAAAGGTTTCGTCTTTTTCCGTGTCTTTATCGTAAGAATGAATATTAAAGTCTGCCGAATTGACGTAGTATACTATGCCGTTTTTGTCTACGGCGATAGGGTTGTTTCCGTTTACCGCAAGGGGTAACGGCAACTTGCTCGTAAGATAATCGCCCGTTTCGGAAAGCGGGTTCATCGT
Source organism: uncultured Clostridia bacterium (assembly GCA_934271245.1). Lineage (GTDB taxonomy): Bacteria > Bacillota > Clostridia > Christensenellales > Borkfalkiaceae > UBA1259. The sequence goes on along the minus strand of CAKQQY010000002.1, from coordinate 123,909 downwards.
GTAAAGATATGCGTTTTGCTGATATACGGTAACGAGATAATTTTCGTTTATATCGAAAAAGTTTGCGCCTACGTTTTCCGTTTTTTCAAAAGTCAACGGGGTCTTGTCGAGCGAATCGACGTTGATAAGGTACAGCGAGCCGTAGTCGGATATTACGAGATAGTTCTCGTTAAAACGTTTTACCTGATTGGGGCTGTTGAACCCTTCAATGGTTTTATATCCGTCGCCTTTTTCTACGTATAAAGATTTTCCGCATATCACGGCAAACACGTCTTCCGACGTATAACTGTCGATAGGCGAAATAAGTTCTTTATACTCTCTTAAAGTGGCGGGATTATAAAATTCCGCCGTGGCGCTTCCCGCTTTTGCCGTAACCGAAAAAGCCGAAAACAACGTCAACGATAATATTAAAGTAATCGCAAAAGCCGCAACAAAAAACGGCTTTTTTATTTTACGTACAACTTTCATAAATATCATTCTACCACAAATTTTCGTTTTTGTACATATATAACAAATACTTTTTTTAAATTAAATCGCGCGTATGCGGAAAGGGGCGCGCGTCTGCCGCGGAGAAGCGGAAGAAAAAGGGGCGAGCGGGGCGGCGGAATCGGGGTGGTTGGTGAAAATGGGGGGCGACAACCGACGACATTGAAGTGTATGGTAAGCATGGGGCGAAAGAGAAAGGGGTAGTGGGGCGGCGGAAGCGTGGGGAGAGTGAAAGGCGGGATTGCGGGTTGGGAAAAATGGGAGAAAGGGGGTCGGAGAACGGAGCGGCGAACAAGAAAGAGAGCGGAACTCGACGGGGATAAAAAGGAAAAATTTTCAAAAATTTGCTTAATATGACAGTTTCGTGCAAGGCGAAGTATTATATTAAATGCGAACAAACACGAACAAATGTTCGGGAAATTTTTCATAATAATCCCGAAAATGGCAATTGTCAAGCCGTTTATGGCATTTTTTAAGTAATTTTGTACAATATTTGAATTTTGTACAAAAATATGTCACAACAATCTTGACTATTGAAAGTTCCGTATTACAATCTGGGTAAACACGCGGGAAATCCGCACAAAAGGAGCGTTCTTATGAACAACTTATACGTTAAAGCAATTTTGTATTCCTATCCGCATCTGGACGAACTTGCCGACCAGATAACCGAACTCATGGCGAGAAAAGCCGTCGCTTCCATGTACGACTTTTCGCCTTGCGAGCGTCAGTGTTATAAAATGGTCGAACTTGCTCTTCAGAAAGGCGTCGTTACCGAACTTAAAAAAGTTTCCGACGCGGTTTTAAAAAACTTTTCGGAAGAAGACGTTGCTTGTCTTGACAAAAAGTATTTTAAGACGGGGAATAAAAATTCCTGCGATATTAAGCAGGGGAAAGAGTTTTTCCGTCAGATTTATAAAATAGAAAAGAAAATAGGTTTTTTATTGGAGTGCGAAGGTGTGTGCGACGAATGGTTCAAAGACAACTGCATGGAAATCGCCTTTTTCAGAGAACTCGTAAAAACGGTTAAGGAAAGAGAAGAAATTCTTAAAAAGGGCAAGGACACTTTCGAACGGAAGAAAAGATCGGAAAGACCCCGTTCCGTTTCCGCGTAGGGCTATTCGTAATCGTTATCGTCGTAAAAAGTTACGGCGGTTGCAGTGTCTTTCTTCCGGACGATGATGAGGAGAGATATCAACCCCGAAGCGGCTAAAAGCGCGATGATGACTATTCTTAAACTTTCCGTTCCAACAGAGTCCGGTTTATCTTCTTCGGGCGGTTTCTCGTCTTCTTTTATGAAAGTCAGAGGATTCGGGTGATTCGGAACGGCGAAGGGGTACACGTCGCTTTCGGCAACGTAGCCTAATCTTCCGTTATAACCCACGAAATACACGTTGTTTCCGCCGTCGTCCGTTTCGTTTCCGTAATAGTACAGTTCTCTGTCGCTGAACACGTACTGAACGGCGTTCTTTAAGGTTCTGTCCGAGTACAAAACGGCGGAACGGCAGGTTTTTAACGTAATATCGGGATAGGGATTTTCCACCGACAGGTCGTCGGCGAAAAGTTTATCGTATTCGGCGTAACCGTCGATGATAAGCGCGCCGCCCTTCACCGAACATTCTATATGCGCGACGTTGCCGTTTACCGAATCGAGTTTTACGTAGTACGTATACGGCAGATAAAACACCCGTTCGGAAAGGTCTTCCGAGCGGTAAAAGGCGGTGTCCTGCGTGATTACCCGCATATATTCGTTTCGGGCGTATGCCGTACGGATAACCGCAGGCGTCGTCAGAAATATCAAAGATAAACATATTAAAAATAACTTTTTCATTTTTTACCCCCTTTATTTCGTCGGATAAAAGTTATTTTACAGTACCGACGACTACTTTTAAAGTCGGTATATCGCTATTAAAAGGATAATTTGTCGATTATGAACGACCTGATTTACAGAATTCTCGAAATAGAAGCCGAACAAAAAAGAAGAAATTCTTTCCGCAATCTCGAAAACTACAATTCGGGCGACAAGGTTCACTTAAAGCAAGTGGCTTTTCACAAATGCCCTAAAAAAAACAGGTGGGTTTTCGGCGGCAACAGAAGCGGCAAAACCGAGTGCGGCGCGGTGGAAACCGTATATACGGCTCTCGGAGTTCACCCTTACCGCGAGAACAGAAAAGACACGTTCGGCTGGGTGGTGTCGCTTTCGCAACAGGTTCAAAGGGACGTCGCGCAGAAAAAGGTGCTTCATTACCTTAACCCGTCTAAAATCGAAGGAATTACGATGCTTTCGGGCAAAAAAGACAGCCCCGAATACGGCGTTATCGACCAGATAAGAGTAAAAAACGTTTTCGGCGGCATTTCAGTTATAGGGTTTAAAAGTTGCGACCAGGGAAGGGAAAAGTTTCAGGGGAGTTCGCTCGATTACGTCTGGTTCGACGAAGAACCGCCGAAAGATATCTACGACGAGTGCAAAATGAGAGTTCTGGACAAAAAAGGGGATATTTTCGGAACGATGACCCCGTTAAAAGGACTTACCTTTATTTACGACGAGATTTTCTTAAACTCCGGCAATTCTTCCGAAGTGTGGTACGAGTTTATGGAATGGGCGGATAACCCTTATCTTGACGAAGAAGAGATAAAAAGTCTTACGGCGAGTTTATCGCCCGACCAGTTGGAAAGCAGGCGGTACGGAAGATTCCGCGAAAGCGTGGGGCTCGTATATCCCGAATTCGACGAGAATTTCCACGTTATCGAGCCTTTTTCGGATATTCCGCCAGAATGGCAGGACGTTATTTCCATTGACCCCGGACTTAACAATCCGTTATCCGCGCACTGGTATTGCGTGGACGGCGACGACAACGTTTACGTAGTCGCCGAGCATTTCGAAGCGGGCAAAGACGTTATCTATCATTCGGAAAAAATAAAAGAGATTTCCGAAAGGCTCGGCTGGAAAAAAGACGGCTCGGGAAGAATCCGCGCCCTTATCGATTCCGCAGCGAACCAAAAAACGCTCGCTTCCGAAAAAAGCGTTACCGAACTTTTTTACGACAACGGTATCCTTGCCGACCCGAGAGTCAACAAAGATTTGTTTTCGGGTATTCAGACGGTGAAAGGTTATCTCGGAAAAGACAACGGCAAACCAAATATTTATATATTCAAAACGTGCGTAAACCTTATCCGCGAACTGAAAAGTTACTGGTGGGGAGAAGGGGAACGTCCGAAAAAATACGACGACCACGCTCTGGACGAGTTGAGATATTATCTTATGACCCGCCCCAAAGGCGTTACGGAAAAACCGCAAAAAAGTTTTATTCAAAAACATAAGGAGAGATTGTGCAGACAAATTCGCAATGAAAAACGACATTACTGAAAATCAGAAAGACAAAATCACTTCGGCGATAGTAAAGCGCGCTCTCGGTTATCTCGAAACGGAAACGGTGGAAGAATATTCGCTCGGGGAAGAAGGCGAAGTAAGGCTTTCCAAAAGGAAAATTACAAAAAAGAACGTTCCGCCCGACCTTTCCGCCATAAAACTTTTACTCGGCGAATCGGTTTCCGTTACCGAACTTTCCGACGAAGAATTACAGACGGAAAAAGAGAGATTGCTTAATCTTATCGCAGAAAAATACAACAACCGAAAGGAGATTAAAAAGTGCAGGACAAAATCAACTCAACAAAAAACGACGAAAAAAGGTTCGTCGAAGAAATCGTTGCGGAAGTTACGGAAGATTTCAAGAAAAGAAGAGCCGCAAGACTGACCCTGGAACGCAAATGGGAATTAAACGTTAATTTTCTCAACGGCAACCAGTATTGCGACGTAAACGCAAGGGGAGAAATCTCGCAGGAAGAAAGCAGATTCTTCTGGCAAAGCAGAGGCGTTTACAATCATATCGCCCCCATTATGGAATCGCGGCTCGCTAAACTCGCCAAAGTTTCGCCCATTATCGCCGTAAGACCGCGTTCCGAGGACGACGATGACGTTATGAAAGCGGGCGTCGCCGAAAAACTTATAAGCGGCGCTTTCAAAGTAAACAAAATGGAAGAAGTCGCGAAAGAAGTCACCGCATGGTCGGAAACCTGCGGCACGGGTTTTTACAAAATCGTGTGGGATAACGACGGCGGCAACAAAATCGGATTTAAAGACGGGAAAGACGTTTTCGAAGGGGAAGTTAAAATTTTACCCGTTTCTCCTTTCGAAATTTTCCCCGACAATCTTTATACCGAAAAACTCGAAAACTGCAAGAGCGTTATCCACGCGAAAGCGGTGAACGTTTCCGATATTTTCGATTTATACGGCGTAACCGTTTCGCCCGATTGCGACGGCAGTCTTTACGGCGGCGTATATTCCGATAAAAACAAAAACGATTCTTCGGAATACGCGCTCGTTATGGAAAAGTACGAAGCGCCTTGTTCGGAATTCCCGAACGGCAGGCTTATTACCGTTGCCGGCGGAAAACTTCTTTATTACGGCGAGTTGCCTTACCTTAACGGCGACAACAAAAACAGAACCTTTCCTTTCGTGAAACAGACTTCCGTTTTCGTTTCGGGAAGTTTCTTCGGCGCAAGCGTTATCGAAAGGCTTATCCCCGTACAGAGAGCGTACAACGCCGTAAAAAACAGAAAACACGAGTTCTTAAACAGGCTTTCGATGGGGGTTATGACGGTGGAGGACGGTTCGGTGGATACCGACGACTTATCCGAAGAAGGGTTAAACCCCGGGAAAGTTCTGGTTTACAGGCAGGGGGCAAATCCCCCCGAAATGATGACCGACGCCGTTATGCCGCCCGATTTTACCGAAGAAGAAAACAAGTTGCTTAACGAATTCGTTACCATAAGCGGCGTGAGCGACGTTTCTTCAAGTTCCAAAAACGCGGGCATTTCCAGCGGCAGCGCGTTGGAAATTCTTATCCGTCAGGACAACGAAAGGCTGGTCCGCTACGCGGAAACCATACGTTCGTGTTACTTAAAAGCCGCAAAACTCGCGTTAAGGCTTTACTCGCAGTTCCTTTCGGGGGTTAAGGCGGTTAAGTATCAGGACGAGTTCGACGCTTCGAAGATTGTTTACGCGGACAGTTCCGCCGCCGATTCCGACGACGTGTACGCGGAAAACGAGAACGAACTTATCTATACCGAAACGCAGAAAAAAGAAATGATTTTCAAGTTGTACGAATCGGGACTTTTATTCTCGGAAGACGGTTCCGTTCGTCCTTCGGTCAAAGAAAAAATATTGAGTTTATTGGGTTATAAAGAACTCGATTATAAAAAAGGTATTTCCGTCTTGCAGGAAAACAAGGCGCGCAAAGAAAACGAAATTATAAGAAAACAAGGTCTCGATATAGAAATTATCGACGACGACGCGGTTCACGCGGACGAACACATAAGATACGTTCTTTGCGAATACGACGAATTAAAGCCGGACGAAAAAGAAAGGCTGTTCGCTCATATCGCCGCGCATAAAGCGAGAGCGGAAAATACCGAAAAAGAAAAAGGAGAAAATTTATGAACGATATTATCGATGAACAAACGACCGTTACGCCCGACGCCGACGAATCGGCTATAAAAAACAGCGGCGAAAACGGCGTCTCATTAGGTAAATTCAAAAGCGTCGATTCGCTTCTCGACGCCTACAATTCTTTACAGTCTGAGTTTACCAAACGCTGTCAGAAAATAAAAGAGTTGGAAGGAAAACTTTCCGCCGACAAGTCGGACGTTTCCGTCCCGACGGAAGTAAGCGGCGCGGCGGCGGTTAAAACCGTAACCGAAGAGGACAAACGTAAAATTCTGGAAGATTATCTCAAAGGGGTTATCGGTTCTAAACAGAACGCCGTCGTTTTATCGGACAACGGAGTCGGCGTGACGACTCCCGTTTCCAAACCCAAAAGCCTTTCCGAAGCGGGGATTCTCGCCAAAGAATTGCTTACGGACAAAAACTAATCGTTATTTTTTTAAGGAGAAATTATGGCAGTAACTTTATCTAACGCCGACAAAGCGTTAAAAACTTTTTATCTCGACGCGGTCGCGGAACAACTTAACCTGAAAATCAATCCGCTTTTAGCCGCTATCAAAATGACTTCCGAAGACGTATGGGGCAAAGAAGTCAGAAAACTCGCCGTTTACGGTATGAACGGCGGCGTGGGCGCGGGTACCGAAGACGGCAACCTCCCCGAGTCTTACGGAAACAACTACGAACAGTTCGTTTCTACCCTTAAAAACCTTTACGGTACTATCGAAATTTCCGACAAGGCGGTAAGGGCTTCCGAAAACAACGCCGGCGCTTTCGTCAGTTTATTAAACGCCGAAATGGAAGGATTGTTAAAGGCAAGTTCCTTTAACTTCGGCAGAATGCTCTACGGCGACGGTACCGGTAAACTCGGCGCGGTTTCCGCTATCGCTAACGGCGTTTTCACTCTCGATTCCGTTAAAAACGTTATCGAAGGCATGACCGTCGATTTCAGAACTTCCGCGGGCGCGGCTATTTCCGGCGCGGCGTCGAGAAGAATTCTTAAAGTAGACAGGGTAAACAAAAAAATCACCGTTTCGGGCAGCGCGCTTACCGCTACCGAAGTCCCCGTCGGCAGCATCGTGACCGTTCAGGGTTCTTATAATAACGAAATCACGGGACTCGGCGCGATTTTCGGTTCCGGTACGACTTTATACGGTCTGACCCGCGCCGATCATTCCTGGCTTACCCCTTACAAAAAGGGCGAAGTAGGCGCCATTTCCGAAACGGTTATTCAGACGGCGTTAGACACCATCGAAGAAAACAGCGGCGCGGCGGTAAACTTTATCGTTTGCTCCTGGGGCGTAAGAAGGGCTTTACAAAAACTCTTTGCGACCAACAACAGAAACATCGACACCGCAACCCTTTCGGGCGGATATATCGCGATGAGTTACAACGGTATTCCCATCGTCGCCGACAGATTCTGCCCCGACGGAACGATGTATTTGTTGAACACCGACGACTTTACTTTGAATCAACTCTGCGACTGGCAGTGGATAGAAGCCGAGGACGGCAAAGTGTTAAAACAAATCGCCGGGAAACCCGTTTACACCGCTACTTTGGTTAAATACGCGGAACTTATCTGCGCAAGACCTATCGGTCAGGGTATGCTTTCCGGTATTACCGAAGCGTAATTATAATAAATTTTTACTTTCGCGAAGCCGGGGCAAAAAGCCTCGGCCGTTCGCGGAAAAAGGACGGGTGCTTATATGACCATTAAAGAAATCGTTAAACTTTCGGCTACCTATCTCGGGCTGTACGACGTTTTGACGTTGCTCGCAAAAACCGACGGAACGGGCGGAATTTCAGGCGGCGACGAAGCGGGGGTAAAGGAAACAAACCTTTTAACCCTTTGCGCCAACATTATAGTAAACGAACTCGCCTGCACTTATTTTCCGATGATAAAAACCGAAACGAAAAATACGGTAAACGGTAAAATTTTATTTTCGGAGTTGTCCGAAAACGTTACCGAAATCAAAAGGGTGGAAAACGCTGCGGGCAGAGAAATTCCTTACGTTTCGGGATTCGACGGTATCGAAGTATCGGAAAGCGCGGCGGTTATCACTTACAGATTTTCGCCCCCGAATTACGGACTTGACGAAACGGTCGCTTTTAAAGAAGATATTCCGCTTCGCATAACGGCTTACGGCGTTTGCGCCGAATATTGTCTTACCGAAAAAAACTTCGACGAAAGCGTTATGTGGCGGAACAGGTTCGTAAACTCTCTCTGCGAGTTCGTTAAACCCGAAAACAAAAGGATTAAAGAAAGGAGTTTTATATAATGAAATTACACCGTTTTTCCGAAGTCGCGGTAAAATACCGCGATTACACGATCGACAACTTCTCCGACGCGGCGGAAGTTCAGACCGCGGTTAAACTGAACGCCGCGGCGGTATCTTTCCCAAAAAACGTTCTGCCCGTTAAACTTTACGGGTATAAGGGAAACGTTTATTTTTACTGTTCGGACGGCAGAATTTACCGTTTGTCCGACGGAAAAATAAAGACCTTTTCCAAAACCGTCTTTACGGAAGAACCCGACCTTATAGAAATTACCGAAAACGGCAAAGTCGGGGTCGGATTCGCTTCTTGCGGCAGAGCGGTTTTATCGGATAAAAATTCTTCTTTTATTACTCTCTTCGGCGGCGAAGGGTACGTCAATCTCGACGGCGCGTTATTTTCTTTTTCGGGCGACAAAGTGTTCTTCGGAAAACGTTACGACGGGGAAAAAGATTTTACTCTCGCGGAAAACGAAGGGTATATTTCCGTCAAAGGGGAAGTGATTAAACTTATCCCCGTAGGCAAAAAGTTATACGTTTTAAAACGAAACGGTCTTGACGCCGTTGCCCCGACGGACAGCGACAATTTTTATTCGTTATCCGAAGTGTTAACAGAGCCTTTCGTCGCGGATAATTTTTCCGTGGCGGCGTTCACGGACGGGTTTGCGTTCACGGGCGGCGGATACCTTTTCGTCTTTTCCGATAATCGGTTAAAGAAAATAAAGGTTGCGCTTAAAGACGTTAAATATTCCGTTTCGGGCGAAGCCTTTTTGGCGGACGCGAAATACTGTCTGCCGATAGTGGTTTCGGGGAAAGGATATCTTTTCGTTTACGATTTTCTTTCGGAAAAATCTTTCCTGACCCCGTCGGGCGATTTAATGTTTTCCGACGGATTGTTTTTCGATTCTGCCGAAAGTACCGTAGGAAAAATTTCTTTCGGGTACGACAAAGCCGAGTTTTCGGCGGCGTTCGGTTACAACGATTTCGACACGACGAAAGTTAAAAGGATTTATTCCGTTTCCGCTTCCTGCAAAAAGAAGTTTTCGCTCGAAATCCGTTCGGAAAAGGACGTGACGGCGATAGCCTTCGACGAAGGGTATTCCGTAAAAGAAGTTAAAATTTTCGGAAAAGCCTTTTCTTTTGCGGTAAGGGGAGAAGAAAAACCCGCTTTCGTTAAAGTTTATTACACCGTTTAAGGAGTTTATTTATGGATTTTACGTTACCTACCACCAAAGCGGAGATGTACGAAACTCTCGCTGAACTTTATACCCATTACAAGTTGGCGCCGATTGCTTTCGACCCCATAGAATTGCCCGCGCTTTCTCTTACGAAGTTGACTTACGTTCCTTTATCGGACGAAGAATTGACCGCCGCCGCAACGACCGTTCTTTCGGGCGCGCACACTCGCGAACTTACCCTTAAAAAGAAAGAGATAAGCGACGAAATAAAGGCTCTTCAAGAAAAGAAAAAACTTCTTGTCGCCGAGATGGAAGCGGATATATCGGCGACCGAAGAAGATTACGCCGAAAGCGAAAGAAAAATCGCCGTCGAAGCGGTTAAAAACGGGGTTTACTATTCCGACGCTTCCCTTAGGGAAAAATACAGGCAGGAAAAAGACAAAAACGCCGCCATCGAAAAAATAAGGAAAAAATACAAATCGCAGACCGCCGATATCGACGCGAAGATTACGCAAAAAACCGAAGAACTTAACGGCGCGGACGATTTTTATAAGACCATTTTCGACGCGGAAATCGCTTCCAAGGTCAAAGAACTTAAAGAGGCCGACGAAGAAAAAGCAAAAGAAATTAAAAAGTACAACACCGAACTTTCTCAAAAAGAACAGAATTCCGCCTGCAACAACGCAAAAACGATGAAAAGGTACGAGATAGATTTCCTTGCGGTGAAAGCCAAAGGATTTTCCAAAGACGAACTCGTGCAGAACGGCTACTATAAAGACGCGCTGAAATGCGTTACCGCTTACTATAACACCCTTTCGGCAGCCGACGCTTACAACGATATTATGTCCGACGCGGGACTCGTTCCTTATCTCGACGACTATTTCGACGATATTCTGGTTATGTATAAACTTAAAGCCAACAACAACTGAGTTTCTGCAAACCGCTTTACGCCGAGCATTATTCGCGGGAAGAAAAGCAAAACTTTTCTTCCCGCTTTTTTGTTTGTTTTAAACGGAATCGCGAACGGAACGGGTAAAATATTCGTATCTTTCCTTTTTACTCTTTACGGATATTTATTTTTGTGATACAATATATTTTAATTATGAGCAGCGTTAAAAAAGTTAAAATAGGCAATATAGCGATAGGCGGCGGAGAAAAAATCGCCGTTCAGTCGATGGCGACGACCAAACTCGAAAACGTTTCGGATTCGGTCGCGCAATCTTTAAGATTACAAAACGCGGGTTGCGATATTATAAGATTTTCCGTTCTGGACGAAAAGGACGTAAAGGCTATCGCTTCGGTTAAAAAAGAAATTTCCATGCCGCTGGTTGCCGACATTCATTTCGATTACAGGCTCGCCCTTTCCTGCATAGACGGCGGAGCGGACAAAATCCGTATCAACCCCGGGAACATAGGCGGCGAAGACAAGGTGAAAGAAGTCGCCGCGGCGTTAAGGGAAAAGGGTATTCCCGTCAGGGTCGGTTCCAACACGGGGAGCATAGAAAAAGAGTATCTCGAAAAGTACGGCAGAAGTTATCTTTCGCTCGCAGAAAGCGCCCTTAAAAGGGTTGCTTCTCTCGAAAAATACGGGGTGGAAAACATCGTCGTTTCGGTTAAAGCGTCCGACGTTTTAACCACTATCCGCGCCAACGAATATATTGCCGGAAAGTGCGGATATCCGCTTCATATCGGCGTTACCGAAGCGGGTACCGAATACAACGGCGTTATTAAAAATTCGCTGGCTCTCGGCGCGCTTTTATCCCGCGGGGTTGGCGATACCGTAAGGGTAAGTCTTTCGGCAGACCCCGTAAGAGAAGTTATTGCCGCGAAAACCATTCTCGCCGACTTAAAACTTATCGAGGGAGGAGCGGAGGTGATTGCATGTCCTACATGCGGCAGATGTCGCTGGAACTGCATGGAATTCGCCTCGCTTGTGGAAGACTACGTTAAAAACGTAAAAAAACCGCTTAAAATTGCCGTTATGGGGTGCGTGGTGAACGGCCCCGGGGAAGCGAAAGACGCCGACATAGGAATTGCGGGGTCGGGAGAGTCCTGCGTGATTTTCAGAAAAGGCGTTCCCGTGAAAACCGTTAAAAAAGAAGACGCAAAACAAGAGTTTTTCGGAGAAATAGACAAATGTTTACGATAAAAACAAGCGCGGAATTTTTAGACGATATAAAATCTTTGGACGAAAGATTGAAAAATATTCGCATTTCGTCTATCGAGATAGATAAGAAAAGTCGTTCCGTCACTTACGAATTCATTTACGATAAAACCATCGACGACGAGTTGAAAAATAAAATTTCGGCGGAAGTAAGCAAAATTACTTCTCCCGTTTTTAAAAACGTCGTCACCAAACTTACTAAGGTCGTCAGCAACACCGACCTTGTTAACAGAGAAATTTTTAAGTTTATAAACGCCAACTACCCGTCGCTTTCAATCTTCCTTAAAGAAACCGACGTGTATTCCACCGTTTTTCCCGATATCGTCACGTACAAGTTAAGACTTTCGCCCGACGGCAACGAATACGTTATGAAAAACGGCATTTTAAGCGTTATTAACGAACATATGGCGAGAAAATTCTGCAACGATTTTTCGGGGTCGGTAGATATAAAAGAAGCCGAAGAAATTCCCGAGATTTTAACGAGAGAAGTTTTTGAAAGCCAACTTCAGAAAATCGAGGCGAGAACGATTAAAGTTTCGGACGAGGAGGTCATCGACGACAAAACGATAGGAGACGTCGCTTCTTACATAGAAGACGTCGTTTCGGGCGACGCCGTCGTCTGCGGCAAGATTACCGAAATCGTAGAAAAAGAATCCAAAAACGGCAAGCCGTACTTCCTTATCCGTATCGACGACACGACGGGAAGGCTCAGCGGTCTGTATTTTACGAAAAAGTATTCCGTGGAAAAAATCAAACTGTTAAAAGCCGACGACGATATTATCGCCCGCGGAAAAATGGGCGAGTACAACGGCAGACCGTCTTTCACTTTCGAGAAAATAAACAGGTGCGTTTTCCCGACGGACTTCGTTAAAAAACCCAAGTTCAAAAAGAAAGCGCCTTTCGAATATTCCACCGTTTTCCCCGAACCCGCTTCCACTATCAAAGTAAAAAGCGTTTTCGATACCGATTCGGCTCTTCCCGAAGAGTTGACTTCGATCGATTACGTCGTTTTCGATATAGAAACCACGGGGCTTGACGTCATGAACGACAGCGTTACCGAAATCGGCGCCGTCAAAATTAAAAAGGGAGTTATCGCCGAACAGTTTACTTCGCTTATTAAGCCTACGAGAGTTATTGAAGACAGAATCACTCAACTTACCGGCATAACGAACGAAATGGTCAAGGACGCGCCGCCTATCGAAAAGGTGCTTCCCGACTTTATCAAGTTTATAGAAGGGTGCGTCATCGTGGCTCACAACGCCGACTTCGACAGGGGATTTATAAGAAAATACGCCGAAGCCGAAGAGTACGTTTTCGACAACCGCGTTATGGATACCATGGAAATGACGAGAAGATATCTTCCCGAACTCCGTAAAGCCGATCTTCACACTCTGGCGGAACATTTCGGCATAGCCTTTCATCACCACAGGGCGCTTGCCGACGCTTACGCCACCGCCGAAGCCTTTATCGAACTGATGAAAATCAAAAATAAGTAAAAAGTATAGCGATTTTATGCTAAAAACGCTTGCGTTTCCTTTTATTATATGTTAATATAATAACCGTAAATATCGAGCCTGACGTATGAGAACGGTTTTCCGTTCTCATAATTTTTTGTAAGGAGCCTTTATGAAGGTTAAAGACAAGAGTTTAATTATTTCCCTTGCGGAAGAAATCGCTTCGCCGTTAGGGCTTTCCGTGTACGACGTGGAGTTTAAGCAGGGCAAAAACCCGTCGCTTACCGTTTTTATCGATAAAGACGGCGGCGTTTCGCTGGACGATTGCGAAACTTTTCATAACGCCATTGACGCTCCCTTAGACGAACTCGACCCGACTTACGGGCTTCCTTACGTGCTGAACGTATCGAGCCCCGGCGCGGACAGACCGTTTAAAACGGAAAAAGATTATCTTTCCCACGTGGGCAAAAAGGTAGAAGTGAAATTTTATTCGGCCGTTAAAGGCAAAAAAAGTTTCGACGCCGTTTTAATTTCTTACGACGGGGAAAACGTTGTGCTTGATGACGGTAAGGAAACTTTCTCCGTTTCCCTTAAAAATATCGTCAAAATGAACGAATTTATAGATTTTAATTAAAAAATTATTATTTTTACATAAACTTTTAAGGAGTAACAAAATGATTAATCAAGACTTTTTCGCGGCTTTATCCGATCTCGAAAGAGAAAAGGGGATTTCTCAGGAAGAATTTATCTCCGCGTTAGAAACCGCTATGGTTTCCGCTTATAAAAAATCTTCCGGCGACGCAAGCGGAATTTCCGTAAAGCTTAATCCCGAAAAAAAGACTATCAAAATTTACAGCGTTAAAAACGTTGTGGACGAAGTGGTAGACCCCGATAAGGAAATCAGCGTTGAAGAAGCAAGGCTTATCAAAAAAAGTTATAAAGCGGGCGACGTTATCGAAACGGAAATCTCGCCTAAAAACTTCGGCAGAATAGCCGCGCAGACCGCGAAACAGATAGTTATGCAAAAACTTCGCGAAATCGAAATGAACAACACCGTCAGCGAATTCGAAGACAAAGAAGGCGAACTTATGACTTGCACCGTTCGTCGTATCGAGGACGGCAACGTGTTCGTGGAAATCGGCGGTTCGCAGTTGGAAGGCGTTATGTCCGAAAAAGACCAGATTCCCGGCGAAAAATACGAAGTCAATCAGAAAATCAACGTTTTCGTAAAGAAAGTTAAAAACGCGGGCAAACTCGCAAGAGTTATGGTTTCCCGTTCGTCGGTCGGTCTCGTTAAAAGACTTTTCGAAAACGAAGTTCCCGAAATCAAACAGGGCATCGTAGAAATAAAAGGCGTCGCGAGAGACGCGGGGCAGAGAACCAAAATCGCTATATACAGCAACGATCCTTCGGTTGACGCGCTCGGCGCGTGCGTAGGTAACAAGGGCGCAAGGGTCAACGCGATAGTCGCCGAACTCGGCGGTGAAAAAATAGACATTATCCCCTGGAGCGAAAACCCGCTCGAATTCATCGCGAAAGCGTTATCGCCCGCGAAAGTCATCAAGGTTATCGAACTCGACGGCGAAAATTCCGCAAGGGCTATAGTTCCCGACGACAAACTTTCGCTCGCTATCGGCAGAAGCGGTCAGAACGCTCGTCTTGCGGTTAAACTTACCGGTTGGAAAATAGACGTCAAGAGCGAAAGCGCCGCTATCGCGGAAGGCGACGAATTCGGTGAATCGGCAGAAATTCCCGAAACGGAATCCGCCGAATAAGTTTCGGGGAGAGTTATGGATAAAAAAGTCCCCGTAAGAACGTGTATCTGCTGCAGAACGGCTAAACCCAAAAAAGAACTTCTCCGTATAGTCAAAACCGAAGAAGGCTTCGTTCTGGATTTATCCGGTAAATTAAGCGGCAGGGGAGCGTACGTCTGCAACGACGAAAATTGCTTCAACAGACTTAAAAAACAAAAGGCGCTTAACAGAGCGTTTTCGGAAAACGTTTCCGAAGCCGACTATAAGCGCGTCGAGGAGGCTTTTTTTGAACTCAAAAAGTAAAGCGGAAACTTTTATAGGGTTTACCGTTCGCTCCGGCAAATATAAAATAGGTATGAACGCCGCGGCGACTTTGAAAAAAGCGTATCTCATTCTGCTTTGCAGGTCGATTAGCGAAAACTCTCTTAAAGACGCGATTAAACTTGCCAAAAGATTTAATTGCAAAATTTTCAAAACGGTTAATAAGGATCTGGCGGATATGACTTTCCGCCCGAATTTCAAAATTATGGCGATTACCGATAAAACTCTCGCCAAATCTATAACGGATAACTCGGATAAAGATCTTATCGAAGTCAATCAGGAGTATTTAAATGGCTGAAAACAAAGAAATGCGTAACGGCAACATCAGAAAGGCAAACGAATTATTAAACGACGGAAGTTTGTCCGCTTTATGCGGTCTTATTTCCGATACGGAAAAAAGCGCGTTTTTAATCAAAAACGCTTTTTCGGATAGACTTTCCGCTTTCGTTAAAGAACGCAAGGAAAAAGAAGAAGCGTTAAAAGCGGAAGCCGCCAAAACGGAAGAAGCGAGCAAGGAAACGGTGAAAGTCGAAGTTCCCGTAACGGCGGAAACGCCCGCGGGCGAAGAAAAGAAACCCGTGGAGAAAACCGCTTCCGAAAATTCCGATACGGAAACCAAAACGGAAAAAGCGGAAACCGTCGAGACGGTGAAAAACAAAACCGCCGAAAAGGAAGAAACGGAGGCGGAAAAAGTCGCCGAACCGAAAGCGGAAGAGAAGAAAGAAACCGCTTCGGCTATCGAAAACGAAGTTTCCGAAAATAAGGAAACGGTTAAAGCCGAAACCGTAAACAAAGAAAACGCCGCCGCTCCCGAGAAAAAAGAGTTCGTCGTTACCGAACCCACGAGACCTTCGTTTATCGTAAGAAGAGAAGGAAAAGAGAGCGTTCGCCCGACTCCGAAGAGAGAATATAAGCCCGAGTACCGTCAGGGGCAGAACGGTCAAAGACCCCCGTTCAACAGAACTTCTAACGGCGACAATAATAACAGGGGAGAAAGACCCGCTTTCAACAGAAAACCGAGAGAAACGTACGTCGCTCCGCCTATCGTCAACAATAATAACGACAAGAGAAATTTCGGCAAAAAGAAACAGTCTTCCGAAAAATCTTACGAAGAAAAGCATACGCTTAACAAACGCGCGTTAATCAAAAATCAGATCGACGTGGACGATTTCGACGAAAACAAGACGGGTTACAGAAAATTCCGCCCCGTTAAAAAGGAAAAGAAAGCCGAAGTTAACACCGTTAAAATAGAAAAAGCGGTAATAAATACCGAAATCATTCCCTTAAAAGTATTGAGCGAAAAAATCGGTATCACCGCGGCGGAAATCACCAAACGCCTTTTTAAGGAAGGCATTATGAAAACCATTAACGATTCTATCGACTTCGACACCGCGGCGTTCATCGCGGACGATCTCGGAATCGAACTCGAACTTAAACTGGAAAAGAGCGCGGAAGACGTGTTATCCGAAAACTTCGACGAAGCGGAAGATTCGGCTAATCTCGTTACCCGTCCGCCCGTCGTTACCGTTATGGGTCACGTCGACCACGGTAAAACTTCCATTTTGGACAGAATAAGAAAAACCAACGTCACCGCAGGCGAAGCGGGCGGTATTACTCAGCATATCGGCGCGTATCAGGTTACCGTCGGCGGCAAGGTCATAACTTTCCTTGACACCCCCGGTCACGCGGCGTTTACGGCGATGAGAGCGCGCGGCGCGCAGGCTACCGACATTGCGGTTTTAGTCGTTGCGGCGGACGACGGCATCATGCCGCAGACCATCGAAGCGATTAACCACGCCAAAGCCGCAAACGTTCCCATAATCGTTGCGGTAAACAAAATAGATAAACCCGAAGCCGATATCGAAAGAATCAAAACACAGTTGACCGACCACGGTTTGCTTCCCGAAGAATGGGGCGGCGACGTTATCATCAGCCCCGTTTCCGCGAAAACCGGCGAAGGTATGGATAAACTTTTGGAAAATATCAATCTCGTTGCCGAAATGGCCGACCTTAAAGCAAATCCGAACAGAAAGGCGAAAGGCGTCGTTATAGAAGCCAAACTCGACCAGGCGAGAGGACCGGTCGCAACCATTCTCGTTCAGAACGGTACTTTAAAAGTTTCCGACAGCGTTATCGTCGGTACGGTTACCGGTAAAATCCGCGCGATGTCCGACGATAAGGGCAGAAAAGTTTCTTCCGCGGGTCCGTCCACTCCCGTTTCCATTATGGGCCTTGACGAAGTTCCCGAAGCAGGCGATATTTTATACGCCGTAGAACAGGAAAAACTCACCAAACTCGTCGCGGAAGAAAGAAAGAACAAAGAAAGAGAAAAACTTATAAAAGATTCGCAGAAAGTTTCTTTGGACGACGTATTCAACAGAATAGCCGAAGGCGAAATGAAAGGCCTTAACATTATAGTTAAAGCCGACGTTCAGGGTTCCGTCGAAGCGGTTAAACAGTCGCTCGAAAAACTTTCCAACGACGAAGTTAAAGTCAACGTCATTCACGCCGCGGCAGGCGCGATCAAGGAATCGGATATTATGCTTGCGGAATCTTCCAACGCGATTATCATCGGTTTCAACGTCCGCCCCGATTCCAACGCGAAACAGGTTGCCGAAAAGAGCGGCGTAGACATAAAACTTTACAGAGTTATCTACGAAGCGATAGAAGACGTTCAGAAAGCGCTTAAAGGTATGCTCGCTCCTAAATTCAAGGAAGTATATCTCGGAAAAGCCGAAGTCAGAGAAGTGTTCAAAATCAGCGGCGTAGGTCAGGTTGCCGGGTGCTACGTTACCGAAGGCAAGATTTTAAGATCCGGTAAACTCCGTATCTATCGCGACGACGTTATGATTTGCGAAGGCAACGTTTTACAACTCAAACGTTTCAAAGACGACGTGAAAGAAGTCGCGCAAGGCTACGAATGCGGTATTTCTATCGAAAAATTCAACGACATTAAAGTCGGCGACTTCATCGAAAGTTACCAGATAGAAGAGGAAAACGCTTAATATGGACGGAAAAGTAAGCAGAACGGATAAACTTAACGCGGAATTTCAGAAGGAAATTTACGATATTATCTACAGAAAACTTAAAAACCCTTTGGTTACCGAAATGTTCAGCATAACCAAGGTGGACACGAGCAAAGACCTTAAAAACGCAAGGGTGTACGTCAGCGTGTATTCCAAAGACGAAAAGAAAAAGAAAGCCACTTTCGACGCCATTGCCTGCGATTCCAAAAGAATCAGGTACGAACTCGCTCACTCGGTTAAGTTAAGAACCGTTCCCGAACTCCGTTTCTATCCCGACGATTCTATGGAATACGGCGACAAAATGGACGCCCTTTTCCGTAAAATCAACGGCGAAGTTTAAGGTGAAAATATGCTTGACGCAAAACAGATTTCAGACAGATTAAAGAGAGAGAATTCAATCGCTCTCTTTTGTCATATAAGACCGGACGGAGATACTTTAGGCTCCGCTCTCGCTCTTAAAAAGGTGCTCGTTAAAAAAGGCGTCCGCGCGGAAGTTTTCTGCGACGACGTTATCCCGGAAAAGTTCTTTTTTAACCCGACTTTTTCCGAAGTTAAAAATTGCGACCCCGTAGGGTTTTCCGCTTACGCGGCGATCGACTGCGCCGACGTAACGAGACTCGGAAGGTTTTCCGAACTGTTTTCGGGCGGAAAAAACACCTATAATATAGACCACCACGTTTCCAACACCCGTTACGCCGAGTATAATTTCGTTATAGATACCGCCGCGAACTGCGAAAACGCGTTTAATCTGATTAACGAGTTGAACGTCGATATAGACGAAAATATCGCTAACCTTCTGGCTACGGGTATTATCACCGACACGGGCGGTTTTCAGCACAAAAACGTTACCGCGGACACTTTGCTTATCGCAAGCGAACTGGTTAAAAAAGGCGCGGACTTAAACAATATTACTTATAACGTATTTAAAAAACAAAGAAAGGAAAGGGCGAAACTTTTCGGAAAAGTTATGTCTTCCATCAGGTATTTTGCCGACGGCAGACTTGCGGTCGCCACCGTTTTATACGACGACTTTTTGTCTACCGGCGCGTTCAAAGACGAAACGGAAGGGTTTATCGATTTCGTTATGGGTATCGACTGCGTGGAAGTGGGCGTTTGCGTTATGGAAACGGAAAGAAACAAATTTAAGTGCAGTTTCCGTTCCAAAGGAACCAACGTTAACGAAATCGCTTCGGTTTTCGGCGGCGGCGGTCACATTCTCGCAAGCGGTTGTCAGATTAACGGCGACTACGAAGAAGTCGTGGACAAGTTGAGATACGCCGTTATTTCTCATTTACCCGAATAATTTTTACCCTTATTTTTTATGAAAGGATTCATCAACGTTATTAAACCCGAAGGACTTAATTCTACCAAAGTCGTAAACGGCGTTAAAAGAAAGTTCGGCGTTCCGTGCGGGCATATGGGCACGTTAGACCCTATGGCTTCGGGCGTTCTCCCCGTGGGGATAGGCAAAACGTCGAGATTGTTCGACTATTTACTTAAAAAAGACAAAACGTATATAGCGGAATTCCGATTCGGCGTTACTTCCGATACTCTCGATATAACGGGTAAAACGTTCGAAGAAACAAGCGTTATCCCGACGGAGCAAACCGTCAGAGAAAATCTCGGGTTTTTCGTGGGGGATATAAGTCAGATTCCGCCGAAGTATTCGGCTAAAAACGTGGACGGCAAAAAGGGTTACGCTCTTGCGAGAAAAGGGGTGGAATTCGAACTTGCGCCGTCAAAAATCACTATAAACAGATTCGATATAGCGGAAAAAATTTCCGATACAGATTACAGATTTATTATAGATTGCAAAGGCGGAACGTACATTCGTTCCCTTGCGAGAGATTTGGGCGAAAGGTGCGGCTCGCTCGCTTTGATGACCAAACTCGAAAGAATAAAAAGCGGCGCGTTCGATTTAGGGAACGGCGTTCCTTTCGACGAGTTTATGGATTCGGATAATCCCGAAAAGTATATTCTGCCTGCCGATATGGCGGTAGATTTTCCGAAAATTTCCCTTTCCGTCGAAAAGGCCGCGAGAATTTTGAACGGGTTGTTCGACGATTACGGTTATTCCGACGGCTTTTACAGAGTGTATTGCCGGGACGATTTCTGGGGGATAGGAGTAAGCGAAAACGGAATCTTAAAAATAAAATCTTACGTCAGATAGATTGTCGGGTTTTCCCTGATAAAAAGTACGTGTTAAAACGAAGTTATGGCGGAAAAAATTGATGCGGTTATCGCGCTCGGTGAATTCTCCTGCGCGCACATAGGGCATAAAGCGGTTATTTCGGCGGCGGCGAAACTCGCCGACGAACTTTGCGCGTTGCCCGTCGCGTTCGCTTTCGGAGAAGGACTTTCGGAAGCGCTCGGAAAACCGCGCGTTCCCGCAATTTTCGGCGAAGCCGAAAGAGAAGAACTTTTACTGAAAGCGGGGGCGAAAAAAGTGGTTTTCGCGCCGACGACGAAAGAGTTTTTATCTCTCGGCAAAATTGAGTTTTTAGAATATTTAGACACGCTTTTTACCGTTAAAGGGTACGTTTTCGGGGAAGATTACGCTTTCGGGAGAAAAGGCGAAGGTAACGCGGATTTTTTATGCGATTACGCCGCTCGTAACGGAAAAATCGCGATTAAAGTTCCGCTTATAAAAACGGAAGGGGAAAAAGTTTCTTCCACGGAGATAAGGCGGCTTTTGGCAGAAGGAATGGTGGATAAAGCGGCGAAACTTCTCGGCGAAAGTTATTTTATAAAAGGCGTGGTGGAAAAAGGACGGAAAGAGGGAAGAAAAATAGGCTTTCCCACGGCAAATCTTTATTTTGACGACCTTGCCGTAAAAGAAGGCGTTTACTACGGGCGGACGAAAGTTTTCGGCAAAGAATATCTTTCCATTATAAATTACGGCAACTGCCCGACTTTTTCTTTAGAAAAAAAACTCGTAGAAGTAAATATTTTTGATTTTTCCCTTGATATTTACGGCGAAACCGTTACCGTTTTTTTCGACGGATATTTAAGAGATATAAAAAAGTTCGCGTCAGTAAAGGAACTTACGGATAGGCTTGAAGCGGACACGGAGATAACCCGATTAAAAGCCGATAAAACGAAATAAAAAGGTTTCGGCGGGGCGACGTTTCTTGAAACACTGCGATAGAAAACCTTTACGAGCAAGTTTGTAACTTTTCGTATATTTATCTTAAACAAGGAGAAAACGTATGATTAAATTCGGTCCGAGCGGTAATTCGGCTGCGTTTGCCGCGGCAGGTCATTCCAAAACGGAAGATTCGGCCGCGTGGGTTAAAAGCCTCGGGTTAGACTGGTTCGAATATTCTTTCGGCAGGGGCGTTAATATGAGCGACGAAAAAGCCGTTTCGCTCGGTAAAATTTTTGCCGAAAACGGCGTGGGCATAAGCGTTCACGCGCCGTACTACGTCAACCTTGCAAATCCCGAAGAAGAAAACGCCGATAAGTCTTTCGGTTATATTCTTAATTCCGCCAAAAAGGTAAGGCTTATGGGGGGAAACAGAGTCGTTTTTCACCCCGCAAGTCAGGGCAAGCAGTCGAGAGAAAAAGCCGTAGCGTTGACTTTACGGCGCATAAAAAGGTTAAAAGAACTCGTCGAAGAAGAAGGTCTTACGGATATTTTGTTCTGCCCCGAAACAATGGGTAAATCGGCGCAGATAGGCACTATCGAAGAGATAACCGAAATGTGCAGGATAGCCGACTTTTTTATCCCGACGGTGGATTTCGGCCACGTCAACGCGAGAGAATGCGGCAGTCTTAAAACGGAAAACGACTACCTTTCGAGATTAGAATATATGATTAACGAACTCGGTTACGAAAAAATGAAACACTTCCACGTTCATTTTTCCAAAATAGAATTTACGTCCAAAGGGGAAGTAAGACACCTTACTTTCGAAGATAAATTTTACGGTCCCGAATTTCTTCCGCTTGCCAAGGCTCTTATAAAACTTAAACTCGAACCGATTATCGTTTGCGAATCGGCAGGCACGCAGGACTCTGACTCCGTCACCATGCAAAAAATTTATCGTTCGCTTACGACTTAAATAATACCGATTTGCAATACGTTTGCGTTCAACCGACAATCCCGTTGTAAATCAACAAAAAAATCGATTGACTTAAACGCCGAAATTTGGTAAAATAAAACGAGAGGCTTAAAGTGAATAAAGATTTGATAGAACAACTTAAAAAAGACGGCGCGGCTCTGCTTTTAACCGATAAACTTTACAGAAGATACTTTTCCGGTATCGATATGGCAGAGGGATTCCTTTTAGTTTCGGATAAAACTTATTATTTTGCCGACGCAAGATACTTTTTCGCTCTGAAAGAAAAACTTTCGAGAAGCGAAGTAGTCCCCGTTCTTTACGAAGGATTGAAAAGTATCGACGCCGTATTGAAAGAAAACGGTATCAAAAAAATCGGGCTCGATTACGACCATACCACTCTTACCGAATTCGAAGGATATAAATCTTTCGGAACGGAATTTTACGACGCTTCCGCTATGATAAAAAAACTTCGTTCGGTAAAATCGGACGAAGAAATCGCTTTGATGAAAAAAGCGTGCGAAATAACTGAAAAATCTTTCCATATCGCGATTAAAGAACTTAAAGAAGGCATGACGGAAAAACAATTCGCCGACAGGCTCAGGGAATTATATCTTTCTTTCGGGGCGGAAGGCGAAAGTTTCGACACCATAGTCGCTTTCGGCGACGGCTCCGCAGTTCCGCACCACGAAACGGGCGACACGGTACTTAAAAAAGAATCGGTCGTTTTAGTTGATACGGGGTGCTTTTATAAAGGTTACGCTTCGGACTATACGAGAACGGTTTATTTCGGGAATAATCCCGATCCCGAATTCGTAAGGTGCTATAACGCAGTTAAACGCGCCAACGATACCGCCGAAGAAACCATTACCGACGGCTTTTATACCGACGACGCGGATAATATCGCGAGAAACGTTTTGAAAGAAGAAAACATCGATAAATATTTTACCCATTCTTTAGGTCACGGGTTAGGACTTGAAATTCACGAATTCCCCGCGCTTTCCTTTAAGAAAAGGGATATGCTTAAAAACGGCATGGCGTTCACGATTGAACCCGGCGTTTATTTCGACGGCAGATTCGGTATAAGAATAGAAGATACCGTTATGCTTAAAGACGGCAAACTCGTAAGGCTTTTTACCGACAGTAAAGATCTTTGCGTTATTGAATGCAAATAAATTTTTAATTAAACTATTTTTTAGGAGAAAACACAATGATATCAGCAGGCGATTTCAGAAAGGGCGTTACTTTCGAATACGAAAACAATATCTACACCATAGTAGACTTCCAGCACGTTAAACCCGGCAAGGGCGCGGCGTTTGTAAGAACCAAAATGAAAAACGTGGTTACCGGCGCGGTTTTGGAAAAAACATGGAACCCCACCGAAAAAATCCAGGAAGCCACCATCGAAACCAAGAATATGACATATTCATATAACGACGGCGAACTGTATTACTTTATGGATCAGGAATACAACCTTACGCCTCTTAATTACGATCAGGTTAAAGACGCGCTTCAATACATTAAAGAAAACGACCCCGTCGTAGTTAAATCTTATAAAGGCGTGGCGTTCTCCGTTGAATGCGAAAACTTCGTTGTGTTAAGAATCGTTCAATCCGATCCTTCCGTAAAAGGCAACACGGCAACAAACGCAACGAAAGAAGCCGTTTTGGAAACGGGCGCGAAAATTCAGGTTCCTATGTTCGTTAACGAAGGCGAACTCATCAGAGTAGACACCAGAACGGGCGAATACATGGAAAGGGTCAAAGGCTGATAAATATTTAATTTGTTGAAAGGTACCTGCAATTTTTTGCGGGTACTTTGCAAGATAGGAGTTTTTTTTGAAAACCGCATTGATTACCGGCGCAAGCGGTGGAATAGGCTTTGCAGTCGTTAAAAAATTCATAGAAAACGGGTACTTCGTCGTGGCGCAGTATAATAAAGGCGCGGCGGAAATCGAAAGGCTTTCTTCCGAACTGAAAGAAAGGGGGCTTGCCGATTATCTTTTCCCGTTCCGCTGCGATTTTACCGATTCCGATTCCGTTAAAGAATTGCTTTCGTACCTTGAAAATAATTTCAGAAGGTTAGACGTTCTCGTGAACAACGCCGGCATGGATTATTACGCTTTATCCGTCGATACCCCCGAAGAAGTTTTCGATAAAATTTTCGCCGTAAACGTTAAATCGGCTTTCACTTTATCGAACTTCGCCGTTAAGGGTATGAGAATGAAAGGTTTCGGCAGAATTATAAACGTTTCTTCCGTCTGGGGCGTAAAGGGCGCGTGTATGGAAAGCGTTTATTCGGCTTCTAAATTTGCTCTCGGCGGATTTACCAAATCTTTGGCGCAGGAAGTCGCTTCCGACGGCATTACCGTAAACTGCGTTTGCCCCGGAGTTACCGACACGAAAATGAACGACAGGTTTTCAGAAGAAGAAAAATCCGATATAGTCGCCGATATTCCCGTCGGGCGGATTTGCAAAGCCGAAGAAATCGCGGACGTGATTTTCTTCCTTACGAGTAAAGAAGCCGATTATATCACGGGGCAGGATATCGTTGTAGACGGGGGTTTCACCTTATGACGCCCCTTTATAAGGACGCGGCGAAAGGTCCTTTTTACCATATCGCGATTATCGCTCTCTTAGGCGTGGGAATTTCCGCCATTCCGCTCGATAAACTGTTCGGATTGTTTATATCAGGCGAAAAAACCGCTTTGTGCCTTGCTCAAACGGTTATAAGATATATAATCTCGGCGGCGGCTATTATTACCGCGGTTAAATACGGGTTTAACAAGGAATTTTCTTTCCGAAAAGGCGTTAAGGGATATATAATGGTTTTGCCCGCTCTTTTAGTTGCGATAAACAATTTTCCGTTCGTGGCGTTATTTACAGGCGGTCTTACGCCTGACTACGAAGGTAATTACGTTATTTTATATATATTTTACTGTTTAAGCATAGGGTTATACGAAGAACTCGTTTTCAGGGGATTGATTTTCCCGTTGTGCTTATCGGTTACGGAAAACAAAAAACACGGCGTGTTTTGGGCGGTCGCGTTAAACGCCGCCATATTCGGCGGAATTCATATAATAAATTTGTTCGGCGGCGCGTCGATACCCGCAACCGTTTTGCAGGTTGGGTATTCGTTCCTTATCGGGGCGATGTGCGCGATTTCGTTTTCCGTCACGGGGAACGTGTTCGTCGCGGTGATTTTACACGCGACATACGATATAGGCGGACTTGCAATGTCCGAACTCGGGATTTTTAACGGGTTTCAATGGGATACTTTGACCGTCGTTTTAACCGCCGTTCTCGGCGTGGCGGTTACGGCGTATATGACGGTTATAACTTTTAAATTAAACGCCGAACAAGTTAAAATTAAAATTTTGGGCGAAAAATTCGTTACGGCGGAAAAAGCCGAAATTAAATCCGCAAAAGAATCGGAACGAAACGACAGTCGTTCCGAAAACGCGGAATCGGACGAAAACCGTAACGACAGGTAATAAGCGCGAACGCGCAAAGGAGATACGATGATTACAGCAATTTCAGGAATCAACTGGGGCGACGAAGGCAAGGGCAGAATGGTTGACTTACTGTCCGAAGATTACGACGTAGTGGTAAGATATCAGGGCGGCAACAACGCGGGGCATACCGTCGTAAACGAAAAGGGCAAATTTATTCTTAACCTTTTACCTTCCGGCATTTTACGCGAAAACGTGGTGAACGTTATGGGCAACGGCATGGTCGTGGACATAAAACATCTCGTCGAAGAAATGGCAAGACTTAAAGAAAAAGGCATTAAAATTTCTCCCGAAAATCTTAAAATAAGCGATAAGGCGGTTATTTGTATGCCTTATAACGTTATGCAGGACTGTCTGGAAGAAAACCGTCTTGCGGATAAAAAATACGGTTCGACGAGAAGGGGCATAGGTCCTATCTACGGCGATAAGTATATGAAAAAAGCAATCCGTATGGGCGAACTCTTCGATATGGATTTACTCGAAAACCGCCTTTCCGATATTTTAGATTGGAAAAATCTTACGCTCGTAAACGTTTACGGCGCGATTCCCGTTACGCTCTCGGAAACTATGGCGCACCTTAAAAAATACGGCGAACAACTTCTTCCTTTCGTTTGCGATACTTCTTTGTATCTCGAAAAAGCGGCGAAAGAAAACAAAAAAATTATGTTCGAAGCGCAACTCGGCGCTCTTCGCGATATAGATTTCGGTATCTATCCTTATACTTCTTCTTCCAACACGATAGCGGCTTACGCTCCTATCGGCGGCGGTATTCCGAACTATAAAGTAGATAAATCCATCGGCATTATGAAAGCGTATTCCACCTGCGTGGGCGAAGGTCCTTTCACCGCGGAATATTTCGGCGAAAAAGCCGACGCGTTAAGAGAAGCCGGCGGCGAATACGGCGCGGCGACGGGCAGACCCAGAAGAGTAGGTCCGTTCGACGTGGTTGCCAGCAAATACGGTATCAGAATGCAGGGCGCGGACGAAATCGCTCTTACCAAACTCGACGTTTTAAGCGGTTTCTCCGAACTCGAAATCTGCGTGGCGTATTCTTTGGACGGCGAAGAAATCACGGACTTCCCGTTCTCGCAGAAACTTCCCCTTTGCAAACCCGTATTGAAAAAGGTTAAGGGGTGGAATACGGACATCGGCGGTTGCAGAAAGAAAGAAGATTTGCCCGTCGAAGCGTTAAATTATATCGAAACTTTAGAAAACCTTCTGGGCGCGAAGATTAAATACGTTTCCGTAGGCGCGGAAAGAGAGGCTTATATAGTACTTTAATGAGAAGATCCGGCGTGCTTATGCCGATATTTTCCCTTTCCGGCAAGTACGGAACAGGCGATTTTAACGGCGGATATAAATTTGCGGACTTTTTGTCCGAAAGTAAACAAAAAATATGGCAGATTCTGCCGCTTGTACAGACGGGGTACGGCAATTCGCCGTACTCTTCCGTTTGCTCGTATTCCTTTAACCCGTACTTTATCAGCGTTGAACTGTTAAAAAAAGACGGACTTTTAACTTCTTCCGAATTAAAGTTCGCCGAAGCGAAAGGAGAATACGTCGATTACGGTAAACTTTACGAAGTCCGTTATCATTTGCTTAACAAGGCTTTTTCGCGGTTCGATAAAAACGATAAAAAATTTAAAAGTTTTTTGCGTAAAAAAGAGTTCCGCGATTACGCCCTTTTTATGGCGATAAGAGAAGAAAGCGGTTACAAACCTTTCTACGAATGGGAAAACAAGTACAAATACCGCGACGAAAACGCTCTTAAACTGTTTGAAAATTCTCATAAAGAAGAAATAATTTTCTGGCAGTTCGTTCAGTTTTTAGCGAAAAATCAGTGGACGGACCTTAAAAAATACGCCAACGGCAAGGGCGTGGAAATTCTCGGAGATATGCCCCTTTACGTCGCGTGGGACAGCGTGGACGTCTGGACGAATCCGTCCCTTTTTAAGTTGAACGCCGACTTGTATCCCGAAAAGGTCGCCGGCGTTCCGCCCGACTATTTTTCCGCTACCGGACAGTTGTGGGGTAATCCCGTTTTCGATTACGATTACCAGAAAAAAGACGGCTACGCCTGGTGGGCGGACAGAGTTAAAAAGGCGCTCGATATTTACGATTACGTCCGTATAGACCATTTCAGGGGACTCGACAGATTTTACGAAGTTCCTTTCGGCGCGAAAGACGCTACCGTCGGCGAATGGGTTAAAGTGGACAGCGACGGACTTTTCGCCGCGATAAAAGAAAAAGCCGACGTAAGAAGAATTATCGCCGAAGATCTCGGTATCATCGACGACGGAGTGAGAGAACTTCTTAAAAAGACGGGGTTACCTGGAATGAAAATTTTGTCTTTCGCGTTTAACGGCGAAAAGGACAACCTTTATCTTCCCGAGAACATTGAAGAAAACTACGTTTGTTACACGGGTACTCACGATAACGACACTCTTAAAGGTCTTATCGACAAAATGAGCGACTGGGATAAAAACAATCTTTATTCGGGCGTGGAAAACAGCCTTGCTCTTCTCGGCATAAAGAAAAAAATTACCGACGGAAATTCGCTTATCTCGGCGATTATAGAGTTAGGGTTCAAGTGCAAGGCGAAATTATTTATTATTCCCATGCAGGATATTTTGTTCTGCGGCGGCGAATACAGAATAAACGAACCCGGCACGGTTAAACCGTCTAACTGGGCGGTAAGATTTAACGGTAACTATCCGCGTTCCGCGGCGAAAAAACTTGCGGTGCTTACCGTTAAATACGGCAGAACGGATTAACCCGGTCTGACGGGATATAAATATTCCGCAAAAAAACTTTAAGCCGAATTATTCGGTTTATCTCGGTATCGTTATGGAAACGTTAAACTACAAAACGGAAATAGAAAAAAACGGCGTGATAACTTTCGTTCCGACGGGGAACAGTATGCTGCCGTTCATAAAAAACCATAAGTATTCGGTCATCGCCGTTAAAAAAACGGAAAGATTAAAACCGCTTGACGTGGCGCTTTACACCGTGGGGGATAAATACGTTCTTCACAGAGTTCTGGCGGTTAAAGACGGGTATTATATCATTTGCGGAGATAATCGACCAGAATACGAAAAGGTGAACGAAGACGACGTTTTCGGCGTGATGACGGGCTATTATAAAGGCAAAAAATACGTCGATTGCAACGACCCCGCTTATATAAAAAAGATTAAAAAATGGTACAAAAACGAAAAGACGAGAAAAAGAAAAATCAAGCGTATTTACCGCAATATTTCGATAAAACATAAATTCAAACGACTTTTCGAAATTTTAACCGGGAAAAAATAAAAATTCAATTAGTTATATCGCAAGTTAAAACCGCGTTTTTACGCGGTTTTTATTTTTTAACCGCGGCGGAAAACGGGCGATTTTTTTGCAGACGACGGAATTTTTATCGTAACGGAAACGGTATCGGATTCGGGTTAATCGCAAAACGCAGGGGGGTAAAGACTTTTAACTGGCGGCAAGGCGGTTTTCGGCGTTTAAAAAGCAGAAAAACAAATATTTCGGGCAGTTTTAGTTATTCCATATATAGTTTTATTGTGGTACAATCTATAAAAAATAATCTTCGGCGCGATACCGCGGATAAACGAGAGTTTTATTACAAGCGGTTTCGTTCGTCGGTTTTTTAAGCGGCGGTTTCGGTTTGCAAAAATGCGGCGACGTTCATTGCGGATTTTGCTTTTTAATTTTTATCGTAACTTTATAATTAAAAAATATAAGGAGAACAAGTGTGAAAATCACGGAACTTTTTAACGAAAAACAAAACGACCTTAAATCGGCAAAGCCGATAACGATTGCTTTTATCGGCGACAGCGTAACTCAAGGCTGTTTCGAGTGCTACGTTAAAGGGGATAAAATCGTTCCCGTGTTCGACTATAAAAACGCGTACAGCACGAGAGTAAGAGAGATTATTAACGTTTTATACCCGAACGTTCAGATAAACGTAATAAACAGCGGCGTATCGGGGGATAGCGCGGCGGGCGGACTTAATCGGTTAAAGCGCGACGTTATTTCGTATAATCCCGATTTGGTCGTGGTTTCTTTCGGTCTTAACGATAGTCTGCGGGGGAGCGGCGGTTTAATCAAATACGCCGATTCGTTGAGTAAAATTTTTGACAAACTCGCCGAAAGCGGAACGGAAACTATTTTCCTTACGCAAAACTATATGTGTACAGAAATAGACCCGTCTATAAAAGACGAGCAATATAAAATTCAGGCGGAACTTTGCGCGAAGTTGCAAAACGACGGCGTTCTTAAAGAATATTACGACAAAGCCAAGGAAATTTGCTTTGAAAAAGGCGTAAAAGTATGCGATACCTATTCGGTATGGGAAAAGATGAACTCCGCGGGCGTAAAGGTTACAGGACTATTATCGAATTTGCTTAATCACCCGATAAGAGAATTTCATTACTATATAGCGATTAAACTTATAGAAACGGTTTTCGGCGTTTAAAAAAGCAATAAAACGAATATTTCGGGCAGTTTTAGTTATTCTATATATAGTTTATTTGTGATACAATCTATAAAAAATAAGTCGGAGAATACTGAAAATGAAAAAAATTTCGGTTGTTACAGCAATTATTTTATCCGTTATGTTTGTCGTCGGGTGCGGCGGAGATTCAAAAGAAACGGTGGAAAAAGAGAGTTTTGTTTTAGGAGTGGGCGATACCTTTAATATTCGGGAATATTTAAAGGAATCGGATATCGTTACGGAAAACGTAGAAAGCGGAAACGAAAGCGTTTTATCTTTCTCGGACGGGATTCTGACTGCCGAAAAGACGGGAATAAGCAAGGTTACCGCTTCCACCGAAGATAAGAATTACGTTTATACGATAAGCGTAGTCGAAAACGCCGTTACGGAATACAAAATCAATCGCGGATACTTTTACGGTAAAAAGGTAGTGTTTTACGGCGACAGTATTTCGGCAAAGGTAGGGGTAACGAGCGGAACCGATTATATAGACAATTTAACCGAAAAATTAGGAATAGATTCCGAAAGGTTTTCCGTCGGCGGAGCGCTTTACACTCATTGGACGGCGTTAGGGTATAACCGCGAAAGTTGTTGTAATTTAATAGTAAATCATTCGGAATACAATAAAAACGCCGATTACGCCGTGTTGTTTTTCGGCACGAACGATTTCGGCCGCAGGGTAAATATCGGAAAAGATACTGATAATCCGCAACAGTTAAACGACGTTAAAACGTTTAAAGGGGCGATAAACTTCGCCGTCAGAAAACTTCGCGAAGAGAGTCCTAAGTTAAAAATTTTGTTGCTTACGCCGTTAATCCGCGCGGACAGAAGCCTTGTAAACGATATAGGCGTAAGCCTTTCCGAATACGCGGACGCGGTAATTCGTATGGGCGAACTCAACGACGCGAGAGTTATCGATTTATACAACCTGTTTACCGCCGAAGAGATTGCCGCCGGGAACGGTTATACTACCGATTCGCTTCATATAAACGCGAAAGGGCATTTAAGACTTTCAAATTATATTTTGAGTTACGATAAAGTTTCGGAAAATTAAAAAAACTTAATTTACGCGGTGTTTCTTCCGATAATTCAAGGGGGAAACGCCGTATTTGTTTTTAAAGCAGACGGAAAAGGTCGTGTAATCGCTGAACCGGCAAGTCGCCGCGAGAGCCGATACCGATACGTCGGTATTGACGAGTTGCAACGCCGCGTATTCCATACGCTTATTTATAAGATACGCTTTGGGCGACATTTTCGTAAATTCTTTGAATTTATGCCGAAAATAGTCTATCGAATACCCGTTGGCGGCGGAATAATCGGCAAAATCGATTTCGCTTAAAAAATAATCGTCTAAATATTTTACCGTCTGGGATATAAAATCGCTTAAATTTATGTTTTGCAAAACGTTTCTTTCGATTTCTAAAAATAAGCAGGCAAGCAGATTTTCTATTACCGTAACGTATCCTTTTTTTCTGTTTTTTATTTCGTCGGCGATTATCGAAAAAAACGCCTGCCCGTTTGCCGACATTACCGAATGCAGTATCTGTTCGGGTACGTTATCCGTTTTATCCGCGCTGAACACGAGCGAAATAAAAGTGGATTTTTCCGTGTGCATTTTATAATGCGCGACGTACGGGGGAATAATAAGACACGAACACGCGGAAAACTTGTATCTGGTGTTTTTGTTTTGTTTTCTGTTTTTCGATAAATATAACGACACGTCGCGTCGGTATGTGTCTGAGCCTACGTCTTCCGTCACGTTGTCGTCCACGATGCAGTAACCTTTACCCGAAAAATAGTAGGTAAGTTCGTATCCGTCGTGAATATGAGTGGCGATTTCTTCGTTTTTTTTCATATTATTCAGAATCATATAATTGATTTTTAACATATCGTTCTCCAAATACCCCATAAAAGATTATTACGCTTAAAACAACGATTTTACGGGTTAAAACGGATAAATTTAATTAAAAACAGCCAAATCGTTAAAAGTGTTTACGTTTTCGGTTTTTTGATTATACCACGAAAAAAACAAAAAATCAAATATTCCTGACAGTTTTTGATATTGTATGCGGGTTTACATACTGTTATAATGAAATCACAACAAACTTTTAATAATAAGGGGGCGTATGTAATGACGAACGAAAAAACGTCGTCGGAAAAACTTGTGACCGATAAAAAACCTAAAAGAAAAATGACGGCAAACGCGTGGCAGTTAGTTGGACTTGCCATGCTTTCGGTCGTGTTTTTAGGATTATTCAATTATATCCCCATGGCGGGAATTCTTTTCGCGTTTAAAGACGGCGACGGCTCGTTCAACGTGGTAAAAGATATGTTGTCCGCTCCCTGGACTTTGAGTAACTTTACGAATCTGTTTCGGGACGAAATATTCTGGACGACCTTCGGTAACACGATTTCCATTAACTTATTGCTGTTATTGTTCAATTTTCCGATGCCGATAATTTTTGCGCTGCTTCTTAACGAAATGCAGAACAAGCGCATAAAAAAGGCGGTTCAGACGATTTCGACCTTTCCGCACTTTATTTCCTGGACGGTGTTCGGCGGCATTATTCTGCTTATGACGGATATGCGCGTAGGCGTGGTAAATCCTATTCTGGAACTTTTAGGGTTATCTTCCGCGGAAAACCCCGTGGACTTATATCTGCCGCAGTATTTTTATCCCAAAATAATCATCGCAAGCATAATTAAAGGCGTGGGTTGGGGGTCGATTATTTACGTCGCGGCGATTTCCGGTATCGACCAGAGTTTATACGAAGCGTCGGCGATAGACGGCGCAAACCGTTTCAAACAAATGCTGCACATTACTTTGCCGGGGATAGTCCCTACGATTTTAGTTTATCTGCTGCTGAACATCGCGAATATTTTAACAAACTCTTTCGAACAGTTTTACGTTTTCCAGAACAACGCAAATCTCGAAACGACGAGAGTTCTCGCGACGTATATGTACGATCTGGGTTTCGGCAGTTTAAGAAAATATTCTACGGCGACGGCGCTTTCTTTATTCGAAGGGATAATCTCTCTGGTACTCGTGTTCTCGACGAATACTATCGCCAAAAAAGCAACGGGAAGGGGGATATTATACTAATGGAAAACACGATTAAGATGAACAAAAAGAAAAATGGCGGACTTATGTATAAGTTCGGCGTGTGGGACGTGATTATTTATATCGTGATGATAACATTTTCGCTTATCGCGCTGTATCCTTTCGTTTATACTTTAGCGGGCAGTTTAAGTTACGCGCTCGATATTACGCGGAACGGTCCCGTATTTTTAATACCCAGACAATTTTCTCTTGCGAGTTATCACGTCGTTTTAATCGACGGAAGATTGTATCGGTCGCTGCTTAACACCGTCGTTTCGACTATCGGCGGCACCGTTTTAGGTCTTACCGTTACGAGCGGAATCGCTTACGCTCTCGCGAGCAAAAGGTTAGTCTGCAAAAAGTTTTTCTGGACTTTCAACATTATACCTATGTTTATAAGCGGGGGAATGATTCCTCTTTACATTACCATAAGAATGCTGGGGCTTTTCAACAACTATCTCGTTTATATAATACCGTCGGCGTATTCGGTTTTCAATATGATAATACTTTCGAGTTTTTTCAGGGGAATAGACGATAGTTTATACGAATCGGCGATACTCGACGGGGCGAGCGAACTTAAAATATGGATAAGCATTTATCTTCCGCTGGCAAAACCCGCTTTGGTTACCGTCGCGCTCTGGATTGCGGTGGGCAAATGGAACAGTTACATGCAGACTATGCTTTACACGAACAGAGAAGAAAGCATGTGGCTTTTACAGTTCTATCTTATGAGATTGATAAAAGACGGCGACGTTCCGTCCGACAGGGGCAGCGACGTTCTGGCGATTAACTCGCAGACGTTATCGTTTGCGGCGATTATAATTTCTTCGCTTCCCATTATGGTTTTATACCCGATTTTATCCAAATACTTTACTAAGGGCATAATGCTCGGCGCGGTAAAAGGATAAGGGGCGGCGTTAAATAAAAGAATATAAGGAGAATAATATGAAAAAATTTTTATCGGTTGCGTTATCTTTATTATTTGCTTTCGGTATGGTTGCCTGTGGCGACACGGGGCATAGAAACGACGGCGAATACGTTCCGCGTTTTTCCACCGATTACGATAAAGACGTGGACAGTTGGCTTCAGGTTGACCCCGGCGACGAAGATATTACCATAAGATGGTTCTTCGATTACAGCGTTGCCGACGAGAATCTCGAACAACTCATCTACGACAGAACGGGCGTAAACGTCAAGTTCGAAAGCGCGATGACGAGCGACCACAGTGAACTTACCACGATGATTTCGGGCGACGATTTACCCGACGTTATTACCGTGGCGGATTCGTCGTTGCGTATTCAACTTGCGGAAGAAGGCTATTGCTATCCGCTTAACAAACTCGCCGAATATTACGCTCCGAGTATGCTTGACAGAGTTACCGAAGACCACTGGGAACATTACAGAGCGTCCGACGACAACACTTACGCGTTAAGCAGTAACTTTTACAGCGACGCGGATATCGCCACTATGGAAGATCTCGGCGCGGAAGGTTACGCCGCGAGAGATATTGCCGTGAGAAAAGATATTTTAGACGCTTATATCGCGTATAAAACTTCCCGCGATTCTTCTTTTGACCCCGACGCGACTATTACTAAACCCAGCGGATTTCTGGAAATGTGTCAATGGGCGAAGAGCAATTACGGATTTACTCCGAGCGACCCGACGGTCTGTTTCGCGCCTTTCTATTCTTCGGGCGAAGAATTAAGTTACAGCATAACCGCTTTAACGGAAATGATGGGGTACGCCCCCGAAGATAAAAACGGCGACCTTACCTACCTTTACGGTTCCGACGCTTTTAAAGACGCGATTTCTTTTATGAACGCCATGTACAAAAACGGACTCGTTTCTTCGCAGAACTTCCAGTGGGAAGCGGGCGCGCTTACGACTTCTTTGCAACGCGATAAGCCTTTCGTTTTAATCGGCGGCACGCAGGTAACCCATTTCGGACAGGTGGCTCTGGAAAGCGATAACTATAACGCCGAAACGGATACGGTAGACCCGTCCTGTCAATACGTGACGGTACTGCTTACCAACGAAAACGGCGACGTTCCGTTACTTCAGAACTATAACAGAAAGGGCGTTTATCAGTCTATGATAACCACCAACTGCGAACGCGAGGACAGAGTTATAAAAGTGTTCGATTACCTTTTCAGCGAACAGGGTCAGCGCGAAGCGATGTACGGGTCTGCCGATAATTACGAATGGGTGTTAAGACCGGGCGAAACCGACCACGACACGGGAAAGGCAAGCACCTACGGGGTTATAAAAACGACGGACGCTTTTAAGTCGACACTTCCTTCTCTCGTGAAAAACCAGAGAGTTCAGGCGTTAGGCATAAGAAGAATTACTCCCTTTTCTAACGCGGCTTACGGGCGTATGGTTTCCAAAGAAGACGATTTTATCGGAATGAGACACCCCGTAGACTGGATTTTATATCAGAACAAAAGCACTTATTTCGGTTACACTTACAATCAGGCGGATTTCGATTTTACCCTTACCAGTACTGACAGAAAAGTTTTAAACACCTACGCAAAACAGCAGTCGGAGATATTTAATATATGGAAAATCGCCGTTCCGAAACTTATTATGGCGACCGACTCGGCGCAGTTCGAAAGCATTTTCGACAAAGCGTTGAGAGATTCCGAAAGCAAGGGCGCGACCGAGTGGATGAATACGCGAAATCAGTTTTTCAAGGAATACAAACAAAGCAGAAATATGCAATTCGCTTATCCGAAGAACAGAGCCGATTACGTCGCTCCCGAAGTCAAACTGCGCGGTAACGCCGAAAACGCCATCGCGCGTCCGTCTTACGTTTATAAGGTGGAAAGTAAATGAGTAAAACGATAATAAAACGTTTAAGTTTGGTCGTCCTTGCGGCGATGGTATTCGGGTTGTTTTCGGGGTTTATCACTAAAACGCCGGTAAGAAAAACGTACGCCGACGAAATTAAAAAAGTCAATCACGATTTGTCCGTTAAAGATATTACTTTCGAAAAATACCCTAACGTTAAAGTGGGTATAACGATAGTAGACGAAACCACCGATTTATCCGTTAAAGTCGGTCCCGAAACGGATGAAGATTTTTATCCCGAACACAAAAAATGGAACGGTATTCCTACCGTTGCGAAGGCGGGCAACAATATTTTCGTCGCCTGGTACACGGGCGGCAAGGGCGAACCCGATACGGATAACTATATCTGCGTTGCGGTAAGCGCCGATATGGGCGTTACCTGGAAAAACCCCTGGATGGTTATTACCGGTTCTCCGCTCGGCATAGTGTGGCCGATATTTTATAAAAACGGCGCGGGCGAACTTTGCCTTATCTACGGCGACAACAAAATGACCGGTTCGCAGATGATTAAACTGTATAACGCCGACGGTCCGCTTGAAAACATTACCTATTCCTATCCGAAGGTTACGGGCGCGAAAATGTCGGTTACATGTAAGCCTACTCTTCTTTCCGACGGAAGAATTCTGGCGGCGTACGGTAACAACGCTTTCGACGGTATTCCGACCACCATTATAAAATCGGAAGACGACGGCGAAACCTTTTCCGCATACAGAGTAATAAAGTCCACCGTGGAAGACAGATATCACGATTTCGCCGAAGTGTCTATCGTAGAAAAGAAAGACGGCAAATTATGGGCGATTATAAGGCTTTGCGACGGTATGAGCATGGAACAGTCTTTTTCTTCCGACGGCGGCAATACCTGGACGAGAGCGACTAACGATTTGGCAAACCCGCCTTTCTATTCGCCGGGGAGCAGGTTCTACATGGCGAGATTAAAGTCGGGAAATCTTCTTTTCGTAACGAATATGCAGGGCAGAAACACCGACAGAAGAAATATGGCTTGCTGGCTCAGCGAAGACGACGGCGAAACATGGCCGTATTCGTTGCAGTTAGACCCGACTCAATCGTCGTACCCCGATTTCTATCAGGACGACGACGGATTGATTTATATGGTTCACGACCGCGAACGTTACGGCGAAGGCGGTATCAGAATGCATATATTTACCGAAGAAGACGTTAAAAAAGGCGAGTTCTGCACGGAAAACGCCAAGCAGGGAATAATTATCGCGAAAATAGATTACAGCTACGGCGATATCGTTTCCGTAAACGGCGCCTTCGAAAAGGTGGAAAAATATAAAGTCGGCACGGATATAAAGGATATTTTAAAGAATAAGCCTACCACCATAAACGTTACCGACGATAACGGAAAAAACTACACGCTTACGGGAAGATACCGCGTGTCCGGTTACGATAAA
Organism: uncultured Clostridia bacterium; assembly: GCA_934271245.1. Lineage (GTDB taxonomy): Bacteria > Bacillota > Clostridia > Christensenellales > Borkfalkiaceae > UBA1259. Next base: position 86,327 of record CAKQQY010000002.1, on the reverse strand, counting down.
AATAAGGCGGGAACGTACACCGCGTATTTTACTTCGACGGAAGAAATGCCGTCCAAATTAAAAGACGGATACGGGGCGTTGAAGTTCAGAATCGTTCTGGAAGATTCGGGGAGCGGCTGCTCTTCGTCGTTAAACGCCGATTTATTTATTCCGATAGTTTTATTCGGCGGCGCGGCGATAGTATCGTTAATAAAAAAATTTTTTTACGAAATAAAAAAGTTTAAGGAGGGAAAACGTGAAAACATTACACAAAGGTAAGATTATAGGGTTGATTATTGCCGTTGCCGTTTTACTTGCGAGCGTTACGGCGGTGATTTTTCCTTATAACAAAACGCAGGCGACGGCAGAAACAGCCGCCGATTATACCGTGGCAAAGGACGCCGACGGAAATTTCGTCGGTATAGGGTTAAACGGTAGTTTCGACGGGGCGTTTTACGCCGGAATCAAAAAGAACGTTACCGAGTTCGGTACGGGGATTAAGGGCGTTGCCATAGAATACAGACTTAAAAATACCGTGTTCGATAAGGAGAACGGCGGCTTGCTTATTCACCTTAACACCGAAGGGAGAACGAAAGATTTCAGTACGAGAGTTTACGCTTTCGTAGGGGAAACGACCAACAGAATGATGGTCGCCCACGCAGGGCTTACGGCTGCGCAGTGCAACGGGGTAAACCGTTATTTTATAAAAGATAACGGAGATATTACCACTTTGGCGTTTTCGAGAACGAACAACAGGGTTACCATTCCGAGAGAAACTTCGGGTACTATGGTATTGCCCTGGGCGCATATGACGGATAACACCAACGGTACCATTACCACTACCGACCCCGAATTGCGAATAGTCGTCATCACCGATTTATCCGCCGATACCGGCAACACGAGAGCCGATCAGGGTATTACCATCGAAAACATATCCACTTACACTTATAGCAGCGACGTTGCCGAAGTAGTAACGGGTTTTTCCGCTAAAAATCTTACTTATACTACCGACGCGGAAGATACGACAGCCGACGTAAATTTAGCAGATATAAAAAAGGGTAAAACGGTGTTTTGTTCGAGAGAATGGAATACGAGCGTAAGCGTCAAAAATTACTTAACCGATACCGATAACAGCAACGTAGGTCTTATCGAATTCGAAAAATTGAAAACGGTAAGTTTCGTGAGCGAAAAGGAAACTACGACGAAGGCTTTAAGAGCGGGTAAACAAGTTTCTTTCGGCGCCGTCGAAGTGACGGATAAAACCTTTGTCGGCTGGACTTCCGATACGGAAAACCTTACCGATTTATACGGGGCGGAGTCGGTTGCGACCGTTACGGAAGATATTACGTATACAGCCGTCGGCGTGAATTATAATATGAAAGACGGCGCGGCGATAAAACTTCGCGCGGGCAGTAACGGCATAAGATTTATAAGCGAAATCGCTTCTTCCGATTATAATTTTATCGAAAATTACGTTACCGCTATGGGAACGCTCGTGTTGCCGACGAAATATCTCGAAAACAAAGAGTTCGTTTTAGAAAATTTCGTCGAAAACAAAACGGTGGCTAACATCGTTAAAACTGCCGACAACGGGTGGTTCGAGGAAGAAAACGGCAATTATTCGTACGTCGGCGCGCTCGTAAACGTCAACGACGAAAACACTAATCTCGATTTCTCGGCAAGGGGATATCTCGTCTTAAAATACAGCGACGATTCCACCGCTTACGTTTATACGCCTTTCGATAAAGTAAACAATTCCCGTTCGATGTATCGGGTTGCGGAAGCGGCTTTCGGGGCGGCGGAAACCACCGATGACCAAAAGGCGATATTAAAAACTTATTTCGATAAGGTTGCGGATTTAACCGTTACGGAAAACAAAGTAGAAAAAGAAAACGGAAACGCTTCTTATACGGTTAAAAGCGGAAACGTTTTAACGGACGGAACTGTTTCGACGGTGGTTATAAAGGGCGAAGTAAAAGTTCTTACCCTTAACGGAGTAAGAATTTCCTTGAACGCTTTGGTTATAAGCGAGATAGAAATTAACGGATTAAAATACAGCGTAACGGAAGTCGCGATGACGTCGGAAAACGGCGAAACGACCGTTTCATTTAAATTAACTTTAAACGCATAAAAGGGGGAAATTATGAAAAAATACTTAAAACCCGTATTTACCTACGTAAAAATCGACGAACGGGAAGTGCTTTCTAACTCCGTTCCCGGCGAAGACGTTTTTAACGATATTATCTGGGAAAACGTTTAACGTTCAGGTGGAAAAATGAAAAAATCAGCATATAAAAATATATGGGTAATTATACTTTCTTTTCTTTTCGCGATAAGCCTTTTATCGGCTTTCGGCGTAAGTAAAGTCGCGCAGGCGAAAGCGGAAGAATTTACCGATTATACGGTCGTTAACGACGCGGACGGGAACTTCGTCGGAATAAAATTGAACGATTCTTTCGACGGAACGCTTTACGCGGGCATAAAAGACGGCGTTACGTTAACAGGCGCCGGAATGCAATACGCCGTTCTGGAATTCAGACTTTCCGATTCCGTGTACGATAAAGAAAATGGCGGCTTGCTTATTCAGATAAGTTCCAAAGGCAATACCGACTGGACTTTTATGCGCGTGTTCGTCTTTGCCGACGACACGAGCAATAACAGATTCTACAGCGCGCACACCGCATTAAGCGCAAGCAGAAAGGATAATTTAATTTTGGAAGACGGCAGCGTGGCTACCGTAGACGCGGTAAAATCGAGAAATCGCGGCAATTTCCCCAAAGACGTTGCGGGAACTTTGGTTATTCCCTGGAAAAACATGAAAGACGTTACGTCCGATTATTTTACCGTCACGAATCCCAAGTTGAGAGTTTTAATCGCGTTGGACGTTTCCGCGGACACCGCGACGGGCGCGGTAGGGCAGGGTATTTCCGTAGGGGAAATAGCGACTTATACCTATAAAGATAACGTTGCGACCGTCGTTTCCGGGTTATCCACGAAAGATTTGACCTATACTTCCGACGCCGAAAATATCGACGCCGACGTAAACCTGGCCGATATAAAAAACGGTAAAACGGTTTACGCTACGAAAGAATGGAACAACGCCATAAGCGCAAAAAATTATCTTTACGACGAAGACGAAAGCAACATAGGTCTTATAGAATTCGTGAAGAATTGCCCTTATAAAGTTACGGTCAATCGCCTTGATTCCGACGGCGCAAGCGTTTCCGACGACAATACCGCCGAAATATCGTTTAACGGAACGAATTTTACCTATAAAATTGAAACGGAAATCGAGGGATTTTCCTTTTTAGGGGTTGACGGCGATTTGCCGCTTTCGGGCTCGCTTACCGAAGATATAACCGTTACTCTCCGTTATTCGAGAGAATCTTACGATAATTACGACGTGATTACCGACTTCGAAGGCAATTTCAGGGGAATAGATATTAACGATTCTCTTGACGGGGCAATGTATTTCGGTATAAAGGGCGACGCCGAACTCGGCGACGACCCCATTATTAACGCCGTAACCGAATTCAAACTTTCAAACACTATTTACGATTACGAAAACGGCGGACTTTTAATTCAGTTCAGCACGGTGGGTTACGCGCAATTCAACACGCAGGTAGAAATTTTCGTGAACGGCAGCAACAATAACTTTTTCAGAGTGGCGACGGCGTTAAAATCGAGCAGAACCGATCTGATGATATTCGAAGACGGCTCGGAAGGCAGTATTTCCATAAGCAAAGGGAGTAACTGCGCGAGAATACCTGCAAACGTTTCGGGTACATGGATGATTCCCTGGAAAGTTATGTTAAACAATACGCACGGGTCTATCGACGGCAAAATTTCTCCGCAGATGAGAGTTGCCGTGCAAACCGATTTATCTATTATCAGCGCGCAGGGTAACGAAGGTAACGGCATAAGCATAGGCGTTATAGCGACTTACGTCAATAAAGATAACGACGTAACCGTAGTCAAAGGAATTTCTACCAAAGACTTAAACTATTCTTACGACGAAAACACCGAGGGAGACGTGAATATTGCGGATATAACGAGGGGAACGAGAGTTTTTAACAGATATAAATGGAACGACGCGATAAGCATAAGAAATTATCTTTTGGACACCGATTTGGTAACCGTAAGCAAAATGGAATATAAACGCGCAAGCACGGCGCAGATACCCGTAAATTACGTCGACGAAAACGGAGAAACTCTTTCCGCGTCGGGATTCGCAAAGGTGGTTTACGGCGCGGAAGGACTCGAATATACCGTAAATATTCCCGAAATTATAGGTTACGACTATAAAACGTCGGATAAACCTTTGACGGGCGTAATCGCCGCCGATACCGAATTAACGAACTTCGTAATCAACCTTACTTACGAAAGAACGCCGCAGAAAATTACGCTTAAATTCGTGAACGAAGACGGCGAAAAGATTAAAGATGACAGAATCGTCGATTGTTATTATAACGAATACGTAGAAATCACTCCCGACGAAATCGGCGGTTACGAATACGTTTCGTCGTCGAGAAAACTTAAACTTACGGTGCTGAATAACTACACCATAGTTTTAACTTACGCGAAAAGCGCGGGCGGTTGCGGAAGCAATATTGGCACGGGGTTATATTCCTGTTTCGCCGTTTTAACGATAGTCGCCGCGCTCGCGATACTCAAAAAGAAAGGAAAGAAAAATTAAAACTTATTGCTTATGGAAAAATACCTGATACACGATTTTGCTCCGTCTTTTGCGAGAGAGCCTGTAATACGGCTTTTAAAAAGCGGAAAACTTATATGTTCCTTTTTAAGCGGCGGAACGACCGAGCCGCAGAACGCCAACGTGGTTTTAACTTCCGTATCGGGCGACGGCGGTAAAACCTGGACGGACCCGAAAGTAGTCGTTTCGCACTCTCAAAGGGGGTGCTGGGCGACGGAAATTTTCACCGAAACGGAAAAGCCGTTTATCGCCGTTCATACTTACAACACGAACGATTACCGCGTAGAACATTACAGAGAACTTCAGACTTTCCGCCAGTTTATCGACGACGACGGCAACGTTATCGGCGAACCCGTTTCGTTTACTTCGGGATTAAACGGCGTAAGTTTAAGACAAGGCGTGGTTATGAGTAACGGCGAGTGGATTTTTCCATTATATTGGCAGGAAGTTTTATACGACTTCGACTGGAAATACGACACGAGCGATAAGCACGCGGGGCAAAACAGATATCCTTTCCGTTGCGGCGTTGCCGTAAGCGGAGATAACGGGTTTACGTTTCAGAGATACGGGTACCTGTACGAAAAAAACGGGCTTTGGGAACCGAACTTGATCGAACTGGAAAACGGGCATATAATGATGCTTATGCGCCCCGACGACGGGTGTTATCTTTATCGCGCGGACAGCTACGATTTCGGCAGAACCTGGACGAAAGCCGCCGTAACGGATATATTAAATCCGCATACGAAACCGACGTTGTTTAAGATAGATGACACCGTATTTTTAATAAACAATTTTTCGGACAGCGTAGGGCTTAAAAACAGAAACCGTTTGCAGATACGTTCGACGACGGACGGTAAAACGTGGAAGTACGTATTAAACGTTACGGGCGACGAAGAAAACTTTTTTTATCCGCACGCCGCGGTAGATTACGCAAACCGCGTGGTTTACGTCGCTTACGAAAACGCAAAGCAACATTATCTCGCGAAAATCGGGTTCGACGAATTATTTTAACGGGTTAGCTGCAGACGATAACTTAAAAGGAGAAAATATTTATGACTTGCGAAGATTTGTTGCCGATATATAACTGTCCGACGAAACCCGTCGATATTATACTCGATACCGACACTTATAACGAAATAGACGATCAGTACGCGATAGCCTACACGCTTGCCAATTGCGATAAAATAAACGTTCTGGGGTTTACCATCGCTCCTTTTCGGAAAGCGTGCTGCGTCAAAGATATTCCCGAAAGTCAGATTAAAAGCAGAGAAGAGATAATAAGGGTTTTAACTTACTGCAAGAGAACCGACTACATAGACAAAATTTATATCGGTTCGGACAGATTTTTAGCGGATAAAAACACCCCCGTTATGTCGCCTGCCGCGGAATTTATCGTGGAAGCGTCGAAAGGGTATAATAAAGACAAACCTTTATATATCTGCGCGATAGGCGCGATAACGAACGTCGCTTCGGCGATTCTTATCGACCCCGATATAGTAAACAGGGTTTGCGTGGTATGGCTGGGCGGAACGGCTCTCGATTACTACAAAAACAAAGAGTACAACATGCATCAGGACGTTATCGCGGCGAGAGTAGTTATTGGCAGCGCCGTTCCTTTCGTGCAGTTGCCGACCTTCGGCGTCGTATCGGAGTTTACTACCACCGAATACGAACTCGAACACTGGCTTAAAGGCAAAAATCCTATTTGCGACTATTTGTATAATTCCACGCTTGCGTTTGCCGAAAAGCGGAGCAAAACGGGCGCATGGAGCAAAGTTATATGGGACGTTGTTTCGCCCGCCTGGCTGTTAAACGAAAACGACAGATTTATGCAGGGCAGAATAGAATGCAGGTATCTGCCGACCCTTAAAGGGTACAGATACACGAAAAGCAAGAATCGTAACAAAATGTTTTACGTTCATAAAATCAACCGCGACGCGTTAATGTCCGATATGTTTTATAAACTTGCAAACTTCAAGGGGTTTAACAAATAAAGACGTTTCAAGCGAAAAAGAACAAAAAAATTTAATAAAAAACTCGTTTTTCGACGCGTTGAAAAGCGGGTTTTTATTTTTTAAAAAATTTATAAAAAAGTGTCTTAAAACCCTTGACAAAAAAAACTTATAAGAGTACAATAATCTCAAAAGTTGGCAGTTGGGGTAATAGAGTGCTAACAAACAAAAATTACCATTGCCAAAGGGGATAAGGGAATGAAACTCTCGGACAGGAAGAAAAAAATATTACAACTTGTCGTTGACGATTATATTTCCACGGCTCAACCGGTATCGAGCAAAGTGATAACGGAAAATTATATGAAAGACATAAGTTCCGCGACGGTGAGAAGCGAACTTGCGGGACTCGAAGAAATGGGGTATCTTATTCAGCCGCACACTTCGAGCGGACGTATTCCGTCGGTGGAAGCGTATAAACTTTACGTTACCGAACTTATGGATAAAAGCAAACTTTCGGGAAAAGAACTGTCGGTTATAAAAAACGCTTTTAAGTCGCACGCGGATAATCTCGAAGCGGTGGTTCAGGGCGCGGTCAAAGTAATAAGCGACCTTACCGACTACACTTCCGTAGGGTACGCCTCGCACAGCGAAAACGACGTGATACTTAAAATCGGTATTTTCCGTCATAAAGACAATCAGGCGCTTTTGCTGGTTGTTACCGAAAACACGCTGATGAAAGATAAATATATCGATATCCCCGAAGAAATGACGGACAGACAAATCGCCGAAGCGAGCGAAATGCTTTCCAAAATTCTCGTCGGAAAAAGATTTTGCGACGTAAAAGAAGCGTCGGTTAAAATCACCGAAGAATTCGACGGGTACAGAGAGATTTTCGACAGCGTAATGGACGCCATAGAAGATTATATCGAAAACGAAAAACCCAACGTCATTCTGGAAGGCGAAAGCAAAATTCTCGCCAACCCCGAATACAGCGACAGCGAAAAGGTTAAAAACTTTTTATCCGTCGTGTCGAGTAAAGTTAAACTCGCTTCCCTGCTCAGCGAAGGTAACGACGATATAGAAATAAACATAAAAGTCGGCGGCGAAGACGGCGAAAACCTTAAAGACTGTTCTTTGGTTACGGCAACGTACTCGGCGAACGGCGAAAAGATTGGCACTTACGGCGTCATAGGACCGCTTCGAATGGATTATCAGAAAGTCGTTTCCGTACTCGAAGGGGTAGGAAAGATTCTCGAAGATATGCTTTCGAAATAGAAGGAGAGAAAATGAAAGACGAAAAAGAAAAGAAAAATCATCGCGAAGAACGCGAAGAAGAAATAGCCGAAAAGGAAGAATCGGAAAACGAAGAAATCGTTGCCGAACCCGAAACGGCGGAAGAAAAAGTAGACGAAAACAAAAAGTTATTGGAAGAAGCAAAAAAACTCGCCGACGAATATAAAGACAAGTGGATGAGAAACGTCGCGGAATTCGATAACTACAAAAAGCGCAACGCCAGAATCTGGCAGGACGCGTATTCGGAAGGTCGGTCGGACGTGGTTTTGAAAATTCTTCCGATAGGCGACAATCTCGATTCGGCGATTGCGATGTGTAAAGACGAAAGCACCGAAGAAGGACTTAAACTCTTAAAGAAAAAGTTCGACGAAGTGCTTAAAAATCTCGAAGTGGAAGAAGTTAATCCCGAAGGCGAAGTATTCGACCCCCTGATTGCCGAAGCGGTTATGCAGGTGGAAAAAGGCGAAGGCGAAGAAAGCGAAAGGGTTAAACAAGTATTCCAGAAAGGGTATAAGTACAAAGAAAAAATGATAAGATACGCTAAAGTAAGCGTTATAAAATAGCGACAAAAACTTTTATAAAAAAAAGTGTTTGCATAAAAAAATAAATAATCTTAAAGGAGAATAAATATATGAAAACGATTGGTATTGATTTAGGTACGACGAACTCGTGCGTAGCGGTTATGGAAAACGGTGAACCTGTAGTTATCGCCAACGCGGAAGGATCCAGAACGACCCCGTCCGTAGTAGCGTTTCAGAAAGACGGAAGCAGATTGGTAGGTCAGGTAGCAAAACGTCAGGCGGTGTCTAACCCCGACAGAACGGTTGCTTCCATTAAAAGACATATGGGCTCCGATTATAAAGTAGAAATCGACGGAAAAAGTTACACCCCGCAGGAAATTTCCGCGATGATTCTTTCCAAACTTAAAAAGGACGCGGAAAGTTATCTCGGCGGCGAAGTTAAAGACGCGGTTATAACCTGCCCCGCTTACTTTACCGACAGTCAGCGTCAGGCGACCAAAGACGCAGGCAAAATCGCGGGACTTAACGTTCTGCGTATTATAAACGAACCTACCGCGGCGGCGCTTTCTTACGGACTCGATAAAGAAGGCAAAACGCAGAAAGTCATCATTTACGACCTTGGCGGCGGCACGTTCGACGTTTCCATTATGGAAATCGGCGACGGCGTATTCGAAGTTTTGGCGACCAACGGTAACTGTATGCTCGGCGGCGACGATTTCGATAAGAGAATTATGGACTATCTCGTAGACCAGTTCAAAGCAAAAGAAGGCATCGACCTTTCGGGCGATAAACTCGCTATGCAGAGATTGAAAGAAGCGGCTGAAAAAGCGAAAATCGAACTTTCCGGTATGAGCAGCACGAACATCAACCTGCCCTTTATCACCGCGGACGCAACGGGACCCAAACATCTCGACGTAGACCTTACCAAACAGAAATTCGACGCGCTCACCGCAGACCTTGTGGAAGCGACCGTCGTTCCTATGAAAAAGGCTATGGAAGACGCGAAACTTTCTTACGGCGATATAGATAAAGTTATTCTTGTCGGCGGTTCGACGAGAATCCCGGCGGTCATCGACGAAGTCAGAAAGATTACCGGCAAAGAACCCTTTAAAGGAATCAACCCCGACGAATGCGTTGCTATCGGCGCGGCTATTCAGGGCGGCGTTTTATCCGGCGAAGTTAAAGACGTATTGTTACTCGACGTAACTCCGCTTTCCTTGGGTATCGAAACTCTCGGCGGCGTATGCACCAAACTTATCGAAAGAAACACCACTATTCCTGTAAAGAAATCGCAGGTATTCTCGACGGCGGCAGACAATCAGACGCAGGTTTCCATTCACATTTTACAGGGCGAAAGAGAATTCGCGAAAGATAACAAAACGCTCGGCAACTTCGACCTGGTAGGCATCGCGCCCGCTCCCAGAGGAATTCCGCAGATAGAAGTTACCTTCGATATCGACGCTAACGGTATCGTAAACGTTTCCGCGAAAGATCTCGGAACGGGTAAATCGCAGAATATCACGATTACGTCTTCTTCTAACCTTTCCGAAGCGGACATCGATAAAGCGGTAAACGAAGCGAAACAGTACGAAGAAGAAGATAAAAAACGTAAGGAAACGGTAGACAATCACAACAAACTCGACGGACTTATCTTCACTATCGAAAAATCGATGAAAGACGTAGGGGATAAACTTTCCGCGGAAGACAAAGCAAAACTCGAAGAAGAACTTAAAGTCGCCAAAGAAGAACTTAACTCCAACGATAACGACAGAATGGTTAAGGCTACCGAAAAATTGTCCGAAGCAAGCCAGGGTGTTTTCGCTAAGATTTATCAACAGGCTAACCCCAACGGCGGCAACGCGGACGGCGGCGCTGGCGATACCGAATTCCATCAGGGCGGCAACGAATAATTTTTAACCGAACAACAAAAATTGCTACTGAAAGGCAGATTTTCTGCCTTTCAGTTTGTGCTAAATAAAGGATTATATGGCAAAGGATTATTACGAAGTCTTGGGCGTAAGTAAAGACGCTACCGAAGACGATATTAAAAAAGCGTACAGAACTCTCGTTAAAAAATACCACCCCGACCTTCACCCGAACGACAAAGAAGCGGCGGAGAAGTTCAAGGAAATCAACGAAGCCAACGAAGTGCTTTCAGACGCGAAAAAACGTAAAGAATACGACTTCCAGAGAGAACACCCCAACATGGGCGGTTTCGGCGGAAGCGGATTCTCGGGCGGTTTTTCGGGAAGCGGATTTTCCGGTTTCGAAGATATTTTCGGCGATATTTTCGGCGGTTTCGGCGGCGGCAGCAAATCGCGCGCGCAGACCAAAACCAAGGGCGAAGACGTCACCGTAGAACTTTCTCTTTCTTTTCTTGACGCGGCGAAAGGTTGCAGAAGAGAAGTGGTTTATACAAGAAACGAACCTTGTTCGAAGTGTAAAGGTACGGGCGCGAAAAACGGCACGGCGTATAAAACCTGCGAAAAGTGCGGCGGCACGGGTCAGGTTCAATACGCTTCGAGCAACGGCTTTTTCCGTTCCGTTTCCGTTCGTCCTTGCGACGAATGTAAAGGCACGGGCAGAAAAATTCTGGAACCTTGCGACGAGTGTAAGGGTAAAGGTTATACCAAAACCAACACCAAACTTACTCTCGATATTCCCGCAGGCGCGGACACGGGCAGTTACATAAGAAAGATAGGCTACGGCGAAGCGAGCAAAAACGGCGGTCCCGCGGGCGACCTTATAGTCGTGATGAAAGTGGAACCGAGCAAATTATTCAAGCGTAAAAACTTCGACCTTTACGTAGAAGTGCCTATAAGCGTAAAAACGGCGATTACCGGCGGTAATATTACCGTTCCGCTCATCGACGACACCATGGAATACGCTATTCCCGAAGGAACGCAGAGCGGCAAAGTGTTCTACGTTCGCGGTAAAGGCATAAAATCGTCAAGGGGTACGGGCGACCTTTATATAGTAGTTACCGTTGAAATTCCCACTAAACTTTCAAGAGCGCAGAAAGCCGCTCTCGAAGAATTCGATAAGGATTTCGACGTTAAACAATGCCCTTCGATGAAAACTTATAAAAACAATATGGAAATTATGTACGGCAAAGACCCGTACGCTAAATAAACTATGGATAAATACGTTGAACTTTCCGTTTATACTACTCATATAGGGGGCGAACTCGTTTCCGATATTTTATGGAATTACACCGACGGCGGCGTCGCTATTTCCGATATAGAAGACGTTATCGCTCTCGCCCGCGAAGGTAAAAGTTGGGATTACGCCGACGACAGCATTTTTACCGCCGATAAAACGGTAATAGTCAAAGCGTACTTTCCCGAAAGCGCTGCCGCGGAAACGCTTAAAAAGGTAGAAAAAGACCTTTTCGAACTAAAAAAGAACAGTCCGCTCGATTTAGGTACGCTCGAAACGGTTAAAAGAACGGTTGACGGCGACCTTTGGCGCGAACAATGGAAAGAACATTTCAAACCCATTAAACTCGGCAGAGCGGTAATCGTTCCCGAGTGGATTAAGTACGACGAAAAGGAAGGCGAAACCAAGGTTTTACTCGATTCCAACATGGCGTTCGGAACGGGCGAACACGAAACCACTTCCATGTGTGTGCTGTTTTTGGAAAAGTACGTTAAAAAAAGCGACGTCGTTTTAGACGTCGGTTGCGGAAGCGGTATTTTAGGTATTACGGCAAGCAAACTCGGCGCGAAAGAAGTTATAATGACGGATATCGACGAATGCGCCGTGACCGCCACCGAACATAACATGGAACTCAACGGCGTTAAAAACTGCAAAGTTTACCTTAAAAATCTTCTCGACGACAATTCCGTAAAAGGCGACGTTATAGTGTGCAACATAATGGCGGAAGTTTTAATCGCTTTCGCGCCCAGAATAGGCGATAACCTTAAAGAAAACGGCGTTATTATTTTAAGCGGAATTTTAACCGACAGAAAAGACAAGGTAAGAAAAGCCTACGAAGACGCCGGGTTTGTTATGGGCGCCGAAACGGTCAAAGGCGAGTGGGCGGCGATGGCGTTCCGTAAAGGGGTATAATATGAAAGCCGTGGTTTTTACGCTCGGTTGTAAAGTCAACGAGTGCGAAAGCGATTCCCTTATCGAAGGACTTATCGAAAGGGGAATAGAAGTAAGCGACAAACTCGAATACGCCGATTTATACATAGTCAACACCTGCGCGGTTACTTCCGAAGCGGAAAAAAAATCGCGCCAGACGGCAAGCAGAATAAAAAAACTTAACCCCGAAGCGAAAATTATTTTTACCGGTTGCGCTGCGGAAAAAAATCCGCAGGCGTTCGTCGGTAAAGGCGATCTGATTACGGGGGCGTATTCCAAAGGCAAAATTTTAGACATGATAGACCAACGCGGCGTTATCGTCGCGCCCGAAAGAAAAGATTTCGAAGAACTGTTGCCTGTAAAATCGCTCCGTACGAGAACCTTCGTTAAAGTGCAGGACGGCTGCGATAACTTTTGTTCTTACTGTATTATTCCGTATCTCCGCGGAAGGTCGAGAAGTCGCGACCCCGAAAAGGTCATCGAAGAAATAAATATCGTAAATCCCAAAGAAGCGGTTATCAACGGAATAAACCTTTCCGATTACGACTATAACGGCGTAAACTTTGCGGGGCTTATGAAGGCTTTATCGAAAGTAAATTGCAGAATAAGGTTAGGTTCTCTGGAAGTAAACGTTATTACCGAAGAATTTCTGACGGCGTTAAAAAATCTTAAAGATTTCGCGCCGCAGTTTCATTTGTCTTTGCAGTCGGGCAGCAACGCCGTTCTTAAAAAGATGAACCGCCATTACACCGCCGAAGAATATCTCGAAAAGGTAAATCTTATAAGAGAATATTTCCCGACGGCGGGGATTACCACCGATATTATCGCAGGTTTCCCGACGGAAACGGAAGAGAATTTCAACGAAACGTTAGAGTTTATAGATAAGGTTAAATTTTCCGATATACACCCGTTCATTTATAGTCCGAGAAGCGGAACGGTCGCTTATAAGATGGAAGATCTGGACCACAGAATAAAAAAAGAAAGGCTGGATAAACTTCTCGTAAAAAAAGCCGAACGCAAAAGAGATTTTCAGAACTTTATGCGCGGGAAAACGGAAGAATTCGTTTTCGAAGAAAATATCGACGGTTACGGCGAAGGTTATTCGGGCAATTATATAAGATTGTACGTTAAAGACTATAACGGCGACTCTTCGCCGAAAAAGGTTGTAATTAAAGAACCTTACGGCGACGGCGCTCTTGCCGAAATTATAAAAGATTAAAGGAGGAAACAATGGAAGACTGTTTGTTTTGCAAAATAATCGCGGGAGAAATCCCTTCGAAAAAGGCGTATGAGGACGACGATATGATAATCTTTTCGGATATAGACCCGAAAGCGAAATATCACTATCTCTGCGTTCCGAAAACCCACTTTAAACTTCTTTCGGAAATGAACGAAAAACAGGGCGAAATACTACTTAAATGCCTTAAAAAGATTCCCGAACTTGAAAAAGAACTGCACTTAAAAGGCGGCTATCGGCTCGTTATAAATCAGGGCGATAACGCGGGGCAAAGCGTGTTCCATTTGCATATTCATATTTTGGCAGGTCAGAAAATGGGGTGGACGCCCGCTTAACGAAAAGGAGTAATCCGATGAAGAAAAACGAAGAAAAAACCAACGCGATAAGAATTCTCGAACAGAAAAAAATCGACTTCGTTATTCATAACTATACGGACAGCGGAGCCGTCAGCGGCGAAGAACTCGTAGCCGCGCTTAACGAAGACCCGAACAGGGTTTTCAAAACCTTGGTCACGATAGGCAAAAGCAACAATCATTACGTTTTTCTCGTACCCGTTAGCGCGGAATTAGACCTTAAAAAAGCCGCGGGCGCGGTCGGCGAAAAGAACGTGGAAATGATAAAATCCAAAGATTTATTGCCGCTTACAGGCTACGTTCACGGCGGTTGTTCGCCTGTCGGAATGAAAAAGTTTTTCAAAACGGTGATAGACGTTACCGCCCAAAACTTCGAAACGATAATGTTCAGCGGCGGAAAGATAGGTTTACAGGTAGAAACTTCCGTAAAACAACTCGAAAAGGTAATTTCTTTTTCGATGAAAGATATAAAAACGGATAAATAAAGAAAATAAAAAACGTTTTTTTAACGGCGGCGAATTGAATTCGCCGCCGCTTATTTTGCTTTGACGAATATAGCGACGTAAAATAACGTAAAATAACCCGATAAATTACATTTTTATATTGAGTTATTCTTTTTTGTGTGGTATAATAAATTAGTCTGTAACATAACGGCATCGAATTGTTTTTCTTTAAAATCAATCGTTCGCAGTAAAAATTCAGGGGTTCTTAACGAGAATAGTAATGTTTAAAAATACGGAAATAAAGGCTTTTGAAAAGAAAGTTTATCTGTCTTCTCCTACGATGCACGGGGAAGAAATGAAATATATGCAGGAAGCGTACGACACCAACTGGATGAGTACGGTAGGGGAAAACATTAACGTCGTTGAAAAAATAGCCGCCCGACAAGTCGGTAAAAATTACGCCGTGGGGTTAAGCAACTGTACTGCCGCGCTTCATTTATGCGTTAAGTCGGCAGGAGAAAAACTGTACGGCATACCTGCTATTTCGCACGGCGCGCTTGAAGGGAAAAAGGTTTTTTGTTCGGATATGACCTTTGCCGCGACGCTTAATCCCGTCGTGTACGAAGGCGGTGTTCCGATATTTATCGAAACGGAAAGGGAGTCCTGGAATATGGACACCGTGTCGCTTGAAAAGGCGTTTGAACTGTATCCCGACGTAAAACTCGTTATTTCTGCGGAATTATACGGGTTTCCCGGCAGAATGGACGAAATAAAAAGGATATGCGAAAAACACGGCGCTCTTTTGATAGAAGACGCCGCGGAAGCGTTAGGCGCTACGATAAACGGAAAACCTTGCGGTTCTTTCGGGGATTACTCGGCTATTTCCTATAACGGAAACAAAATAATTACGGGTTCTTCCGGCGGGTGCTTGTTGACAAACGAACTCGAAGTTGCGAATAAAATTCGTAAATGGTCGACGCAGGCAAGGGAAAACGCGCCTTGGTACCAGCACGAAGAAGTAGGATATAACTATCGTATGAGTAACGTTATAGCCGGCGTGGTACGCGGTCAATATCCACATTTAGAAGAACATATTGCGCAGAAAAAAGCGATATACGAAAGATATAAAAACGGGCTTTCCGATTTACCTATTAAAATGAATCCTATAACCGACGGAACAGAACCGAATTTTTGGCTTTCTGCGTTTATAATAGATAAAGAAGCGATGTGCAAGCAGGCGCGCAGCGATAATAAAGCGGTATTTGCCGCGGAAAAAGGTAAATCCTGCCCGACGGAAATTCTGGAAGCAATTTTTTCGATAAACGCGGAAGGTCGCCCGATATGGAAACCTATGCATATGCAGCCTATGTACCGCATGCACGAGTGTATCGGCAGAAACGGCAGTATCCGCTGTACGACAAACGCATATATTGCAGGCGGAGCGGAAGACGTCGGCGCGGATATATTCGAAAGGGGTTTGTGTCTGCCGAGCGATAACAAAATGACGGCTGAAGATCAGGACAGAATTATCGAAGTTATAAGAAGGTGTTTTGACTGATGGAATGGTATTATATCGTCGCGATAGTTATCGGGGGAGTAGCGGTATGGCTGTTGCTTTCATCGGTGTTTTACAGATGCTTTTTTAAAAGATTTTACGACGTACTGTTGAGCGGAATTGCTATTTTAGTGTTTTCCCCGCTGTTTTTGATTTTAATCGTTTCAGGCGCGATAAAGATGAAAGGTAATCCCTTTTTCACCCAGATGCGTCCCGGTAAAATCAATAAAAAAACGGGTAAAGAGAAGATTTTCAAACTAATAAAGTTCAGAACGATGACTTGCGAAAAGGACGAGCAGGGCAATCTGCTTCCCGACGAAAAAAGATTGACGAGATACGGGAAAATACTTCGGTCTACTTCGCTTGACGAAATTCCCGAATTATTCAATATATTTATCGGCGATATGTCCATCGTCGGACCGCGTCCGCTTTTGGTAAAATATTTAGACAGGTATACCGAAGAACAACGTCATAGGCACGACGTTCGTCCCGGGCTTACAGGATACGCTCAATGTCACGGAAGAAACGCCGTAAGTTGGGAAGAAAGGTTTGAAATGGACGTGCGTTACACAAAAAATATTACTTTTTTCGGTGATATGAAATTGATTTTTCAAACGGCGTTATGCGTTTTGAAAAGAGACGGAGTCAGCAGCGGAACGTCAGCCACGATGGAAGAATTTAAAGGGAAAAATTAAAAAAGAAAAAGAAGGGTGAGCCGTATGAATTACCTAATGTGTAGCGTCGGCAGACGCGGGGAATTATTAAAAGACTTTAGAAAAACTATTCCGGCAGAATCCAAGTTGGTTGCTACCGATAATAGTAAATATGCTCCGGCATTATATTTTGCCGATAAAAGATATATAGTACCGAAGATAAGCGATCCTAAATATATAGATTGCTTAATTGATATATGCGTTAAAGAACGGATAAATGCCATTACCACGTTTATAGATCCGGAGATCCAACTGTTATCGGAAAATCGCGATAAGTTTAAAGCAATTAACGTTGAAGTTCTGGCGCCATTTAAAAATACTGCGGACTTATGTTTTGATAAATATAAAATGTTTAAGTATTTAAAAACGAAAGGAATTTCTACCGTAGAAACATGGGGAACCATAGAAGATTTCGATAAGGCGTTTTCAGATAAAAAAATTGATTTTCCCGTGTTTGTTAAACCGAGAACGGGTAGCGGTAGTGTCGGGGCAAGAAAAATTTATTCTTATGACGATTTGAAGTCGGCAATAAAAAATGATCCTTCGCTAATAATACAAGAATATATGTTCTGCACCGATTTGGACGCAGACGTATATATAGATACGATTTCTCACGAAGCGGTTTCTGCTTTTTCTAAAAAGAAAATTGAAACAAGGATAGGCGGCGCCAGTAAAACGGTATCATTTAAGGACCCTGAACTGTTTGAGTTTATTCAAAAAATAGTATCGGTATTAGAGTTTAACGGACCGGTCGATATGGATTTTTTCTGCAGAGACGGGGTTTATTATCTGTCGGAAGTTAACCCGAGGTTCGGTGGGGCGTATTTGCATGCGTACGGCGCAGGAGTTGATTTTATTAAATTGATAGAAAATAACTTAAACGGCATCGCTAATAAACCGGTATTCGGGAATTATGACGAAGGCGTTGTAATGATGATGTACGACAGTGTTGTGATTTGTAAAGAAGACGAATTATAAAAACTATGAAAAAAATATTATTGATAACGCCTACTTCTAATCAGGTGATTACTTTTAGAGAAAAACTGATTGAAGCGTTACAAAAAAACGATTATGAAGTATCCGTTTTAACGTTAGACGATAAATATAAAAAAGAGATAGAAAGCAAAAACGTAAAATTCTATTTCGTAGAAGACAAAAACAGAAGCGTTAACCCGCTAAAAATTTTATCCCTTAAAAACAGATATTATAAAGTGATAAAAAAGATAAATCCCGACGTGGTTTTCACTTTTATGTTAAAACCGAATGCGTTCGGGGTGCGCGCGGCTAAAAAAGCCGGCGTGAAACAGATTTTTTCTATGGTGGAAGGTACGGGCGATCCATTTACTTATAACACTTTGAAATGGAAAATAATCCGCGCCGTTTGTTGTTTTTTGTATAAAAAATCTTTCAGATACAGCAAAAAAATATTTTTTTTAAATAACGACGATAAAAAAGAGTTTATAGATAGAAAGTTGGTTAAAGAAAATCAATGCGAGATAATACACGGTATAGGCGTTGATTTGGAAAAGTTTGCTTATAAGCCCGTTAAAAACCATAAAACGTTTTTGATGATGGCAAGAATGCTGCAAACGAAAGGAATATACGAATATTGCGAATGCGCAAAGATAGTAAAGCAAAAATATCCCGACGCCGTATTTAATTATTTAGGAGCGGAAGGTTCGGTAAAACTATCCGATATTCAGGGGTATATCGATGACGGAAGCGTTAACTATTTGGGCGTTACCGGCGACGTAAGACCGTATATAGAAGATTGTGTCGCAAACGTACTTCCTTCTTACAAAGAAGGTTTCGGGTTAGTCAATGCAGAAGCCGCCGCAGTCGGAAGATTGTCGATTACCGGTCAAACAAACGGAACGCGCGATACCGTAATCGACGGAGAAACAGGTTTTTTGGTGCCGGTAGGAGATGCCGCAGCGTTGGCGGATAAGGCTATGTGGTGTATAGAACATTCGGAAGAAGCGAAACAAATGGGGAAAAACGCCCGTAATTTTGCCGAAAAAAATTTCAATCAGGTTACGATAAACGAAAAGGTGTTGAGGGTGCTGAATGATGAACGATAACCCTTTGGTTTCGATAATAATTCCCGTTTATAACGGCGCGAATTATATGAAAGAAGCGATAGACAGCGCGCTTAACCAGACGTACGAAAATATAGAAGTTCTCGTTATAAACGACGGTTCTAAAGATAACGGCGAAACGGAAAAAATCGCGCTTTCTTACGGGGATAAAATAAGATATTTTCATAAAGAAAACGGGGGAGTTTCTTCCGCGCTCAATCTCGGTATTCGCGAAATGAAAGGGGAATATTTTTCCTGGCTTTCTCACGACGACGTATATTTTCCCGAAAAAGTTTCTTCGCAAATAGACGTTTTGGAAAAATACGGAGATGCAAACACCGTTTGTTACTGCAACAGTATCCATATAAATAAAGATTCCAAAAAAATAAGTAAAAGAAAAAGCAGATACACGTTTACTTGTGGGCAAATTACCGATTGTAAACAAGTATTGTTAAACCTTTTTAAATACGGTTCTTTTAACGGGTGCGCGTTACTGATACCCAAAAATATATTTACCGATAACGATTTGTATTTTGACGAAAGTATGCGTTATTCGCAAGATTTATTGATGTGGTATCGCATATTCTTAAAAGGATATTCCTTAATTTATACAGACTATGTCGGAGTGAAGAATCGGATACACGATAAACAGTTGACCCAGACCGGCAAAGCGTTATTTAAGAAGGATAGCCTTACGATAGGCGATATCCTGTTAGACGAAATAATAGAAAAAAGCGATAAAACGAATAAATTCATTTATTACTTTTTAAGGAATAACGCTATCTACAATAATACGGGAGTCGTTCGTAAAGGTTTGAAGAAAGTAAAGGGAAAGAAAAAATTGTCTTTATCTCAAAGAATTTCTTTGAAGTGGTACGTCTTTTACGGCGGTATCCGCCCCGCGATAAGGCGTACGTATTACAGAATATTCAGGAAAGTAAAAACCAATTAGTAAACTATGAAAGTTTTACAGATAAACGCTACTTACGGCAGCGGCAGTACGGGTAAAATTTGTTATTCCGTCGCAAAACTTATGGATAAAGAAAATATTGAGAATTTAACTCTTTATTCGCAAGGCGAGTTAAAAGCCGAAAACGCGGTAAAAATAAAAAATAAAAACTATTATAAAATACAGGCGTTAAAATCGAGAATTTTCGGTAATTACGGGTTCAATTCTTCTTTTGCTACAAAAGAAATCATCAGGCAGGTAAAAGAGTTTTCGCCGGATGTAGTGCATTTGCACAATATCCACGGGCATAACGTAAACCTTAAAACGCTTTTTACGTTTTTTAAGAAAAATCCCGAAATAAAATTGTTCTGGACTTTTCACGACTGCTGGGCGTTTACGGCGTATTGTCCGCATTACACTATGGCTAAGTGTTATAAGTGGCAATCGGAATGCTCGCGTTGCAAATTAAGAAAGGAATACAGTTGGTTTTTCGATAAAAGCAAAAAACTGTTTAATAGAAAGAAACAACTGTTTACGGGGTTAAATCTTACGATAATCACGCCGTCGGAATGGCTTGCGGGAGAAGTTAAAAAGTCTTTTATGAAAGATTATCCCGTAAAGGTAATAAATAACGGAATTGATTTATCCGTTTTCAAACCCACCGAAAGCAATTTCAGGGAAAAACACGGAATAGATAAAGATAAATTCTTGCTGTCAGGCGTGGCGTTCGGTTGGGGCGCAAGGAAAGGGTTAGACGTTTTTATAAAACTTTCCGAACGGTTAGATAAAGATAAATACGCGATAGTTATAGTCGGCGGTAACGCCGAAACGGACAAACTGCTGCCGAAAGATATAATATCTATTCACCGCACGCAAAATCAGACCGAACTTGCGGAAATATATACCGCTTGCGACTTGTTTGTAAATCCTACGAGAGAAGAAAACTATCCTACCGTCAATATGGAGTCGATTGCTTGCGGAACGCCGGTTGTTACGTTTAAGACGGGCGGCAGTCCAGAGATAATAAACGAAAAAACGGGCGCGGTTGTCGATTGTGACGATATAAACGGATTGATAAAAGAGATAGAACGCATAAGAAAGGAAAGACCTTTTACAAAAGAAGATTGTGTTTTAAAAGCCGAAGAATTCGACGCGGATAAAAAGTTTAAGGAATATATAGAGTTATATAAATAGTATGATAGGTTGCTTGACTGTAATTTCTATAATAGGCGTACTAAGCGCGTTTTTTGCGTTTTTAATGCCTAAAACGAAAAACAATAAAATTATATATCTGGTTTTGTGCGCCGTAACGATTATTCTGCAAATGGGACTAAGGGACGGCACAATACAGTTATCCGACGTATATGACGTTGTCGTATATTACACGCAATGTAAAAACGCAATGGATTATTCCTTTGTGGAGTACCTTGCTACAATCGAAAAAGACTACGGGTATTATATTTTAAACTGGCTGATAGCGCATATTTTCCGCGAACCGCAAGTAATTTTGTTCGTCGTTCCGACTATCATTTGCTTTTTCTCGTTCAGGTTTATTTATAAACATTCGGATGATATTTATCTTTCGGTTATTTTATTCTTTACGCTCGGGTTTTACGGGTTTGCTCTTACCGCTTTCCGTCAGAGTATCGCTATGGCGATTTGTTTGTGGGCGTACGACTACGTAAAGAAGAAAAAAATAATACCGTTTATTCTAATAACACTGCTCGCGTTGTCTTTTCACCAGACGGCAATTATATTTTTACCCGTTTACTTTATCGGTAGAATAAAGTTGACGGAGAAAAACGTTATAATATATACGGCGATTCTTGCCGTTGCCTTCGTTTTCGGTAATATTTTCGTAGGATTTTTTAACAGATTGTTTAACATGAACTACGGTAAAGAAGAAGTAGAGTCGCTTACCGGCAGAATAAAAGATTTTATAATATTCTTTATCATTTTCGGACTTTTATATTTGTCCCTTAAAGAAAAAAATCCCGAAGAGAAGTTGTTGTTAAAATCCAGGACGGATAGTTTAACGTTTATACTTATGACGGGCGTTATGTTTTACGCGCTGCAATTTAAAGTACTTATCACGGGGAGAGTTGCCAAGTACTTTGTCGACGCGATAAACTACGTTCTCATCGCAAACGTGACGGAAAGTTTCAAAGATAAAACGATGAGCAGGGTGTTTAAGGCTTGTTTTATAATTTTCTCCGTTTTGTTGTTTTTCATCGGTATAAGCAGAAACAATCTTTACGAATACGTTTATATTATTTAGGGAGAGTTTCAGTGAAAATAGTTTTTCTGTCCAACTACTTTAATCACCACCAAAAACCCTTTTCCGACAGTATGAATAAAACGGACGGGGTAGAGTATCGTTTTATCGAAACGGAAGAAATGGAGTCAGAACGAAAAAATATGGGGTGGGGAGAAAAAAACTATCCCGATTACGTGATAAAAAGTTACGAGTCGGAAGAAAAGTATGACGAATCCATAAAAGCAATTAACGAGGCTGACGTCGTAATTTTCGGTTCTGCGCCTTATAAGATGATAAAAAACAGGCTGAAAGCGGGCAAACTTGTTTTCAGATATTCGGAAAGACTGTATAAAAAAGGATTTAAATTTTACGAACAGCCGTTAAGGTTTTTAAAGTGTTTTTATCGGTGGGGAAGATTTAGAAATACATATTTACTGTGTTCGAGCGCATATGCGTACGCAGATTACTTAAAAACGTTTAATTTTAAAAACCGCGCGTATAACTGGGGGTATTTCCCCGAAGTAAAAACTTATCCTGACATAAAATCCTTAATAAAGGGAAAAGAAAAAAATTCTCTTCTTTGGGTGGCAAGGTTGATTGACTTGAAGCACCCCGAAGCGCCGCTTTACGTTGCGGAAAAATTAAAAAAAGACGGATACGATTTCAAACTTCGTTTAATCGGTAACGGCGAAAAAGAGACCGAAATGGAAACCTTAATAAAGGAAAAGGGATTAAGCGATTCGGTAGAACTTTTGGGAGCGATGGCGCCTGAAAAGGTCAGAGAATATATGGAAAAATCGGGAATATTTATGTTTACTTCCGATTTTAACGAAGGTTGGGGCGCGGTTTTAAACGAATCGATGAATAGCGGTTGCGCCGTTGTAGCGAGCCACGCCATAGGCAGCGTTCCTCTTCTTATAAAAGATAATGAAAACGGTTTGATTTATAGAAACGGGGATTCGGAAGATTTATATAAAAAAGTTAAATTCTTGCTCGATAATCCCGAAATACGGGAGGGTTTAGGCGAAGAAGCGTATTTTGCGTTAGCAAAAACCTGGAATGCGGAAGTCGCCGCGAAAAGAATAGTAACGCTTATAAAAGATATTATGAGCGGGAATAAAAATCCGCATGGTTTTGAAGAAGGACCGTGCTCCAAAGCGAAAAAGTTAAAAAATAATTGGTATAAGTAATATGATGAGAAAGAAAACAGCCATTGTAACGATGTATCATAATAACGTTAACTACGGCGCGAATTTGCAGGCGTACGCTTTGGTAAAGATATGTAACGACATGGGGTATGATACGGAAGTTATCGATTTTTATGACGGGTCGAAAGTCAGATACGTTGCTTCGAGTATTAAAAGATTTATAAACAGTTTTGCAAAACGTAAAGAACTAAAAGACAGAGACAAAGCAGTGAAAGGATTCAGAGATTCTATAAAGCACTCTAAGCTTTATTGTTTACCCGATATAAAAAAAGCAAACGAATTTTATAATTGTTTTATCGTGGGAAGCGATCAGGTGTGGAATCCTGACTGGATTAACGAGGCGTATAAATTAAGTTTTGTCGGTAACAAAAATTATAAATTTTCTTACGCCGCAAGTTTAGGAAGGAAACAATTAAACGAAAACGAGAAAGAACTTTTTGGAAGTATGCTGAAAAGTTTTAATGCAGTGTCTGTCAGAGAAAAATCTTCCGTCAAATTATTAAGCGATTTATACGGTGATAAAATCGAATGGGTGTTGGATCCGACGTTGTTACTGGATAAAACCGAATGGGATAGAATGTCCGAACGTGATTGTAAAGCGTATGGGGATTATATGTTTTGTTATTTTCTTGGCGACGACTTAAACGCAAGGTCTTTGGCAGTCGGCTATGCGAAAAAACATAACTTAAAAATCGTAACGATTCCCGACATGTCCGGTAAGAGCAGGGATTGCGATCTCGATTTCGGCGATGAAAAAGTATATAACGTATCTCCCGAAGTATTCGTTTCTCTGATAAAGAATTCTAAAGTTGTATTTACGGACAGTTTTCATGCCACCGTATTTTCGCATATTTTTGAAAAAGAATTTTTTGTTTTTAATCAAAAGAGTAGCGAAATGGTGGAAAGGATGGTTACCTTATGTTCTTTGTTTAAAACAGAGGACAGAATTATTTACAAAGATGAACAATTTTCGGAAGAATACCTTGAAAAACCGGTGAAGATAGATTACTCGGCAGGAAAAGAAACTTTTAACAAAATGAAAGAAATCTCTTTAACTTTTCTTGAAGAAAATTTAAAAAAAGCGGAAAATAATGTTTGAAATAACAGATAAAAATAAATGCACGGGATGTATGGCGTGTTTAAATGTTTGTCCGAAGAACTGCATCTCGGCAGGACAAAACTTCGAGGGATTTATAATTCCCGTAGTCGACGCCTTTAAATGCGTAAAATGTTTGCGTTGCAGAAATGTGTGTCCTATAAATAATAAAACGAAAATTACGGTCGATCGCACCGCGTATGCTGCTTGTTCCGATAAAGAAGAAATAAGACTGAAAAGTTCTTCCGGAGGAATGTTTTCCGTTTTTGCCGAATATGTGCTGAATCAAGGCGGTGTGGTTTTCGGCGCGGCGTATAGCAATGATAGAAAAAGGGCGGAGCATATTTTTGTGGATTCCGTTGGCGATTTGGAAAAATTAAGAGAATCTAAATACGTGCAAAGCGATATTTCCTTTTCTTTCAAAGCCGCGAAGCGTTTTTTAGACGACGGAAAAAACGTTCTTTTTTCCGGTACGCCTTGTCAGATAGCGGGATTAAAAAGTTATCTGAAAAAGGAATACGATAATTTGATTACGCTGGATATAATCTGCCACGGTGTTCCGTCTCCGAAAGTATGGAAAGAATACGTTAAATATAAAGAAAACGAATACGGTTCCCGCTGCACGGCCGTTTCGGTCAGAGATAAAAGCGAGGGATGGAATAAATATTCCTATAAGATGGAATTTGAGAACGGCGCCGTTTTCAAGGAACTTGCTCGGGATAATTACTACAATAAGGCTTTTTTATCTAATATCGATTTAAGAAACAGTTGTTATAACTGTGAATTCAAGGCGGGGAAAAGCGGTTCGGATATTACTCTTGCAGATTTTTGGGGAATCGAAGAGATTTGCTCGGATATGAACGATAATAAAGGCACGTCTTTAATTCTTATAAACACCGTCGTAGGACAAAAGATTTTTGTTTCAATAAAAGAAGATATTAAATATGAAGTCGTGGATTTTGAAATAGCGTTGTCTCAGAATCAGTCCTACTATGTGTCGGCAAAGAAAAACAAAAAAAGAAAGAAATTTTTTAAATCTCTCGATAAAAACGGTGTGAAACCTTCACTGGAAAAATACACGAGAAGTTCTTGTCTACACAAAATAAAAAGATTTGTTAAAAGAATTTTGGTAAGGTCTTAGGCTATTAAATGAAAAGAATAAATAAGGGATTATCGCTCTCATACGTGTATTTCGTTTTAAATACCGTATTGACGATAGTGGTTTCCGCATTTATAGTAAGAATAATAGGGAGAACCGATTACGGCGTTTATCAGACGGTAACCGCGTTCGTTTCGTATCTCGTGTTGCTCGAATTCGGTACGGGTTCTGCAATGTCGCGGAATCTTTCCCTGTTGAAAAAAGACGGAACGGATACGGAACAGGTAAACAAAAACGTGTCTACCGTATGGTCGCTGACTATTATTCTTTCCGCGTTTATTATATTGTTT
This sequence comes from uncultured Clostridia bacterium, assembly GCA_934271245.1. GTDB lineage: Bacteria > Bacillota > Clostridia > Christensenellales > Borkfalkiaceae > UBA1259. Next base: position 60,441 of record CAKQQY010000002.1, on the reverse strand, counting down.
GCGATAGCGTTCTATCTTTTGATAGGAAACATATACGTCAACACGTTGACTGCGGAACAAATTATAGTTGCGAAAAGGCTGTTCATATTTGCCGCGTTTAATTTACTTTGCACCTTTTTAACGCAAACGTTGAACGGGTTACTTATCGGGTACGAAAATTATACTTTCGAAAAGACCCTGTCGCTTATAAAACTTCTTTTAAGGTCGACATTGATAGTCCTTTGGCTTTTCGTTAAACCGAGCGTTTATGCGATAGTTATTATCGACGCGGCGTTATCTTTCTCCGTATTTTTAATCACGCTATTATATTGCGTAATTAAATTAAAATCCAAGTTGGTGTTTAAGTATTTCGATAAAGGCGTGTTTAAATTTACTATGCCGTTATGCTTTGCTATGCTATTGCAAACGATAGTAAATTCCGCTAACGGTAACGTGGATAAGTTTTTGATAAGCGTAATGCTGTCGCCGGAAGACGTGTCCGTTTACGCGATTTCGACGATGCTTTTCACAATGTATTCTTCCGTCGGGTGTATTCCTTTATCGATGTATATGCCGTCCGTTGCCGATAAAATGAAAAACGGCGCGAAGGGGGAAGAATTAACGGAATATTTGGTAAAACCGTGCAGGCTGAATGCATTTATTTTAGGAATTCTGGCTTTCGGAATCCTGGTTGTCGGTCAGCAGTTTTTAACTATCGTCTACGGCGCGGAGTATTCGGAATCCTGGATATATGCGGTTATCGTGATATTCCCGATTATGTTTGCGTTATTTAACGGGGTAATGACGAACGTGATGGACATATTGAACAAAAGGCAGGTTCGCTCGTTTATTCTTATGATAACCACCGTTTTCAATATCGGCGGGTCAATTCTCGCAATAAAATTTTGGGGAATGCTCGGCGCGGCGATAGTGACGGGAATTTCTTATGTTTTACAAACTGTTTCTTTGAACGTTTATTACAAGAAAAAACTCGGAATCAACGTCGGTAAATTATTTAAGGAAAGTTTTAGCGGATTGTTAGTATGTTTGATTATTTCTGCGGCGGTTTCTTTCCCGTTGAGATACGTAATCGGTAACTTGTACGCGCAATTTTTTGTGTGCGGTGGGGTGTTCTGCATAGTGTTTTTCGTATTGTTTATCCTAATCGGCGCAAATAAAGAAGAAAAGATGATTTTATTGCGAATAAAAAATAAAACGGCAAAAAATCAGGATAATTAAATTCGGGAACAGGTATGAGCATTAAAAAAATAGGGATAATAGGTTCGGGAGCCTGGGGAACGGCGATGGCGTCGGTTCTTGCGGAAAACGGACATGAAGTATGCGTATACGGCATAGACGAAAACGAAATAAACGATATATCGGTTAAACGCAAAAACGCCAAATACTTCGGCGAATATTACCGCGTTCACGATAACGTAAAAGCGACTTTGGATTTTGGCGAAGTTGTAAAATATAACGACGTTTTCGTTCTTGCGGCGCCGTCGTTCGCGATAAAAGAATCGGTAGAAAAAATAAAGCCGTACGTAAAAAACGACACTATAATAGTAAACCTTGCGAAAGGTTTCGAAGCGGAAACGAAAAAAACGGTGGGGCAGTTTATACGCTCTCTTTTACCTTTCGGGTTAAGGAAGAACGTCGTTTCGCTGTTAGGTCCTACTTACGCAACGGAAGTGGCGGAAAAACAGGTTACCGCGATAACTGCGTCGGCGGAATCATTTGAAACGTCCAAAAAAGTAAAAGAAATTTTTCAGAACGACTATTTAAGGGTGTTTCCGAACAACGACCCCATAGGCAGCGAATACTGTTCGGGGCTTAAAAACGTAATCGCTCTTGCGTGCGGAATATCCGACGGGTTAGGGTATAAAGTGAATACCCGTTCGGCGATAATGACGGAAGGATTAAAAGAAATCGCAGAGTTCGTGGAAAGTCTCGGCGGAAACGTTAAAACGTGTTTCGGTTTGGCGGGAGTCGGCGATTTGGTTCTTACTTGTTCGAGCAACACGTCGAGGAACTATACCGCGGGGTACGAAATAGGCAAAACTTCGGTAGAAGAATTTTTGTATCTCAACAGAAAAACCGTCGAAGGCGTATTCGCGGCGGAAATCGCTTACGAAATCGCAAAAGAAAACAACTTGAAAGCGCCGCTTATAGAATTTATTTACGACGTTCTGATAGCAAAAAAAGATATGTTAAGCGAAATAACGGTCTTAAAAGACAAAATTATAGGAGATTAAAAAAATGTCTTTATTTACAGGGAAAACGTTGATGATAACGGGGGGAACGGGCAGTTTCGGCAATGCGGTTTTAAACAGATTTTTAAAAACCGATATAGGCGAAATCCGTATTTTTTCACGCGATGAAAAAAAACAAGACGATATGCGCCACGAATATCAGGCGAAATATCCCGAAGAGTGCGGTAAAATAAAATTTTACATCGGCGACGTAAGAGATTTGCAGTCGGTTAAAAACGCCATTCACGGGGTAGACTATATTTTCCACGCGGCGGCGTTGAAGCAAGTGCCTTCCTGCGAATTCTTTCCTATGGAAGCGGTGAGAACCAACGTTATCGGAACGGACAACGTGCTGACCGCGGCGATAGAAGAAGGCGTTAAATCGGTAATTTGTTTGTCTACCGATAAAGCGGCTTACCCCATAAACGCCATGGGTATAACCAAAGCGATAGAAGAAAAAATCGCGGTGGCGAAATCCCGCAATTCGGGCAATACGAAGATTTGTTGCACGAGATACGGCAACGTTATGTGTAGCAGGGGAAGCGTAATTCCGCTGTGGATTGACCAGATAAGAAACGGACAACCCGTAACTTTAACCGAACCCAAAATGACGAGATTTATTATGTCGCTCGAAGAAGCGGTGGACTTGGTGCTGTTTGCTTTCGAACACGGCGAAAACGGCGATTTACTTATACAAAAAGCGCCCGCTTGTACCATTCAGACGCAGGCGGAAGCCGTTTGCGAACTTTTCGGAGGTAAAAAGGAAGATATCAAAGTTATAGGTATCCGTCACGGCGAAAAAATGTACGAAACTCTTTTAACCAACGAAGAGTGCGCCAAAGCCGTGGATATGGGCAACTTTTACAGAGTTCCCGCCGACAATCGCGGATTAAACTACGATAAATATTTTAAGGAAGGCGACGAAAAACGTAACGTTCTTACCGAGTTTAATTCTAATAATACGAGATTGCTTAACGTCGAAGAAACCAAAGAAAAAATTGCGGCGTTAAAATATATACAGGAAGAACTCGCAAAATAACGACCGACTTTTCGCAGACAAAATCAAAAAGGTAAAATATGAACGAATTTCAGAAAAACATATTGAATCTGGTAAACTGCGCGTTGAGCGGCGAAACGCCGACTCCTTGCGTAACAGACTATGCTTCGATATATAAATTCGCAAAAAAACAGCAAATAATAGCCTTGTTGTTTTATCCTTTAAGCAAACTCGAAGAATTCAAAAAAAGCGAGATATACGCTAAATTTTTCGGGGCGTATATGGTCTGTCTGCAAGTAAGCGAAAACCAGACGTACGAAACGGAAAACCTTTTTTCGGATTTCGATAAAGAAAACGTTTCCTACGTTAAACTTAAAGGAACTATACTTAAAGGGCTTTATCCGAAACCCGAAATGCGTACGATGGGCGACGCGGACATACTTATTAAACCCGAGCAATATGAAGAAATCGAAAAAATAATGAAATCGCGCGGATTCGTTTATAAGTACGAAAGCAATCACGAACTCGTATGGCAAAAAGGCAACAGTCTGCTTATAGAACTGCATAAGATGCTTATCCCGTCGTATAATTCCGATTATTACGAGTATTTCGGCGACGGGTGGAAACTCGTTAAAAATAACGAAATGAGTAACGAAGACGCTTTCGTGTTTATGTTTACTCATTTTGCAAAGCATTACCGCGACGGGGGCGTTGGTTTGCGCTATCTTATAGACTTTAAGGTTTATTTCGACGCGCATAAAGATCTGGATTTCGACTATATCGAAAGAGAACTCGGAAAATTACGCTTAGCCGAGTTTTATAAAAACGTTCTGGACGTCGCGGCGGTGTGGTTCGACGGTAAAGAGCCGACGGAAAAAACCGATTTTATCACCGATTATCTGTTCGACAGCGGCGTTTACGGTACTGAGAAAAATCACGCGAAGTCGGAAGGCGTAAAAATTTCGAAAGAAACGAAAAACGTTAAAGGGAGAAAGGTAATAAGACTTCTTTTCCCGACGTATTCGGCGATGAAAGAAAGGTATAAAGTGCTTAAAAAAGCGCCGATTCTTTTGCCTGTAATGTATATTTACAGATACTTCGACGTGCTTTTTAACAGACGAAAAAACATTACCAAAAATCTTAACGAATTAAAATATTATTCTGACGAGAACGTAAGTTCTTACCGGAAAGAGTTAAACTACGTCGGGTTGGACTTTAACTTCGGCGAAGAAGCGGCGACCGAACCGCAAGCGAAAAAGGAAGAAAAGGAATAGAAAAATGGCTTATCAGGGTTTTAAGGAAAACGGCAAACTGAAACTTTTAATAATCGTGGGAACCCGCCCCGAAATCATAAGGCTCGGCGCGGTTATAAACAAAACGAGAAAATATTTCGACGTCGTTCTGGCTCATACCGGTCAGAATTACGATTACAACTTAAACGGCGTATTTTTTAAAGATTTGAAAATCGCCGAACCGGAAGTTTACTTAAACGCCGTCGGTAAAAATCTCGGCGAAACCATAGGGAATATCATAGCGAAATCCTACGAACTTATGGCGGAAATAAAACCCGACGCCGTTCTGGTTTTAGGCGATACGAATTCTTGTTTGTCGGTAATCGGAGCGAAACGTTTGCATATTCCCATATTCCATATGGAAGCGGGCAACCGTTGTAAAGACGAATGTCTGCCCGAAGAAACTAACCGCAGAATAGTGGATATTATTTCCGACGTGAACATGGCGTACAGCGAACACGCGAGAAGGTATCTTGCGGATACGGGGCTTCCCAAGGAAAGGACTTACGTTACGGGTTCGCCTATGGCGGAAGTTCTGACCGAAAACCTTAAAGAAATAGAAAACAGCGATATATTGAATAAACTTAACCTTAAAAAGGGTAAGTATATTCTTTTATCCGCTCACAGAGAAGAAAATATCGATACCGACAAGAATTTTTATTCGTTGTTTAACGCGATAAACAAAATGGCGGAAAAGTACGATATGCCGATTCTGTACAGTTGCCATCCGCGCTCGAAAAAGAAACTGGAATCCACGGGTTTCAAGTTGGATAAACGCGTGGTAATGCACGAACCGTTAGGTTTTCACGACTATAACAATCTGCAAATGAACGCTTTCGCGATAGTGTCCGACAGCGGCACTCTGCCCGAAGAAAGCAGTTTTTACGCTTCTATAGGTAAACCGATTGCCGCGGTGTGCATAAGGACTTCCACCGAACGCCCCGAAGCGCTCGATAACGCTTGCTTCGTACTGGCGGGAATCGACGAAAAGAACCTTTTGCAGGCGGTAGAAGTCGCCGTGATGAATAAAGACGGTTGTAGACCCGTCGACGATTACACCGATACCAACGTTTCGGATAAAGTGGTAAAACTTATTCAGAGTTATACGGGCGTGGTAAACAAAATGGTCTGGAGAAAGGATAACTGAGATATAAGGGGAAAAGATGAAAATTTTGGTTACCGGCGCGAAAGGCATGGCAGGAGTCGCGCTTTGCAACAACTTAAAAAATATCCGCGACGGTAAAAACAAAATCCGCCCGAATATCAAAATAGACGAGATATTCGAATACGATTTAGGCGATGAAGAAAAGTTGGATTCTTACTGCGAAAAATGCGACTTCGTGTTTAACCTTGCGGGCGTAAACAGACCGGAAAACCCCGAAGATTTTATGAAAGGGAACTTCGGGTTTGCGACGAGGCTTATCGAAACGCTTAAAAAGCATAACAATAAGGCTACCGTAATGCTTTCGTCTTCCGTACAGGCGACGCTTGTCGGAAGATATAACGGAGAATACGGAAAGAGCAAACTTGCGGGCGAAAATTTATTTTTCGACTACGCGAAAGAAAACGGCGTAAAAGTCGCGGTGTACAGATTTCCTAATTTAATGGGGCATAGCCGCCCGAATTATAACAGCGCGGTTTCCACTTTTTGTTACGCCGTGGCAAACGATAAAGAATACGCGGTAAACGACAGAAACGCGGTTATAGAACTTTTGTATATAGACGATCTGGTAAACGGAATGTTCGACCTTCTCGAAGGAAAAGAACGCCGTTGCGAATACGACGGAATAAATCCCGTCGATAAAAAAGACGGAAAATTCTGTTACGTTCCCGTAACTCATAAGGTAACGCTCGGCGAAATAGTCGATTTGCTTAAAGAATTCAAAACTCAGCCGCAAACGCTTATGATGCCCGAAATGCCTGACGGCAGTTTCGCGAAAAAACTTTATTCGTTATACTTAACCTATTTGCCGACTGCGGCTTTTAAGTTTCCGCTTAAAATGAACGTCGACGACCGCGGAAGTTTCACCGAACTTATGCATACGAAAAATTGCGGACAAATTTCCGTAAACGTGTCAAAGCCCGGCGTTACCAAAGGCAACCACTGGCACAATTCCAAATGGGAATATTTTATAGTCGTTTCGGGTCACGGACTTATACGGGAAAGAAATCTCGTTACGGGCGAAACGGTGGAATTTACGGTCGGCGGCGATAAAATCGAAGCGGTGGCGATGATTCCCGGGTGGACGCATAACATAATAAACCTTTCGGAAACGGAAAATCTCGTGACCGTAATGACGTGTAACGAAAACTTCGACCCCGATAACCCTGACACCTTTTTTGAAAAAGTATAGGCGTTTTAACGAACTAAAATAATAAAGCCGCTTTTTACAGAGCGGCTTTGACTTTTTAAATCGTTATGTGAAAAGGCTTATTGCGAAGCGTTTACTTTTTATCGAAACAATCGCAACGTTTCGTGCCGACGTAACCCGTGTCTTTACATTTTTCGCACTTAAATTTCGGCGAAAGGTCTTCCACGGTGAGATTTACGGTGGCAAGCAAGGCTTTTTGTCTTTCGATGAGATTCTGTTTTTCTTTTTCGAAGTTGTTAAGCGCTTCGGCGTTGCCGTTGATTTCGGCGAACGCAAGGTCTTTTTCGATAGAATTCAGTCGGCGGTAAACCGTTTCGTAACCGTCGATGGATAAGGCTTTGTCGAGATTTGCCTGCGCTTTCGCGACGGCGGCTTCGCGGCGTTTTTCGTATTCTCTGTTGTAATTTTCCTGCGAATCGTCTTTAACGCCTATGCTTTCGGTGGTAAACACGCCGTTATTTTTCCAATTGCTTAAAATTCCGTTCATATAGGCGATAGGGGAAGATTTGCCGGCGGAAAGCTTCGCCGCTTCCAGAATCATGTCTTCGGTAAAATTCCAACTCTTCCAAGTAGAAAGATTTTCTCTGTCCCAGGAGTTGGGGCGGCGGTTGACGCCCGCGGAAAGAAGAACTTTTTTAATGAATTCGTCGGTTTCCGAAAGTTTGCGGAAATAATCGTCTACGCTGGATAAATCTATAAAACCGCGAGTGTGCATATAATCTACCAACTCGTCCATATCGGCGAGTTGATTTTTGCCAGACTTAAAAGAGTAAGAAGCGATAAGCAAAAGCGCGTTTTCGGTAAATCCGTAAGAGAGCCATTTTTTGGTGTAAGTTTCAACGACGGCGTCGATTCCTTCGGTATAAATTCCCAAAGTTTTGTTTATCTTTATAGCGAGTTCATAAATAGACTTTTTGTTATTTAAATAAGAAGAAATTTCTTCTTTCGAAAAGCATTTTATTGAATAGAGTTCCAACAAAAACTCGTCGAGTTTCTGCATGTTGCCTTTTTTAAGCGATTTTGCGGCGAAAAGCACGTTTTCGTAATCGAAACCGAGTTCTTCCGTCCACTTGTTAAGAAGGGTAAGGTCTTCTATTTCCGCCTGACGACGTAAAGACATTGCTTTTAAGAGTTTGTCTATTTCCGCCGTTCTGAAAATATAAGAAGAAAGTTCGTTTTCTACTTTCTCGGCGGTGATGATTCCGCGCGTTCCGAAGTCCGTAGCGACTTTCGTAACGTACTTGTAACCTATATCGGCGCCCTTTCTGTCTACGCAATACTTGACTATCATAAGCATAGCGTCGGGTTTTATTCCGAAAGTTTCCATTACCGAAAAGTATTCCGTATATTCGGTGGTTCCTATCATTCTTCCCGTGATAAGCGCCTGTAAACCTTTGGTAAAATCGGTATATTTTTCCGCTTTGTACTTTCTCGGTTTGTTGGAATACGCCGTTTTTACCGGCAGGTACTGAACGGAAAAAGGTTCTTCCGAAACGACGTTTACCAAACCGAATTCTTCCCAGTACTTAAAACAGTCTTTAACGTCCGAAACGGACATATTGAGCGTTTTCGCGATATCTTCTATAGACTGGTCGTAATCTTTGTTGCGGCACAAAAAAAGTCCGTAAAGATACACCTTTACGGCGTCGCCCGTAGATAAGGGGAGATATTCGTAAATGAACACGTTTTCCACGTCGGTAACGGTAGACGAAGAAAATTCTTTTGAATAGGAACAAGTCATATAAATAGTCCTTTTATACCGAATAAATGAAAATTACTTGCATTGAAACGAGTATTGTATTATACTATAGGAAGCAAATGTTTTGCAGTTTTGCAAAACATTTGAAACCCTGTCGGGTTTCTGAAAACCGAACGGTTTTCTGCTTCCGGCGTGAAATCGCAGCGAAGTCGTAAATCTTTGCGAGCAAATTTCCGACTTCTCGGATTTTAATCAATATTACAGATTCAAAATTCAAGTAAAAATGCGCAAGCGCGAAGCATTTGCAAGCATTTTTACGCAGAATTTCAATAGAGCGTGCGAATTTTTGAAGAAAATTCGTTGGTGGCAAAAGCCACCGAAACGTTCGCAGAACGTTTCCACGCTCGTATTATAATCTAACCAGAACAAAAAATCAACAGAAAACATACATTTTATTTTGTGCGGAAGTCTTTAACAAAAAGTAACCGCGGGAATAATTATCGCGTATTATGTCTTAATACGAAACGGGTCGCCGCGACTTTTTCTTAGAAAATATAAAGCGGTTGTATCGGAGGAGAGCATGGCAGGTAATATTTTAACTCCGCTTAACGTGTGGGGCAACTTCAATATTCCTAATCCGCCGTCGGCGCAGGTTCTGTCGGAATACACGAACGAAGATTTCAACGTTACCGAACTTCATATCGACGGCAGGGAAACCTTTTACGGAAGAGTCAGAATTCACGCTATAGAAGTAAGCCGCGTCGGAATATTAAACGCTCCGTCGCTTCTAATTATTTCTTCGCTGGACGAAGGTCCCGATTTTAATCACGCTTTTTATTTCGCGGAAGAAGGGTACAGGGTTTTAATGATAGACCTTCGCGGAAAAACGGAAGAAAAATTCTACACAGAGTATCCCGACAATATTTCTTACGCGAACTATTCGGAATGCAAAAACAGTTTGTTAAAAGTAGAAGACGACGTTACTTCCACTTGCTGGTACGAATGGGCGAACGCCGCGAGATACGCCGCGGAATATCTTAAAAGTTCTTCGGGCGATAAAAAACTCGGCGCGTTAGGAATCGGGAAAGGCGCGGGAATTTTATGGCAGACGCTCGCTTTTAACGATAACTTCGCTTGCGCCGCGTTCGTGGGAGATACGGGGTGGAGAGAATATCACGGGATTTTCAAATTTTCTAATCTGGAATCGCCGCAGTTTTCCGACGAATCGTTAAAATTTATTTCCGGTTCAGACCCCCAGTCTTATTCCAAACACGTAAAATGCCCCTGTTTTGTGGTTTCGGCGACAAACAGTCCCGAAAACGATTGCGACAGGGCTTACGACACTTTATCGAGAATAGACGCGTCCGCTTACCGCGCGCTCGATTATTCGGTAGGCTATATCGAAGGTGTTAAATGGTCGGAATTCGACGACCTTAAAATCTTCTTCAAAGAATATATGACGGTAGGCGGCAAAAAAGGTTTGCCTAACGAAATGGATATTTCCGCCGCGGTAGAAAACGGAAAGGTGAACGTAACCGTCGTTCCTGACGAAAAGAATCTCGTTTCCGTAACCGTTTACGCCGCGGAAAACATAGTTAATCCCGCCCACAGAACGTGGGTTCCGGTAACCGCCTTAAATGCGGAAGGCGGCAAATATATAGCCGAATACCTTCCCTATTATAAATCGGGCGCGGCGTTCTTCTTTGCGAAAGCCGTTTACGGAAACGGGTTTACGATAAGTTCGTATATAATTTCCAAAAAATTCACCGAGAAAGATATTCCCGTAAACCATAAAGACACCATAATTTTTTCGGGAAGAAACAAAGGCAGCGAAACGGTCTTTTCGCCCGTTCGCGCGGACGGCGGCAGTTACGTCGAAGGAAAGGACAGAGAAGTCAAAATCGCCGAAGGGCCTATGGGAATAGAAGGCGTCACCGCGGCAGGCGGACTTACGTCTTATAAAGTAAACGCCGAAAAATATCGTCCGGGCGAATACGCCATCTTGATGTTCGACGTTTGTTCGCAGGAAGCGACCGATTTTAAGGTTACGCTGAAAACGAAAAACGAAAACGGAACGGAATATTCGGCAAAAACGAGCATTTCGGGCGGTAACGTGTGGTATAACGTTAAGTTCGAAATGTCTAAATTCAAAACTGCCGAAGGTATGGTTTTAAAAACTTACGAAGAATTGTTTTCGATAAGTTTCTCGTGCGAAAAGAAGTTCCTTATAAATAACGTTATATGGGTCTGACGGGACTTCGTAAAACGGAAAAAACAAAAATGGAATTCAAAGAAAAAACCGTAATAATATCAAAAAAAACGCACGCCTGCGGCGGAAACGAGTGGTCGGTGGAAAGACTCGGCGCGGACGTAAAACTTAAATGCTTAAAATGCGGACGCAGCGTTTTTATGAGTAAAGACGCCGTTCGAAAAATGGCGAAAGAAATAAAGGACAACCCGAATGACGGAAATTAAAGACAGTCTTTATACAGCCGAAAACACAAGGTACAAAAAAGACGCAAAATTTTACATCGCGCTTATCGTGATGACGACGGTTATGCTTTTCGTAAACGTTTTGTTCGGCGTGGTTTATATGTCCGTCAGAGTATCCGGCGATTCGATGAAAAACACACTTATAAACGGCGATATGTTGTACGCGAATACCGTGAAAAAGGACGTTAAACGGGGCGATATAGTAATCATTGGCGGATTAAAAGACAAAGATTATATAATAATAAAAAGAGTAATCGCCGTCGGCGGCGAAAAAGTGGCGATAAGAAACGGAAAGGTGTTTATAAACGACGAACCGCTTAGCGAAGATTATTTAGACGACGGCGTGATAACCGATTTAAGGCACGTTCCCGATAAGGTTACGGACGAAAACGGAAATTTAATCGACAACGAACTGAAAAAACTTCTTCCGAAAGGACTTACCTTAGGAGAAGACGAAATTTTCTACCTCGGCGATAACAGAGAAGTAAGCGCCGACGCAAGAGCTAACGGACCTTGTAAAAGGGAAAACGTTATAGGGGTTGTGGAAAACTGGTCGGTAAACGTAAAGGGAATTACCAACGCAATATATAACTTCCAGAAAAAGTTGTACGGATTTTTCGGAATCGATTTAGAAAAAAACATAAAAGGGTGAAAAATGCAGTATTTTTACGAAGAGCAATATAGCGCCGTTAAAAAACAACGGGACAAGTTTCTGACGATATATTTTATTTCGCTTGCGGTTTACGTTCTTATAAGCGTAGGGTGCATAATATGGTACAGGCTTTTGCCGTACCAATCGCCGAAAATCACCACGGTTAAACTCGTTCATTATCCGATTACGGTGCTTTTCGTGATATATTCTTTTATTTTTTTGGGGTTGCCGTTTAAAAGGGTCAACAGATTCTATAAAGTGCACCGCAATATCTTAAAAGGTCTTAAAGAAAAGGGTAAAGCAACCTTTTTGGAGTACGACGAAGAATTGCAGGAAAAAGACGGCGTAGACTTCAAATCGCTTATTTTTATTCAGTGGAACGAATATAAAAACAAGTATTTCGAAAGAAAAATTCTCGTGTTTTACGAAGAGGAATTCCCCAAACTCGAAAAGGGCGACGAAGTGGAATTCGTTACGCAAAGCAACGTTTTGATAAGTTACGAAGTGGTCGGCAAAAAGCAGATCGGCGAATAACCTTTTTGTAATTGCAAAACCCGTAAAAGGGCAGATAAATAAGTATCATAGCGCGATAAATCGCGACAAAATAATTTAATTTCGGAGGTAAAAAATGGACAATCGTTTCGTATGGGCTACGGAAGATATTTACGAAAACACTGAAGCGTGGGAAAAAGAATTCGAAGAAACGGGCAAAGATCTCGATTTTTCGGAGTTTGCGGGTAAGTTAGGGGATAAAAAGAGTTTTCTCGCTTGTATGAAAAAGCAGGAAAGCGTATCGAGAAAGATAGAAAAATTAAGTCTTTACGCAATGCTTTACAGAGATAAAGACACGTCGAACAGTTTTTACGGCGCGCTTTCGGCAAAGGTAATGAACCTTGCGGTAAAATACGAATCGGCGGTTGCGTTCGTAACGCCCGAACTCACGGCTCTTCCCGAAGAAAAGTTAAAGGGATATATAGCGGATAAAGATTTGTCCGATTACGACTATATGCTTTCGACGCTCTTAAAGAGCAAAGCGCACATTCTTTCCGAAAAAGAAGAAAAACTTCTGGCGGAAAGCGGCGAAGCGCTTTCGAGTTTCATAGAAATATTTACCAAAATCAATAATGCGGACATACAGTTCGGAAAGATTAAAAACGGTAAAGAAACTATACAGTTAAGCCACGGTATGTACGGCGTCGTTATGCGTTCTCACGACAGAAATTTAAGAAAGAGAGCGTATAAGAGTTACTATAAATCATTTGAAAATCTTCTGAATACGATTACTTCCACCTATTACGGAAGCGTTAAAAAGGACGTGTTCAACGCCAAAGCGAGAAATTACGGTTCGACGCTCGAAATGGCTCTCGCCACCGAAGACGTCACGAAAGACGTTTACGACAATCTTATTACTTCGGTAGACAAAGCGCTTCCGCTTCTTCACGAATATATGAGAGTGAAGAAAAAGGAACTCGGCTTAAAGAAAATGTATATGTACGATATGTACGTTCCCACCGTTGAAAACGCCGAAATCGAACTGGAATACGACGACGCTTATAATCTCGTAATAGAAGGACTTAAACCTTTCGGAAAAGAATACGGCGAACTTCTCAAAAAAGCGCACGACGAAAGATGGGTAGACGTTTACGAAACCAAAGGCAAAAAGAGCGGAGCGTACAGCGCGGGCGTGTTCGATACGCACCCTTACGTGTTGCTCAACTATCAGAAAACCACTAACGAAGTTTTCACTATAGCGCACGAAATGGGTCATAGTATGCACACCTATTTTTCTAACCGCACCCAGCCTTACGCCAAAGCCGATTATAAAATTTTCGTAGCGGAAGTCGCAAGCACCGTAAACGAAGTAATGCTCGTTAATTACCTGCTTTCTACCGCGAAAGACGATAAACTTAAAAAATATTTGCTCTCATATCTTTTGGAAATGATAAGAACGACGCTTTTCCGCCAGACGCAGTTCTCGGAATTCGAACAGTACGCTCACGAAACGGTGGAAAAGGGCGAACCCTTAACCAAAGACGGTATGAGCGCGAAGTACGCCGAAATCAACGAAAAATATTACGGCGACGCTATCGAAAAGGGTTGCGAAATCAGATACGAATGGGCGAGAATTCCGCATTTCTATCGCGCTTTCTACGTTTATAAATACGCAACCGGCATTACGAGCGCGCTTGCAATCGCCAACAGAATTTTAACCGAAGGCGAACCCGCGGTTAAAGATTACTTTAAGTTCTTATCTTCGGGCGGTTCCGACAGCCCCGTAGAATTGCTTAAAATCGCGGGCGTAGACCTTACGAAGAAAGGACCTTTCGAAGCGGCGTTTAAGACCTTCGAAAACGCTTTGGAGCAGTTTAAGAAACTGTAATCCAAGCGAAAAATTACCTATAAGGAAAAATAGCGCAATTAAAACGAGAAGCGTAAAAACCACGCGTTTTTACGGAAAATCGTAACGGATTCAAAGGTTTTGCCGACAGACAAAACCTTTGCTTCTCATAGACAGGATAAAAGAAAAAGTACAAGGAGATTATAATGGCAAAAGACTTAAAAGGAGATATGCCGCATAATCTGGAAGCCGAACAGTCGCTTCTCGGCTGCATATTGATGGATAACACCATACAGACGGATATACTTGCCAAACTTACCGCCGACGATTTTTACGCAGAATCGCATAAAGCCATTTTCGGCGCGATGAAAGAAATAGTAAGTTTGAATCAGCCGATAGATTTGGTAACTCTTTCCGATATGCTGGAAAAAACGGGCGAAATGGAAACTTCGGGCGGAATTACTTACATCACCGAACTTACCGACATAGTGCCGTCTACCGCCAACTTTAAAAAATATCTCGATATCGTTGAAAGGGACAGTATGTTCCGCAGGCTTATAAAAGGGTCTGCCGAGATTATTTCCGACTGCAAAACCAGTATGGATAAAAAGCGTTCGCTTGCTTTTGCCGAAAAAACCGTTTACGACATAGCGAGAGAAGAAGATACCGGCGAAGTTGTAAAAATAGGTGAAGTATTACCCGATGTAATGAACAAACTCGACGAACTTTCCAACGATAAAGGAAGTTTACGCGGACTTAAAACGCAGTATAAAGGACTCGATAACCTTCTTAACGGATTACATAAAAGTAACCTTATCGTTTTGGCTGCCCGCCCGGGTATCGGTAAAACTTCGTTCGCGATGAACATAGTGGAAAACGTCGCCTTGGCAGGCGCTTCGTGCGCGGTATTCTCGCTCGAAATGGGCAGGGACGAACTCGCGCAAAGAATGCTTTGTTCGGTTGCGGACGTAAGCAACGAAAGGGCGTCCAAGGGTATAATGAACAAAGTCGAATGGCTTAAAATCGCCAAAGCCAAAGCGTTGCTTGCGGAAGCGAGAATATATATCGACGATTCGGCTATCACCACGGCGCAGCAAATGATATCCAAGTGCAGGAGGATTCAGCGTAAAAACGGGTTAGACCTCGTCGTTGTCGACTACATACAGTTAATGAGTACGGAAAAACGCGGAAAAGACGCCAACCGTCAGCAGGAAATAACGGAAATATCCAGAAACCTTAAAATACTTGCCAAAGAACTTTGCGTACCGGTCATCGCGCTTTCGCAACTTAACCGTTCTACGGAAAAAGAAAAACGTCGTCCGCAACTTGCCGACCTTCGTGAATCGGGGGCTATAGAGCAGGACGCCGACATAGTAATGTTTATTCACCGCCCCGATAAAGGCGCGGACGAAAAAGATCTCGAAAGCGGTAAAATACAGAAAAACGTTGCTGAAATCATCGTGGAAAAGAACAGAAGCGGTCCGCAAGGGATAGTAAAACTGTACTTCGAAGGCGACAGAACCAAGTTCGTCAACTTAAACGAAGGCGGCGAACCGGAAGGAATAACCGAGAACGCGGCGGAACAGAAAGCGCCCGTTTTAACGGAAGAAAACGTTCCTTTCCCCGAAGAACCGAAAGATGACGACGACGATATATTCGGTTAATTAAAATGGAAACCATAATAAAAAAAATTGACGACGAAAGCGTCGCGGAAGCGAAAGAAATATTGTTGAACGGCGGACTTATCGGCATGCCGACGGAAACCGTTTACGGTCTTGCCGCCGTCGGAACCGATTCCGAAGCGGTAAAAAAGATTTACGAAGTAAAAGGCAGACCGTCCGACAATCCGCTTATCGCTCACGTACATAAAGATTACGATATAAACAAACTCGTTTACGTTAGTCACGACTACGTTTATAAGTTAATGGAAGCGTATATGCCGGGGCCGTTAACCCTTGTGTTCGACAGTAAAGGCGTTATCTGCAAAGAAGCCGTCTGCGGCGGCGAAACTCTCGCCGTAAGAATGCCTTCGCATAAAGGGTGCCAAAAACTCCTGGCGGCGGTGGATATGCCGATAGTCGCGCCGAGCGCGAACCTTTCGAAGCACACGAGTCCCGTGACCGCCATGCACGTTTATAACGACTTGAACGGTAAAATTCCGCTTATTTTAGACGGCGGAAAATGTACGGGCGGAATAGAAAGCACCGTTCTCGACGTAACGGGAAAAGTTCCGCGTATATTAAGGGCGGGTCTTGTTACCAGGGAAATGGTGGAAAAGGTGGTCGGCGCGTGCGAAATAGCCGAACATAAAGAAGGGGACAGAGTGCGTTCCCCCGGGGTGAAATACCGCCATTACAGACCGCGTTGCGAAACGGCTTTGTTTGCCGAAAACGAGTTGGATAAAGCAAACCGACTGTACGACGAACAAATAGCCGCCGGCAAAAGACCTTATATTATGTGCGCCGATTATCTCGACGAGCATTTCAAGGGCAAAAACGTACTGAAACTCGGAAACACGGGTGAAGAAATCGCTTCTAACCTTTACGATAAACTTTTGGAAGGAGAAACCGAAGCGGATATAATAATCGCCATCGCTATGCCGAGAGAAGACGGCGTCTATCTCGGAATAATGAACAGATTAAGAAAATCCTGCGGTTAACGATAAAATGAAAAGAATACTTTTCGTATGCACGGGGAACACCTGTCGCAGTCCTATGGCGGAAATAATACTAAAGTCCAAATTAAAGGAAGCGGGCGTTAAAAACGTCAGGGTTTCGAGCGCCGGACTTATGGCGGAAGAAGGGCATAAAATAAGCAAAAATTCCGCGGCGGCGTTAAAACTTATGGGACTTAAAAGTTACTCTTTCAAAGCAAAGCCGCTGACGGAAGATATGATAGAAAAAAGCGATCTCGTTATCTGTATGACGGAAAAGCATAAAGAATGCTTAAAAGGGTTTAACCACGTCTGTTCGGCGAAAGAAATTATCGGAAGCGACGTATCCGACCCTTACGGACAGGATATAAAAACGTATATAGAAACTTCTTCGCAGATAGAAAAACTGTGCGACACGATAACGGAGAGAATAGTAAAATTTTTATAATTCAAGGTGATAGAATGAAGATTGCGATAGGTTGCGACCACGGCGGGTTTAATCTTAAAACCGCGCTTAAAAAGATTCTCGAAAAAGAAAACGTGGAATACGTCGATTTCGGCTGCTACGATACGAATTCGGTAGATTATAACGATTACGCTTTGCCCGTTTGCGAAGCGGTCGTAAAAAAAGAAGCGGATTTCGGCATATTGATATGCGGAACGGGTATCGGTATGAGTATCGTCGCGAATAAAATAAAAGGGATAAGATGCGGGCATTGTCACGACGTGTTCTCGGCGAAAATGACGAGAGAACATAACGACGCTAACGTGCTTTCTTTCGGCGAAAGGGTAATCGGCGCGGGAATTATGGAAGAGATAGTCAAAGCGTTTATTTATACACCCTTTTCGGGCGAAGAAAAACATATAAGAAGAATAAACAAAATAAAAACGCTTGAAGAAAATAATTTCAGATAATTTTCTTTTTAAGGGGGAAAATATGAAAAAAATAACCAAAGCGGTAATACCCGCGGCAGGACTCGGAACGAGATTTCTGCCCATAACCAAGGCTATTCCGAAACCTATGCTTTCGGTAATAGATAAGCCGACCATTCAGTACATAGCCGAAGAACTTTCCGAAGCCGGAATTAACGATATAATAATCGTTATAGCCCCGGGGTCGGATATTATAAAAAGGCATTTCGGGGCGGCTCCGGAACTTGAAAAAAGACTTCTCGAAGACGGAAAAACCGAACTTTACAACATAGAGAGACAGACGCAAAAATATAATATAACTTTTGTGGAACAAAATATACCGAACGGTCTTGCGGGCGCCGTTATGTGCGCAAGACCCTTCGTTAAAGACGAACCTTTCGCTCTTCTTCTCGGCGACGAACTTCTTTTGAAAAAAGACGGCGAAAAATCCTGTATAAAAAATCTTATAGATATTTACGAAAAGACGGGTAAAAGCGCAATCGCGGCAATGGAAGTTTTCGGCGACGACGTAAGCAAATACGGCAATATGGGCGTCGGCGAAGATTTCGGCGAATATTTTTCGATAAACGGAATCGTGGAAAAACCGCCGCTTTCCGAAGCGCTTTCAAACTACGCCATCGTGGGCAGATACGCTATGGACGGCAAGGTTTTCGGAATGCTTGAAAATCTCACCGTAAAAAATAACGAAATATACTTTACCGACGCGCTCGAATCGTTAGCGGAAAACGGCGAACTTTTAGGTTACGGTTTCAGCGACGACCGTTACGACGTGGGCGATAAATTCGGATACGTTAAAGCCAACGTCGAACTGGCGCTTAGAAACGACGCGTTAAAAGAACAAACGAAAGAACTTATAAAAACACTTGCGGAAAAATTATAATTTATGAACGAAAAAATTTGTCCCGTTTGCGGAGCAAAACTGTCCGTTTATTATAAAACGGGATATCTCGGTTGTCCCGACTGTTATTCGTATTTCAAAAAAGACATAGAATCTTCTATAAAGAGTATTCAGGGGTCGACCGTACATATGGGCAAAACGCCGCCGCTTTCCGAAGAAGACGGCGCTCTTTTGGATAATTACGATAATCTGCTCGAAAGAAAGAGAAAAGCGAAACTTTCGGGCAATATCGCGGAACTATCTTTTATAGAAAGGGAACTTTCCTGCGTTGCCGAAGAACTTAAAAGGAGAAGGTTGTTATGAAAACGCCCGAAACGGAAGTTTTAACAGGTAACATCATAATGACGAGAATTCGCCTTGCGAGAAACGTTTACGGCGCGCCCTTTTCTCTTACCGATATGGATTTGTCGGAAGAAATCATCAAAAACGTCAGTCGTTCTCTCGTGAATTTCGGCTCTTTCGATTTGTACCGCATGGCGGAACTGTCGGAAGAACGCGCGGAGAGTATGAAAGAGAAGCATTTAATCAGTTC
The DNA here is from genome assembly GCA_934271245.1 of uncultured Clostridia bacterium. Lineage (GTDB taxonomy): Bacteria > Bacillota > Clostridia > Christensenellales > Borkfalkiaceae > UBA1259. The sequence continues at coordinate 41,351 of CAKQQY010000002.1, read as the reverse complement.
AAGACTGATGAAAAACCCCGCGGGCGCAGCGCTTATCGACGAAAACGAAGGCGTTTCGGTTATGATAGGCGAAGAAGACGTTTTACGGGAACAGTGTTTCAAAAAAGGGCTTTGCCTTTACGAAGTTTACGATAAACTCGACCGTATCGACGACGAAATATGTAAAAATACCGATATCGCTTTCGATAAAGATTTAGGCTTTTTAACGGCGTGTACGACTAATCTCGGCACGGGGTTAAGGGCGTCGGTCATGATGTTTTTGCCCGCGCTCACCGAAAGCGGAAAAATGAACGATCTCGTTGCCGAAATGGACAGATTAGGTCTTACCGTAAGGGGGCTTTACGGCGAAGGAAGCGACGGGGAAGGTTACGTTTATCAGATAAGTAACGAAGTAACTTTAGGCGTTACCGAACGCGACATTTTAGACAGCGTGAACAACGCCGTTTTGCGTATATGCGAAGCGGAACGCGCGGTGGAAGATAAACTGTACGGCGGAAAGAAGCAACTTAACGTTATGGATAAGGCTAAAAAAGCGTACGGAATTCTTACCAACGCCGTGCTTTTAGACTATAACGAATTTTTAAAATACACCGCGCAGGTTAAAATCGGCGCGATACTGGGTCTTTTACCCATAAACGACATAGATAAAATAGACGACCTTATAATCAAGGTAAGACCGTATAATTTATGTGTGGAATACGGAAGAAAACTGACCGAAACGGACGAGAAACTTTATCGCGCGGAAACGGTCGGCAAAGAACTGACTTTACTTAAGGAGTAGGGAAATGTACTACGAAACTTTTTCCAACAGCGTCAATCAGGTTCTGGATATAGCGACTTCTCTCGCGGATAACTACGGGTGCGGATACATAGGCAGCGAACACGTTTTGTTCGGGCTTATGAACACCGAAGACGGCAGATCCGCGCCGATTTTGCGCGAATACGGAGCGGATAACGAGAGATTTATGGTTTACTTTAAAAAGAGCATAGACCCCACCGTTATTTTGCCGGGCAGAAGATTTACGCCCACCACCAAACGAATTTTAGAAGATTCCATAGACGTATCGTTAAAAGCCCGTTCGGGTTTCGTCGGCACCGAGCATTTGCTTTTGGCGCTGTTAAACAAAGCGGAAAGTCTCGGAACGGTAATACTTCGTTCTATGGGTGTAAACGTAGATAAATTAAAAGACGATTTATCGGGGGCGTTGTTCGGCGGTATGGACGAAAACGGTTACGACGACGGCGACTACGAAGAATCCGATTACGAAGATATAAAAAACGGAAAACGGCAGGACGTCGGCGAAGAAGATCTCGGCGAACTCGGCAAGTTCGGCGTCAATCTCAATAAACTGGCGAGAGAAGGAAAACTCGACCCCGTTATCGGCAGAAAGAAAGAAATCGACAGAGTTATTCAGATACTTTCGAGAAGAACGAAGAACAACCCCGTTTTAATAGGCGAACCGGGCGTAGGTAAAAGCGCGGTCGTGGAAGGGCTTGCGCAGGCGATAGTGAAAGGCGCCGTTCCCGAACTTTTAAGCGATAAAATAGTGTTCTCGCTGGATATCGCGGGAATGATAGCCGGCGCGAGATATCGCGGCGACTTCGAAGAAAGGCTTAAAAAAGCCATAGATTTCGTAAAATCCAACGGCAATATTATATTGTTTATAGACGAAATTCATAATATCGTCGGCGCGGGCAGTACCGGCGAAGGCAATATGGATGCGGCGAACATCTTAAAACCGATGCTTTCCCGCGGGGAATTGCAGACGATCGGCGCGACCACCATCGACGAATACAGAAAGTATATCGAAAAAGACGCGGCTTTGGAAAGGAGATTCCAACCCGTTATAGTCGAAGCGCCGAGTACCGACGAAACGGTAGAAATATTAAAAGGGTTAAGAGATAAATACGAATCGCACCACGGCGTTAGTATTCCCGACGACGCGGTAGTCGCCGCGGTTACGCTTTCCGACAGGTATATAACGGATAGATTCCTGCCCGATAAAGCGATAGACTTAATCGACGAAGCGGCTTCGCGCGTCCGTCTTGACAGTTACAATTCGCCTTTCGAAGCGAAGAGCAAAGAAGCGGAATTAGCGCGGCTTAACGCGGAAAAGAACGAAGCCAAACGCAGGGACGATCTCGAAAGAGCCATTAAATTAAACAAAGAAATAGAAAGGGTTAATTCCGAACTGGAAGAAATCCGCGCGGAAGCGGGCAAACATACGGGTAACAGAGAAAAGTTGAAGGTTACCCCCGAAGACATAGCGAAAATCGTCAGTAACTGGACGGGTGTTCCGGTTGCAAAACTTACGCAGACGGAAGCGCAGAAACTTCTGGATTTAGAAGCGGTGCTTCACGAAAGGGTAATCGGTCAGGATCAGGCGGTGAAAGCCGTTTCCAACGCGATAAGGCGCGGAAGAGCGGGGCTTAAAGACCCGAACAGACCCGTCGGCTCGTTTATATTCGTAGGTCCTACCGGCGTAGGTAAAACGGAACTTTCGAAAGCGCTTGCCGAAACCGTGTTCGGCGACGAAAACGCTCTTATCCGTATAGATATGAGCGAATATATGGAAAAACATTCGGTGGCGAAACTCGTCGGAGCGCCTCCCGGATACGTCGGGTTCGACGAAGCGGGTCAACTTACCGAAAAGGTGAGAAGAAAACCTTATTCCGTGGTATTGTTCGACGAAATAGAAAAAGCGCACCCGGACGTGTTTAATCTTATGTTGCAGATTTTAGACGACGGCAGACTTACCGACAGTAAAGGAAGAACGGTAAGTTTTAAGAACGCCATAATTATTATGACGTCGAACGTCGGCGCGTCGGAAATTCAACGAACGAAAGCGCTGGGCTTTTCCGGCAGTCCCGACAGATACGACGATATGTGCGACAGGTATATGGAAGCGCTGAAAGAAAAGTTCCGCCCCGAATTTCTAAACCGTATCGACGACATTATCGTGTTCAGAAATTTAACTAAAGAAGAAACTGCTAAAATTGCGGGATTGCTTTTGGGAAGTTTAAGAAAACGCCTTGCGGTTATGGGGGTAAAACTTTACGTTACCGACCTTGCCATGGACCTTATAATCGAAAAAGGTTACGACGAACAGTACGGCGCAAGACCGCTTAAAAGAGTTATTCAAAGAAATATAGAAGACAGATTGTCCGAAGAAATATTAAAGGGCAATTTAGTTGAAAATTCTTCGATAACGGTTGACGAAATAGACGGAGAATTTTCTTTCAGAAAGTCATAAATCCGTAACCGAAAAAAAAGGAATTTTTCTTTAAGAAAGCGTAATAATATGTAAGGAGGGGAAATTATGAAAATAAATTTAGTATGCAAAAATTGCGCGGCTAACGACAAGTTGAAGGAAATTACCTCTCAAAAGGTTTCCAAACTCGACAAGTACTTCGGTAAAGAAGAAGGAGAAGCGAAAATCACTCTTAAAAAAGAAGGTACTTCATTCGTAACCGAAATAATGCTGGAATACGGCGGGAAATTCGTACGGGCGACGGCGTCCGGCGACAACTTTTACGACAATCTCGACGTGGTTCTGCCTAAAATAGAAGGGCAGATAAGAAAACACCGTACGAGATTCGATAAGAGCCATAAAGTATCCGCTTACGGCGAAACGTCTTTGTTCGATACCGACGGCAGATGGGAAAGAAAAGGCGGCGAAATCGTAAAAGAAAAGGGATTTAAACTTACCCCGATGACGGTGAACGAAGCGATAGAAGAAATGGAACTTTTAGACCACTCTTTCTATTTGTTTTCAGACCTTAAAACGGGTAACGTAAAATTATTATACAGAAGAAACGACGGAGATTTAGGTTTAATAGAACCGATTTATTAAAATGAAAACGGGGATATCCACGGCGTCGCTGTTCGGCAGAATGAACACCGAAGACGCGCTTGCATTTTTAAGCGACAACAAAGTAGAAACCGCGGAAGTGTTTTTGGAATCGTTCTGCGAATATAACGCGGAGTACGGAAGGGTATTAAAAGGCGTAAACAAAAATACCGAAATTCACTCGGTACACGTTTTAACGACGCAATACGAACCGCAACTTTACAGTATAGGCGACAGAGCCAGAGAAGATTCTTTTAAGATTCTCGACTCGGCAATGGCGGCAGCGGAAGAATTCGGAGCGAAATACTATACTTTTCACGGGATTGCGAGATACAAAAAAACGCCGTACGTTTTGGATTACGACAGAATCGCGGATATAACCCGAAAGATAAGCGAAACGTGTAACCGTCACGGAGTAACGTTGTGTTACGAAAACGTACACTGGGCGTATTACAACTTTATAGGCTTTTTCACCGAGGTAAAAAAGCGGTTTGAAAAACTGAAAGGCGTTCTCGATGTCAAGCAGGCGCGGCAAAGCGGAATTCCTTACGCCGAATATATTAAGGAAATGGGTAAAGATATCGTAACGGTACATCTTTCCGATATAGACGAAAACGGTAAAATGTGTATGCCGGGTAAAGGAATAACCGATTTTTACGACCTGTTTACGAGACTTCGCGACGTTGGTTTCGACGGCGCGGCGATACTCGAAGTTTATAAAAACGACTATAAAGAGTATTCCGAATTGTTCGATTCGCTCGATTACGTAAACAACGTAATAGCAAAAATATATAAATAAAAAACAAACCGCCTTCGGATTTAACTAAACCCGAAGGCGGTTTTTCAAACGGAAAATCCGTTAAAAATCTATTTTCGCCTGAATATAGTCGCCGAGTTCCGCTATGGGGATACGCACTTGCTGCATGGTATCTCTGTCGCGGACGGTAACGCAGTTGTCGTTTTCCGAATCGAAGTCGTAAGTCACGCAGAACGGCGTGCCTATTTCGTCCTGACGGCGATAACGTTTTCCGATAGAACCCGCTTCGTCGTATTCGACGGAGAAGCGTTTTGCAAGGTTTTCATAAATCGCGGAAGCCTTTTCCCCGAGTTTTTTGGAAAGGGGAAGAATAGCCGCTTTATACGGCGCGAGCGCGGGGTGTAAATGCATAACCACTCTCGTATCGTTTTCGCCGACGGTTTCTTCGTCGTAAGCGTCCGCAAGGAAAGCGAGCGCGACTCTGTCCGCGCCGAGCGACGGTTCGATGACGTAGGGGATATAATGTTCGTTCGTATCGGGGTCGAAGTAGGAAAGGTCTTTACCCGAGTGTTTCGCGTGTTGCGAAAGGTCGTAGTCGGTTCTGTCGGCAATGCCCCAGAGTTCGCCCCAGCCGAAGGGGAACAGGTATTCGAAGTCGGTGGTCGCTTTGGAATAGAAACAGAGTTCTTCCTTGTCGTGATCGCGAAGTCTTAACTTGTCTTCGTGCATACCTAAATCCAACAAGAATTTATGGCAATAATCCTTCCAGTATTTGAACCATTCGAGATCGGTGCCGGGTTTGCAGAAGAATTCGAGTTCCATTTGTTCGAATTCTCTTATTCTGAAGATAAAGTTGCCGGGTGTAATTTCGTTTCTGAACGACTTGCCTATCTGACCGATACCGAAAGGAAGTTTTTTTCTCGTGGAACGCTGAACGTTCGCAAAGTTTACGAAAATACCCTGCGCGGTTTCGGGGCGAAGATATGCGGTAGAAGCCGAGTCTTCGGTAACGCCGATAAAGGTTTTAAACATAAGGTTAAACTTCTTTATTTCGGTAAAGTCTTTCGCGCCGCAGTTGGGGCAGGCGATGCCTTTTTCCTTGATGAAGTTCGCCATTTGTTCGAAAGTCCAGCCGGCGGGATTGTCGTTCGTGCCGTTTTTGAAAGCGTAATCTTCTATAAGTTTATCGGCTCTGTGACGGGTTTTGCACGCTTTGCAGTCCATAAGCGGGTCGGAAAAACCGCCTACGTGCCCCGAAGCGACCCACGTTTCGGGGTTCATGATAATCGCGCTGTCCAATCCTACGTTGTACTTAGATTGCTGAACGAAACGTTTCCACCAAGCCTTTTTGATGTTGTTTTTAAATTCTACGCCGAGCGGACCGTAGTCCCAGGAGTTGGCAAGTCCGCCGTAAATTTCGCTGCCGGGGAACAAAAAGCCCCTGCCTTTGCATAAATTTACCAACTTGTCCATAGTAACGGCTCTGTTTTCTTCCATTTTTACATCTCCGTGTAATATTTATATTTAAATTTTATTGTACAGTATATAGTAATTTTAGTCAAGTAAACGATAGTTCAATAATTTTTTTTAATTTGCTTTTTTTTTTGAAAAAAGTGTGATATGATATGAATATATTTGAAAAACAAAGGTGACGTATGGTAGAAGCGACGAATTTTATAGAGCAGATAATAAACGAAGAATTAGAAAGCGGCAAAGTAACCGCCGTGCAGACGAGATTTCCGCCCGAACCGAACGGATATTTGCATATAGGACACGCAAAATCGCTGTGCCTTAACTTCGGCATAAAAGAAAAGTATAACGGAAAATGCAATCTGTTTTTCGACGATACCAACCCGAGTAAAGAAAAAACCGAATACGTGGACGCCATAAGGGAAGACATAAAATGGTTAGGCTTTGAATGGGATAAAGAAACTTACGCGTCCGATTATTTCGATAAAATATACGAATTCGCGATAGAACTCATAAAAATGGGTAAGGCGTTCGTGTGCGAAATGTCGCCCGAAGAAATATCGGCTAACCGCGGAACGTTGACCGAACCGGGTAAAGAAAGTCCTTACAGAAACAGAACGGCAGAAGAGAATCTCGACCTGTTTACAAGAATGAAAAACGGCGAATTCCCCGACGGCAGCAAATGTTTAAGGGCGAAAATAGACATGGCGTCGCCGAACATCAATATGCGCGACCCCGTAATTTACAGAATTCTTCGTCAGACTCATCACAGAACGGGGGATAAATGGTGCATATATCCTATGTACGACTACGCTCACCCGATATGCGACTATATGCAGGGAGTTTCTCATTCTCTCTGCACGCTGGAATTCGAAGACCACAGACCTTTATACGACTGGGTCGGCATAACGTTAGGGTTTAACCCCAAACCGCGCCAGATAGAGTTTGCAAGACTTAACGTAACAAATCTCGTAATGAGTAAAAGATACCTTAAAAAACTCGTGGAAGACGGCTCGGTAGACGGGTGGGACGACCCCCGTATGCCTACTTTAACGGGTCTTCGCAACCGCGGCGTACCTGCCGAAGCGCTTAAAGATTTCTGCGCGAGAATAGGCGTGTGCAAAGCAAATTCCGAAGTGCAGATAAGTTATCTCGAAGCGTGCATAAGGGAATACCTTAACGCTCACGCCGAAAGAGCGATGGCTGTGTTAAAACCGCTTAAAGTAACTTTGACCAACTATCCCGACGGGAAAACGGAAGAAGTCGATTTCGATATAAATCCCGGCGAAGAAATAAAGAGAACGAGAAAAATAACCTTCTCGAAGAACCTTTATATCGACGCGGACGACTTCTCTTTAACTCCGCCGCCCAAATATTTCAGACTTAAAAAGGACGGAATGGTAAGGCTTAAAGGGGCGTATATAATCAAATGCGACGACGTGTTGTTCGACGACGACGGCAACGTTAAAGAACTTTTGTGTTCTTATATACCCGAATCGAGAAGCGGAGAAGACAATTCCGGAATCAAGGTAAAAGGAACGATTCAGTGGGTGAACGCAGAAGATGCCGTCGACATGGAAATAAGGAAGTACGGTTACCTTCTTAAAGACGAGGAGTACCCGGGACAGGATTTTTCCGAAAGAATGAATCCGAACAGCGTAACCGTGTTTAACGGCAAGGTAGAACCTTACGTTATGCAGGGCGAATACGATAAACCGTACCAGTTTATAAGAACGGGGTATTTTAAAAGATTAAACGTAAAAGGAAAGGAAATCATAAGCGAAATAGTATCTCTTAAAGATAACTTCAATAAATAGGGGGAATAAAAGATGAAAAAACTTTCGGTTGTTTTGTTGTCTGTTATGTTAACTCTGTCCGCGGCTTTTATGTGCGGTTGCGTAAATAAAGATTACGGCAGAGACGGATACCGCTTTTCTGCGTCGGAACTTCATAGCGGAACGACGATAACTTATAACGGCGAAGTCGTGTATACCGCGGAAAACGCAGAAGAATTCGCAAAATTTATCGAAACCACGGCGGTTGAAGGAGAATACGGCGGGGTTTTGATTAAAAAAAGAGAAAGTTCTTATTACGGCGGCGGAAAATACTATGCGTTCGCATACAGTATTTACGCCGATAAACTCGACGCGCTTATAACGGTTTTTTCCGGACAGAAAGGGGTTACCAGAACTTTTTATTCGAAATCTCTTGCCGACGCAGGTAGTTCGACGAGCGACCAAAAAACGCTCGACGCGTATAAAAAGAAACTGCAAAACTACCAGAACATACTCGACACGACTACGGGGAACGACGAATATAAACAGCAACTCGCCGACGTGATTTTCGAACTACAATTGAAAATTGCCGCGCTCGAAGAAAACGTCGCGGCAGGAACGGCGGATAAGGAATACTGTATGCTTACCGTAACCGTTAACTCGAAAGAAACGGGTTGTTCGGGCTGCTCGGACGTCGCGCCGATACTTATTTTGTTGTTTATGCCGTTCGTCTGCTTCGTGGCGGTTGTCGTTACTCTTGCGATATGTCTTAGCAATTCCAGAAAAGAAGTAAAAAGACTTAAAGACGAAATCGAACAACGCAAAAAAGCGTATAATCAGGATAAATAAAAATTAACGCCGAAGGAATGCCTTCGGCGTTTTTCATAAAAATTTTCGTTATGCGTTTAATCGGGTTTTCGTTATAATCCGCCCGCAAAACGAACGAAACGAGAGTTTATACCGAATAAAAAGAGATTAAAAAAGCGAACGAGGTTTTTTTTATCAGACTATATCGCGTATTGCTTTGACTTCGCAATTTACTCCGTCCATAAGTAAGGCTTTCTTTACGCCTTCGCCGTTTATAAGGGCGACGTACCAGTACGCTTTGTCGTCTTTAACGATGATACGGACGTGAATTTCGCCTTCGAAAACGCCGTAGTCGTTACGGTAAGAATTTATAAGCGTTTTCTGGCTTTCGCAAAGGGAAGAGAGAGCCGTTTTATAATCTACTACGCCTTCGGGGAGAATGGAAACCATAGTTATTTGTTCTTCCGCTCCGCCCGAAGAAATAGTTACGGTAAAGTTTTCGTCGACGAAATTATCCGTCTGGATTTTCGCCGTCAGGTAGCCGCTGACGGGACTAACGGAAAAATATCCGTCTTTCTGAACGTCTCCGTAACGGACGGTCAGTAAATATTCCGCGTTGCCTGATACGTTCAACAGTTTGAAATTAAGATAATACGCGGTAGAAGATACTTTTCCGTCTTCTTTTTTAACCGTTTCGGAAAAGCCGTAGCCGCACTTTAATTTATATTTCGAACTTTCGCCGTAGAATAAATCGGTTTTCGCTTCGCTGACGAATTTTACGAGTTCGCACTCTTCGGCGCAGGCGGTAAAACCGCAGGAAATAAGAGTTAAAAACGCTAAAAACAATAGGATAATCTTTTTCATAATAACACCTTCAATTATTCTTATGACGAAGATTTAGCGGTAATTCTCTAAAATAAAAAAATATTCGACTAAATAATTGATTTTTTATACGAAGTTTGTTAAAATAAAAAAAATACGTAAAGGAAGGAAGTTGCTTTGGGTAAACTCATCGGAAAAACTGTTGCGATAACGCTTGCGGCAATCGTCGGTCTTTTTGCCGTCGTTTTCGGTCTCGTTACCCTTATTAAGCCCGTTGCTATCGCCGATATGCTGTATAACGCCGGGCTTAACGACGCCGCGCTTTCCTTTTACGAAATGCAGTATAACAAAACGGGTTCCGCCGAAGATTTGGGCGCGCTCGTAACCAGGCTCGACGCGGAAAAGGGCGGCGTAAAGGAAACGGAATACGCTTACGCCCTGATTTTTTGCGACGATTTCGATTCGTACGTATCGTCCCGCGAAAAGGATTTCGGGGGAAAGGAGAAAACGTACGAATTCTTTTTTGATAAATATTTGTTGTCGTTATCCGTAACGGGCGTTACGGAATACGGCGTAAACAATCCGATAAGACGCATATTAGACGAAAAGGGCGACGTTATAACGGATAACAACCTTAAACTTATGCAGGCGTTTTTAACCGGGCTAAAAGAAAAGGAAGAAAACGCCGAAAACGACGTTTTAGCCGAAGATTCAGAAAGGATAAATTCACTTTTAGGAGAATAACATAAATGGGTAAAATACTTAAAGAAGGATTAACGTTTGACGACGTATTGCTCGTACCGCAGGCAAGCGACGTTATACCGAATCAGGTAAGCCTTAAAACCACGCTTACGAAAGGTCTGGAACTTAACATTCCGTTGATGAGCGCGGCTATGGATACGGTAACCGAATCCCGCCTTGCAATCGCAATGGCAAGGGAAGGCGGTATCGGCATGATTCACAAGAATATGTCTATCGAAGACCAGGCTCTTCACGTGGACAAGGTTAAAAGAAGCGAACACGGCGTTATAACCGATCCTTTCTTTTTAGAACCCGAAAATCTCGTTAAAGAAGCGACCGCTTTAATGGCGAAATACAAAATATCCGGCGTTCCGATAACCAAAAACGGTAAACTCGTAGGTATTCTTACCAACAGAGATTTGCGTTTCGAAAGCAACTTCGATCAACCTATCGAAAACATAATGACCAAGGATAACCTTATCACCGCTCCCATAGGCACGTCGCTCGAAGAAGCGCAGAAAATTCTCGGTAAACACCGTATAGAAAAACTTCCTTTGGTTGATAAGGAAGGCAATCTTAAAGGGTTAATTACCATTAAAGATATTGAAAAAGCCATACAGTATCCGAATTCCGCGAAAGACGCCAACGGCAGACTTTTAGTCGGCGCGGCGGTAGGTATCGCGGCGAACACGCTCGAAAGGGTAGCGGCTTTGGTAGACGCTAAAGTAGACGTCGTCACCATAGATACCGCGCACGGACACAGCAAAAACGTTATCGACGTGGTAAAGAAAATCAGAGCGAAATATCCTAAGCTTCCCATTATCGCGGGTAACGTAGCGACGGCAGACGCGACCGAAGCGTTGATCGACGCGGGCGCGGACGTGGTTAAAGTAGGTATCGGCCCCGGCTCTATCTGTACGACCCGTATCGTAGCGGGAATCGGCGTTCCGCAACTCACCGCCATTATAGACTGCGCGGAAAGAGCGGATAAACTCGGTAAGAGAATCATCGCCGACGGCGGTATCAAATACAGCGGAGATATAACCAAAGCGTTGGGCGGCGGCGCGTCCGCGGTTATGATAGGTTCGCTTTTCGCGGGAACTTTGGAAAGCCCGGGCGAAATCGAAATTTATCAGGGCAGAAGTTTCAAGGTTTATAGGGGAATGGGTTCTCTTTCCGCTATGGCGAACGGCAGTAAAGACAGATATTTCCAGGAAAACGCCAAAAAACTCGTACCCGAAGGGGTCGAAGGTCGTGTTCCTTATCGCGGACCCGTTTCGGAAATCATTTTCCAGATGTGCGGCGGTATCCGTTCGGGCATGGGTTATTGCGGCATGAGGACGATAGACGATTTGAGAACGAAATCGCAGTTTATCAAAATCACCAACGCAACCCTTATCGAAAGCCACCCGCACGATATATCGATTACGAAAGAATCTCCCAACTATTCTCCGAGAGCGTAAAAAAAAAGAAAATTTTTTCCGTCCCGACACTTCGGGACGGAATTTTTTTCGATTAAAAGTTTACCGACGGAATAATTTGTGATAGAATAAAATTATGAAAGAAATAAATCTGACGGGCGGAAAGAAAAGCGGAGTTCTGTTTTCTTTCGGCATAGCCCTGTATCTCGTATTGTCTTATCTGCTGCTCAGCGTAGCGAACGCCGTTTCGCCCGCGGGCGGATTTATATCGATAGCGTTGCCGTCTTTGGCGGCGCCGATTGCGCTTGCGGCGGTTTCCGTTTATTCGGCAGTAACCGACGACGGACTTATAAAAGGGCTAAGAATAAATAAATGTTCTTATATTTTTTATATAGCGGCGTTGCTTTTAGCCGTCGGCATGATATTCGGGTTGGGATTTATCAATACTTTAATATCCGAACTCGCCGTAAAAGCAGGCTTAAATATAACGCAAAGGGAAATGGTTATCGATACGCTTCCCAAGGCTTTGGGATACGTGCTTTTTCTCGCCGTATTGCCTGCGGTAACCGAAGAGGCGTTTTTCAGGGGAGCGTTCTTAAAAGGGTTAAACGGCGTGCCGCTTATCGGCAAAGTCCTTATATGCGGAACCTTTTTCGCAATATATCACTGTTCGCTTTCGCAACTTGCGTACCAGTTTATTTACGGGGCGTTGCTTGCGCTTATATCGGAAAAGTCGTTAAGCGTGATTCCTGCCGTGCTTGCTCATTTTATAAATAACGCGCTTATAATAATGTTGCAGTATTTTAACGTGGAAATCGACCTTTTTAACCCGATATTCATCGCGTGCGGAATAATCGCCGTAGCGGGGTCGGTATTTTTAACCTTGTTCTTCTCGAAAACGGAAACGGAGAAAAAGGAAAAGTACGGCAAAGAAGTGTGGTTTGCTTTCGGATTCGGCGCGTTAGGAATAGGAATTTGCCTTGCGGTTTTAATAACCAACCTTTTAATAAAATGATAAAGATAAATTTAATCGCCGTGGGAAAGGTAAAAGAAAAATATTTTGCCGACGGCATAGAAGAATATAAAAAACGGTTGCAAGGCTTTTGCGACTTTAAAATAATCGAAGTCGAAGAAGAAAACTATAAAAAAACAGACGAAAAACTTATTCTTTCCGTAAAAGAAAAGGAAGGGGAAAGAATAAAAAAGTTTATGAAAGGGTACGTTATAGGCATGGCGATAGAAGGGAAAAAGTATTCTTCGGAACAATTCGCGAAAATGCTTAAAACCTTAATCGATAAGGGACAGAATATCACTTTTATAATAGGCGGCTCGTACGGAATCGCCGACGGAATAAAAAAAGAGTGCGACGAACTTATGTCTTTTTCGGATATGACTTTTCCGCACACTATGTTCCGCCTTATGCTTACCGAACAGATATATCGGGCGTTCGGAATAAATTCGGGTAGCGCATATCACAAATAAAACGCATATTATTAGTATCGGGGAAAGGAGCGAAAAACCTTTCCGCGGGAGAATAAATATGGTTTTAGACGAAATAAATAAGTTTTACGAAAAGTTCGAAGGGGAAAAGGGAATTATAGGTTTAAGCGAAAGGGGAAAACCTTTAACGTGTTTTAAGTGCGGAAACGGTAAACCCGTCGTTATAATGCAGTATTCCATTCACGGCAGGGAATATATCACGGCGTACCTTGCCCTAAAACATATCGAAGATTTTTACTTAAAAGGAAGAAAGGGAACGATATATTTTCTTCCCTGCGTAAACCCCGACGGCGTAGAGATATGCTTAAAAGAAAATCCGCTCAATAAAGCCAACGCAAGGGGAGTCGATTTAAACGTCAACTTCGACGCTCGCTGGGGAACGGGCGAACAGAACCGACGGAAAAAAGGTTACGCGAATTATATAGGCAAATATCCCTTTTCCGAACGGGAAACAAAAGCGCTACGGGATTTTACCTTAGACGTTATGCCCGACGCGACTATAAGTTACCATAGCAAAGGCGAAGAAATTTACTGGTATTTTTATCAGAAACACGCCGACAGAGATTTGAAAATGGCGAAAGAAGTTTCTTTCGTTACGGGGTATCCGCTCGTAACCGCCACTTCGAGCGCCGGCGGATATAAAGACTGGTGTATAGAAAAACTTGAAATTCCGTCGCTTACGATAGAAGTCGGCGGCGACGAATTATCTCATCCCATAGGGAAAGAGCATCTCGACAAAATATACGAAAAGAACAAAAGAGTGCCGTACGCGGTTACCGAGAGCGTGATATGGAAAAAAAATTTATGATAATGGCTTATAAACAAGCGGAAAAAGCCAAAGAAAAAGACGAAGTGCCGATAGGCGCTGTGATAGTAAAAGACGGCAAGGTTATATCCAAGGGGTATAACCTTGTCGAAAACACGAACAAAGCGACGGCGCACGCCGAGATAATCGCGATAGAAAAAGCATGTAAAAAACTGAAAAGTTGGCGGCTCGACGGAGCGGAAATATACGTTACGTTAGAACCTTGCGCTATGTGCGCGGGGGCGATAGCCAACGCCCGTATAAAGAAAGTTTACTTCGGGGCGTACGAAAGGAAAAGCGGCTGCGCGGAGAGTAAGTACCCCGTTTTATCCGATAACGGGTTAAACCATAGCGCAGAGTACGAAGGCGGTATTATGGAAGAAGAGTGCGCGTCGCTGATAAAAAAATATTTTTCTGAAAAGAGAAAGGCTAAAAGTCTTGACTAAACTCGTTTATAGTCGTAAAATGGAAAAGTACTATATGTACGTAAAGTTACATTAGGAGAAAAATTTAATATGATTACACACGGCAACACCATCGAACTTCTGGCAGGGAACTCGAACAAGCCTTTGGCGAAAGCGATTTCCGAACAGTTGAAAATTCCGCTATCCGACGCGGAAGTGGGCAAGTTTTCCGACGGGGAAATAAGCATAACTCTTCCCCAGACGGTAAGAGGTAAAGACGTATTTATTATACAATCCACGTCTAACCCCGTAAACGATAACCTTATGGAACTTCTTATCATGATCGACGCTTGCAAGAGAGCGTCCGCAGGAAGAATCACCGCGGTTATCCCTTATTTCGGTTACGCAAGACAGGACAGAAAAGCCCGTCCGCGCGACCCGATTACGGCAAAACTGGTTGCCGATATACTTACTTCGGCAGGCGCGAACAGAGTCCTTACCATGGACTTGCACGCGGCGCAGATTCAGGGATTCTTCGAAATCCCCGTCGACCACCTTTACGGCGCGCCGATACTTGCCAAGTATTATAAAAAGATGATGAACGAAAACTGGGTCGTCGTATCGCCTGACGTTGGCAGCGTTTCGAGAGCGAGAAACTTCGCTTCGAGAGTAGACGCTTCGCTCGCGATTATCGATAAGCGCAGACCGAAAGCCAACGCTATCGAAATCATGAACGTCGTCGGCGACGTGGCAGGTAAAACCTGCCTTATGGTAGACGATATGACGGACACCGCCGGAACTCTTTGTCAGGGCGCGGAAGCGCTCATCAAAAACGGCGCGAAAGAAGTTTACGCTTGCTGCACTCACGGCGTGTTGTCCGGTCCGGCGCTCGAAAGAATCAACAATTCGCCCATAAAAGAACTTGCGATTTTAGATACGATAAACTTCAGCGACGAAGTGAGAAACAATCCGAAAATCAAGATTATTTCCGTCGCGAAGTTCTTTGCGAGAGCGATAAACACCGTATATTCCGATTCTTCTCTTTCGGCTATATACGAAGATTAGTAAAAAAAGAAAAAAAGCCGTGTATAACGGCTTTTTTCGGTGAAAGGAAAAATGAAACTGATAGTAGGTCTCGGGAACCCCGAAGAAAAATATAAAAACACCTTTCATAATTTAGGGTTTATGGCGGCGGATAAAGTTGCCGAAGAATTAAACGTTTCTTTCAATAAAACCAAATGCAAAGCGATGATTGCGGAAGCGAGAATCGGCGCGGAAAAGGTGATAATAGCAAAACCGCTGACGTATATGAATTTAAGCGGCGAAAGCGTAAGGGAACTTACGTCCTTTTATAAAATCCCGATAGAAAACGTCGCGGTGATTTCCGACGATTACGATTTGTATCAGGGTTTTATACGGGTTAGAAGTTCGGGGTCTGCCGGCACGCATAACGGGCTGAAAAACATAGTAAAAGAAACGGGCAGCGAGAATTTTACGAGAATAAGAATAGGTTTTAAACCCAAAGTTCCTTCGCCGATACCGCTTATAGATCTGGTTTTGAGCGGCATAAAAAAAGAAGACGAAAAACTGTTCGAAAAAGCGACCCTTACCGCGGCGAAAGCGGCGGAAGAGTTTGCTTTAGGCACGCCTTTCGATATAATAATGCAAAAATATAACGGAGAAGTTGCTTTATAATTTTTCCGTCAGGAAGAAAAATGACAGAAAAAATTATAAATTACGAATCGAGCGAGAACTCTGTAAAAGAGTTCGTCGAGAGCGTCCGCCGCGGGATACCCACGGCGGTTTTCGGCGTTTCGGATTCATTTAAAAACTATCTCGCAACCGTTATCGAAGGGCAGGTTATATACGTCGTTAAAGACGTCGTCGCGTTAGAATCCGCCGCAAGAGGGATAAAAGAATTTTCGGGTATAGAACCTGTTAAACTTAAAAGCAAAGACGAAATTTTACTCGTAAACAAAGCCTTTTCCAAGGACGGCGTGTATTCGAGAATAATCGCCACCGAAAAAATGCCGACGGCAAAATATATCGTCTGCACGATAGAAGCGCTGATGCAGAAATTCGTAATCGGCGTAAAGAAAATCGTAATCGAAAAGAACCGCGAATACGACCGCGACGAATTGATAAAAAGCCTTGTTTCGGCAGGGTATAAAAGGGAAGACCGCGCGGAAAACAAAGGAACTTTCGCCGTCAGGGGAGATATTATAGACGTCTTTCCGATAAACACGGAAAACGCTTACAGAATAGACTTTTTCGGCGACGAAGCGGAGAGCATAAAAGAGTATTCGGACGAAAAGAAAGACAATCTCGGGTTTACCGACAAAATAGAAATAATACAGGCGGTGGAGAGGGTCTTTTCGGAAGAAGACAAAGAAAAACTTTTAGCCGCCGCAAGAAAAGAAAAGAACGCCGCTTCGCCCGAAGCGCGCTCGAAATTACAGACTTTATGCGACGACTTGGCGTTTGCCGCGGAAAATTCCGATAACGACGTGTTGTCGGCGTTTTCGGGTTTTTACGATAATGCCGTCACCTTCGATAAAATAATCGGCGGCGACGCGGTAATTATGTTCGACGAACCGAAAAGGGTTTCGGAAGTCGCCGATTACTACGAAAAAGAGTTTACCGAAAGACTTATATCTTTAACCAAAGCGGGCGGAACGTTTACTTTCGCCGAGAATAACTTCGTTAAAAAAGAAGAAGTAATATCCGTACTTAAAAAATATAAAACCGCGGCGGCGCAAACGCTTGCGTCCGAGATAGCCTTTTTTAATCCGCTTAAAATAGTAAAACCGCGGGTAAGCGGTATCGCCAATTACAGACTGGATTTTAAGGAAGTGTTCACCGACACCGAAAACTGGCTTAAAAACGGTTACGGCGTGCTTATTTACACGGGCAACTTAAAAAGGGCGGAAACTTTGTCGTCGGACTTGTCGGCAAGGGGAATCGCTTCTTCTGTAGACAGGTTCGATAGAGTGAAAGGGGTGTGCATAACCACGCGGAGTCTTACCGACGGATTCGTGTACCACGAAACCAAAACGGCGATAGTGGGCAGCGGCAATCTGTATATGCGAAGCGCGACCGAAAAGCGTAGCCGCCCGAAAAAGCAGACTTTCTTTACCGCTCCCGAAACGGGAGACTATTGCGTACACGAAATACACGGTATCGGCAGAGTTTTAGGCAACAAAAAGATAACCACTTCGGACGGGACGAAAGATTATATAGCGGTAGAATATCACGGCGGCGACGTTTTGTACGTTCCCGTCGAACAGATGGATATTTTAACGAGATATTTAGGCGGAGACAAAAAGCCGACGTTATCTAAAATCGGCGGCAGAGATTTCGATAAAATAAAGAGTAAAGTTAAAGAAAGCATTAAAAAAATGTCTTTCGACTTAAAAAAACTTTACGACGAAAGAAATTCTCTCACGGGATATAAATTCAATCTCGACGGCGAACTTTTAAGCGTGTTCGAAAACGCATTCCCGTTTACCGAAACGCCCGATCAGGCGCAGGCGATAGAAGACGTAAAAAAAGATATGTCGAGCGGCAAGGTTATGGACAGGCTCGTTTGCGGCGACGTCGGATTCGGAAAGACGGAAGTCGCGTTCCGCGCGATATTTATAGCGGTTGCCAACGGAAAACAATGCGCGTTGCTCGCTCCTACGACCATTTTATGCGAACAACATTATAATTCCGCGCTCGAAAGGTTTAAAGATTTCGGAATAAAAATCGTGTGTCTTGACAGATTCAAGACGGCGAAAGAACAAGCGAAAGCGATAGAACAGTTAAAAAGCGGCGAAGCCGAACTCGTAGTCGGCACGCACAGGCTTTTAGGTAAAGACGTGGCTTTTAAGGATTTGGGGCTTCTCGTTCTCGACGAAGAACAACGGTTCGGCGTGGAACATAAAGAAAAGATAAAACTCTTAAAAAAGAACGTGGACACTTTAACTCTTACCGCGACGCCCATTCCGAGAACGTTGCATATGTCCTTGTCGGGAATACGGTCGATAAGCACTATAAACACGCCGCCGTTAAAAAGGTTGCCGGTGCAGACCTACGTTACCGAAGAAAGCGAAACGCTTATAAAAGACGCCGTAACGAGAGAAATAAACCGCGGCGGACAGGTTTTTATACTGTATAACAGGGTAGAAAGCATAAACTCTTTCGCGGCGAAAATCTCGGCGATAATGCCCGACTTAAAAATAACCGTGGCGCACGGTCAGATGGAAGAGCGTTCGCTCGAACGCAACATCATAAAATTTTATAAGGGCGAAACGGACGTTTTAATATCCACCACCATAATAGAAAACGGAATAGATTTGCCAAGAGCCAACACTCTTATAGTAATCGACGCCGACAGGTTAGGACTTTCCACGCTGTATCAGTTAAAGGGCAGGGTAGGAAGAAGCGACAGGCTCGCTTACGCCTATTTCACTTATAAAAGAGAGAAAATTTTAACGGAAAACGCCTACGAAAGGCTTAACGCGATAGTGGAATTCGCCGAAATGGGCAGCGGAATAAAAATCGCCATGCGCGATCTCGAAATAAGGGGCGCGGGCAACGTTTTGGGATTAGAACAGCACGGACATATGGATAAAATCGGTTACGAACTGTATTCCAAACTATTGAAAGAAGAAATCGAAGGCAAAGAAGAAACGGTAATAGATCTCGATATAAAGGTTACGGCGTTTATATCGGATAAGTATATCGAAAGCAATTCGGCGAAGATGGGCGCTTATAAAGAGATAGCCGAAATAAGTTCGTTGAAGTCGGAAAAAGAAGTAAGGGAAAGCCTTAAAGAGAATTACGGCGATATACCGCCCGAAACGGATAATCTTATAACCATATCGGCGGTAAAAATTCTTGCGGCGAAGTGGGGCGTAACGAGCATAACCGTCGATAAAGACGGCGGCGAACTCGAAATGAGCGACTTAAAGGCGTTTAAGAACGCCGCGTTTTGCGAAGCGGTGGAGAAAACCGACGGGTGTTATCTGTCCGTTTCGGCAAAACCCTGCGTAAAATTCGACGCGGAAGGAAAGGATAACGCCGAAACGCTGAAAAAAATCAGACAATTTTTAGAAAAAACGGAAAATTACAGATAAAACGGCGACAAAAAAATAAAAAAACCGTTGCTATTTTTCGACAGATGATATATAATATATGCCATAGACTGAACTAATGTGGCAAAATGCCGTTATATAGTGTCTGAATTTTCTTACGGGAGATTATATATGAAGAAAAGACTTATTGCAATCGTATCGATAATAATTTCGCTTTTTATAAGCGTAGGGATGTTTTCCGGTTGCAACCTTATCACCACTAACGGAGAAAGAGATAACGAGCAGGTGATAGCGACCGTGAATATCGGTAACGAAGGCTACGAAGCGGATAAAATCATAAAGAAAGACGTAATGAACGCTTATTATAACTACGGCTATTATTATCAGTATTATAACGGATATACCGCCGCGCAGACTTTCGAAATGATTATAAATAATCTTATCAACAGCAGAATTTATCTCCAGACGGCGATGAAAGAAATGGAAGAAAACAACACCGTTGAAGACTCTTCCAAAGAAAAGTGGGAAATTACCCGTTACTTAAACGACGAAGAACTCACCGACGCCGAATACGAAACCAAAAAGTATATGAACGATCTTATCGATTCTTACGCAAACGAAGAAAAGAAAGACGATAAGAAAGATACTTTGGCTGAATCCGTAAGAACGGTACCCACCGATGCCAAAAACGCCGAAAAGGAAGAACTTACCACCGAAGAAAAGAAAGAATATAAGGTAGATAAGGGCGAAGACGGCACCGAAAGAAAGAAATTCTACAATAAAACGTTAAAACTCTTAAAAGATAACGGTCTTTTAGGCGAAAGCGTAACCGATATAGTCGATTCCGACTATTATCGCGACGTATTAAAATCCAACCGCGAATCCAGACTTTTAACCAAGTACGACGAAAGTCTTACCTTGGCGGAAAGAAAAGCCGTCAAATTCGAAAGCCTTGCGGAAAAATACGCGGATATGTACAACGACCAGAAGAATAACTATACCGGCAACGAAAAGACCTTCTCCGAAGCGTTAAGTTCGGCGACGGCGAAAAACCCCGTAGTATATAATCCCTACGACGGAAGTTACGGTTACGTATTCAACCTTTTGCTCGGAGCGGACGACGCTCAAAAAGCTCTTATCGGGCAACTTAAACACGACGCCGATTATAACAAAAACAGAAACGCAATTTTAGCGGATACCATCGTAAAAGACCTTCGTTCCACCTGGATAAAGAGCGGTTACGACTTCGACGGAACTTACTTTGCCGGCGATTATACTTTCGCTAAAGACGCGGCGAACTCGCTTAAATTCTACGGCGAAACGGAAAAGATAAAAGAAAAAACGGACGACGCTTCCGCGGAATATAAAGTAAAATCGGTAACCGAATTTACCGTTGACGAATTCTTTGCGGAAATGGACAGATATCTCGGAATCACCGGCGCGGAAAATACGAATAACGTTAACGACGCTGTTTACAGAAAAGCGCTCGTCGCAAGCGGCGTAGTCACCGAATATCAGGCGAAAATCAACGAATTGCTTTTCGCGTTCTCTACCGACGACGGTTCTTTGAACACTTATAAAGGATACGTCATCGCGCCGAAGCCCGATCTCGACGGAAAAGAAACTTACGTCGAAGAATTCGCAAAGGCGGGCAGAGAACTTCTCGCTATGGGCGGCAACAGTTACGTCGTGGTTTCTTCCGATTACGGGTATCACGTGATGTTCTATTCGGAAGTTTTAAGCGCGTCGAGCAATTACGAAACGCTTACCGCTTATCTTAACCACCTGACCGGCGAAAACAAAACCGAAGCGGAATGGAAAGAATATTACGAAAACGAAATCGTCGCTAAATGGGACGACGCCGATACCAACGATTTCCTTTACGTTCTCGCAAACGTTTACGGAAAGGTTTCCGATAAAGTAACCGAAAAGAAAAACGGGATATCCGATAAATATCTTTACGATACCGCGAAAGTAGTTAAATACGAAAAAGCGTATGCGGATTTAATTGCCGGATAATTAAACGAATACTAAAAAAAAAGGGGCGAAACGAAAATCGTTTTGCCCCTTTATAAAGTAAACGAAAGAAAATGATTTTATTTTTAGATACCGAAACCACGGGTCTTTACCCGGGGCAGATAGTACAACTTTCCTATATAATGCAGGAAGGGAACGGGTACTTATCGAAAAATATGTTTTTTGCCGTCGACTACGTAGAACCGGGCGCGCAGAGAGTACACGGTTTTTCGGCGGAAAAACTTCGCGTTCTGTCGGGCGGCGCGACCTTTAAAGACAGAATAGAAGAAATAAAAAAAGATTTCGAAAGGGCAGACTTGATAGTATCTCATAACACGGCGTTCGACTTTATGTTTTTAAGAAGAGAGTTCGAAAACGCAGGCGAAATCTTTACTTATAAAGACGAATACTGCTCGATGAAGAAAACCACCGCCATGTGTAAGATACCGAAATCCAACGGCCGCGGATATAAATATCCGAGATTATCCGAACTATGCGAATACTTCGAGATAGACGAAGAAAGCGTAAAACAGGCGGAAGAAAAACTTTTCGGGTGCGTCACTTCCGCGCACGACGCGAGATTCGATACGGCGGCGTTATTTCTGGCGATTAATATCGGAATGAACACGGAATCGTCGCTGCATATTCTTAACGATTATATATAAGGAAAATATGAACATAGGTTTTACACAGGTTTTAATAACCATAATATTTTTGGTAATATTCATAATACCGGGGTTTATCCTTGCGAAAACGGGGCTTATAGGCGAAAAGGCGGACGCGGCGTTTTCGTCGCTTGTGCTGTACGTGTGCCAGCCGATGCTCATATTTATGAGTTTTCAAAAAACGGAATATAACCCGAACGTCGCGGTAAACATACTAATAGTCGCCGTCGGAGCGCTCGTCATACACCTTCTGATGATAGGGTTCGTGTATCTCGTCATAAGAAACAAAGAGAATTCCCCGATAAAGAACTGCGCGAGATTTGCTTCGGTCTTTTCCAACTGCGGATATATGGGAATACCGTTTTTGCAATCTCTTTTCGGCGAAACGAATGCCGAAGTGGTCATATACGCAGGTATGATAATGGCGGTGTTTAACCTTTTGAACTGGACGTTCGGCGTGGTAATGATAACGGGCGACAGAAGCAAAATTTCGGTAAAAAAGGCGCTGCTTAACCCCAACGTTATAGCGATAATCGCAGGCGTCGCCGCGTTTATGATTCTGAAAACGCCGCTGAAAGATCTGGCGGCGGAAGGAACTTTTGCCGACGACATAATAACGAGAACGGTAAAAACGATAGACGCGCTCGGCAATATGGTAACGCCCCTTTCGATGATGGTTATAGGAATAAAACTTGCCCAAATGAAGTTTAAGGATTTGTTTACGCAAAAATGGGCGTATATATCTTCGGCGTATAAACTGCTCGTAATGACGGCGATGACAATGCTTATAGTGTCGTTTTTGCCGATAGACGATTTGGTGAAATACGCGTTGTTTTTCTGTCTTTCCATGCCGTCGGCGACGGCGGTCGCGCTATTTGCGGTAAGATTCGGGTCGGACGGGGAAGCGGCTTCGGTTATGGTGATTTTATCTACCTTTTTGTCGGTAATAACCATACCGCTCCTTTCGGTGCTTTTCGGATTTTTAATAACTCTCGTGTAGAACGAAAAAATAAAAACCCCCTGTTTACGGACGCCCGTAAACAGGGGGTTAACTTTTTAAAAGATAAAGTTTTAAGTTTTGCGGCTGAAAGCGGCTGAAAAATTATTGAATACCGTAACCGAAAAAACTATTATTTAAGTTCCACGCCGCTCGGGGAGAACATGTAAATATTTTTCTGCATTTCGTAAACGCCGCCGTCTAAAGCGTAAATTGCGCCGGATAACATATCGAGAACGCGTAACGCCGTTTCCGTTTTAAGTTCGGTAAGGTGAACGACTATGGTTTTACCCGCTTTAAGTTCGTCGATAATCAAAGAAACGTCGTCGTAACCGGTAGGGGAAATAACCGAATAAGGCGGTTTTTTCGCGCTGCCCGTTTCTACGCGCAGACCCCTTTCGTTTTTTAATCTCGAATCTTTTCCGAATAAATCGAAAACGCTCATTTTTTCACCTCGTAATTTCTTTCGCCGAAAATAAGAGAACCTATTCTGACGGTGTTGCTGCCGCATTCCACGGCGATTTTATAGTCCGAACTCATACCCATCGAAAGGGTGGTAAAATCGTACTTTTCTTTTAGTTTATCATAAAAACCGCGCATTTGCAAGGATAATTCCCTTAAAAGTAGCGTATTTTCCGTTTTCGGCAGCATTGCCATCAAACCTTTTACCTTTAATAAGGGTAATCGAGAAATTTCTTCCGCCGCGCGTTCAACTTCGCTCGGGGCAAATCCGCTTTTAGTTTCTTCGTTGCCGATGTTTATCTGAATGAGAATAGATTGCTCGACTTTCTTTTTAACGCACTCGTCGGAAATGGCGGCGGCAAGTTTAAGCGAATCTACGGAATGAATAAGGCTTACTTTGCCGACGAGATATTTTACCTTGTTGGTCTGTAAATGCCCTATAAAGTGTTGTTCCGCGCCGTGAATCAGGTCGGTTTTTTCTCTGAATTCGCTCACTTTGTTTTCGGCGACGACTTTAAGCCCGTCCGCAATCGCGCGGTTTATAATATCCGCGGGAACGGTTTTCGTCGCGCCGACGACCGTCACTTTTTCGCCGAACGCGTTTCCGCGCGCGGCAAACTCTAAAATTTTTTTAAGATTTTCTTCGTTCATATAAAAACCCGTTAAAAAATTAAAATGCAATAATTAAAATCCGCAACCGAAAGAAGATTTTACGGCGTTAAGTTCAATCGCTTTTTCGGCAATCTGAACGGCGTTCGTCGCCGCGCCCTTTCTTAAATTGTCGGCAACTATCCAAAGGTTGACGCCGCTATAAACGGTGTCGTCCTTTCTGATTCTGCCCACGAAAACGTCGTCTTTGTCTTGCGCGAAAAGGGGAGTCGGGTAAATCGCCGATTCTGGGTCGTCGTAAAGGGTAACGCCTTTCGCCTTGCTTAAAATTTCTTTCACCCTTATAACGTCGCACGGGGAATAAAATTCCGCGTTGACCGTTTCCGAATGTCCGTAGTAAACGGGAACTCTCACGCAGGTAGCGGTGATTTTAAGGTCGGGGCGAGAAAGAATTCTTTTGGTTTCGAAAATCATTTTGTCTTCTTCGAGAGTGTACCCGTTTTCGCAGAATCCGTCTATATGCGGAAAACAGTTGGCAAAAATCGGATAGGGGAATTTTTCGGGGCTTTTCCCCGAAACGCCGTTTTTCAAATCGTTAAACCCCGCAACTCCCGCGCCCGACACCGCCTGATAGGTGGAATAAACTACGCGTTTTAACTTAAACTCGTCGTCGAGCGGTTTTAACGCGGTTACCGCCTGAATGGTGGAGCAGTTCGGGTTCGCGATAATGCCGCGGTGATTAAGTATTTCCTTTTCGTTGCACTCGGGAACTATTAAAGGAACTTTTTCGTTCCGCCGCCACGCCGAAGAATTATCGATTACCAAAGTCCCTTTTCTTGCGAAAAGCGGAGCGTATATAAGACTTATTTCCTTTCTTACGGCGAATAGCGCTATGTCAACGTTTGCCGCCGCTACCGATTTTTCCGATAAAAGTAAAATTTTATAAGTTTTGCCCATAAAATTTACGGTTTTTCCCGCAGATTTTTCCGACGCGAAGAAAAAATATTCGTTTACGGGCAGATTTCTTTCCGAAAGGACTTTAAGCATTTTTGCGCCGACCATACCGGTCGCGCCGACGACGGCGAGATTGTATTTTTTCACGATAACTCCTTGATTCGTTTTTACGGCGCGAAACCGAATAAAACCGAAAAACCGCGCGTTATCGTTACGTTTTACTTCCGTCTTTATGAATTATACCAAAAGAAAACCGAAAAGAAAAGTTTTTTGTCAATAACGCTTGATTTTTAGGTGTAAAAAATATAAAATAAAATATATGATAAAATCCGTGTAGTCTTGCTATAAGGAAAGGCGTATCGGATAATACCCGAAGGGGAAAAATTTTTCGCTTTACCGAAAAGAAAATCGGGCAAAATAAATCCGATAAAACGGAAAGCGTAACACATACTATTATATGCGGCGGGTTTACAAAAAACCAACCGCGTAAACTTACGGAGATTAAAATGGCAAAAAAGGGCGGATTGATAAACAGACTTATAATGGGTTCGGAAAAGTCGGAAGGGTACGCAAGGTCTACGCTTCCTTCTAACCGTTGGGAACTTTTCTGGGATATAGTAAAAGGGAGATTCGGAAAACTCGTAATCATCAACCTTTTAACGTTGCTGTTTTTTATTCCGCTTATCGCACTTTTGGTAATAAGATACGTTTCGCTTCTCAATTACGGAATACTGTGTCCGTTTTCGCAGGGGTTCGGCGTAGGTTATCAGGGCGTGTCGTCGTTTGCGGGGTATTACGAAAGCATAACCCTTAACGTAAACGTGTACGTGTTGTTGTTTTTGCCGATAGCCGTAGCCATCGCTATGGTAGGAATATCGGGCGGCGCGTACGTTATAAGAAACATGGTATGGACGGAAGGCATATTCGTCGCGAACGATTTCTGGAAAGGAATCCGTCAGAACTTCTGGCAACTGCTCGGCTGCGGCGCACTGTATTCGGTGCTTATTTATTTAGACGTCGTATCTTATTCCATGGCGGGTCAACTGCTTGCCGTGGGCGGCGGAACGAGATGGGTGCTTATCGCGTCGAGAGCGGTGATACTCATTGCTTCGGCGTTTATAACGGTAATGTTTATGCACGCGATAACGATGAGCGTTACC
This sequence comes from uncultured Clostridia bacterium, assembly GCA_934271245.1. GTDB lineage: Bacteria > Bacillota > Clostridia > Christensenellales > Borkfalkiaceae > UBA1259. The sequence continues at coordinate 15,057 of CAKQQY010000002.1, read as the reverse complement.
TATAAACTTACTTTCCGCCAACTTATAAAGAACAGTTTCATTTTCAGTATAGGTTTATTGCCTATGAACGTGTTCTTCCTTCTCATTTGCGCCATACCTTTCCTGTTGCTGTATCTGGGAAGTTTCTTCGTGGCGTTCTCGCTCGTATTTCTGGTGCTTGTAGGACTGTCTTTCGCTATGTTGGTATGGACGGATTATTGCCAATGGTCTTACGATAAGTTCATAAACGACAGAGTACCCGGAGCGCAGAAGAACAGGGGTATATACGAAAAGGTCAAAGCGTCGGACTCTGCCGCTCTCAAACAGTATCGCGAACAACTTGCGATGACGGCGAGATCTTCTTTAAGCAGCAGACCCATTAAACCTATCACCGACGACGAATTGCAGGTGGCAGAACTTCCGCAATCGTTTAAGAGAGAAGATATTATTAAACTTAACGAAAGTAAAAAAGTTATTTACGAAGATAACTTAAGATATATAGAAGAACACAAAAACGACCCCGAGTTCCAAATAACGGAAGAAGAAAAGCAAATGGAAAAGGAACGCGAGGAACGTGAAAAGAGAATAGAAAAAGCCAAAAAAGAACTGGAAAAGAGAAACAAAAAATAAAAACTTAACACGGGCGTCGTGACAACGGCGTCCGATTTTAAGCGCCGAAAACCGTAAAGGCGGCTTTCAAGGAAACGAAAGATGGGTATACAACTTGTAGATTTTTTATGTCAGTTGTCGCTGATACTTATAACCGCAAAACTTTCAGGAATATTGATGCGTAAACTCGGGTTGCCGCAGGTACTCGGGTTTATAGTGGCAGGCATACTTTTGGGTCCCGCCATATGGGGACTGTTTATGGAAGTTAAGGCGGACACGATATTCCCGATAAGCAGAAACGGGTATTTAGACGCTTTCGCGGAAGTGGGCGTAATATTCGTAATGTTCACCGCCGGGCTAGAAACCAATCTCGAAGATATAAAGAACACCGGCGTAATATCCTTTCTGATAGCGTCGGCAGGCGTAATATTGCCTCTTGCCGCGGGATTCGGACTCGGCGCTTTATTTTTGCCCGACGAAGAATGGCATACCTGGCTTTTCATCGGCACGATAATCACGGCGACGAGCGTCGGCATAACGGTAGAAGTTTTAAGAGAACTCGGAAAATTGCAAACCAAAGTAGGCACTATAATAATGTCTGCGGCCATAATAGACGACGTACTCGGCATAATAGTTCTTTCCGTAATATTAAGCATATCGGGCGGCAACGCGGTCTCTTCGCCCGTTTTAGACCTTATAAATCCGAACGGAAACATAGCGATAAACATAATATGGATATTCGCCTTTTTCGTTTTCGCGATAGGCGTAGGAATCCTTTTATCCAAACTTTTTAAGTTTATCGAAAAGAAAACTCCGCATACCCGCAGAATACCTATTTTATCGATAGCGACCTGCCTTATGTACGCGTTCATCGCCGAAAGGGTGTTCGGCGTTGCCGATATAACGGGGGCGTACGTTGCGGGTCTTATACTTTCCACCAATCAGGCGTCGGCGCAGTACGTCGACAGAAAGGTAACGATAAACTCTTATACTCTTTTCGCGCCGATATTCTTTGCGGGGATAGGCATAAAAATCAGTTTCGAAGGGTTTACTCTTAACGTTTTGTGGTTTTCGCTTGCTTTTGTTTTTACGGCGATTATCACCAAGATAATAGGATGCGGCGGCGTTGCGAGATGCTTTAAGTTTTCCTGGAAAGATTGCACACGTATAGGCGTGGGAATGATAACGCGCGGCGAAGTCGCTTTAATCGTAACGGAAAAGGGTATCGCCGGCGGACTTTTAGCGCCGCAGTACAGGGCGATAGTGGTAATGCTCGTAATGGTAAGTTCGTTGCTTGCGCCGATACTTTTGAAACTTCTTTATAAAAAGGACGACGAAACGCCGTTGCCTACCAAACAGGAGTTGGAGGAAGGACATTTTGAATAAACTTCTTAAAGGGCTTATATATAACGACAATCTTACGCTTTCTGTGCTCGATACCACCGAAATGGTAAATAAAGCGATAAAGATACATAACTTAACCCCGCTTACGGCGGCGGCTCTCGGCAGAACGCTTACCGTTTCGACGTTTATGGCGAGTAACCTTAAAAACGACGGCGATAAACTGTCGGTAGTGGTTGCGGGCGACGGTGTCGGCGGAAAGATAACCGTTTGCGGAAACGGAAACCTTTGTATGCGCGGAGTGATAGATAACCCCGAAGCGACCCTTCCTTTAAGGGCGGACGGAAAACTTGACGTCGGCGGCTGCGTAGGAAGAAACGGAAGAATAACCGTAACTAAAAGCATGGGCTTAAAAGAACCGTATTCGGGAAGCAGTAAACTCGTTACGGGGGAAATCGCCGAAGATTTCACGGCGTATTACGCCTATTCGGAACAGATGCCGACGGCAATCGCGCTCGGCGTAAAGATAGGTAAAACGGGTAAATGCGTAGGAGCGGGCGGCGTGATAATACAAGCGCTTCCCTTCGCCACCGAAGAAGATCTCGTAAAAGCCGAAAACGTAATGAAAAACTTTTCGAATATATCTACGCTTATAGAAGAAAAGGGCGCGGAAGGCGTTCTGAAAGAATACTTCGGGGATATAGATTATCGGGAATATAATCCGAAATATAAGTGTTTGTGTAACAGAAATTACGTAAAAGGAATACTTACTTCGCTCGGCGAAAAAGAAGTGAACGACATAATAGAAAAAGAAGGCAGCGTAAAAGTAAGTTGCCAGTTCTGTAATAAGGAATACGTTTTTGATAAAGAAGACGCTGACAAACTGTTTAAAAAATAATGGGAAATAAAATCGTAGAGTTCGACAACGGAATAAACCGATACAGAACGGTAGCGGAGAATCACGCCGAAAAGGGCGAATACGCGGAAGCGCTCGGCTACTTGTTTACCGCGCTCGAAAAGGGCTTTTCGCTCGATACCGTAATGGATATAGCGGATACTTACGCCGACGCCGGGCTTTACGAACTATCAAATAAATACTGGTTCAAGTTTTTGGATAAAGCGCCCGAAGAAGAAAAATCCACGGCGTACGAAGAACTCGGCATAAACTTTTTTTATCTCGACAATATCTGGCTTTCGGGTTACTACTTTCATAAAAAGGTGGAATGCGACGGCTTTATCGCGCAGGAAAGCCTTGATCCCGCGATAACGGAATCTTTTTCCAAAGATATCGATAAAAGAAGTTGTTATAAAATAGCCTATCCGTTTGACAGAGCCGATTACAAAAAAGAACTTAAAGAAGCGAAAACGCTTTTAGTCAACGGCGATTTTAAGGGCGCCATAAAAAAATACGAAAGTATTCCCGAAGGCTCGCCCGAATACAGGGAAGCGCAATATCAGTTGTCGGTAACGTTGTTCGTCGTCGGCGAAGTAGACGACGCGATACTTATAAACCGCGGACTTTTACAGGAAGAAGAAAGCCTTTCGGTGCTGTGCAACTTATCGAGTATGTACTCTTTTCAGGGGATAGAAGATTCTTCTTCGTACTACTATAGAAAGGCGCTTAAAATAGGAGAAAAGGATTTAGAAGATTACTATAAAATCGCGACCTGCGCGATAGAACAGGGAGACCATAAAACCGCCGTTAAAAAGTTAAAACATATTCTGGAAGAAAACGAATACGACGTGAATATGCGTTTTCTTTACGGCGTGGCGCTTCTCAATCTCAAACGATACGACGAAGCGAAAGACCAGTTTTTGTTTCTGTATAAAATAAATCCCGAAAACACGGTGGCTAAATATTATCTTTCTTTTACCGAAACTCTTAAAACGGGCAAAGAAAAAGCAGATAGATACCTTCCCGTAAGTTATCTTAACGAATTGCCTTTAAAAGCCGAAAAGAAAGCGGAAAAACTTATCGCCGATTACGCCGCGTTACCGCTCGGAGAACTTCTCGATAAAAGGAAATCGGAAGATTTTTACGATTTATTAAAGTGGGGAATAAAACACGGCGGAGAAAAAACGAACAGACTGTCCGTTTACGTTTTGATGCTGGCTTCGGAAAAGGATAAAAAATCGGACGAAATACTGCGCGGCGTGTTGCTCGATCCCGAAACTTCGCCCGCTATAAAAGAAATGACGTTGTTCGCATTGATTATCGGCGGAGAAAGACGCCCGACGGGGGTTCTGAAAGGTAATTACTACGTAAAAGTAAAACCGAGAAAACTCGCGTATAAAGATAAAGGCTTCCCGACGATATTTTACGCTTACGCTAAATGTCTTTCAAGACTGGTATTTTCGCCGGTGGAAGATTATTCTAAGATAGCGACGGCGGCGGATAAGTTCGCGTTAAAAGCCGCGGATAAAATCGGGGAAGAATATCCGAGAGAAGCGATAGCGGCGTTTATAGCGACTTTATGCGACTTTAAGGAACTTAACGGAGAGAAAAAAATCCGGAAGATGTTCGGGGCGAACGCCGAAGAGTTCAATAAAATCAAAGAGATATATTACGGAGACAAAAATGATTAAAATCGTGGATTTGGGGAAAGCGTTCGATAAATATATATCGGGTTACGTTTATAAAAACATAGGTAAGGTAAAGCCCGAAGAAATAGAAAACAAAATACCGCTTTTGTACGAAGAATTCGGCAAAGCGCCCATAAAAGAACTTGACGGGAAATCGCCCGAAGAATACTACCGCGCTTTTTCTACGGAAGAACTTCTCGACGCGCTTGAAAAACACGTTGACGGAAAAGTGGACGTACCCGACTTTTTGTGCGAAGCGATAGCGGAAAAAACGGACGCGGAAGAGTTTATCGCAAAAAATTTAAAAGAAGAAAATTCCGAAGAATATACTATGTATCTTCTCAACATGCTTTCCGAAAAGGACTGCAAAAAGTCTCTTCACAGACTTTTAGAATTCATTATGTTCGATTATACCGAACCGGTAAGAGAACTTTCCACCGAAATACTTAACGGTTACGCGGACGACGTAAAAGAAGAAATTCTTGCGCAGTTCAAAGATTCCGTCGAAGAGAAGAAAGACTGCTTTACCGAAATACTTTCGCACGCAAATAAAGACGACAGAATATTCGACCTTTTAATTGCGGAATTTGCCAAGCATAAAGACAATATTCCGCTGTACGCCGGGTATCTCGGCAAATACGGCGACGAACGCGCTTTGCCCTTTTTAAAGACCGCGGCGAGTTCCGATTCCATAAATTATCAGGATTACGAAGAACTTCGCTTTGCAATAGAAGTTTTAGGCGGTGAATGCGAGGAGAGAGATTTTTCCAAAGACAAGATTTATAAAAAGATAAAAGGCGAATCGGAAAAAGGAAACGATAAAGCCGAATAAAAAGAGAAATTCAATAATTAAAATAGAAAGGTTTTCATATTATTTTGGTAGTATGAAAACCTTTTTTGACGCAATAAAACTGACTTTCGTAATTTTAGGCGGAATAATCGGCGGCGGCTTCGTTTCGGGTAAAGAACTTTCCGTGTTTTTCGGGGGAATAAGCGGAACGGAAATAATAATCGTTTTATCGGTCTGCTACCTTTTGTCTTTCACGGCGATACTTCTTCCCGAAAGGGAAAGGGCAAAAACGGAAAAACAAAAAAAATTCGACAACGTGTTTTCGACGGGGTTGCTGCTTTCGGCGTTCATATCTTTTTCTTTGATGGTATCGGCATATGAAAACGTGTTGAAAGAATATATGGGGGCGTACTCGATATTTTTACTCGTTCCGTGTATGGGTATGGCGGCGCGCCTTGCGGTAAAGGGGACGGCGGCGGCCGAAAAAACCAACGTTATTTTAATGGGAGCGGTGGTAACGGCAATCGTCGCGTTTTCTTTCGACGGCGTAACTACGTCTTTAAACGGTAGGGTATCGGCAATCGGCGGAATAAACGGACTTCTTTACGTTTTTATGAACGTGTTCGTAAACTGCTTTGCGATAAGAAGAGCGAAAAAAAGGAAAAATAAAAAATCGGCGGTGATAGCGGCGATTTTGTCCACAGTAATTCTCGTACTTTTAACGATTCTCGTTCTAAAAAAGATAACGAAAGCGGAAACTATGGATAAAGAACTGCCGCTTTTATCTTCGGTAAACGAAAAGTTCAAGATAGCGTTTTCGGTAATAATGCTCGCGGCGATATTTACTTCGGCGGTTTCCGCCTATTCGCCGATAGCCGATAAAGCAAAAGAAAAGTCGGGCGGCGGATTTATCGTAAACGCGGTAATAATCGCGGCGGCTTTTTTGTTCGCCCGCGCGGGAATGGAAAGTGTAATAAAATACGGATATCCGTTAATCGGAGTAATCGGCGGCGCGTTTATAACGACGGAGTGGATAAATTTTATAAGATTGCGAAAAACCACGAATAAACGATTGACAAAATTTTCCCGAATTGATATACTGACAATGCTTAAAAAAGCGCCGTGCGGCAAAGGAAGGTGAAAAAGGATGTCAACCGTAAGAGTAGGCGAAAACGAAAATCTCGAAAGCGCATTACGTCGTTTCAAAAGAAAATGTTCCAGAGACGGCATAATCGGAGATATGCGTAAAAAAGAATTTTACGAAAGTCCTTCCGTAAGAAGAAGAAAGAAATCGGAAGCCGCAAGAAAGAGAAGCATAAAAGGTTAATAACAGAACTCACCGAAGATAAACGCTCGGTGAGTTTTATTTTTACCGTAAGAAAAAAAGGGAATTATGTCGAAAAAAGGGGAAAAGAACGATGGAAGAAGGAAAAACCATAAAACAGTATTGTAAAGAAGCGAAAAAGAGAATGAAACAAGGTTTTTGGCAGGACTACAAAAAGAATCTCGACGAAGAAATCCGTCGCGGAGAAGAAAAGGGGATAGCGGCAGCCAAAATTAAAGAATATTACTCTGAAAAAGCGCGCGACGACATAAAGAACGCCGGCGAAGACAAAGAAGATTTTTATAAAAAAGTCAAAAATCTTTTGGATAGCGAAGGCGAAGTTTCCGATGCTATCGGGCGGCTTACCGACAAAAAGTATTACGACACGCTTTCCTACGAAGAAAAACAGAGATACACTTTAAGTTTATCGGAAAAATATCTTAAAGCGGTGGAAAAATATAAGAAAGAAAAGTCCATAAGTTTATAAAACGTAACGGCAAAAACGCGGAAAAATCTTCCGCGTTTTTATTTTGTTTATTTTTGCCCCGTAACGTTTACGGAAATTTTCGTTTCGAAAACGGATAAAAAGTTGTCTTTATAAGAATGGTAATAAGGGTAATTGAACCTATAAAGGTTTCTTTTTATTTTCAGGAAGTCGCACCCCGTGCTTTTTTCTTTTTCGGTAAGGGAAAGAATAAGAGACTTTATTGTTTCTTCGGCTTTTTCCTTTACCGCCGCGGGTATTTTAACGTTGTTGATATACGTGCTGCCCGATTTATCCGCGTTCTGGTCCATAATTTTGCAGTAAATATCTACGGAAAATTCGGCTGTTAAACTTTTTTCGTCCGCAACGACGGCGGTTTTTGCGTTCGCCCTCATAACGGTTAAATAGTAGTTTTTGCCGTCGGCGTCGTATAACGGAAAAGAAGTGCCGTTCACGTCGGAAAATATAAGGTTATAAGCGAAAGTTTCTTCGCTCGAAAGAAGCCCTACCATTTTACCGTCCAAAAAAAGGGCGGTGTTCGTCGCGTCGAACAATACTTTTTTGTTTTCCGAGCCGCTTTTTGAAGAACTGCCCGAAGAGTCCGACGAACCGCCGGAAGAAGAGCCGCCGCTTTGGTTTCCGCCGGACGGCGTTTTTTCCGTTTTAATAAAAGGGGTAAAAGACGAAGCGTTTTCCGAATAGTAGCCGGAGCAGAAATCTTTTATGGTCGTAACCGCGATATTTCTGTCAAACCCCGGGTCTTTTAAGATAATTTTTTGTATGGCGAAAGAAGAAATATTGTCGAGCGGAGAAGATAGGTTGAACAATTCTTTCGCCGTGTTTTCTGCGACTACCACGATAGCGGAATCCTGCACTCTCGGACTTTTGGAAAAGTAGTCGATAACCCTTATAACGTTGGTTTTAACCAAATCGTTGCCTAAAATTATAAGGTTGCAGAAAGAAAGTTTAGGGTACCACCCCGAAACGTTTCCTAAACCGTTAATGGCTTCGCTCGCCGTTTTTCCTTTGGAAGAAATGGTCGCTTTCTGGTTTTCCGAGTTAACGCCGTTGGATTCGGGAACGGTAATCTGCGCCGAAACTTCGTATTCGTCGCCGTTAAGGTCTATGGCGATAGCGGTGATGATTGCCGTTTTTTCAATATCTATAAGACCGAAATCGTTGGCGAAGAAAAACGTTGACACGATAACGAGAATATAAATCAAAATTTTAGTTAAAACTCTTTTCATTTTTTCGTTTCTCCTTTTTTAAGAAAACGGACAGTATCGGCAGAACGTTTCCGAAAACGAAGAAGAACCAGAATCCGTAGCCGGTAACAATCTGTTTAAGACTCGCAAGACTTTCATCGAGCAGATAACTTAAAATCATCACGCCGCCGTTTACCGCGAGCGAAAAAATCCAACGCTTGTTTTCGCCGAAAATTTCGCATAACACGGTTACTGCGAAATACAGCGGTAACGAAAGGCTGAAAACGCCGACGAAAAGTATAAATAAAATGGCTATATAATCGAACCTTCCAACGTTGTTTATTACCGTCGAGTATCTCGAAAATTCCGTCAAAGCGAAAATCTGCCGCCAGGAAATGGAAGTGAATATGCAGTAGAACATAAACACGAAAAGAAGAACGAAAAATTCCGCCAGAATAAAAGACAAAAACAACTTTTTACCGTCGTTCTTTTTTCTGTCGAATCTGCCCACCATAAAAAGCAGATAAACCGCGTCGCCGAACCAGCCGTAACCTTTCATTCCGCCGGAAACTATTTTTTCGGCGCCTTGCTTTCCTATGGGGAACACAGCGAAAAAGTCGGCACTCTGGAGAGAAAGGAAGAATAAAAACACCGTCGCGCTGCAGGTAAAAATCCACATAACGTCCGCGGCTCTGCCTAAAACGCGTAACTGTTTAAGCCCTAAATACGCCGATATAATAAAGAAAGGCAAAAAGGTTATAAAGGTAGGCGGCGTTTCGTAAAGGGTGTGGTCAACGTAGTTGCGCTGTTCGGAAATAGGTAAAAGAGCGGAAACGAAAAAGTAAATAAAATAGAGAAAAAGCAAAAGGTTTTTAATTGTTTTACCGAAAGTAATTTCCAGTAACTCGAAAAAGGTTTTGTCCGTAAGCGAATTTAAAATCAAAACGGAAATAACCGCCGCGGCGTCGGCTAAAACGTCTATAAGGCAGGCAATCCACATATCTCTTCCGCACTCGGAAGCGAGAACGCTCGGCAGAAGAAAAAATTTCGTTACGGGCAGAAACGCCACGGCGAAAAGGCAAACCTGCCTTGTTTTAAGTTGACGATTCATAATTCTCCTTTGTCGATTTTTCCTTTGCCGCCCCTTTTTAAGGAAAGGGGTTTTACGTGGACGTCGACCAAATCGTTTTTAATAAACCCGTCTTTTAAGTCTTCTTTGACGAGCGGCGCGTAAGGCGCCATTAAGGGGGTGGAATAATTTTCGAATGACACGAGATAAATAAGCGCACCCGCGCAGGCGACTAATAACGCGTATCCGCCGAGAGAGCCGCCTATTATCAGAAAAACAAGCCTTAAATTAGAAAAGGACTGCTCTAACTCGGGAACGGTGTAAAGGCAGATTCCCGAGAGCGCGACAATCATAAGGGTAGGCGCGGAAATAATGCCTGCGTTTACCGCCGTTTCGCCGAGAACCAGACCGCCTACTATCGAAACGACCATGCCCACGTATTTAGGCATTCTCACGCTCGTTTCGTTTAGAATTTCGAATATTAAAAGAGTAAAAAACATCTCGTAACTCGGCGATAAGGGGATTCCTTTGATTCCGTTTACTATGGTTATTAAAAAACTTAACGGAATAAGTTGTAAATGGAACAATTCCGCCGCAACGTAAAATGCGGGAACAAGAATAGAAATCATAACCGAAATAAGTCTTAAAAGTCTTGAAAAAGTCGCGCTGTACGCGGAAGAATAATAGTCGCTGGGACTTTGGAAATCTTCCACCAAAAGATAGGGGACGGTAAGAACTATCGGCGAACCGTCCACGAAAACGGCGACCCTGCCTTCTAAAATCTTAGCGGTTAAAATGTCTGGTTTTTCGGTGTTTCCGACTTGTTTAAACAGCGAAGCTTTGTGTTCTCCGAGATATTTCGAGATATACGAAGAGTCGAGAGCGGCTTCTATGTTTATGTTTTGTATTTTTCTTTTAACCGACTCAACGAGTTCCTTGTCGGCAAGGTTTCTGATATAGCATAAAGAAATCTGCGTTTTGCTGAACTCTCCCACTTCGAGATTTTCGAAAATAAGGTCGGAAGTTTTAAGCCGCCTTCTCATAAGACTTATGTTTACGGGCAGACTTTCCACAAACCCTTCGCGGGGACCTTTTATAACCGCCGAAGTAGGCGGCTCGGAAATGGGGCGTTTTTCGAAGTTTTTAAGTCCGAAAGAAAACGCCGTGGAAAATCCGTCGATAATAAGCGCGGTGTTGCCGTTTACTATTTCGGAAATCAAAGCGTTCATATCCTCCGTCTGCTTTTTTTCGGGCGAATAAAGGGCGTCCGACACGGTTTTATCTGAAACTTCGCCTTTCAACTCGTGTAAAGGAGTGATGATAAGGTTCCCCACGCCTTTAACGTCGGTCATATCCTTGACGAAGATAATACAGCCGTCTTTGTCGCCTGCTTTAACAGACCGAAAATTCACGTCGGAAGAAGGGAGTTCTTTTTTAAGAAACTCAACGTTTTTCGTTAGGTCGGTAAAAATTTTCATAACGGTAGTTTCTGCCTACGAAAAAAAATTATGTAAAAGGAAAAAGAAAAAAGAATTTTATCCGATAACGCCACGGTAAAAAACGAATCGTAAAACTAACCGCTGCTTTCAGAAAAAAAAGAAAGGGGGAATAAAACCCCCTTCTTTTCAGCGATTGTCCGGTAAATAAAAAACTTTCATAGTCCGCACGACGAGAGCGGCAACCGAAAGGAGTTCGTCCTTACGGAATTCGTTTTTCTCGTTTGCGGAAAGAATTTCGAAAACTTTTTCCGTTAAATCTTTCTCGTCGGAATCTTCGGCGGTTAAAGCGTCTTTTAAAATTCCGTCTATAACTTCCGCCGTTGCGGAAAGGGCAGACGGGTCTACGTAGTCGCCGATAACGCCTTCGATGACGAGAGCCGCGCCGGAACTTACCGCGGGGATTTTTCCGCTCTTAATTTTTTTATAGAGCGCGAAAATTCCGCATGCGGCGGAACCGCATATAAGACCGGCGTACAGTTTGTCTTCGGTGATGAGAACGCCGCGACTAACGAAAATCGCGTCGTAGATAAAGTAAATCATTGCTCCCGCGACAAAGGGCAGGTAAGTTTTAACCGCCGCGGATATTTTTTCTTTAAATAGAATATCGCAAACAATCATAATGGCCGCCACGATGACGGAAATTATTAGCGAAGGAAATCCGTAGCAGGTAAAAAAACCGTATAGTTCGATAAAACTCATAATAATGCCTTCTTTAAGGAAGCGAAGAAAAACGTTTATTTTCTGCGTGACGAAGTCTGCGGTAGTAACCGCTGTTGATTATAAAAACGAAATATCTTATAAATTGCGCCTCCTTGTAATTTATTTTCCCAAACGCCGAGAAGAGTGTAACACGAAAAACTTAAATGTAAATAGTTTAGTGACAAATTTTTCGGACTTGCCCGAGATTATTTTTTTCGCTTGACGAAAGTACACATAGTTAGGAAAGGGGGAAATTTTATGTTTGAATTTTTAAGTTTTTTGTTGGGCAAGATGATATTTTTCACGGGGGCGGTGCTCGGTAAAACCCACGCGTTTCCGCCGCCGCTTAATAAGGAAGAAGAACAAGACTGCTTAATCAGAATGAAAAACGGCGATAAATCTGCAAGAGACGAACTTATAAGCAGAAATATGCGGCTCGTCGCCCACGTCGCGAAAAAGTACGCGGGCGCCACCGATTCCGACGACCTGATTTCCGCAGGCAGTATCGGGCTTATAAAAGCAATCGACGGATTCGACGCGGAAAAGGGGGCGTTGCTCGCGACTTTCGCCGCGAGGTGCATAGAAAACGAAATACTGATGCTTTTAAGGGCGAATAAAAGGTATAAAAACGACTTGTCGCTATCAGACCCCGTCGGCGCGGATAAGGACGGCAACGAACTTACTTTAATGGATTTGCTTTACGCGAAAGAAGACGAGGTTTTTTCGGCGGTTGATAAATCTATAGAAAGGGAAAAACTCGTGTCGGAACTTAAACGCATTTTGTCCGACAGAGAATATAAGGTGATATGTTTAAGGTACGGCTTAAAAGGCAATAAGAGTTTCGCGCAGAGAGAAGTCGCGGCGTTTTTGAAAATAAGTCGTTCGTACATATCCAGAATAGAAAAGAAAGCCATAGAAAAAATAAGAGAAGAAGTTAAAAAAGGGAATTTTAATTGCTAAACGGGTAAGAATGTGATAGAATAAAAAAAACGAAAGGGGGAAAAGATATGGAAAACAGAATAGCCGTGGTTGCGGTGATAATTTCCGACCCCGAAGCGTCGGGCATAGTAAACGAGATACTTCACGAATACAGAGATTACGTTCTCGGAAGACAAGGGATACCTTATAGAGAAAAAGGCGTTTCGGTAATAAGCCTTATTCTCGACGCCCCGCAGGAAACGCTTAACGGTTTGTCGGGCAAACTCGGCATGGTAAAGGGCGTAAAAAGTAAAGTTTTGGTAACAAAATGAAATACACTTTCGTATCGGGCGCCAGCGGCGGAATAGGCAAAGCGTTTTGTTTTTACTACGCCGCCCAAGGCGATAATTTGTATATAACCGGAAGGTCAGACGAAAAACTTTCGGCGCTGAAAGAAAAGATAATCGAACAAAACCCGTCGGTAACCGTTTTGTATTACGCGTGCGACTTGACTAAAGAATCCGAGCGTAACGGAATGGTTGCCGATATGAAAGAAAAGGGCGTCGCGATAAACAGAATATGTAACGTCGCGGGGGTCGATATACAGAAACCTTTCGAAGACTATACCGACGAAAAGGTGATGTTCCAGATACGCGTGAACGTGGAAGCGACGATAGATTTAACCCATAAACTGTTAAAATTTCGCGACGGCGAAACGGAAATAATCACCATAAGCAGTATGTCGGGGGCGTCGCCCATGCCGTATTTCGCGCTGTATTCGGCGAGTAAAGCGATGCTGACCAACTTTTTCACTTCTCTTCATTACGAACTGAAAGATAAAGGGGTAAAGGTAACAACGGTGCTTCCCGGCGGAGTGTATACGAGACCCGACGTCTGCGAAGACATAAAAGGACAGGGCGTGTGGGGAAAACTTTCGGCAAAAAGTCCCGAATTCGTCGCGAGAAAGTCGGCGAAAGCGGTAAAGAAAAACAAAATAACTTACGTTCCGGGGTTTTTCAATAAGTTCTTAAAAGGTCTTATGAAAATCGCTCCGAAGAGAGTTGTGCTGTCGTTTATAGCGAACAGATGGAAAAAACAAACCAAAGACGCGTTTTAAAATAAAAAACAAGGGAGAAAACAAATGAGTTACGCAGACGATATTTTCGTAAAAAACTGTACCGATATAATAGAAAACGGATTTTCCGATAAAGATTTGCCCGTTCGTCCGAGATGGCTGGACGGCACTCCCGCGCATACGGTAAAAAAGTTCGGGATAGTAAACAGATACGATTTAAGAAAGGAATTCCCTATACTTACGTTAAGGAGAACGGCGTTTAAATCCGCTATAGACGAAATTTTGTGGATTTGGCAGAAAAAGTCGAATAACATACACGACTTAAATTCTCATATATGGGACAGTTGGGCGGACGAAACGGGTTCAATCGGTAAAGCGTACGGTTATCAACTGGGCGTAAAACATAAGTATAAAGAAGGGGAATTCGACCAGGTAGACAGGGTTCTTTACGACCTTAAAAACAACCCGTCGTCGAGAAGAATAATGACCAACATATATACTTTTGCCGACCTTTCCGAAATGCACTTGTATCCTTGCGCGTACTCTATGACGTTTAACGTTTCGGGCAACGTGCTTAACGGGATATTGAATCAACGCAGCAACGACGTTGCCGTCGCCAACAACTGGAACGTCGTTCAGTACGCGGTGCTTTTAAAAATGTTCGCGCAGGTATCGGGGCTTGTCGCCGGCGAACTCGTCCACGTTATAGCAGACGCGCATTTGTACGACAGGCACATACCGATAGTAAAAGAAATGTTACAGGGCGAACGTCATCCCGCGCCGAAATTCATAATGAATCCCGATGTAAAGAATTTTTACGATTTTAAGGTGGAAGACTTCGCGCTCGAAGGGTACGAGTATAATAAAATAGACGCTAAATTCGAGGTGGCAATCTGATGAAAGCGATTGTCGCCGTGGATAGAAAATGGGGAATAGGCAAAAAGAACGGGCTTCTTTTTTCGCTCCCCGCGGATATGAATTATTTTAAGGAAAAAACTACGGGAAAGGTAGTCGTTATGGGAAGCAACACACTTAAATCCTTTCCGAACGGCAAGCCGCTTAAAAACAGAACGAATATCGTGCTGTACCCGAACGGCGAAAAACGCGACGACTGCGTAGTCGTAGGGAGTTTATCGGAACTGTCCGAAGAACTTAAAAAGTACGAAAAGGACGACGTGTTTATAATAGGCGGAGCGATGTTTTATAAAACCATGCTTCCTTATTGCGACGAAGTTTTCGTAACCAAAGTAGACGCCGACGGCGAAGCCGAAGTGTTTTTCGAAAATTTAGACGAAAGGAAAGAGTGGAAGTTAGTTTCGGAAAGCGAAAATGTAACCACCAACGGTTACGATATAAAGTTTACCGTTTATAAAAACGACGAAGTAAAAGATTTTTAATAATAATCAACAAAACCGCATAGCCTTTCGCTATGCGGTTTTATAAATTCTCACGGCTAACGCCGTCATATCGTCTTTTTTGATT
>CAKQQY010000001.1 GCA_934271245.1 uncultured Clostridia bacterium | reverse complement strand
GGTCAGACGCGGTGTTTGTAAGAGACGGAGTAATAAAGGAATATAACGACCTTAAAAAATTGATATACGAGAAATGAAGATAAACTGCGAAAGGCGACCGAACTGACAAATTAAATCTGCTACACGACAAATAAAAAAGACAGGTTATAACCCTTGGCAACGAGATACTGCGCTATCGCGCAGGACTTTGTCCGCCAGGGAAGTCCGTCAAAGGCGACCGAACTTGACAAATTAAATTTGCTACTCGACAAATAAAAAAGACAGGTTATAACCCTTGGCAACGAGATACTGCGCTATCGCGCAGGACTTTGTCCGTCAGGGAAGTCCATCAAAGGCGACCGAACTGACAAATTAAATCTGCTATCTCACAAATAAAAAAGACGGCTGATGCCGTCTTTTTTATTTGGTGGAGGTAACGAGATTCGAACTCGTGGCCTTCGCGTTGCGAACGCGACGCTCTACCAACTGAGCCATACCCCCGAATTTACTTTGCCTAAATATAATACAACTTTATTCAAAATAATGTCAAGGAAAAAATAAGTGATAATTATATTTTTATAAAATTATTTTATTCTCTAATGCTTTATGGGTAATAGCCAGACACAATCTTTTCTGTCGGCAACGAACCTTTCGCGGCATAAAGCCGTCTGCTACGGCTACAGATAAAGCGATACGAACTTTAGCCTACGAACCCCGAAAAGACCGAAACGACGGCACGCCGACAACCGAAAAACGCAGATAAAACCTGAATTTTTGCAAAAGAAAAACCTAAACCAAACACTTTCGTATTCGATTTAGGTTTCATTTGGCGGAGAAAGAGGGATTCGAACCCTCGCTACGTTATTCACATACTACTCCCTTAGCAGGGGAGCCCCTTGAGCCTCTTGGGTATTTCTCCATGCCGCAATATTTTTTGCAAGCATAATGTTATCATAAAAAACATTGTTTGTCAAAATATTTTTCAGGATTTTGAAAATTTTATAACATTTATTTATTAAAATCCTTTTACTTTTATTGTTTTTATGATACAATATGGTCGTTAACGATTCGCAAAGGAACTATTATTCTTTTATGAAAGTTTAATATGCTTCTGTGTCGTTTATCTTAATTTGTGTTTTTATAACGGAGATATAGCTCAGCCGGTTAGAGCGTTCGCTTCACATGCGAGAGGTCCCGGGTTCGAATCCCTGTATCTCCACCAAATGCAAAAATCCGCTGTTTTGGGCATTTTTAACCCGAAAGCAGCGGATTTTTATATAATTATATTATTTTTAAATTTCTTTTTGTTACCAAAAATTGTTACCGATTTTGTATATCCTTTAAGTCCTTGCAGGTTTTTGCAGGGGCCTTTTTATGTTTGGTAAACGCCTTATAAGTGTTAATTGTATATCAGCGGTCGGGGTTATTCAGGCAATGTTTTCTCTTAAGGAAGCGCTCGCGGAGCAATACATGTGTCGTGGTAGCCGCCGAAGGAATAATCAGAAACATAAAAATCATCAATAAACTTTTGACCAAGCGATAAAACTCGACAGGGTACAGTTATTTATAAATCAGTTCTAAGACGAACAAAAAGAAAAAGTGTGGACTGACGTATAAGTTCGGCATGTGGACTGAGGTTATTTATGAAGCAATAAATGGCAGACAACTTAAAAACCGCCTATTTAACCGACATTACGATTGATTGCGGGTGGTCGCCGAACTTCTTTCCGAACAAATTTACGCCGCCTGCGTGAACGGCATCGTCTTTAATGCCGATATCTAATTTTATAGATTCGTTATCGTACAATTTCAAATCGTCGAATTTAACGTTCGAATGAACGAAAAGGTTATCGACGAAAACCCCCTGGTTGTTTACGAGAATATTTTTAAGCAAGCCGAATTGCGTGCTTTTAATAGGCCAGTATTTAGGCGTATATTTACCGCGGCGACCGCCGAAATCTCCGGGCGAAGTGAAAGTCGTAACTTCGATACCGTTGATGATAATGGTAATGTCGCTCGGCCAAACGTTGTTATAGTAACTCGTTTCGCTGCAAATTTCAAACGAAAAATTTATGGAAGTGCATTTATGATGGGTTAGGGGTTCGATAGGAAAATCGTAACCGATAAACCCTTTGTCGAACCAGATAAGGTCGGCGTTGATTCTTTGCGGAGAAAAGAAAAATTCGGGGGAATCAAATTCTCCTATTTTAGAAGTGCTGCCGGCTAACCCGCACGGCGCTTTGATATGGCAACGGGAAAACAGTCCGATAGGCATTTCAACGGAATATTCTTTTTCGGCGTTGGTAATCATGCTCGGCTGTTCGAGCGAAAAGGTAAAACTTAAAATCGTTTGAGAAGAATACTTTTTTCTCCCCTTAAAATTAGGCTGGTAATATATGAAAATAAGCCCTGCGTTTTCAAGAATATCTATGTGTCTTGAAACGCTTGCGATAGGGATATCCAGCTCTTTGGAAATCTCCGAAATGTTTTTTGGATTAGAAAGTAAGGTTTGCAATATTTTGATTCTGTCCATCGAAGAAAGCGCGTAACTTATCTGTTCGATTCTTGCGTGGTCCTTGTCCTTAAAAATGGATAAAACAATGTTTTTTTCGGTGTTTGGATAGTCTTTCATAAATAATACCTGCTTTAAATCTTTTCCTCCTATTGCGTTTTGTTTCAGTATACAGAGCAACTGAAAAAAAGTCAACAATATTTTCAAAAAATGGAAAAATCAACGATATATTTTCCCAAATTTTGGAAGCGGTTTGCTATTGACACGGAGAAACCGCAAATATATAATCAAAAATGTAAATACGCGATTACCGAAAGGAAAACAGAGCAAAGGAAAGAAGAATTTTATGACAGATTTAAGATTACCCGCATACCCGATTTTCGTTAAGGACCCGTTTTTTTCTATTTGGTCTGATTGCAACGCGATAAACGAAAAGAACACCGTATTCTGGCATGGAGAAGAAAAACCGATTTACGGAATAATCGAAATAGACGGTAAAGAATATTCGTTTCTCGGAACGAAGGATAACGCCGAGAGATTACGTCAGACGAGTTCGGAGATTAAAGCGTTTTCTACGATATATCGATTTGAAAACGAGTTGCTTGAATTTGACGCCGAATTTATTTCTCCGTTGCTTCCGAACGATATAATGACGGCGGCTTGTCCCGTTTGTTATTTAAGATATACTTTGAAAAAGAAAAAGCAAATCGGAAAAGCGACGGTAAAACTGTACGTCGAGGAACGCGTTTGCTATAACACCTGCGATAATCCCGAAAAAAGCATGGCTGTAAGAACGGGCGTTCTTAAAACGGAAAAGTATAAAACGGCGTATATGGGGTTGAGATGTCAAAAACCGCTTTCTCATGCGTTAGACGAAGTTGGTGCGGATTGGGGAAATTATTACGTTGCGGGAGAATGCGCGGATACAACAACTCTTTGCGGAAGAGAATTTATATACGCATATAATATTCACTCCGAAGAAAAAGAGAAAGTTACGGGTAGTTTATATCTGGCGTTTGACGATTCCGTTTCCGTGTTTTATTTCGGAGAATATCTGAACGGATACTTCTTTAAGGACGGACAAACGATTTTCGACGCGATAGATTATTCGATTGAAAACGAAAAGGAAATAGTCGATAAATGCGAAAAGTTCGATAAAGAACTTATTGAAGAAGCGAAACCGTACGGAGATAAATATCTTGCGGTGTTATACGCTTCGTTGCGCCAGAGTATGGGAGCGCACAAAATAGTCCGTGATAAAAAGGGTAGAGTTTTGTTTTTATCCAAGGAATGTAATTCGGACGGCTGCATAGCGACGGTTGATATATCATATCCGTCCTTTCCTCTTTATTATAAGTACAATAAAGAATTGTTGAAGGGAATGTTATATCCTATATTCGATTTTGCGAAAATGGACGTCTGGGAAGAGAAATTCGCTCCGCACGATGTAGGCGTATATCCCTATTGTTGCGGACAGTATTACGCAATCAAAAACGAAGAAAATAAAGACTATTCGTATAAACTCGACGGCAAACCCGAAACGTTGCCTATGTATTACGAGTTCCCGAAAGGAAACGATATTTTCAATATGGAAAGGCAAATGCCCGTGGAAGAAAGCGCGAACATGATAATTCTTACTTATCTTACGAAAGATAAAGATTTTATGAAAGAGAATTATCCGACGCTTAAAACGTGGTCGGAATATCTTATCGAGAAAGGTTTGAAACCCGATAACCAGATATGTACCGACGACTTCGCGGGGCATCTCGATAAAAACGCCAACCTCGCGATAAAGGCGATAATGGGTATAAAAGCGTTCGCTTATATAGAAAAAACGCTCGGAAATGACGGAGAATATAAAAAATATCTTGATTTAAGCAAGGACTATGCAAATCAATGGACGAAGTTGTACGCCGGGAAAGAAGTCAGCGTGCTTAATCTCGGAAACGACGGTTCGTACAGCATAAAATACAATCTTGCAATCGATAATCTGATAGGCGAAAGAATATTCGACGAAAGCATGAAAGAACGTGAAACCGACTATTATCTGACCAAAGCGACGAGATACGGAATGCCGTTGGATAGCAGAAAGGGGTACACGAAAGCCGATTGGATAATCTGGACGGCGTATCTTACGAAAGACGTCGGGAAAAGAAAAAAATACGTTGAGTATATATATAATTTTTTGGCGGAAACAACTGATAGAGTACCGTTTTCCGACTGGTACGAAACGGAAAACGCAAAGTATTGTATGTTTAGGAACAGAACAGTCGTTGGCGGATTGTTTATGTTGTTAATAAAATAAAAAGTTACTAAACAAGGAGGAAAAAATGTACACAACAAAAAGAGCAAAGAAAATCAGTTTATTTGCTTTATGTATCGTAATGGCGACGTCGTTGATGATCGGAACGGTAAAACTCGTAACCGACGGAATAAGCGCGAACGCTTTGACGGCGAAAAACGCGCAGTCGATAGACACGCTGCTTACGTATGACAAAAGCGAGTTCGAGGTCGTAGAGGATTACGCGCCGTTCGTGCCGGCGGTGATTAAAGGCGTAACCGTAGACCCGAACAGAAAACAACTTATGCGTCTCGATAACGGCAAAACCGGGCTGCTTGTCAGATCCAGATTGACAGGCGAAGACGTAGTAGGAAAAGGTTTTTCGTTTACCAACGCTATGAGAGGCGAATTTTCAATGGATTTCCGCGTATTCTCGGAATATTCCGCTGAATTCGTCGCGCCGCAAACTACCGTAGACGGCAGCTGTAACACGTTCTGGAACACCAACACGAAAATTTTATCTTCGTTAGATATTCGTCGTATAGGAATAACCTTTACTTCCGTATCGAATCCCGACAAAGCGTTTACTTTATACGTTTATACGGGCGAGCAGGGCGGTCACACTTACGACTGTACGGCAAGGGTTTACATAAAAGGGGAAACCTGGAGACCGTCGTCCGCTAAAGATATGCTCGGATACGGATTAAACAACAACGCGGCGAACAATTACGGGTACGCCACTAATTTCTCTTCCAACTCTTTCTGTAACACTTCCGCATATTCGGGCGCGTACGAAACACAGAGTACCACCGTTAAATTCGACCCCGCAACGATGAACGTTTACGGCGTTAATAAGACCATGGAATTTTCTTACGACGGTATGATAAAAGTCGGCGCCGTATGGAGCGAAAACGACGTTTTAATAAGGAATTTGTCCGAAAATAGAAACGCTAACGGCGCGTCCGTTTCCGCTGCGGGAATGGGAACTCTTTCGAGCGCCGATTTTGAAAAAGGATACACAACATCCGTAGTAGTGGATTCGATGACTCCCGACAACGAACCGCTTACGATAGCAAAAAAGGTAGGCGACGGCGAAACGGCGGAAGCGCCCACCACCAACAACGTATTCACCGATACCGGCGTAGAAAATTATAAACGTTACGCGAAAATGGTTATTTATAGCGTAAACGGACAAAAACTCGTCAGAAACGACGACTGGACCGTTGAAACCAACTACGACAGTTCTATCGTTGAATTTAATAAAGAAAGCGGATTAAAACACGTTTCTTATACCAACGCTACTGCGTCTTACGTAACCGATACGCACGTCGACGGTGAAGCAGGTTCTACTAAATTCGTAACGAACGGAAATACTTTGACGGTCAACACCGTTGCTCCCTTTATAAGACATCACGGGGATAAAGTCGTTTTCGACCTTAACGTTTACGTTACGTGCGGCGCGAACGATTACGTTCTCGAAATGACTAACAAAAATAACGCTGCCTATACCAAAACGGTAGATTTAACAAAGGACGCGTGGAACAAGATAAACATCAGAACAAACGATTTTTATAAGGTTGGGGGCGAAAACTGGGAATTCGACCTGAACGATTATAATTTTAACGTGTATACGAAAGGCGACGCCGATAAAACCACGGAATCGGGCGTAAACGTATACTTCGGAAGATTCTATTATCATCAGACAAAGACCGCTACGGACGATACCGTGGATAACGGATATTTGTACGACAGTCAGATTCGTCTTATATCTTCCGCTTCCAATATAGCGGCGGAAGGAAACGCGTACGGAATTAAATCTTCCGATTACAAAATGTCCGACGGTACGTATATTTTAGGCGTTACGGGGCAGTCGGAAAACTACGCTACAAAAGCCGGAAACGAATCTTCCGATCTCGGCGACTTTTATTCGCAGTACGGCAGTAAAATCAGTACCGGCGCGAACACCTACCAGAAAGACCCCTATTCCGACGTAAGAGAAATCGGAATCAGGTTCCGTTCGACGGTGAACGAATCCAAATCGTTCACGGTTTACGTCGCGGCGTCTTCTCACTGGAGAGCAAGAACTACCGTAAGAGTGGGCGTAGACGGCGAAGCGTATATCAACGGAAGCGGAAACAAAGGCTTTGCGACCACGACTAATACCGATTACTACAAATTACAGCAAGGCGAAGTAAGCGGTTCTATGGGGCAGTGGGGTAATACCGGCTCTGCTTATAACAATATGAACGAACTGGCTTCTTACATAAAATTCGAACCTTCCACGATGAAAGTTTACGCATACGCGTACAAGTGGGGAATGATAAGAGATTTAACCAGCAAAAAAGTTTCCACCGCTTCGTCTGCCGCCGAAGTAAAAGGACTTGAAACTCTCGATAAAAACGATTTTGCGGACGGCAAGTTCACGATAGAAATTTTCGTTTCGCAGATGAATACCGAATGGAATAAAGGACTTTCCGAAGTCTGGTCGTTAAACGGCGGCAAATCGGTTTCCACTTCCATAAAATATTCCGCGCTGACCGAAAGTTACGATAGAAAATGTATTATAGACGTATATTCCGGAAGACTTAACAGAGGGCTTAACGTAAACGACGAAACGGCGTATTCTATACAGGAATCGGGTTACGGCAAAGGCGAAAGTTACGTTGATATGAGCGGTATCGAAGGCGGATACTTTGAAATGAATACTTCGTTCACGCTTAAAGCGCCGAAAGTTATAAACCTTTTCGAAACGATTACTTACGAAGGCGACGTTGCTTACGCTTCCAAAGACGGAACGGATACGGGCGTAGTAACTTTCGTAAACGGAGAAGCGACTTTCACGCCTGCGAAAACGGGAGCGTATACGTTCACGTTAAACGGCGAATCCAAGACCGTCGAATTCAAAAAATATCAGGTTGTTTATAACGACGGCACGGGTAATCAGGTTAAAGAATTAGACGATAAAGTATTCGCTTTATCGGAACTCGGAACGCCCGTGAAAGAAGGATATACGTTCATCGGCTGGACGATAAGCGGGTTAGACGGCGTGTATTCCGGAAATAAAGAAATCGACGTTACCGTAAACGGAAACGTTTCTGCGTTCTTTATTAAGATGGAAATGATACAAGGGGCTTCGATTCGTTTGTCGCAGACGACCCCGGGAATAAGATTCGGCGCGAAAATATCCGCAGGCGAATTGCTCGCTTTAAGAGATATACTCGGCGATTCTAAGATTAAATTCGAATATACGCTGACGGCTAACGGCGTAAGCGTAACCAAACAAGCCGATTTAGACGCAAACTTAATATACGACGAAAATGAAGACGTATATTATCTCTACGCTTCGGTTATCGGGTTAAAGAAAACGCAGTATGAAACGCAGTTTACCGCGGCGGTAAAAGCGACGATTACCACGACGGACGGAGAACAGGTCGTTAAAACGGTGACTTCCGATAACGGTTACAGCGTAAAAGAAGTCGCGAGCATAATGCTTAATAGCGGCAAAGAATTCAACAACGTTCAGTTAAGCATACTTAAAGAATTCGCCGGTATAGAGTAAAAGGAGAAAAGAAATGAAAAGATATGTTAAACCCGATTTGGAAATGTTCGATACGACGCTTAAAGCGGACGTGTTATCGGCTTCATCCGATTACGATAAAGACGTAACGTTTGACGGCAGCGAATTTTTTAACAACTAACAATTATTTGTCGTTGCGGCGGGAATCGCCCCGCCGCGGCGATACTTTGCTTACAGGGGTAACTTGCAGATGAAAAAGATTAAAAAAAATTCCGACGCGTTGTTTATCGCGGGGATGTTGTTTTTGCCGACGTTAAGTTTTCTGGTATTCTATCTTTACGTGAATATCGATTCTTTACTGTTGGCGTTTCAGGTGCCGACGGGGGATACTTTCAAGTGGGGATTCGATAACTTCGCCACTATGTTTAAGGATTTCTCTTTTAACGGCGGCGTTTTGGGCATCGCCATAAAAAACACGGCGTTATACTTTTTTACGGGGTTGCTTGTTACGTTGCCCTTGTCCTTCTTTTTGAGTTACTTTCTGTATAAAAAGGTTCTCGGTTACAGAATTTTCCGAGTTATATATTATCTTCCGTGTATTATATCTGCGTCGGTTCTCGTCGCATTGTTCAAATATTTCATACAATTCAAAGGTCCTGTGGACGCGTTAAGCGTTTTGCTCGGTAAAGGGCATCTTCCGCCCTTCTTTTTCAGACCCGATCTCGCCACTCACGTGATAAATTTTTATTGCGTGTTTTACGGACTCGGCGGCAATCTCGTGCTGTTCAGCGGAGCAATGTCTAATATAGACAAAAGCATAATAGAAGCGGGCAATATCGACGGAATGGGTATGAAAGACGAAATTTTCAATATGGTAATTCCGATTATCTGGCCTACTTTGTCTACCGTTATTATTTTTCAGTTCATAAATATTTTCAGCGCGAGCGGACCGATTCTGTTGTTTACGAGCGGTTCGGCGGACACCTGGACTATCTCTTACTGGATATATCATAAAGTCGCGTTCGGCGCGACGCTCAATTATCCGTCTGCCGTAGGGTTGTTCTTTTCCGTATTAGGAATACCGATAGTTCTGGTTATGAGATGGTTAATCAACAAATGTTTCGTAACGGAATAACGGGGGAAAAAGATTATGAACAGTAACAAAATTTCGAGAAAAAAATCCGAACAGATAACTTTTCCCATAATATTCGTCGTATTTTTGTTGTACGCGATTTTCATGTTGTTGCCCGTTTTGTACGGGATAAATATTTCGCTGAAAGAAAATTCCACTGCTTTCAGCAAAGAACCGGTAAGGATAACTTTTCCGTTATACTTTTCAAATTATATAAGGGCGTTCAGCGCGATTACGATAGAAGACCAGACTTACGTTTCCATGTTGATTAATTCGATATGGTACTCGGCAGGGTCTACGTTTATGTCGCTTACGGCATGTACCTGCACGGCGTACGTAATCGCTAAATACAAGTTTAAAGGAAGGAACTTTATTTATAGTATGGCGCTCGTTGTAATGATGATACCCATATACGGCGCGTTGCCGTCGCAATATAAGTTATACAGTCAACTTAGGATAATCAATTCTCCGTTGTTGCTTATAACTCATTTCGGCGGTTTCGGCATGTATTTTATTTATATTCATTCGTTTTTCAAATCGCTTTCGTGGTCGTACGCCGAAGCGGCGTTTATAGACGGAGCGAGCAATTTCAGAACGTTTTTAACGATAATGGTTCCGATGATGTTGCCGTCAATATCGGCGCTTGCGATAATGAACTTCGTCGGTATGTGGAACGATTATGCAAACCCGATAATATTTTTGCCCGATATGTTGCCGCTTGCAAGCGGAATGTATACTTTCGAAATCAATATGATTTACGAATCGGACGAACCGCTTTATTTTGCGGGCGTGTTTATATCTATTTTGCCGACCGTGGCGTTGTTCGTTATATTCCAGAATACTATAATGTCAAACGTTTATTCGGGCGGATTAAAAGGCTAAAAAAAGGAGATTTATATGAAAAAATTTGTGTATTTAATGTTGGCGCTTATAATGTCTTTTTCGACGTTTGCGTTTGTCGGTTGCAACGAAAGCGAAAAAGATACTCTTATGATTAAGGCGGCTGTTTCCGGCTACGGAAGCAAATGGATTGACGAACTTGCTAAAATCTATACCGAAAAAACGGGTAATAAAGTTACCGTAAAGACTATAATCAAAGATTCCAACGCGGTTATAAGCGAAGTTACTTCGGGAACGTCGAAATTCGATTTATGTTTCGTCGAACATCGTGTGGAAACGGAATATAATACCGAAGTAAGCACGCTCGATAAAACCGTTTATAAACACCCGTTCGCCGATTTATCCGATATTTATTACGAAAACGTGCCGGGCGAATCGGTAACGCTTAAAGACAAAATGTTGCCGCAGGTATATAACTACGTTACCACCAAAGGAGACGACGGTCGCGACGTGCAGTATTCGGTTCCCTGGATGAGAAGTCTTAACGGAATAGTCGTAAACAATAAAGTGTTGAAAAAGAACAATTATACTTTAAATAAGTTCCCCAACACCACGAACGAACTTTTCGCGTTGTGCGATAATTTAGTAGACAAAACGGCGATAGTTCCTCTTACGTATACGTCAAATCCTATGGGCTGCTACTGGAATCAGGTGTGCGACGCATGGCTTTTCCAGTACTACGGCACGGGAATAATGAAAAGATATTACCAGGGCTACAATATGGACGACCCCTATAACGAATCCAAGAGATACGAGTCTGAAATTTACCTTTCCAACGGGCTTTTAGAAGCGATGAAAGTGTACGAAAAACTCGTTAATCCCGACAATTTGTACGTCGGAAAAACGGAAGAACAGAGAAACAACATATACTTGAACTTTACGCAGAACCAGACGGCGTTTTTAAACGACGATAATAATATTCTGTTTATGGCAAACGGACTTTGGCTGGAAAGAGAAATGCAGAAGAACTACGCGCAAGGGCAGTTGGATCTGGAATTCGTTAAGGTACCCGTCGTGTCCGCTCTCGGAACAAAACTCGGCATTACCGACGCCGTTTTAAGCGAAATAATCGATTACGCGGATAACGGCAGAACGGGAACGAAGCCCGTGTTTACCACGACTAAAAGCGACGAGTATACGACGGACGAAATAATAGATATAGTAGCCGACGCGAGAAGCATCAATTCTTCCGCGTACAACTTCCATTCGGTAGTTCCGTCTTACAGTACCAAGATAGATATGGCGAAAGAATTTTTGCAATGGATGGCGACCGACGAAGGAATTGAGGCGATGATGTTATCCTGCGGCGGATCTGCGGCGTTCAAAACGCCCGATTCTCTGATAAACGATTTGTATACGGAAGGAAAGATAAGTAAATTCGTTTATTCTGGAAATAAGATAGTAAATAACGGAACTTACACCTTTGACAACATGTGCGATTTGTTTACCAAAAACGGATTGTGGAACTATCAATTAGAATCCAAGGCGATGATAGAAGCGTTTTCCAATCCGTCGAAAGAAAAGAGAACTTCGCCCGAAGAATTATGGGTCGAAAACTGGGAATACGTCGATACGATGTGGGATTCTTATTTGGCGACGGCAGGCATTTCCAAATAGTTTTTAAGATAAACGGAGAAAAACGATGACTAAAAAAACGAGAAAAATAAACCTTATTTCTTTGTCGTTTCTGCTTGTAATATCGGTTATGCTCGCGATTTCGGGATTATTTCCGATTAATCCCGTCAATGCGTTGACTCGTAAAAACGCCGAAAATATACTCGAATACGACGCCGACGAATTTAAGGTTACCGAAGACTATTCGGCGTTCGTGGAGCCTGCGACCAAGAGTTATAACGGCGGCACTGCTATAATCGACCCGACGGGAAATACGAAGATGCGCCTGGACGGAACGAAGAAAGGTCTTTTTATCGAATCGGTAAAAACGGGTAAAGACGCGGAAGGAAGTTCGTTTTCCTTTAAAAACACTATGTCCGGCGATTTTTCGATAGATTTCAGAGTGTTTTCGGAAAAGTCCGCGCAGACGGACATAATGCAGATGCCGGGAGCAAACGGGTGCGAAACGTTCTTTCACGACGACAGAATCAATCCGTATATGGATTTAAGAAGAATAGGCATAACCGTAACTTCCGTTTCCGATTATACCAAAGCGTTTACCGTGTACGTATACGGCGGTCAACCGTATGTGTTTAACTATAACGCCGTGGCAAGAGTAGCCGTGAAAGACGAAAAGTATCAGGTGGCGAACGGCATTAAAGGATACGGTCTTTATAACGATAAATTCAATTCCTACGGCTACGGCACGGCAATGTGCGGAACGTCGTTTTCCAACGTAACTCCGCTCGATTCCGAAACGTTCTCTACAACTATAAAGTTCGATCTTGAAAGAATGTGCGTGTACGGCGTTCATAAAAGAATGTCGTCCGTTTACGTGGGATACGTAGGCAACGTGGGCGCAGATTACACCGAAGAAGACGTGCTAATCAGAAACCTTAAAACCAACTGTTTAAACGATACGAACACGGGCGACCCGATAAACGTCGGCGGACTTAAAACTCTTTCCGAAAGCGACTTTGCCGAAGGGTATACCGTTTCCGTTTCAATCGAATCCATGACGGCTAACGATATTCCGCTGACCAGAGTAACCAAGGACGGCGACGGCGTTAATATCGACGAATTCGTCGGGGCGAAAGATCATCTCGGCAATTACCTTAAAAGAACGCCCGTAGAAGGTTACGAAAGCGGTTACGACAGAAAGGCAAAGATGATAATTTACAGCGTGAACGGTCAGGAAATCGTTAAAAACGACGAATGGAAAGTCGAATATAACGACAACACCGTTCTGCCCTTAGACAGAGCGGAAGGAATTTCTTATTTAAGCAAAGAAAAAACCGCTTATAACGAATTCAGAAGGGTAGAGTATACGACCGACGTAAAATATGACGGCGAAAGCGGTTCTACTTTGTTTTATTCGAACGGTAAAGCGTTAAGAATAAACGCCGCCGATTCGTTTTATAAATCGTTCGGCAAAAAAGCGAAATTTACCACAAACGTATACTTTAAAGATCAAGGACTTGTAAGTAATTATAAACTGAAAGTTTTCGACGGTAAACGTAACGCAAAACTTTATGAAAAAACTCTTGAAAGAAACTTGTGGAATACCGTTTCGTTCGAATTCTCTTCTGCGGAATGGGGTTCGTCTTTTACCGACCTTTATTTTGAAATAGACAATAACGGTAAGACGGAATATAACGATTTATTCTATTTTTCAAGCGTAAAATACGTTCTGACTAGCGGCGAAAAAATAAACGGAGCGATAAGACTTACGTCGTCTGCGAAAAATATTTCCGCCGAAGGGAACTCTTTCGAACTTAACTGCGACGATTATAAAATCGGCGATTATTACACTATCGGCATAAACGCTTTAAGTAAATATTACGCTACCGAAGAAAGGACGAAAGAACTTTACGGCGACTTGTATTCCAACTGGACTAAATACGGAACGAAGGGGTTCAGAGTGGGGCTCGGCAGCAACGCTTACGAATACGACCCCTATTCCGACGTTAAGGAAATAGGCATTACGGTAAGTTCTAAAATCAATCCGTCGCAGTCGTTCACAATATATATTTCGTCGGGTACGGGAATAAAAAATTATAATGCCGTAAGGGTCGGTGTGGACGGAGAAAGTTACAGAAACGGCAGCGGTGATAAAGGATTCAGTTACGTGGACTCGGCTAACAGCGCGGTAGTTTCTCTCGAAATACAGGGCGGCGCTCTTTCGGGTTCGCTCGGATTGCGTTCCAACGTGTCGGGTAAAAGTTCGGGCTCTATGGACGACTTGACGAGTTACGTAAGATTTAACAATCAGACCATGTGCGTCGAAAGATACGCGTATAACGGCTGGTTTAAGGTAAGAGATTTAACGAACAATCAATATTCGTCAAATTCCAGATGTCAGGCGGGAATAAGCACGTTAAAAATGCTCGATAAAGAAAACTTTACCGACGGCAATTTTACCGTTGAAGTTTTCGTTTCCAAAATGAACACCGAATGGAACAGGGGAACGGATAAATTATATTACCTTACCGACGGGAAAACTCCCACTCATGTGGCTACGGGGTATACCGCAACCGACGGAAGTTATATTTTTAAAGAAGGTTACGACAGGCAAGCGATAATCGACGTGTATTCTTTGTCCTTTACCGGCGACGAAATATTAAGAGATAAATCCGTAGTTACGAAAGACGACGAATACAACGTTACGTATAGTTGGACGGATATGTCGGAAGTTACCGATTGCGAATTTTCTTCCGTCGTAACGCTTTCCGCGCCTAAACTCGGCACGATATTCGGTTGCAGTTATATAAATTGTACGGCGGTTTACTCGTATAAAAACGGTACCGATAGCGGAAACTTCGAATTTGTTGACGGAAAAGGTTCGTTTTCTCCGAAATATAAAGGTCTTTACGATATAACCTGCAACGGTGTTACGAAAACAATAACCGTCGGAAATAAAGTAAGTTTTAACGACGGAGAAAAAGAATACTTCGTATATTTTTCTGGGGAAACGGTTGATTTTTCCGAGTTGAAACTTCCATTTACGACCAAACAATTTATAGGTTACGAAATAGACGGGGAAAAAGGAATTTATTCCGCAGAATACGCCTTAAATTATCGCGACGGCTTAAAAATTACGGCGCTTTTCGTCGATATGAATATGGACGATTCCGCAAAAGTGTTTGTGGATAACGATAAATCGGGGTTGCAGTTTATATCGACCCTTTCGGCGGAATCTTATAATCTGATAAAAAACAGAATAGGGTTTGACGATTGCGAATTTTTGTTTTCCGTTTCCGCGAACTTAAAAACGGTAAACAAACGAATAAATGCAAACCAGATAACGTTTGACGAAAACAGAAACTTGTATACCATATCCGCTAAAATCGGCGGTTTAGGTAAATCGCAATACGCTTTGGATTTCAGCGCGAAAATATTTTTTAATTTCGATACGGCGGACGGAGTTTCGTCTACCGTAATTTCGAACGACAGCGCGAATAAGCACCAGTATATCAAAAAACTTGCCGAAGAAACCTTAAAAAACAATCCGAATTTGTCCGATAACGAAAAGGCAACGCTCGAAAGATATGCAAAACTCGAATATAAAAGCCAACTGTCGGCAGTCGTCGATTCCGGTAAAGGTCACGTTCAGGGCGTCGCAACCGACGGCAACTACGTTTATTATACCTATTCGTCATACGTTATCAAACAGGATATAAGAACGGGCGAAACGGTCGGAACGATTACGGGTCTTGAATCGGGAGTCGAAAGCGAACATCTCGGCGATTCGACTTTTTACGACGGTAAACTTTACGTTTCCACCATGTTGCACGCCGACGACGCTTTTCGCGCGCCGACTATGGAATCCACGACGAAAGCGAGTATATTCGTAACGATAATAGAAGCGGATAAACTGTTCGGAACGATAAACGCGCAGGATACCGATATAGTAAAATGCGTTTACGTCGGCAGACCGATTGTAGAACTTGCGTTAAGTTCCCGCGGGTACGACGCCGACGGGAACGAGCTCGACGAAAGTTATATTGCGACGGGCGGCAGATTTTCTATATGCAACGGACTCGATTCCGTTACTTTCGGACCTGCTCCGGGGCGTAAAGACGGCAAAATGTATTTAACGTTCGGCGCAAGTTTGCCCGCCGCTTCGTATACGACTCCGAACGGAGAACATATTCACGACAGGGCGGATAACGCTTATTATCCCATATTGCAATTCGATATTTCCACCTGGTCGGACGATTATTATATGTCCTATAAAGAAGCGCTCGACTGCGCTTATAAGAGCAAACTCAAATACAATGAATGTAAAGGACCCGATAAGTTGGATAACGTTTGGTTCGTCTATATGGGGGCGTACGATTACGGCGCGCAGAATATCTGTTACGACGCCATGCAGAACTCTTATATATTCGGAATGTACGACTATCACGGAACGGAATTTACGTCGTTCAGGGGATTCGTTATAGATTGCAATAACGCCGAATTTATGGAAATCCCGTTAAGCGGCGGTTATAAAGGGTACGTGGCGAAAGCGAGAGCCGGGTTACCCGGGAAGCAAGGCGTTCAGGGGTACTACTACGGAGAGATTCTTTGGGGAACGGGCGTTTGTTCCATGCAGGACGGTTATTACTACGTTTGCGAAAATTCCAGAGACGGTCAGGGCAATTTCGTTGCGACCTGCATCCTGTACAGATGGGGAATAAACGAAGATAACGTTACTTCCGCATCTATACCTTTCGAGAGAGTGAAAAGATAAGGAGAAACGATGAAAAACGTTATTAAAAACATAATGGTCGCGTTGATGTTGTGCAACTGCGTTTTCGGTTTTTCGTGTAACGATAACGCCGCAAATTCCTCCGGTAACGTGGTCGTTTCGGCGACGTACAATACGTTAAAGGTAATGCAGAACGGCGATTACGTTCCGCTCGGGCAGAAACTCGACGTTATAATGTATAAAGGGGAAACGGAAAGCGGGCAACTCATTATCACGCCCGAAAAAGATATAAAATCTTACGAATTGATTACGGAAGATCTGCGACTTATAAACGACGCGTCCGTGTCCTTTTCAAAAGATAAAGTCAAGGTTTATAACCAGAAATACATAAACGTCGTAACGAAAACAAATAACAATAAAAACGAAAACTATCCCGTAGGATATACTCCCGATATGCTTTTACCGCAGGAACTTGCCGTAAAATACGGAGAAAACCGTATAAAGGCGGGCATGAATCAGGGCGTAACCGTAGAGTTTACGACCGATTCCGATACCGTTGCGGGCGTTTATACGGGTAATTTCGTTTTGAGAGCCGACGGTAAGGATTTTAATATTCCCGTAAGACTTAAAGTCTACGATATTACCGTTACCAAAAACTACGGTAAAACGTGTATGGTTGCGAGCGCGCAGTACAATATGGTAGGCGAATACGATACGACGAAAGAAGCCTATAAAACGTACTACGAAAAATCTTTGAACGAATATAAGTTCACGCTCGAATATCTGCCCGGGTCCACAGATCCGGTAACTATGGCGGAAAGCGCGATTTATTACTGGAACAATCCTAATTTTACGAGTTTCGATATACCTAATTCGACGTACGGATCGAGTATAGAAGAAATCAATACGCAGTTGAATCTGGGAAATCTGTACGAATATTTTTACGAGTTGGGTAAAGCGAGCAGACCGGATATGATTTTGTTCGATAAAGCGTACGTTTACACCAAACACGTAGACGAAGCGACTTCCGCGAAGTACGGCGTAGTGTTAAAGGCTACGGAAGACATTTATTCGGTAGAAGAAAAAGTTTTCGCCGATTTAGAAAAAGAAGGTTATTTCGACGAGTTCGCCGCGTCCTGTCCCGATTATAAAGCGGAGTTTGAAAACAGCATAAAGAGCGTTCGGATTATATTGACGGGCGACGAAGTTCAGGCGCAGAATCTCGGAACGGGCGTACATACTTATTGCTCGAGAATAGACGCCATTCAAACGCCTAAACAAAGACATATTTTCGATGAAATACTCGAAGAAACTTCGGCGGTCGGTGCGGAACACTGGTTTTATACTTGCGAATCGCCCGTATATCCTTATCCTACTCACCACATAGACGATATGCTTCTCGGCGCAAGGGTAATGAGATGGATGCAGAAAGACCGGAACTTAGACGGTTATTTATACTGGCAGACTTTCTCGTATTCCATGTGGACGGGGTCGGAAACTGTAACGGTCGACCCGTACGAAGACCCTAAACGCTTTCCCTCTTGTAACGGCGACGGATTTTTGGCGTATCCCGGTAAAAAGTACGAAGCGGACGGATACTTGCCGAGCATAAGGCTTACGACTTTCAGGGACGGACAAGAAGACTATAATCTTTTGTGTTATTTCGAAGAACTGCTTAAAGAAAAAGCGGAAAAATACGGGTTACCCGCAAATTCCGTCGATTCTCATTTGTTTCTTAACGATTTGTACGATTCTCTCTATTCGGGCGCGCTCGTGGTTGATGACGACGCCAACTTCGACGGTATAAAAAAATCCCTTCTCGATCTGGTAGAAAAAAATCAATCGGATACAGGATTTTATATTACAAACGATTATAGTTCCGACGACGTAAAAAGCAAGATTTACGTATCCGACGGTTACGACGTGGAAGTAAACGGAAAAGAGATGTCTTTATCCGTTTGTCCGAACGGCAAAACCTGTACCGTCGTTAATAATTACGATAAAGAAGTAAAACTCGGCATCGCGATAAAGAAAAACGGAAAGACTGTTGAAACGTACGACTTATACGTTCATGGAGAAAAACAATCGGTTGAACTTTCGGAAAACGTTTTCGACGTAAGCGAAGGAAGCGATAAAAAAGAAACTGTCGGCGGAGTGGATTTCGTAGTGGTTTCGCGAGGAGAAGAAAGAAAAGATATTCTTACTTTCAGACCGTTCGTATCTCTTAATACCGTACTCGGCGATAGCGTAAAATTAACCGATTTCGAAAGTTTTACGTTCGGTATTAAAAACACGAGCGAAAATAACGTGACTTTTACTTTGGCGTTTAAGTACGGGCAGTCGAGATATCTGCTCAATAAATATACGCTTTCGCCGAACGAAAGCCGAACCATAACGATGGACTCTATATCGGAATATAAAACGGAATTTTCGAGATTAGCGAAAGCAACCGTGGAAATTCTTTTCGACAACTATTATAAAGACGGCGAAGATATAAGAAAATACGAAGACAGAACGATTCGTGTATACGACGTAAGTTACGTAAAGGCGAGAGGTTAAATATGAAAAAAATACTAACGTTATTGATGACCGTAACTACTTTGCTCGCGTTTATGCTGTGCTCGTGTGGCGGTAATGAAAGTCTTACGAAAAATATCGAAGCGGGTTCGTTCGTTATGAACGGTTACGAAACTTACGGCGACCTTGAAAAAATACTGATGAACGACGCCGCCATACAGGGCGAAGCGAAAATCAATACGGATAAAAAATACGTAACGCAGGGAAACGGCAGTTTGCTTCTTAAACTCGACTATAATTCAGAGTTTACTTCTTCGGGCGTTTTCGGTACGAAAATGTCTTATATGGTCAACAGATACGACGATAAATTCACCGCGCTCGAATACGTAAAAGAAATATCTGTCGATATATACAACGCGAACGACGAGCAGTTCGACTTTTATTTCGGTGCGTACGGCGAACAGGATTATCTGTATTTTAACGACGGCAACGTTCTTGTTCCGAATAGTTGGAATCATATAACGGTTCCCGTAAAACAGTGGTTCGTGGAAGACGGAACGACGGTGAAAGAATACAGAATGTTCTTCGACGGAATTACGCAGTTAAAAGATAAAAAAGCCGATTTTTATATCGACAACTTTTCCTTTACGTTTGCCGAAAAACCGAGTATTCCCGAAGTTTACGACGGTAACGGAATTATGGATTTGAATTCGCCGAGATTTTTAGACGCGTTTTTGGTAAAACAAGCGGTAGACGCTTACGAGTTTTTGCCTTTCAGTTATTTAAAACATAACCCTAAAATCGCCGTGGGAGAAAAAACGGGCGGATTCGAGTTTACTTTCGGCAGAACACACGCCTGGGGAGACGTTTACGTTTCGGACGATGAAGAAGAAGGCGCCGATAATAACGGTTACGACTTGATTTTGCACAGAAGCGTCGTTGAAAAAATCAAAGATTGTAAGCAGGCGGCGGTTACCGTCCGCAATCCGAACGCAATCGTTTGCGAAATTATTCTGATAACGGGAAATAACGGCAATAATGCGGCGAAAAAATTTATAATCGGGGCAAACGAGACGGAAACCGTATCGGCGGAACTTCCCGAAAATATAGATTACTTCGCGATAAGAATCAGCAGTTGGAACGTTATCGAAAGAAACACGCTATATTTCAGAGATTTAACTTTTGTTAAGTAACGGAAGGGCAATATGAGTAAAAAAATAAAACTAATTATTACGGCGGCTGCTATCGTTTTGGCGATAAGCGCTATACCGTCGTTTGTGTTTATCTACGGCAACAATAAATACGATTTCGAAAACGTTTATTACGCTACGTACGGCGAATGGTTTTCGTTGCCCGAAAGCGACGGCGCGACCGTCAGTAAAAAGAAC
The DNA here is from genome assembly GCA_934271245.1 of uncultured Clostridia bacterium. GTDB lineage: Bacteria > Bacillota > Clostridia > Christensenellales > Borkfalkiaceae > UBA1259. The sequence goes on along the minus strand of CAKQQY010000001.1, from coordinate 139,610 downwards.
GGCGAAAAAATTCAGATCGAAGACAACAAATTTTTCGTTGACAGCGCGGAAGATTATTCCGTCACGTTTAAATCTTTCTTATTGACAAAAAAAGCGACGATAAAAGTAAACGCGAATAAACTTGGCGTTATATACGTTTCAGAAAAGGTCGTTTACGGGACTGTCGGAAAAACTGTCGAGTTTCCCGAGGCGACGTGTTTTGACGGAGTCAATTATTTAAACGTTACGGGGAAATTATTCGACGGCGATATTGAAATAGACGTTAAAAACGGCTTCGTTCCCGAAGAAAAAGGAGAATACGCGTACGTTTTAACTTCGCAAGCGGCGAACGGCGCGGAAATAATAAAGACCGTACCCGTTTATGTCGAAAACAGCGAAAGCGAATACGTCGATAAAATAACTTCTTTCGATAAACCTTTCGGAATAAATCAGATATCGTACGGCGAAGGGAAATGTTCGTATCAGACGACGATAAAAATGGAAGACGAAGACGGCGCTTTAAGATTAAAAGCCGCAGGCGGAGATATTTTCCTTAACAACGTAGATAAGTACGACGTTGCGGAATACAGCGCGCTTTACTTTTTCGTCTATAAAGATTCCGACGTCGACATGAGTTTATCCGTCGGTTGGGGTAATTATTATGAGTTAGAAAACAGAGAGTGGACGCCCGTCGTTATAGACTTAAAGAATCTCGAAAAATATCTTTCCACGAGTTACGCCGTCGTCAGGGATAACGTAACCACGAAAAATATCAACGGGTTGCACCTTGCGATAAATATAAACGACTATAAAGGGTTGCTTCTTAAAAAGGACGGAATATATTTTTCTTCGATAAAAGGAATTAAAAAGTACGGATACATTTCCGTTAAGAACGGAATACAGGAAAAACTCAACGGCGGTTCGGTATCGTTAAGGGATATTACGGTGCTTGAATATCAGTATTTGTTGCTTACCGATTCGCAGAAAAAACTCGTCGACAATTTCGACGGTCTGCAAAACATAAAAACGGACAGAATCCTTCGCGAAAACAACGTGGAAAAAGTCGAAAACAGAATAGTGTATTTTAACGATAAAATCGGTTTAACGCAAATAAGCCAGCCGTGGTCGGAAAACGTTATGGAAATAACGGACGAAAAGACGTTTAACGGCGAAAAGGTTCTTAAAGTCGTCGTTCCGAAAACTTCCTGGGGAAGAGAAAACGGAGAATTGTGCTTTACGATAGATAAGCCGTTCATTTTCGACGTATCTAAGTACGATTACGTTACTTTTTCCGTTTACTTCGAACACGAAAGAGATCTCGTTTTACATAACGACGATTACGATAAAAAAGGAATAGGCGTTCCCGTGACGCAAACCCTTTATAAAAATCAATGGAACACGGTAAAACTTGCCGTGGGCGATATGCAAAGCCTTAAAGGAAGTTACTTCTGGATAATAGAAAAAGAATGGGAAAACTCTTTCGGTCACGACACGACGTTTTACGTTTCCTCGTTGGATGCGGGTAAAGCGGAAAACGACGACGTTGGGTATACGGTAAACTTCGATAAGCCCGACGGCGTAAACAACCTTTCTTCTTTCGATAACGTGGATTTCGAGTACACGACTTCCGTAAAATATAACGGCGAAGAAGGAAGCACGAGATTTTTTGCGAAAAAAGACGCCGATTTGCTCGGCGGAACGACGGATAAAACGGCGCAGTTGTACGCGTTTTTGAAAAATTTACCCATAAAGAGTTATCGGGGCAGAGCGGTATTCAGAACTCACGTTTATTACGACGGAAATATGAATCAATCTCTTTATATAATTCCTAAGGGGTATTACGATTTAAGCGTCGCTCATAAGACGACGTTAAAGAAAGGCGAATGGGTAGAAGTCTTGTTCTACTTGCCGGAGGGGATTCCGCTCGACAGTTACGGGCTTATGATTATGGATATAAACGCCGGCTGGAAATTCGATATAAAAGAAAGCGTATATTTCGGTAAAACGGAACTTATAAGATACGCCGAAGGCGACGACCTTCCTTTCGATAAAGATTACGGTTATTCTTATATCGAAGCGGTAGAAAATTCGTCGGTGGAATATTCTTCGACAATGAAAACAAACGATGAAAACGGCTCTACCGGATTATCTTTAAGCGCCGACGCAAAACCCGTCGGAACCAACGTTTACGGCGCGTTGTATTTTAATTTTGTCAATACCGAAAACGTGGCTGACGATATGGTTTTCAAAACGAGAGTTTATTGCGACGGAGATAAAGGCTATTCTTTGTACCTGATGAAAAAAGGTACGAACGATAAGAGTTCGGCAATAAAATACGCTTTAACCGACGGCGTCTGGAACGAATTAGAGATAATACTTACAAAGGGCGATAGTTTCAGCAATTATTCCGTCGTCGTTATGGATGAAAACTGGCATTTCTATAAAGGCGATTGCGTTTACTTGTCGGCGGTCGTTTTCGATAGAATCGTAGAAGATAAATCGATAAAATTCGGAAGCGTAAACGGCGCAGATTGTCTTGAAAACGTCTGGAACGCGCAATTCGGATATTCGACGGACGTAAAACGCGACGGCGAGGAAGGAAGCACGAAAATAAGCAAATCGAATAATTCGAACGGAAAACAGTTGTATTTCAGAATGAGCGGTTCCTCGTACGTTTGCTATACCAAAACGACGTTTAAAATGTATATTTATAACGACTGCGATACCGACTTGACTCTCTATCTTATGAAAAACAATTACTGGGATATAAAATCCGCAGTGAACAGCGTGATATTAAAATCGGGCGAGTGGACGGAAATAGAGATAGTAGTTGAAGAGAACAGGTCGTTAAACGATTACGCTTTCCAGATATTCGATAGCGCTTCTGGATTTATAAACGACGGAAGCATATACTTTTCCGATATGGAAACCGTATAGACGAGCAAAGGTGATAATATGAGCAGATGGGAAATTACCCAAGTTAAAAGAAAGATCAGGTCGACCGACTTTGAAAATCATAGCGACGATCTTGAATTGACGGGCGAAAAAGTATCGGGATTGATAAATTATTCCGTTAAAGACGGAATTTTGAAAATCGGTAAATTGTTGTTTTATCCGGAATACAGATTGCAACCGGATAACACTCACGCTTCGTTTAAGATTTCCGACGAATCGCCGAGCGTTGAATTAACCGATTCCGAAAAGTTTATAAGCGTCGAAATAGATGGAACGCTGACTTTCGAAACGGTTTCGGGCAATCTTGAAATAACCCGCAAATTTTATCCTTCCACGGAGTTGCCGATTTTCTATGAAGATGTTATAATAAAAAATAAGGGAAAGACTTCGGAAAAGATAAAAGTAAATTCGGGAAGATTGAAAACCACGTTGACTTGTCAGGGGTACGTTTACACCGAAAGACTGTGCGATAACGCGCCCCTTTGCGTAGAGTGCGGCGAAACGGTAAAAGTTACGTTTTCTTACGTTACCTATTACGCCGACGCCGCAATGCCCGAAGAGGAAGACGCGTTAAGAAAAAGGTACGACAGAGTTGACGAATTGTTACGCCTTTGCGATCTTACCACGGGAAACGACGTTATCGACACTATGTTCGCTTTTTCGAAAATACACGTGGCGGAAAACTTGTTCAGGACGCAAAACGGATTGATAAATTCCCCGGGCGGCTTTAATTTTTACTGGGCAATATGGTGTAACGACCAGTGCGAATACGCAACGCCGTGGTTTGCGCTATCCGGCGATAAAAAGAGTATGGAAGCGGCAAAAACGGCGTTAAGATGGTATAAGCCTTTTATGACGGACGAATTACTGCCGTTGCCGAGCAGTATTATTTCGGGCGGAACCGATTACTGGAACGGCGTAGGTGATCGCGGTGACGCGGAAATGTACTTGTTCGGTAATTCCAAATACTTTTTGGAAACTGGCGAAACGCCTTCCGAAGAAGAACTGTTCTGCCTTGACTGGTGCGCAAGATATACTGTAAAAATGATAAACGAAAACGACGTCGTGGTATCCGATACGGACGAACTGGAAAACAGGTTGCCTTCGGGAATAAATCTTTCGACTTCCTGTATAGCATACGGCGCGTTAACGTATTATTCGTCTTTATTAAAAAGACTTAATAAAAATAGTGAAAGCGAAAAATATTTAAAATATGCGCGCATTATCGAAAACGGCATAGAAAAGTATTTCGGGGCGAACATTCACGGTTACGATACCTACGCCTATTACCGCGGTTGCGACGTTATCAGGTCATGGGATTGCCTGCCTGCATATATGAAAATTTTTAACAGAAAAGACGACTCGTTAAAAGCCGTTTCCGATTTGTTATGGAAGGACGGCAGTTGTCTTTCCGTCGAAAAAGAGAATATTGTGTGGGACAGAAGCGCGATATTTTTTATGACGGCGCTGTTTCGCGCAAGCAAGGAAGAGGAAGCGTTTTCAAAACTCGTCGATTTTTCCGAAACGCGACTTCTCGGCGAACGCGTGCCGTACGCCGTAGAAGCGTATCCTGAAAACGATATGCGCCAGATCAGCGCGGAAAGCGCGTTGTATTGCAGAATAATTACCGACGGTCTGCTCGATATCGATTACGACGAAAAGGGGTTTTCGATAACGCCGCATTTACCGAAAGAAATAAAATCTGTATCACTTAAAAACGTTTATCTTAACGGTTCGTTTAAAAATATTACCGTAAACGAGGGTAATGTTACGGTAGAAGAAACGATTGACTAAAAATAAAGGAGAGCCTATGAAAGAGAGATATTTCGGAGTAATGCTGGATATGTCGAGAAACGCCGTAATGAAGGCGGAAGAAGTGAAGAAATTCGCAAAGGTAATATCCAAGTTAGGGTATAATATGATACAACTGTATACCGAAGACACGTACGAGATAGACGGAGAGCCGTATTTCGGGTATATGCGCGGAAGGTATACGAAAGAAGAATTAAAAGACATAGTGAGTTATTGTAACGGAATCGGTGTAGAAGTTATACCGTGCATACAAACGTTGGCTCACTTAAACTGCATATTCAAATGGCCCGCATACGACGAAATAATAGACTGTAACGACATATTGTACGTAGGTCAGGAAAGGACGTACGAGTTAATCGAAAAGATGTTCAAAACTATGAGAGAGTGTTTTACGACCGACGCTATACACATAGGAATGGACGAAGCGCATATGGTAGGGCTCGGAAGGTATCTGGATAAATACGGATATAAGAAGAGATCGGAAATACTTATACCGCACCTAACAAGGGTGTCGGAAATAGCGAAGAAGTATAACTTTAAGCCGATGATATGGTCGGACATGTTCTTTAAACTTGCGAATAAGGGTTCGTACGACGTAATAGACGGCGAGTTGGATAAAACGGTGATAGAGAATACGCCGGAAGAAGTAGGATTGGTGTACTGGAATTATTACAATACGGAAAAAGAGCATTATACCAAATTCATGAAAGCGCATAAGGAATTCAAAAACGACGTGTGGTTTGCCGGCGGAGCGTGGTCGTGGATAGGGTTCGCGCCGGATAATAAATTTACGCTGGAATCTATGCTGCCCGCAATGGAAGCGTGCAGAGAAACGGGCGTGGATAAGGTAATAATGACGATGTGGGGAGATAACGGAAAGGAATGTTCGTTTTATTCGCTTCTGCCGTCGTTATATGCGGTGAAAAGGTATTATGACGGCGAAAGGGATATAAATAAGATAAAGGGCGAATTTAAGGCGATAACGGGCGAAGAATACGAGCGTATGACGGCGCTTGACTTACCGAACGCAATAGGAGAAGGCGGAAAGGTAATGGGGTATTGTAAACACGCGTTGTATAGCGACGTGTTTAACGGGTACGACGACTTGACGTTTGAGGGAGATAAAAACGCCGAGTATAAAGAATACGCCGAACGCCTTAAAAGGTACGCGAAGGAAAGTAAAAATTACGGCTACGTGTATGAATACGAGGCGGAATTGTGTAACGTTTTATCGGTAAAATATAACTTAGGGCTGAGAACGAGAAAGGCGTATAAAGAGAAGAATATAGCCGAGTTAAAAGAAATAGCGGAAGACTACAAGAAAGTAGAAAAGATGCTTGAAAAGTTCCATAAAGCGTTCGAGAGAGTATGGTATAAGGAGAATAAACCGGAAGGCTTCGATATACAGGACCAAAGGCTCGGGGGTTTGATAAAGAGGATAAATTCCTGCAGAAAAAGACTTGTAGCGTTTATAAAGGATAACACGAAAACGATACCCGAGTTGGAAACGGAACTTCTCGACTTTTACGACGGTAAAAATATGAAGTATTATACTAACTGGTCGAGAGACGTTTCGGTGAACGTAATATAAAAGGTCCGCTTATGAAAAAGATATTGTATACCGCGATAACTGTTATGTTAATTGCGGTTTCGTGCGCGGGTTGCGCGAATACGAACGGTAAGTTTACGGTAAAAATCAACGGTACGGAAGCGTATGCGTTGACTTACGGAAGCAAGATAGAAGAACCCGCTCACCCCGAAATAAATCCCGACGACGGATACGAATACGTTTTTATCGGTTGGTTTAATAACGGCGTCCGCTGGGATTTTAAAAAGGATACCGTTACCGACAACGTAAATTTAATATCGGAATTCGAAAAAACGCCGATACGCTATTCGGTAAGGTTTATCGCGGACGGCGTTCAAGTTGGCGAAACGCAATATTACACGGTGGAAAACAAAACCGTAAACGAGCCGAAAGTACCGATTAAAAAAGGTTATAGCGGCGTGTGGAAAAATTATACTTTGACAAAAGGCGACGTAACCGTTTACGCCGAGTATTCGGAAGACGACTGGGGCGATTTTGTGACGAAGTGAAATAAAATATTTAAGGATATTAGGTTACGGGCTGTCTATATAAGGCGGCCCGTAACTTTACGATGATAAAAAAACAAAATAAAACGTAATCGGCGATTACGCAGATTTTTTCTTTTACTTGAACTATTTTAAATAATATGTTACAATAAGGACAATCAAAAAAAAGGAGACGTTATTCCCGTGACAATGTTTACTGTAAAACCCAAAATTGGGCACAGTATTATTTGTTTGGGTTCAGGCGCGAACGACTTTCTTTCTAAAAAGTTCGATTCGATAAAACTTCCGTTTATTAAAAGATGAATAAAACATTAAACGATTTTTGCAAAAAATATACTTCTAATACGCTTGCGGGAACTTCCGTGCAGTCTTATTTTACGCCACAGGGCAAAGTAACGTCGTACGCGTTTTATAAGCCGTTCTCGACAGGTGAATTCGACTATTCGTTTCTGTTTACGAATACGGTAGACAGCACCTATTCTGACGGTAGTCTGACGAAATGCAATTTTCCTTGCGGCGAATGGGGAATATTCGATTGCAGAATTATAATATGTAACGACGTAAACGCTGCTATTTCGGGTAATTACGATGGTGGTAAGGAATTTATTTTGACCTTTTGCGGCAGTCGAGAAAAGAAAGTTTTCTCCGACGAAACATTTTATACGGATTCAGTCAAACTTAACGTTGCCGAAAACGAGTATATATGTATTAAAATGGTTTTTGATGGGAAAAAGGTGCCTTGTCATATAGAAAATCAGATTCCTACCTATCTCGACGACGGTAACGGAGTTAAGGCGGATAAATATGTTCCTCTCCCGTCTATGGTAGGCGTAAAAAGACGTGTTAAAAAGAAAATTGCTTTCTGGGGCGACAGTATAACGCAGGGCATAGGTTGTAAAGAAAATTCTTACGCTCACTATACTGCGGTTTGCGCGAAGTTGCTTGGCAACGAGTATTCTTTCTGGAATCTCGGCATAGGTTTTGGCAGAGCAGCGGATGCGGCAACAGACGGCGCGTGGGCTGATAAGGTTAAAACTTGTGATACGGTTATAGTTTGTTTCGGCGTGAATGACCTTTATAAAATAGGCGATTACGAAAAAATAAAAGATAGTTATGACAGAATAATCGAAATACTGAAAGGGAAAGAAGTTATTTTTCAAACGATACCGCCGTTCGGTTATCCTGATACGCTTGTTGATACTTATTACAGACTTAACGATTATATTCGCGGCGAATTTGCAAAAAAGGTTTACTCGGTGTTTGACGAAACGCCATATTTATCGGATAGCGAAAAACCTTTTGTCGCAAAATACGGCGGGCATCCTAACGAAACGGGTTGCAAACTTTGGGGAGAGAGGCTGGCAGATTTTTTAAGGGATAAAATATAATAAATAATGATAATTAAAACGCAAACTTTTCGTCGATAAAAGGGTTTGCGTTTTTTTCGGGTAATATCGCCGATTTTTTCTTTTACTTGAACTATTTTAAATAATATGTTAAAATAACGGCAATAAAAGGATTATAAAAATTTTCAAACGTAGATTTTTTTAACTACAATTAAGAAAACCGTCGTATTCTATAAAGAAAAAGGAGAATGCGGATAATGCGTATTTTACTTGCGGAAGACGAAAAAGCGCTTTCGAAAGCGATAGTAAAAATTTTTGAGCGTAACAATTATTCGGTAGACGCCGTTTATAACGGAGAAGACGCGTTGAATTTTATCGAATCGGGAAATTACGACGTCGCCGTTCTCGACATAATGATGCCGAAAACCGACGGTTTGACGGTACTTAAAACAATCAGAGAAAAAGGAAATGCAATTCCCGTGATAATGCTTACCGCGAAATCCGAAATCGAAGACAGAGTTTTTGGTTTGGATTCGGGCGCGAACGACTATCTTTCAAAGCCGTTCGACTCGAGAGAACTTCTCGCAAGAATCAGGGCGTTGACCCGCGGAAAAACGGAAACCGACTCAAAACTTAAAGTCGGCAATATATCGCTTGACAGAACAACTTTCGAGTTGTCGTCGTTAACGGGCGAATACAGACTCACGAATAAAGAATTCCAACTGCTCGAATATTTTATGCAAAATCCCAAAAGGGTTTTGTCTACCGAGCAGATAATGGAGAAAGTCTGGGGGTACGACAGCGACGCAGAAATAAACGTCGTGTGGGTGTATATATCGTATTTAAGGAAAAAATTATCGTCCTTAGGGGCGGACGTTCAGATAAAGGCTTCCCGAAACGCAGGGTATTATTTGGAGACGGGTGATGATAAATAAACTGAAAAAGAAATTTTTATTGTTGGCGACTATTTCCATGTTCGCGTTAATGTGCGTGCTTGTGGGTGTTATGAACGCGATAAACTATTCCGTCGTCGTAAGGGAAAGCGACGCTACTATAGATTTGCTGTTTCATACGAACGCGCCCGCGCCCGATAAAGATATTCCGCCTGCGGCCGACGATATCGGGAGCGGTCAGAAACCGCCGAGCGGAATGTCGCCCGAAGTGCCTTACGAAGCGCGATTTTTTACCGTAACCGTGTCGCTTGACGGCAATATAATAAAAACGGATTTTTCAAAAATTCTTACGGTTGACGATACGACCGTATCCGATTACGTTAATAAAGCGCTCGATAATAAAAACGAAAAAGGTTTTATAGAACAATTCCGATACGCAAAAAGAACCGTCGGACAGGAAACGACCGTTTTATTTTTAGACTGCGGGCGTAAACTCGATTCTTTCAGATCGTTTTTAATTACAAGCGTTTTGGTTGGATTTAGCGGTTGCGTTATAGTGTTTGTCGCGTTCTTGTTTTTGTCGGGTAAAATCGTCGAGCCTATCGCCGAAAGTTACGAAAAACAAAAACGATTCGTTTCGGACGCGGGACACGAAATGAAAACCCCTTTGACCATTATAAATACAAATCTCGATTTGATTGACGGCGAAGAAGAGTCCTGCGGAGAAGAACTCGGCGAAATCCGTTCGCAGGTAAAACGGCTCAGTAAGTTGACGAACGAACTCGTGTATTTATCCAAGATGGAAGAGTCCGAACATAAACTGATTAAAATTGAAACGCCTTTATCCGACGCCGTTTCGGAAGCGGTAAGTCCTTTCCGGGTAACCGCGGCGGCGAAGAAAATAGAGTTGAATACGGAAATACAACCTGACGTTACGGCTTGCGCCTCGCCTGACGCAATCGTGCAACTCGTTTCGATACTTACGGAAAACGCCGTAAAATATTCTCCTGAAGGCGGTACCGTAACCGTAAGCTTATCAACAAATAAAAAGACGGCGAATTTATCCGTTTTCAATACCACGTTTGCGGGAATAAAAAAAGAAGAATTGCAACACGTGTTCGATAGATTTTATCGTTCCGACGATTCGAGAAATTCGGAAACGGGCGGTCACGGGATAGGTCTTTCTATAGCGAAAGCGATAGCGGAAGCGCACGGCGGAAACATAAAAGCGGAAACGAAAAGCGGTAAAGACTTTTGCGTAAGCGTTAATTTGCCTTTGGAATAACGAAATAATATATTTTTTTAGCGGTCGGCAAAAAAAATTTTGCCGACCTTTCGTATTTTAAAGTTGATTTTAGTTTTCGGCTGTAAACTTATCGCATAAAACGAAAGGGGGTGTTTTATGATAAACTACGTTTTTAAGCGATACGAATTGAAATACGCGTTGACTTATAATCAATATCTTGCCGTATTGCCCGAAATAAAGAAACGCCTTACTTCGGATAAATTCGGCTTAAATACTATTCAAAGCCTTTATTACGATACGGAAAATTACAGGCTTATCCGCGAATCGATAGAACGCCCCGCGTTTAAGGAAAAACTTCGGTTAAGGGGTTATAACCTGAACGAAAACGACGACGATATATACGTTGAAATGAAACGTAAATACGACGGGGTAGTGTATAAAAGAAGAATCGCTTGTAAGGAAAAAGAAGTTGAAGACGTGTTGAACGGAAAAGCGGCGACTACGCAGATAGGCAGAGAACTCGAGTACTTTTCAAAATATTACGGTAACTTAAAACCGAGCATGCTTATTATTTACGACAGAGAAGCGTATTACGACGAGAACAGCGATTTACGCGTAACTTTCGATAAAAACGTACGGTATCGCAAAACGGATCTTAACTTTCATACGTCGCTTGGCGGCGAAAATCTTTTGCCCGAAGACGTCGTCCTTATGGAACTGAAAACGGGTTCGGCGTTGCCGCTGTGGATTTGCGAAGTAATAAACAAAGAAAAAATAGTAAAAACGTCTTTTTCCAAATATGGAGCGGCATATAGGCTCGAACAAGAAAAAATAAAAGAATTAAGAGGTAAAGTATTATGTTTGAATCGATTTTCAGCGACGGAAACGTCGCGGCGGTCGGCTTTTTCATCGCTTTAGGAGTTGCGCTTATTTTCGGCGTCGTTTACGTGTTTCTGGCTTGTTATAAATCAGGCTCTTCGTCAATTTTTTTTATATGCGTTTCGCTTCTTCCGACGACGGCGAACCGCAGGGCACGGCAGGTATTCCTATGCTCGAAACCTTAAAAAATAAAGAAAAAATCTTAAAAATAACTATTCCCGAGTCGCTCGATTACACTACGGTGTTTGACGAGGTTTTTTCCGAATATACCGATTCGTTTTCGCTCGAAAGCGTAAAATCGGTAAATATGGGGAGTATGTTTAAATTGTCTTATCGTATAACGTTAAAAAACAAAGAAAAAGAAAAGGATATGCTCGACGAGATACGCATCAGAAACGGAAATCTCGAAATACAATGTTCCCGCGCCGACAGTATAGAAAAAGAATTTTAATAAGGAGATTTTTTATGAAAAAGTTTTTGGCTTTTATTTTAGTTTGCGTTCTGTCGATTTGCGCCTTTACCGCATGCGACGTAAAACCGGGCGGTTCTACGGACAACCCTGCGACTCCGCCCGAAGATTCTCAGCCTGCTACGGGGGAAACGGACGGCGAAGCCGCCGATGAAACGGACAGCGATAAAACGGATATTCCGTCCGACCTTCCCGAAGACGAAAACAGTTTGACGGTAAGTTTTGTCGAAGGCACGGATAATTGCTGGACTATTGACGGTAAAACGCTGACGTTTTCGGGGATAACCGAAAACACGGTATGTTCAGTTACGGGAGAGTTTAACGGGGTAATAGTGATCGACGTCGGCGACGATTATAAGTTTGAACTGGAACTTTGCGGGGTAAAAATTTACAGCGACGAACAAAACCCGATAACCGTTCTTTCCGGCGACAAGGTGACGCTTACCGCAAAAAAGGACGCTAAAAATTATATTTACGATACCCGCGAAGCGTTGTCCGCTGACGACGAAACATCGTACTCGTCGGCAATATATTCTTTATGCGATCTGGAATTCGGCGGAAAGGGAGAATTGATAGTTATTTCCGAAAACAATAACGGCGTTCACACCAAAGACGATTTGAAAGTAAAAAATCTTACGCTATCGGTTACTTGCGAAGATAACGCTCTTAAAGGCAACGACAGCGTAACCGTATCGGGCGGAACGCTTACGCTTATCTCTAAAACGGGCGACGGAATAAAGACTACTAATAGCGATATATCATCCAAAGGCAATCAACGCGGAACGGTAGCGGTAACGAACGGAACTATCGATATTTACGCCGCTTGCGACGGAATAGACGCCGCGTACGACGTGGAAATAAGCGAAGATTCGATTCTGAATATATACACCGATAAATATTCGCCGTACTCGGAAACCGTAGAAAAAACGGGAACGGAAAGGTACGTTCGCTTTAATTCTGACACGTATAAATATTCAATAAAATTTTATAACGGCGAAAGCGATTATAAATGGGTAAACGCAACCTATTTAAAAACCGTTAACGGCGGCAGGTTGTCGTACTATTATTATTCGTTCGAATGGCTTGACGGGTATAAAAACTTTCAGTTATACGCCTACTCGTCTTCTCAAACGCAGGGGCAGGAAAGCAGTTATACGATAAAAACGGATTATTTAGCGTGGAATACCGCGTACGACACTATTGCTCTGGAATCTCGCGGCGGCTCGATTTCGTATAACTGGACGAATTATACCACGAGTATAGGCGGCGGATTCGGCGGTGGCGGTAATCCGGGCGGCCCCGGCGGAATGGCTGACGGCAATACCGAAAAGGGAGATTATTCCACAAAGGGAATAAAAGCAGATAACGAAGTTTCGATTTCGGGCGGAACCGTAACCGTAAACTCGTATGACGACGCGATACACGCAAACGGCGGAGAAACGCTGGAAAACGGCGAAACTTCTACCGGTAACGTTAATATGTCGGGCGGAACGCTGACGTTATTTTCTAAAGACGACGCAGTACACTCCGACGGAACTCTTACCGTTTCCGACGGTAAAATAGAAGTGACGGGAAGTTACGAAGGGTTAGAAGGAACTTACGTCGTAATAAACGGCGGTGATATAACGATTGCGTCTAACGACGACGGCGTAAACGCAACAGCAACGTCGGGAACGGGTATAACTTTTCAGGGCGGCGCGATATTTATTTACGCCGGCGGCGACGGCGTGGATTCCAACAGTAAAACGAAATATAGCGGCATACTTTTCGCCGGCGGTGAAATAACCATTATAAGCACGTCGGGCGGAAACTCGTCTATTGACACCGAAAACGGTTACGCTTACACGGGAGGAACGGTGTTGGCAGTATGTCCCGCAAACGGAATGGGAAGCGAATCTATGAATTGCAAAAGCTTTTCGTCAATCGCTACGAAAACCACTATGAATTTAACTAAGGGGCAGACTTTATCGGTTAAAGTCGGTAACGATACGACTATTTCCGCGGAAATGCCTTGCGGACTTTCGGCGCTGGTAATATATCTCGGATCGTCCGCCGCGAAAATTACGGCAGCATAAAGTCATAATTTCCCCGAATCGGACGAAATAAAATAAAAATAAAGCCGCGGGCTTGTAAAATTTTACAAGCCCGCGGCTTTTTGCGTTTAAAAGTTATTTATAATTTTTAATATTGTCGCGGTATTTTTTCGGCGATATTCCGTAGTACTCTTTGAACTCTTTGGAAAACTGATACGGAGAGCAATAGTTCAGTTCGTACGCTATGCTTGCTATCGGCATGGAAGAAGTTTTAAGTATTATGGCCGCCTTTTTAAGTTTTTGCTGACAAATATACGATTTTGGCGATAATCCCACGAGTTTTTTGAATACAAGGCGGAATTGTCTTTCGGAAAGGTAACAGCGTTGGGCGAGTTCGTGAATTTTAAAATCTTTTTCTATGTTCATATTTATATACGATACTACGTCGCTTATCGTCTGATAATGCGGAAAGTTCTTATTTTCTTTGTTGATTATAACGTTAATCCATCTGTAAACGAGTTCGGTAAAAAGCAAAGTGGAAAGTTTTATGTTTACTTCGGTGTAGGAGTTCATCAAATCGAACATTTCCTGAGTTAAGCGCTCTTCTTCCTGAAAAGGCGGAATATCGTAAGCGTAATTGAACTTGAAAAAAGGAATATCCTTTTTAGGCGAAAAATTATACCAGACATACTCCCAGTCGTCGCCGACGGGCTGATATTTTATTATTTTATTTACGTCGAAAAGAGCAAGACTGTTAGTCTGTAAAGTATAGGTGCCTTCCGTCGTAAAAATTCTTCCTTCGCCTACGGTGGTTTTGATAAAAGCGTATAAATATTGCGGTTCGTTCGGACGCGATTTGTTGGTTACGTACGTGTCGAATCTATGTACTTTCCAAACCGAAAACAAAAAGGTATTAAAAACGGGCAGGTCTTCGTAAATTGTAAACATTTTCTGAATGTTTTTTTCGTTTGAAACAAAAGAATTCGTCATAAGGTATCTCCTGAAACTTGCAAAACAAGTATATATCGCTGAAAAAATATATGCAATAACGGAAAAAGAGTATCGCCGAAAAGCATATGGTTTTAGCCGTTTTATATATTGTAAAAAAGGTCTTGCGGTGTTATTTATTATATAGGATAAAGGGAGAATTTTGCAAATGATTGAGAAAAATATTCCGAAATATTACATAGTCGTATCGGCAAAAGCGCACGCCGCGGAAAAGTATGCGGCGGCGAATATTCAGAAATACGTTTACAAATCGACAGGCGTATGTTATCCGCTTATAAACGATAGCATATCTCCGCTCAGCAACGAAATTTTAGTCGGTTTTTCCGCAAGAAACGTCGGCAAAACGCTTGAAATACCCGATATCGGCAACGAAGGTTACGTTATTAAAACCGTTAAAAACGGAGTGGTAATCGGCGGTAATACTCCGAGGGGAACTCTTTACGGCGCGTTCGCCTTTTTAAGAAAGACCGTCGGGTTCGAATGTTACACGAAAGACGTGGAAAAGGTAGATACCGTAACTGACTTTACCGTTCCCGAGTTAGATATAGCCGAAAAACCCGAATTCGAATACCGCGACGCGTTTTTCAGAAATGCGTTTGACGAAGAATTCTGCGTGAAGAACGGCTTGAATACGAGCAGCGCGTACATTTCCGAAAGAAAGGGCGGTTCGGAAAGGTTTTATACCATAGGTCATACCTTTAATACGTTATTGCCGCCCGATAAGTATTTTAATTCTCATCCCGAATATTTTTCGCTGATAAACGGCGAAAGACAACCCGACCAACCTTGTCTTACAAATCCCGAAGTTTACGAAATTATAAAGAAAAATCTCTTTAAGCAAATAGAAGAAAACCCCGAATGTAGAATTTTTTCGGTGGCGCAGAACGACGTGGACGTATGTTGCGAATGCCCCGAATGTAAAGCGATAAACGACAGAGAAGAAAGCGCGTCCGGTACGAATATATATTTCGTCAATAAACTTGCAAAAGAAGTAAAGAAACGTTTCCCGAACGTTTTACTGCACACTTTCGCTTACAGATTTACCAGAAAAGCGCCGAAAACGTTAAAACCCGACGATAACGTAATCGTAAGGCTGTGCAATATAGAGTGCGACTGGAGCGAACCGTTTCCGTCGCTGGTAAAAAACGGAAACGAGTCGGCTATGGAATTCGATAAAAACCTTCGCGAATGGGGAAAGATAACGAAACGTCTGTACGTATGGGATTACGCGGTAAATTTTCATAATTACCTGTTGCCGTTCCCGTGCGTTTATCAGATGGCGGAAAATATAAAATATTATAAAGAACGCGGAGTCGTCGGCGTGTTCGAACAGGGAAACTACACGCTCGGCGGCGGAGCAGCACTCGATGATTTGAAGTCTTATCTCACGGCAAAAACGTTGTGGAATACCGAAACCGACGCAGAAAACGCCGTAACCGAATTTTGCGACCGGGTTTACGGTAAAGGCGGAAAATATATAAAAGAGTATATCGATATAATAACCGCGGCGGTAAAGGGTCACAGGCTTACTTTGTACGATAAACCGAGCGCGCCTTATTTAACGGACGAACTTGCCGAAAAGTGTAACGAATTATTCGAAAAAGCGTTATGGGTTGCGGAAAATAAACAAGTATACGAAAGAATAGAAAGAGAAAAACTTTCCGTCGACTATATGCGGATAGTGAGAATAGAAGACGAAAAAGAAAGAATACGGCAAACGAACGCTTTTGCCGAAAAACTTGCGAAATACGGTATCAACGAAATATCGGAAATGGCGGCGCTTGAAGATTCTCTGAATTTTATGAGATATTCGAGATTCGCCGAAGAAAGGTTCCCGAGATACGATTATCTGAGATTTTAACGACAATAAATGTGTGAAATATAAGGAGAAAAATTATGAAGAAATTAACAAGACTTATTGCGATTATCTTTGCGGTAACGATGTGCGCGACGGTAACGGCGTGCGGAGCGACCGAAGAATCGAACGCCACGGTTGTCAACATTATGAACAACGGCGGCGGTTGCGGAAGAATATGGCTCGATAACGCTATCGCTCGGTTTCAAGAAAAAATAGGCGATAAATCTTACGCCGAAGGAAAACAGGGCGTAAAATTCGAAATAGAACACAATATCAATACGTCAACGGGAACGATGGGTACTTCAGGTTACGATATATATTTTACCACTTCCGACGGGTATCCCCGTAACCTTGCTCAAAGGGGATTCTTATACGACCTTACCGATTTTATGAACGAAAAATTCTACGACGACGGTAAGACTTCCATTCTCGATAAAATCGACCCCGATTATCTCGACGTTCTTAAAGGCACGGACGGCAAATTTTACGCTATTCCGCACGAAGAATGGTTCCCCGGACTTACTTACGACGCAGACTTGTTCAAGGCGAACAACCTTTACATAGCCGCCCCCGAAGAAACCAACGTCAGAAAATACAGTTGCGCGTACGGTTCGGTAAATTTCGTTAAAGATTCGACCGCTAAAAAGAGTTTGGGTAACGACGGAAAGCCGAACACTTACGACGACGGACTTCCCACCACTCTCGTGGAATTCCTTGTTTTATGTTCCAAACTTAAAAACGATTTAAGCGTTACGCCGTTTACCGTATCGGGATTAAACGCTCAATACACCAACTACTTAACCGAATCGTTATGGGCGTCTCTTGCAGGTTACGACGGGTTCAGAAGAGCGTATACTTTCGACGGCGAAATGGAAATCGTAACGGGATATACCGACGAACCTTTATTTAAAGGAATAAATTATAAAGACGACGGAGAAAAACTGAAAGCGATTTATAAACCCACCACCGAAAAAATTACTCTTACCGAAGAAACGGGTTATCACGCTACTTCCGACGTAAATAAATATTACGCTTCGGCGTTTATGCAGGTTATTTACGACGAGGGTTGGTATTCTCAGGATTCTTCCAACCAGTCTGCGCATACCGCCGCGCAAAGCAATTTTATTTTCAGCGGCAAAAACGGTAAAGAAAAAGTTGCGTTTATGATCGAAGGCGACTACTGGTTCAACGAGTCGGTCACCGTAAATAATTTCAGGGATTACAAAACGGTATATCCGAACGAACCCGACAGAGACCTCCGCTGGATGCCGCTTCCCACTTCTCTGGATACTCCCGTAACTACGGAAGAAGAAGGCAGACCCAACGTTTTGCTCGATACCGGCGCAAGTTTCACTTTCGTTAACAAAAGAACCGCTTCTAAAACGGACGGTTGTCTTGAAGCGGTAAAAGACTTCTTGGAATTTATTTATTCCGACGAAGAAATGTCGCATTTCACCGAATGTACGGGACTCGGAAAGGCGGCGATGAATTATCGGATTACCGAAGAAGACGAAGCGAAAATGCAGGAATTCAAAAAGTCTATATGGCAACTCAGAAGAGATAATAAAGTTATTTACGGTTCGGCAAGCAACGAAACGTTCCTGTCTTCGCCGATATCTTTCGTTCCTTATCAAAGTTCGGAAAGCAACTTCTATTATCTGATTAACGGTAAACTCTATATCTGCGACCTTTACGCTCACAGAGCGGGTTACGGCGCAAGAAACTGCTTCCCGTACACACAGAAAACTCTTGAACAATGGAAATCGATTTACAGGGGAAGCAAAACTCTATGAGAGTGAATAAAAAGCAGAAAAAAACTTTTTTCAACAGCAGAAAAATCAGATCGAGAATAATTTTTGCAAGTTTAATACTGCTTGTGCCGGTAATTCAGCAAATAATATTTTACATAGGCGTAAATTTCAACTCGTTTTTGCAGGCGTTTCAGATATACGAATATAATCCCGACGGTATGGGTTTCATAATCAAATTTGCCGGGATAGAGAATTTCGCAAACGCGGTAAAACTTATCGCGGACAGGGGATACCTTTTAGGGAATTCTTTCCTGATGTATATCTTTTCGATGCTTATCAGTTTACCGCTGGCGTTGATATTTTCCTTTTACGTTTATAAGAAATTCCCGTTATCCAAGGTGTTCAGAGTAATTCTGTTTATGCCGCAGATAGTTTCGATGCTTGTATTTTCTTTGTTGTTTAAGTATCTCGTTACCGAAGTTTATATGAAGATTACGGGTGAAACGCTCGGGCTTTTGGTAAACCAGTCCACCCGTATTCCCGTCCTGATATTTTTCAATATATGGATAAGTTTCGGGGTAAACACCATTTTGTATAGCGGGGCGATGTCGGGCATAGACAATTCTATCGTGGAATCGGCGCAACTCGACGGCGTAAACCTTATACAAGAATTCATTCATATAACGTTTCCTATGATATTTTCGACGTTTACGTCTTTTATCGTCATAGGCATAGCGGGTATATGCACGAATCAGGCGAACTTGTATAACTTGTTCGGCGAACAGGCTCAGGAAATGGCGACGCTCGGATATTATCTTTTCGCGTCGGCAAAACACGCCGATTATACGGCAAATCTGTCTTACGCGACTTTCGGAGAATTGTCTGCGTTAGGTTTGATTCTTACGGCGATAGTCGCTCCCGTAACGTTAGGCGTAAAGGCGTTGCTCGAAAAATTCGGCCCGAGCGAAAGTTGACGGAGGGAATATGAAATCTTCAAGCGTTTTTAATAAGATTTTTGTAGGCGTTATATGCGCTGTTCTCTGCTTATACGTAATATCAATTTTCATTCCGCTCGTCTGGGGTCTTATAACTTCGTTGAAATCGTTTATCGACTTCGATATCCAGGGTAACGTTATAGGCTTTCCCGATCCTGAACTCAGCGCGGACGAAATAAGACTTTCAAACTACGGGCTTATTTTAAGTAAGTTTAATTTTACCAAGAGGGTTCCTTTTTACGTCGGGGACAAATTAGTGACGCATGAGTCTAAGGTAACTATCTGGACCTGTATTTTGAATACTCTTCTGTATTCGGGTATCGCTTGCGTAATGCTTTCCGTTGTACCCGCGGTCGTGGCGTATATCTGCGCGAAATACGACTTTGCGTTTATGAAATTTTTGTACGGTTACGTCGTGGTTACCATGATTATTCCGCTTGTCGGAACTTACGCCGCGGAAATTTCTTTATTAAGGAATCTCGGTATTTACGATACTACCGTAGGCTTTATATTGCAGAAATGCTCTTTCAGCGGAATGTATTTTCTCGTGTTTTACGCGTTTTTCAAAGGGCTTCCCGACGCGTATATGGAAGCGGCGGATATCGACGGGGCGTCGCAGTTCACCGTTCTTACGAGAATCGTTCTGCCGCTGGCGTCAAAAATGATTTTTTCCGTAATGCTCATACAGTTCGTTATTTACTGGAACGATTATCAGATGGCGATAATGTATATGCCTACGCATCCTACTTTGGCATACGGTATATATCACTTGACTCTCGAATCTCAGTCGGGCGAGTTTGCGCAATACGCTAAGATCGTACCCGTTAAAGTTGCGGGAGCAATGCTTCTTGCTATTCCGATAATAATTTTATACGTTATTCTGAAAGATAAACTTATGGGAAATATGTCTATGGGAGGACTGAAAGGTTGATGAATAAAAGGAAAAGCCTTCTTATATTTTTGTTGAGCATTGTCTTTGCTTTTTCCGCATTGTTTTTTACGTTTGTCTTTTTCCGTCCTGCCGAAACGGTAGTCGGAGAAGCGACTCCTAACGAAAACATAAAAGACGTTTATATCCGCGGAGAAAGAATCTCTTTAAGCGGGGCAACGATAGAGGTCGGTAAAAACACTTACGAATCCGACCGCCTCGAAGTCGTTTATCCCGACGGAAGCGCGTATTCGGGCGCGGAATACATATTAAACGATATAGGCGATTACGAGATTAAATATTACGCGACGAACGGAGACGAAAAAATATCCGCTTCGGTATCTTTCGTCGTAAGAAACTCGTTGTTTGAAACCACCAAAGAAACCGCTTCTGCGGGGTTTACCGATTCTCTTAATCTCGTAAAAAAGATTGCGGGCGAAAGCGAAGAAAACAGTTATATAACGAAAAGCGGCATTCACGCCGAAATAACCGATTCATCGGAATTCAGGTATAACGAACCTGTAAACTTAAAAGAACTCGATAAATCGACCCCGTTTTTGAGATTGTATCCTTATAACAGGAGCGCGTACGCCGGCGGCGACGGTTGGCAGTGCGACACGGGATCGATAATAATCAAATTAACCGATTGTTACGATTCTTCTAATTACGTTGAAATAGAAATTTCTTACGACCCGTCGGATACGAAAGTACCCGATAAAAAAGACCCCTATTTAAGAGCGGGAGCGGCTAATCAGACGAAAACGGGTTTCCAGAAGATTTCCGCCGCCTATGACGCGGGTAGCAGAAAGGCTTTCTATATCGGCTCGCAAAGATACGTTTCGGTAACCGGAATGTACGGGGTAAGAGACGACGTTAACTGGGCGGATAACGCCGACGACACGGGTTTCGAGTTTTTCTACGATTACGAAACGAACTCGGTTTATATGAAAACCCGTAAACTTCTTAACGAATATCGTCCCGTAAAGAGCGGCGAAACGGGTACGCATTTCTACGTCGAATATTTAAGAAACGGAACCAAAGGCAAATATTGCTATGACGAAGAAACGGAAAAATACGTTCTTATATCGGATAAAGTAAAGATCGACCCCGATTTCGTTGCCGAAGTAACGTACGATAAGTACGGTTACTTTTTAACGAGAGAAAAGGTTTTGAGTTCCGATCCCGAGTATATAACCAATCCGCCGCCGAAAGAGAAAGTTCAGGAATATATTCGCGACGGCTATAAAATGAGCGGCGTTTCAAATCTGCTTATAGCCGACCTTGACAACGAAGAAGCGTTCGACGACGTATTCAAAGGTTTTACCACCGGCGAAACGTATCTTTCCGTTTACGGAACCGATTACGAAAACAGCGTTTTAAGATTTGAAATTGACGAAATCGCGGGGAAGAAAGGCGAACAGTTAAACGAAGCGACCGTCGTGGATAAACTTGCTCCCGTAATCAAAACAGACGAAGAAGTCGAAAGGGCGGCAAAACGCTATATCGTACGCGGCGAGAAATTCGTTATTCCTTCCGCAAAGGCGTACGACGCCAACTTAAAAGGCGACGTAAGGGCGGAAGTGTATTACGATTACGGAACGGAAAGCCGGTTGCGCGTAGGCGTGTACGATGGCGCGTTCGTTCCTAATAAAACGGGCGTATACACCATAGTGTATATCGCAACCGACGTGTTCGGAAACGTTACCAAACTTGCGTTGCCGTTCGTTTCGGTAACGAGAGAAAACGGAAAAACTATCGATTTTACCGCAAACGCTCCTTCCGAACCCGTTTACGCCGGAATAGAAACGACGTTGCCGGGATATTCGTTTACCGCTATAAACGCCGTAAACAGCGTTTACGTAAGCGCGTACGCGGTATACGGCAAAACGGGCGAAAAGATTATCATAGACGATACGCTTTCCGTTATGTTTACGAATTCGGGAAAATATACCGTTTATTTTACCTACGGAGATTTGTTTTACGAATATACGTATAGTTACGATTTGGAAGTTTATTCTTCCGACGCCGTAAACTTCAGAATGAGTACGTTGCCCGATTATTTCATAAAAGACGCGACTTACACGCTTGAAAAGGTATACGCGCTGACGTATAAAGGCGAGCAAACGGAAAACGAAGCCGAAGTATTCGCAAGCGAAGACGGCGGCGAATGGATTAAAATCGACCCGAAAGGATATAAGGTGAACGCCGACGAAAGCGTAAACTTCAAATATTCGTTCGGCGGAAAAACGGAAATTTGCGAAAAGACTGTTAAGGTAATCGACGTCGGATACGGCGATATTTATAAATTACAAAATTATTTTGTCGGCGATTTCGAAAAAGACGCCGTGTTTAACGGCGTAACGTTCGCGTCGAGAAAAACTTTGGGCGCTAACTCGTTGGAGTTTATAAACGTGTTGTCGCTTTCGGCGTTTTCGCTGCAATTCAGTATTCCCGAAGATAAAAGTCAATACGACGCGCTTGAAATAAGGTTAACCGATTATTACGACAGAACGAAGTCCGTTACCTTGACTTACGCGAAGGGTAAAACGGGTATCGAGTTTAACGGAAAGACGGTAAGCGGCGGCTTTACCGACACGAGAACGCTCGTTTATTCGGAAGAAAGAAAAGAGTTCAGCGGTCAGGCGGGAGAATTATACGTCTTTACCGAAAACTTTACGTCGGATAAAGTGTTGCTTACGTTTACGTTAAAAGATTTAAACGGGGAAGGCGGCGTATTTATAAGGTCGCTTAACGGTCAGAGTATAAATTCCACCGATTACGATTACGTAGGACCTACCGTGTGGTACGACCTTTCGGCGAAAGGTATAAAGAAGTTGGGCGAAACGGTTACGCTCGCCGCGGGAATTCCGTTTGACGTGCTTTCGCCTTACGATAAAAGCAACTTTAAGTTCTCGGTGGTTTATCCGTCCGGCAGATACGCCGTTGCAACCGACGGCACCGTGTTAAACGAAAGTTGCGATCCCGAAAAAACGTACAGCATAAAACTTACCGAATTCGGCACATATTCCGTAAACTACGTTTATTCCGACGTGTGCGGCAATCGTAACCCGATATCGTTCAATATTATGGTTGTCGACGAAATTCCGCCTGAAATAATTCTGGAAGACGGTTATAACGAAAAGACGATAGAAAAAGTTAAAGTCGGCGAAAAGGTAACTATAAAGAAATATACCGTGACCGACGATATGACCGCTGCCGAAAATCTTAGCGTTTATATACTGGTCCTTACACCGAATTCGGAAATGATGACCGTTACCGATAGTTTCGTGGCGACGGAAAAGGGCGATTACACGGTAATTTACAGTTGCTACGACGAATACGACAATTACACCGTTAAATATTACACCGTAAGAGCAAGTTAAAGGGGAGACTAATATGAATAAAAAGTTAATTAAAATAATTTCGTGTTTGCTTGCTTTTACTATTACCTTTTGCGTAGCCGGTTGCGGCGAAAGGGAAGAAACCGTCGGAAGAACCGTATATAACGGCAATCACGACTATACCGCGCCCGAAAGAAACGACGATTACATAGTAAAAAACGGTAAAACGGAATATAAACTCGTCGTTCCGTCCGAACAATCGAAATACATAAAAATGGCGAAAAGGGAATTTAACTATCTCTTTTTGCAGGCGACGGGTATAAGTCTTAACACCGTAACCGACGATCAGGCGACGCACGACGAAAACGCGAAAT
Source organism: uncultured Clostridia bacterium (assembly GCA_934271245.1). Taxonomy (GTDB): domain Bacteria; phylum Bacillota; class Clostridia; order Christensenellales; family Borkfalkiaceae; genus UBA1259. The sequence goes on along the minus strand of CAKQQY010000001.1, from coordinate 115,649 downwards.
ATATATCGCTCGGCAAAACTTCGTTATTAACCGCCGCGGGCATAACGGCGGATAAAAAGACGTTGGGAACGGAAGGACACAAAATCGTAACCGAAGGGCAGTCGGTGTTCCTTGTCGGCGGTACCGACGAAGGAACTCTCTACGCGGTATACACCTTTATGGAAATAAACTTTAACTACGATTGTTTTTATAACGATTGCATTTCCATAGACAGAAACGTTACTTCGGTAAAACTCCGCGATTATAAGGTTACGGATATTCCCGATATACCCGTGCGTTTTCAGGACGGCGGTTCTATGCTCGCGTTAGACGTAACTTACGACGAATATTATCCCGCGAGAATGAGAGAAATTCATCCGTACTGGGATAATGCGTACGAACTCACCGTTTATCCGAAGTTCGGCGTGTATAAGAACGGTAAAAAAGATACCAACACCGAAACCGTTTTTCCGAGATCCGATTTGTTTGCCGCGCACGGCTCCTGGTACAGCGATAACGGAAGTCAGATGTGCTACACGGCGCACGGTTCGTCAGAAGAATTCAAAATGATGACGCAGTACGCCGCCGCAAAAGTAATCGACGCGTTTATCGCCAGCCCCGCAACCGAGAACGATCCGCCGGAAACGGTAGTAACCATTTCGTGCGAAGACAATCAGAACGGTTGTACCTGCACCGAATGCGCAAGGTATTCGAATATTTACGGAACTAACTCCGCCGCGGTTATCATCTTTTTCAACGAAGTCGGAAGAATCGTGGACGAATGGACGAAAGGTAAACCGTTATCCGAACTTTTCGACGGCGACGGCGATATAAGCAAAATGATAAGGGAAGAATCGGGAATCGACCGCGTGGACGACGACAGAACCCCGTACGTAAGGGAAGATTACCACATAATATTCTTTGCTTATTATATGTACACTATGGCGCCTTGCACGTATAACGACAAGGGGGAAGCGACGCCCGTCGACGATAAAGTCTTGATGCGCGACAATATCGGCGTATGGCTTGCTAATATCGACGCGGACTACACCCAGAGCGTTTATTCCGAAACGAATAAGTTTGCCGCAAACAATATAAGGGGTTGGGCGGCTTTAACCGATTTCGTATGGAATTACAGTTACTGGATAAATTTCAGAACGTACAACTGGTTTTACGATTTTTTCTCGTATTTTAACGAAGACGCGTACGCGTTGATGGCGGCGAACAATACTAAAACCTATTATCATCAGAGTTCCAATACGATGAGCGTTACCACTAATTTCCGCCAGTTAGGAAGTTATTTAAACAGTAAACTCGGCTGGAACAGTTCGCTTAAAGCAAGCGATTTGATAGATAAGTATTTTAAGGCAATGTATAAAGAAGCGGCGCCCGTCATGAAACGGTTGTTTACCGAAGCGCGAGCGCATTACGTAAATATTTGTTACAAATACAATTTATACGGTACTTACAGTTGCGGCAACGCGAAAGAAAACAAACTTTACGTTCCGCTTAACACTATGTATTCATTCCTGAATCGTTGCGACGAAGCGTTGGCGGCGATAGAGAAGTATAAAGATACCGATAACGAAACTTATACGATGATTAAAAATCATATCGGAATGGAAATGATATCGCCTTTATACTGGATACTGAAATTTTATGCGGACGACATTTCGCTAAGCGAAAAACAAAGACTTTTGGCAATTTGCGAAGATATTGATAAAACGTTGGATTTGTCTAAGAATCTTGAACGGGAAGGAACTTCCGGTTCTTTCAGAGATTTTTATAAAAACGTATAACGGGGGAAGTTTATATGAAACAAAAAAACATCATTTTATCGCTGATTTTAGTCTTATCGTTGATGACCGCGTCGTTTTTCGTTTCCTGCGGGAATACGGATAACGGTTCGGGCAAAACGGAAACGCTGAAATTTAGCGAAAGCGAAGTTACTTTCGTAATAGGGGAAACTCGTTACGTGTCGGCGGTTTACGACGGCGAATCTGACGAAGCGATAATTTACGCTTCGGATAACGATTCAGTTCTGACGACGACGTCCGACGGTTTGGTAACCGCTTTACGAGCAGGTACCGCGAGAATTACCGCTAAAGTCGGAAAACTTGAAACGAGTATGACTGCGACCGTCGGTATCGGCGACGCGATTCCGACTCTTAACTTTACTGCTTGCGAAAACGACGAAAAACTTGTTATCGGCATTACCGACGGTTTCGACTTGTCTGCAAACGTAAGGTTCCGCGGCGAAACTTACGACGACGCCGAACTCGAGTATTCGCAGAATCCCGTTCTGGGAACCATCACGGGCGGCGTTTTCAAACCTTCGCAGAAAGGCTCTACCGAAATTACCGTTACGGCTAAATGGAGAAACGTCGACTTGACTCTGACGGCAAAAGTTACTATCGAAGTAAAACACGAAATAGAACTGTTCGTAAACGATAACGTTGACGGCGGCGACGGCGAAATATCGCTTTTTTCAATGAAAGAATTTTGCGGTACCACATATAAAACGCAAATGCAGTTCGTTCCGAAAGCGTACGAAAACGGTAACGCGATAGAAGCGAAATGTCAGGTTATCAGCGGTGAAAACTCGGTCGAATACGACGAAACGAACAACGTTTTAACCGCGAAAGCGTACGGCAAAGCGCAGATAAAAGTGTATTGCGTTGACTCTTTGGGCGCGGAACATAAGAAGATTTATAACGTAAAAGTAAAAGTTCCCGTTGCCGATTATAACGACGAAATTATGTTTTCCGCTTACGACGGGGATTTACCGCTTACCGAAATCTTCGGCGAAGAATGCGATATAGTCGAAGCTTATACGGGCGAAAATTCTATAACGATAGAAAACAATAAACTTAAAGGAATCGAATCTTCCGGTACTCCGTCGGTCGTTAACGTAACCGTTTCTACGAATAAATGCGGTTATAATCTTAAATTAAAAGTTTATACCCGTATCATAAAGAAAGCGGAAGATCTCGACGTGTTTACCATAAACGGCAAAATCGGCGAGTTTACGGGGTATTATCTCGTTGCAAACGACATCGACGCGACGGGTTATACTCAGGCGACGGGGGTCAGTTACGATTTGACGGGCGCTTCAGGCAGATGGTTTGCTACGGAGGAATACGATAAGTGCGGACTTAAAGGCACGTTCGACGGAAACGGACATACGATAAGCAATCTTACCGTCGGACAGTGCGGAATATTCGGCGTTATTAACGGCGGAACGATTAAAAACGTTGCGTTTAAGGATTTGAAATATTCGAATAAATCGAATATCGCAACCCTTGCCTGGTACATACTCGACGCCACGATTGAAAACGTATATATGAGCGCGGCAAGTCTTCCAGCGGTCTGGGCGAGAACGATGGTTGGTTCTTCGATTTATCAATCGACTATGAACAACGTAATAATCGAACTCGGCGAAGTTCTGGGAAATACCGGAGCAAATCTCAATCAAAAGAGCGACTTGGGGGCTTACGGTTCGTTCGTTGCGACTAACGCGGCTCTCGAAGCCGACGGATATGCGCCGAACGCGTTTACCAACGTATACGTAATTTCGACGACTAAACTTTCCGTTTTATCGACAAAAAGTTACGACGGCGAAAATAAAGATTCCGAAAATTGTTATAAGGGTATCAAACGGTACGACAACGTGGAAGAAATGGTTTCCGCGCAAGGAAATTACGAATCTTTTAAAACAAGCGGATACTGGGATATAAGTAGCGGTATTCCCGTATTCGGAAAATAAAAGGAGGATATATGCAAAAGAACTATATACCGCCCGAAATAATCATTATAGCGGGCGCGTTCGAAGACGTTCTGGCGGCTTCGAACATGGGGTCCAGACCTTTTGATATAGGCTGGATAGACTGGGGAGGTAACGACTGATGAATAGTGTAAAGAGAATAGCGACCGTCGTTTTGTCATTATGCGCCGTCGTTTGCCTTTCCGTGGCAAGTCTTGCTTTTGTCGGAACGACGACTGCCGCCAAGGCGGAAAGCGTTTCCGCGGAACAGGGCTTTTACGTAGAAAAGGGAGCGGCTGTCCGTCTTAAAGACGGCGAATCGGGCATAAGGTTTTCCACCGTCGTTACAGAAGAGTATTATAACGGTCTTTTAGCGAAATACGGCAACAACGCCGCGGTAGAGTTTTACACCGTAATCGGCGCAGGCGAAAACTTAAAGAATCCGCTCGAATACAAGGCTGCCGACCCGATTTTCGAAAACGGAGTTTTTAATTATCGCGAAGTTATTTATTACGATAACTTAAGAAACGACCTTACCGCAATGTACGAAGAAGCGGGCAAAACGGGTGAAGAATTGACTTCTCTCGTCGAAGCCGCTATCAAAAAGGCTTATGCGACCGAACTTAACGTTAAAGCGGTAGCGAAAATTACCGTCGGAGAAACCACCACGACCGTCGAAGCGTACAAAACTGATAACTTGCGTTCTATGAGCGGGGTTGCTCTCGACTTACTCGTCAGCGGCGATTATAAGCCCGAACAGAAATCGGCTCTCGAAGCCTATCTCGGCGGCGCGCTTACCGTAACTGACGTTTACGGCGAGGACGCTTATTACGATAATTCCGTTCTTTCCGGCGTAGTAACGACCGAAAATCTTCCTACGGGCGATTATACGGTCTATTACGGGGCGAAAAGGGTTTCTGCGGTTTCCGTTACGGACGGCACCGAAACCTTGAATTTAACGGGTATCGAAGGCTTGACCGACGGCAAAGATTATTCGCTTACTTTCTATAACGCCGATACGAACGCAGCGTATAAACGTACGTTTAAAGCCGTTACGAAGATTTTGACTAAGGCAGCTGATCTTGAAGTGTTCAAAACGACCGCCGAAGATTCCGAATTTAACGGATATTACGTTTTGGGTAACGATATCGACGCGTCGGGTTATACTCATACTTCGGCGATTGCGAATATCAGCGCCGGATCGGATTACTTACCTGATACCAAGTTAAGGGGGCTTACGGGAACTTTCGACGGATTAGGTCATACTATCAGCGGATTAAATCTCGATAAATGCAGCCTTTTCGGAACGATTTACGAAGGTACCGTTAAAAACGTTGCGCTTACCAACGTTACGATGACGGGCGCGAACACCGCCGCCATTGCCTGGTATACGTACAAGGGCGCAATCGAAAACGTTTTCGTTTCGATAAAGAGTTTACCCGAAAGTTGGAACAGAGCGGCATTCGCAGGAAAGATAAGTACGACGACGGTAGTTAAAAACGTTATCGTAGAACTTACCAACGTTCCTGTAAACGTTTACGGCGGATACGGTTCTTACGCCTTTACTTACGCTGCGTTGAACGCAGAATCCAAAAATATCTACGTTGTTTCCAAAACGCCGCTTACCGTAGGCTCTAAATCTTACGACGCGGAAAATACAGGCGCGGAAAACGTTTACGTCGGAATAAAGCGTTATAACGATTACGGCGAATTTGCCGAAAGCGAAAACGACTACACTTCGTTTGCTAATTCTAAAGTATGGAATACCGAAGGCGATTATCCCGTGTTCAACGGTCAACGCGCTACGAAGACCGTTAAAGGAACTATCGATTACGCAACCGAAGACGGATTTACTTCCGCCGACACGTTGGCGATATTCGGCGAAGAAAATGTTGTTATAGCGTCCGCAACCGATAACACCGCAGGGTATTCCGTAAGCGTAAACGAAAACAAACTTGCGTTTACGTATAACGGCGCGGAATTTATCGGCGACGGAACGGTTCATAACGTGGTTCTTTCCACCGATACCGTAGATTACAGCGTAAATATTAAAATCGTAACCAAGATATTGAGAGTAAAAGAAGATCTCGCCGTATTTACCATTAGCGATAAAACGGGCGAATTCAAAGGTTACTATTTGCTTGCAAACGATATCGACGCAACGGGTTATACTCATGCGACGGGTATTGCTTACGCTGTAACGGGCGTTTCCGGCAGATATTTTATGAACGAAGGTTACGGCAATGCGGGGCTTAAAGGCACGTTCGACGGAAACGGTCATTCGATAAGCAATCTCACCGTAGGTCAGCTCGGTATATTCGGCTTGATAAACGGCGGCACGGTTAAAAACGTTGCTTTCAAAGATCTGAAATATACGAATCAATCGAATATCGTAACGCTTGCCTGGTATATCGTAAGCGCTGATATCGAAAACGTTTATATGAACGCGGAAAGTCTTCCTAACGTATGGGCGAGAGCGATGATGGCTTCTTCGATTTACAATTCTACGATGAACAACGTCATAATCAAACTCGGCGACGTTTTAGGGAATACGGGCGATAGACTTAACGTTTACGACAGCGGTTTAGGCGCTTACGGTTCGTTTGTTTCTTCTAATGCAAATTACCTGTACGACGGTGATAAAGCAAACGCATTTACCAACGTATACGTAATTTCAACAACAAAACTTTCGGTTTTATCAACAAGACAGTTTGACGGGGAAAATAAAGATTCCGAGAATTGCTACATCGGTATTAAACGCTACGATACCGAAACGGAAATGACCGAAGCGGCTAACGACTATACGTCGTTTACGGAAAGCGGAATGTGGAGCGTTACGGGAAATAACGTTCCTACGTTTAAGGCTTAACTTACTAATGGTTTCCGCCCGTTCTTTCGGGGCGGGCGGAAATACAAAAGTATAAGGGGAGTTTATGAAAAAGATACCGATTATTTTAATATTACTTGCGATATCTTTATTATCGTTTTTTTCTGCGTGCGGCGGAAGTTCCGGCACTCACACCGTGAGATTCGTTCAGGATTCTTACGACGACGTGGTTAAAATCGTTAAGGACGGGGAAGATCTGACGGATATCCCCGAGCCTAAACCAAAAATCGGATATACCGTAAAATGGGAAAAGTCCGAAATAAAAAACGTTAAAAAAGATACCGTTATTAATTGCGTGGAAACTCCCAAGACGTATACCGCCGTTTTTAACTCGCGCGGCGGTAAATTGAAAGACTTCGGCAATACGCAACAGACTTCCGTAAATTACGTTTACGGGCAGGATTATGCTTTGCCCGAAGCAACTAAAGACGGTTACGATTTCGGCGGTTGGAGCGCGTGGAAAATGAGTTATCCCGAACAGGATAAATCCTGGACGTATACCGAAATTCCTTCGGCAGGCAAATGGAATATCTGCAACGAAAAAGACGGCGTTTGTTCGATAACAATGTATGCCGTCTGGACGTATAAGGTCGTGTTCAGACAGGAAAACGAAAACGACGTAGTTCTTTCGTTTAAGGACTCCGCGCAAGAAACAACGCGGATTTCCGAAAAAGATATACCTGCGCCGAAACAAGCGAAAGGGTATATTGTTTCGTGGGAAGGTTTCGATATAAATAATTTAAATAAAAATACCGTAATAAACGCGGTAAAAACAGCGAGGAGATATAAAGTCTTTTTCGACGTCGAAGAAGGCGTGTCTTTTACGGGTGAAGCGTTAAAAGACGAAAGCAAAAATATGTATTATTCCACCGTAGAATTCGGGTCGCCGTATTTTCTCCCGATACCGAAAAAAGACGGCTATTCTTTCGTTAAATGGACGTTAAACGGCGAAGATTTGGTAGACGGAGTATGGAGTATAGCCGATTCGGTTACTTTAAAGCCAGTGTTCCGCATAAAAGAAAATACGTCTTATAAAATCACTTTCGTTCTCGGAAACGGCAAAAAAGACGTGGAAATTTCTCTTAATAACGGAGAAAAATTAAAGTTAAGCGATATTCCTGTGCTTTACGACGACGAAGAGTACGCTTACGTCTGGAAAATAAACGGGGAAACTGTCACGACGACGGAAGATATTCTTGCGTTGACGAAAGATACCACGGTTATAGCGGCGAGAGAACTTAAAACTTACAGAATATATTTCGATACGGTTTATAACGTGGTTGTCGGCGGACTTAAATACGACGAAGAAAAGAAAACTTATTACGCCGAATTTAAATACGGAACGGAAACGGAAATAAATATCGTTCTTCCGAGTTATACGCAGAGCGAAAATAAGAAGTTTACGTTCGTCGGTTGGAAAAAGAACGGGGTAAAAATAACCAAAATAAAGGTTGTCGGAGATACTTATCTAACGGCAATTTGGCAGGACGCAAAAGATGACGACAACTGGTCTGATAATCGATGACGAATATGAAATATTATATTGCCGCCGACGGCGGCGGAACTAAATTCGACGTTATACTTTTCGATGAAGATTATAACGTGTTAAGACGGCTTAAAAGCGGCGGAATAAACGAGAATTTTAAGTCGGTCGAAATAATAGAAAAAGAAGCCGATTTTCTTGTGAAAAATCTGCTTGACGAATACGATATTCGCGAAATCGAATGCGTTAATATTTCGGCGGCAGGAAAAAACGACGTTTTTTTAAAACGTTTATCCGAGAACGTTAAAGTGAACGGGACTGTTCGCTATAACGAGGGGGAAACCGTGCTTTACGCGGCGGGGCTGAAATACGGCGTCGTCGCGCAGGCCGGCACGGGGTCGGACGTGTTTGTTCTTCAACCCGACGAACGTAACGTTTACGGCGGATTAGGTTCTCTTTTAGGCGACGAAGGAAGCGGTTTCTATATAGGATTGCAAGGTCTTAAAGCGGCGGTGAAGGCTTTTTACGGAAGCGGAGAACAAACGATTCTGAAAGAAAGGATATTCGATGAATTAAAAGTTTCCGTACCGGAAGATATACGCCGCGGACTGTCGGTGGACCCGCTCGTTCGCGAAAAAACCGCTTCATTATCGAAATCTGTCGCCAAGGCCGCTGCAAATGGCGATTCGGTAGCGAAAAGAATTTTTGAAAACGCAGGGAGAGAACTTGCGGAATTAACGATTTACGCGCTTAAAAATAGAAATGGTAAAATTACGGGTTCCGTTATTGCGTCGGGCGGCGCGTGGAAAGGTTGCAAAAATATGTTCGACACGTTTTATTCGTCGGTAACCGATGAATTCCCGACGGTTAAACCGATACTTGCCGAGTTTGAACCGATTGTCGGGTTGATATTCGTTACCGCTATGGAAAACGGTTGTTCTTACGAAAAAGTGAAAGAAAAAATTGTTGCGGAAAATCCCGATTTAAGATTTTTTGCGAAAGGTTGATTATGAAGATTTTTGAAAAATATTTTTTAAGGCTCGAAGAAATGCTTAAAGAAGTAGAAACCGCCGAAAGCGATAATATCGAAAAAGCGGCGGAACTGCTTGCGGATGCGACGCTTGCTAAGCGTTCGATATTTGCGTTCGGTTGCAATCACGCCGGGTTGATTACTCTTGAAACGTTTTACAGAACGGGCGGACCGGTAACGGTCAATCCCGTTCGCGCGCCCGGAATGATGCTGGAAATATCGCCGATAACTTCTTCGAGTAAAATGGAAAGACTTGACGGATACGGCAAAATAATTTTCGACGGTCTTCCGATAAAAAAAGACGACGTTTTGATAATACATTCGGTTTCGGGGAGAAACAACGTTCCTATCGATATGGCGATCGCCGCGAGAAACGCGGGGGTAAAAGTAATCGTCATAACGAATATGAACACCGCTACGTACGTTTCTTCCCGCCACCCGTCGGGAAAGAAACTGCACGATTTTGCCGACGTTTTAATCGATAACCACGGCGACTGCGGAGACGCTTCCATGGAAATAGAAGGGTTTTCGCAAAAAGTCGCGCCGACGTCTACGGTGATAGGCGCCGCGATAACCAACGCGATAACCGCTCGTTGCGCCGAAATCGTGAAAGAAAACGGAGTTACGCCGCCCGTGTTTATGAGCGGTAATATCGACGGCGGCGATAAGCATAACGCCGAGATAATAAAAGAATACGAAAAAAATATTTTTTACATGTAGGAGAATCTTTTATGGAACTTATGGACAGATATTATCTTGCGGTGCTTGATTTGTTCGCAAAGGTAAGAAACACGCAGAAAGAAAACATCGAAAAGGCCGCCGATATTATCGAAGAAGCGGTTACGCACGGTAAAAAGGTTTATCTTGCGCAGATTTGTCACAAAATGGAATACGATTCGATTCGTCGCGGCGGGGGTCCCGTCTTTTATAAATTGTACGAAGAAGGAAAAACCGAATTGAAAGAAGGCGACGTGTTGTTTGTCAGTTCCGTTTCGGGGCGTACGTTAGACGTAGTTAATCTTGCTTACGACAGCGTGGAAAAAGGCGTAAAAGTTATTGCTTTTACGAGTATGGAATACGCGAGAAACGTTGACCCCGTTCATCCGTCGGGCAAAAAACTTTACGAATTCGCAACCTTAACGCTCGATAACTGCGCGCCGGTAGGCGAAGCGATGCTCGAAGTGGAAGGTCTTGAAGCAAAGTTTGCGGCGGCTTCGGGGATTGCTTCTGATTTTATTATGTGGAGTATGACTTCTTGTCTGGTAGAAAAAATGTTGAAAGACGGATATGCCCCGGGAATACTTAAAAGCGCAAACTATAAAGACGGAATGTCTTATAATAAAGAAATCATCGATAAGCATTACGACGAATTCGGCTGGTAACGTTTGAATATGAAAAGAAACGTTTTAATAGCGGCGGGAGAAAAGTCTTACCTTAAATCGTTGCTGTTGTTTTCTTTGCCGCTTATCGCCATAAACGTATTGCAATATTTTTTCGGAGCGACGAATATTACCGTTCTGGGCGTTTTTATTAAAGACGAAGTAAGGGCAAACGCTTCTATCGCGGCAGTCGGCGCAACGACTACGCTCATCGCTTTCGCTTTAAGTTTTGCGGTTGCGCTCTCGGTAGGCGTTAACGCGCTGGTCGCTTGCTGCGTAGGGGAAAACGATAAAGAAAAATCTAAAAAACTCGTCGGAACAAGCGTTTGGCTCGGAATAGTATACGGCGTGGTTATAGGTATTCTCGGCATAGTTTTATCCGAAAGGTTGCTTGTCTGGACCAACTGTTCGGGCGACGTATTAAACAAAGCCACGATTTACTTAAGGATATACTTTTTGGGTTTTCCGTTTATAACCGTTTATAACGTCCTTGCGGCGATTTTAAGGTCAGTCGGCGATACGGTCAGACCGTCGGTATATTTGTGTCTTGCTATAATCCTTAACGTTATTATAAGCATACTTTGCGCAACTGTATTCGATTTGGACGTGGAAGGGGCGGCGATTTCGTCCGTTTTGTCACAGGCGTTCTCGTGCGTTCTGGCTTTTATCAGAGTAATAAGGACTGACGGCTTTTCGAAACTCGAATTTAAATCCGTAAGGTTTTTTAAGAAAGAAATATTCGAAATAATAAAGGTTTCCGTACCGGTCATAATTCATATGAGTGTAGCGTCGCTCGCAAATCTTATCGTTCAAAGCGCGGTAAACGCTTTGGGAGATCGGTATATCACGGGATATACCATTGCTATACAGATAGATAACGTTATATATCAGGCAATGGCTGCGGTTGCGGTAGCGTCTTTATCTTTCGTTGCGGTAAATTACGGTGCGAAAGATAGTAAAGGAATAAGAAACGTTACGCGAGCCGCGATAATAATAGTAGCGGCAATAGGCGTTCTGGCTTTGTTGTTTATACTGTTCTTTGCAAGGGGCGCTTGCGGAATACTTACTTCCGAAGACGAAATTATAAATATAGCCATGAAGAGATTGTCTATTTTGGCAGTCCCGTATACGGCACGCGGTATAATAGAAGTTTTTGCCAACGTTATGCGCGGAATAAACGGCGCTACCGTGTCGATGGTTATAGGCGTAATCAACTGCTTGTTGCAAATATTGATGATATACACCCTTTGTCGGGTAATAGGAACATACGAGTTTATAATCGAAACGAATATAATCGTGTGGGCTATATCGTTAGTTGCTTACGTAGTTTTTTACGTAAAATACGTAAAGAAGATTAAACAAAAGAATGGGCAGGTGACACAGTGAAAAAGATATTTAACGTAAAAATGCTTGAAAACGAGTGTTGGTACGGCGGCGTCGTGGTGGATTTCGTGAAAATGCCTTACGACAAAAACACTAAACACGAATTCGATTTGGCGGAAAATAACGTTTTCGATCAGGCGGCGAGTATTCTTTTGTCAAATAAAGGGAGAGCGATTCGTTACGAACCCGACAACGTAAAAATCGAAAACGGAGTTATAAGCGTTACGTACGAAACGAAAGAACCGCAATTGATAAACGCGGGCAGGACGTTAAAGGACGCGTACCGCTATGCGGTTTCCGAATGGTTTAATAAGGACGACACGATTCCGCCCGAAGATTGCTTTATCTGTCCGCAATTCAACGACTGGATGGAAGTCGGTTACAATCAGACGCAGGAAGGGATTTTAAAATACGCCGAAGAAATAGTTAAAACGGGGTATAAACATTCCGTTTTAATGATTGACGATAAGTGGTCGGACGATTACGGCGATTTCGAATTCAGTAAATCACGTTTTCCCGATCCCGAAGGAATGATAAAAAAATTGCACGATTCAGGATTTAAGGTTATGTTGTGGGAAACGCCCTTCGTTTCACCCGATTCGCCCGAATTCAGAGAATTGCGCGATAAAGATTATCTTTTAAAAGACGAAAACGGAAATCCCGCGATAAGAAAGTGGTGGAACGGATATAGCGCCGTTCTCGATCTTTCTAATCCGAATGCGTTTGAGTGGCTTAAAGATAAAAACTCCGCTTTGATTGCCAAGGGAATAGACGGATTTAAATTCGATGCGGGCGACGTGGATTATTATAAGGCGACGGATAAAAACTTCGGTAACGTTTCTCCCGTTGAGCAGAACCGTAAATACTGCGAATTCGGAAAAATGTATAAGTACAACGAGTTTCGTTCTATGGTAAACGAAAGCGGTACGGGTTGTATGTGGCGGCAATGCGACAAAACCCATTCGTTTGACGAAGGGGGATTAAAAGGTATCGTCGGCGGAGCCTTAATGCAAAACCTGTTAGGATACTGGTATTCCGCTCCCGATATGGTCGGCGGCGGTTCCATAGGGTCCGATAAACTGGTTGACGAAGAATTGTTTGTAAGATATGCAGAGGCAGCTTCGCTTATGGCGATGATGCAGATGAGCAGACTGCCGCACGGGTGTTTATCGAGCGAAAGCGCAGACCTTTGCAAAAAATACGCGGATTTGCATTATGAACTGGGCGAATATATTTACTCTCTTGCGGTAAATGCGGCAACCTTCGGCGACCCCATACTGAAAATGATGGAGTACGAATATCCGAATCAAGGTTTCGAACGCGAATTCGGAACGTTTATGTTGGGGGATAAATACCTTGTTTCTCCGGTTGTAGAAAAAGGACAGTTTTCAAAGAAAATAAAACTGCCGCAGGGTAAATGGGAATACGTTTACGACGGTAAAACGTACGAAGGCGGCAAAGAATACGAATTTAAAACCCCTGTGGAGATTCTTCCGTATTTTATAAAAAAGTAGATAAAATAGCAAGTTTGTCGCAGAAATTTTGAGTAATTAAAAAACCCCGATATTTCGGGGCTTTTTAATTATAAAAGAGAGAATAACTATATGAAAAAGATAACGATAACGGGTATTATCTATGTTTAATCAGGATTTTTTCCAGAAGAGAAACGGCAAAGTACATCAAAGCCGCCAGTATACATAAAACGAACGTAGACGCCATAACGAGATTTAGTTTGAATACCTGACCGCCGTACACGATGAGATAACCTAACCCCGCTTTCGATACGAGATATTCGCCCATAATCGAACCTATCCACGCCATTCCGACGCTTATTTTCATCATGCTTATAAAAGACGACAGAGAACCGGGGATAACGAGTTTTATAAGTATTTGGAATTTCGTTGCGCCCATGGATTTAAGTAAAAGAATTTTGTTTTTATCCGTTTCCATAAAGCCGTTAAGCATAGTCATTATCGCAACGATTATTCCGATTAAAACCGCCATAAACACGATGGCTTTGCTGCCGCTTCCGCACCAGACTATGATAATCGGACCTAATGCGATTTTTGGAAGACTGTTAAGGACGATTATATAAGGTTCTAAAACAAGCCTTAAACGTTCGGACCACCATAAAGCCAGGGCGATAGCCGAACCGAGAAACACTGCGATTAAAAAGCCGAGCAGCGTTTCAGACAGCGTTACGCCTATATGATATATGAGATTATTTTCGGTAAATAAGTCTTTTAGCGTAACAAAAATTCTCGACGGGGAACTCGTAATAAACGAATCTATGACGTTCAGATACGCGAGCAATTCCCAAAGCCCCAGAAAGACTATAAGAATAGCGAATCGCGCGAGTATTATCATTGCCTTTTCCTGTTTGTGTCTTTTTATAAACAGGGCGTGATTGACGGAAAAAATTTTATCTTTTGATTGTTTCATTAGTTTAATTCCTTCCATAGTTTTTCGAAACACAAGCCGAATTCGGGGCTTTCTCTGCGCTTGTGCGGAGTGTCTTTTTTGATGTTTGGGTAAACAATCGATTTCACTTGTGCTGGTCTATTAGTTAGCACTACGATTTTGTCTGACATAGCGATTGCTTCCGATATATCATGCGTGACCAAAACGGTTGTTTTTCTTTCAGTCTTGATTATGTTGTACACGTCGTCGGAAGCGCGTAGTCGCGTTTGAGAGTCAAGCGCGGAAAAAGGTTCGTCTAAAAGCAGAAGTTTGGGGTCTGAAACCAAGGTTCTGATTAGTGCTACGCGTTGCCTCATCCCGCCCGAAAGTTGGTCGGGATAATTGTTTTTAAATTCGTATAATCCGTATTTTTTTAATAGAGTGTACGCAAACTCTTTGTCTTTTTCGGAAACCCTTTTCTTGATTTCGAGCGGAAGGAAAACGTTTCTTTCGATATTGCGCCAGGGGAACAGGTGGTCTTTTTGCAGCATATATCCTATTCCCGCTTTTTTAACCTTATCTCCGTCAAACAGAATTTCGCCTTCCGTGGGTTGCAGTAATCCGGCGATCATAGAAAGAATGGTGGTTTTCCCGCAACCGGAAGGCCCGATGACGGATACGAATTCTCCTTCCGAAACGTTAAAAGAAAGGTTTTGTACCGCGGTAATTTCGTCGTTAAGAGTCTGATAAATCAGCGATATGTTTTTTATCTCTAACAGTTCTTTCATTTTTTTATCCGCCGTAAGTTTATTTTTTATCAGCCGAGCAGTTTTTCGGCAATCGAGTTGTTGACTATTTTATTAAAGTCCGCTTTCTCGGATAATTCGCCCGCGTTCGACATAACGCTTTGTAATCTGTCGAAACTGTCCTTTGTGGCAATAAGGTCTTTTTTCCACGCGTTTATTTTTTTGTAACTTTTGAGCGATGTTTCGATAGAATTTATCGTTGTAGACGGAAATTGTTTTACTATCGTTTCGGCGACTGTTTTTTCGTCGTTGGAATCGATAAACGCATGCGCCTTTTTCAACGCTTTTAAGAAAGATTCCACGGTTTTGCCGTTATTGTTAATATAACTTCCCAAGGCGATGAAAGACGTGTAAGGGATTTCTCCGCTTTGTTCGCCAACGCTCGCTACTATGTGCCATTTGCCGAGCGCCTGATATTCGGAAGCCGTCGGTTCAAAAACGGTGCAGTAGTCGGCAATGCCTTCTAAAAACGCGCTCGTCATCATGTTAAAAGCAACGTCGTAATTAAGTTTGAAATCGACGTCCGTTTTCATATTCAGACTGTTAAGCACGTACTGGAAAGTCATTGCGGGAACGCCGCCTTTTCTTCCCGCTAAAATTTCTTTTCCGCGAAGGTTGTTCCAGTCAAAGTTTTCTTCCTTTTCGCGGGAAACGAGAAACGAGCCGTCTTTTTGCGTTAATTGTCCGAAAACGACAGGGTAATCTTTTTTGCCCTGATTATAAACGTAAATAACCGTTTCGGGTCCCATAAGTCCGATATGCGCCGAACCTGAAAGAACGGCAGTCATCGAATTATCTGCGCCGCCGCCGTTGGTTAAATTGATTTTCAGCCCTTCTTCCTTAAAATAATCTTTTTCTATCGCGACGTATAACGGCGCGTAAAATACGGAATGAGTAACTTCGTTCAGTTCGATTGTTTCGAGTCCGTCGTCGTTACAAGCGGAAAAAGAAAGAAGGGCAATAATCGAGCAAATTAAAAGCGATAGTATTTTTTTCATTTAAAATCTCCGATAAAATATTTGTTTGTATAAAATATACTATGTTTGAAAAATATCGTTTGACAATGAAAGATAATTAAAGTATAATAAAACTCTACACGCAAAAGGAGAAATTTGCCGTATGGATATGGCTAAAACTTACAACCCTTCCGAATTCGAGAAGGAAATATACGAAACGTGGGAAAAAGAAGGTTATTTTAAGGCGAAAATAGATCCGGACAAACTTCCTTTCACAATAGTTATACCGCCCCCCAACATAACGGGGCAGTTGCATATGGGGCATGCTCTCGACGAAACCTTGCAGGACACTCTGATACGTTTTAAGCGTATGCAGGGATATTCCGCTTTATGGCTTCCCGGAACCGACCATGCGTCTATCGCGACGGAAGTAAAAATCGTCGAACAGATGGCGAAAGAAGGTCTTACCAAAAACGACGTCGGAAGAGAAGGTTTCTTAAAAAGGGCATGGGCATGGAAAGATCAGTATGGCGGAAGGATCGTCGAGCAACTCAAAACGCTCGGCTCTTCGTGCGACTGGTCGCGTTTGTCGTTCACTATGGACGAAAAATGTTCGAGAGCGGTAAAAGAAGTTTTCGTTAATCTGTACGAAAAAGGTTTGATTTATAGGGGGGACAGGATTATAAACTGGTGTCCCGACTGTAAAACGGCGTTGTCCGACGCGGAAGTCGAATACGTCGAAGAAGACAGCCATTTATGGTACATAAAATATCAGGTTAAAGACAGCGATGAATATATCACCGTTGCGACTTCCCGTCCCGAAACGATGCTCGGCGATACTGCGGTCGCGGTTAACCCTAAAGACGAAAGGTACACCGATTTAATAGGAAAAACTTTGATTTTACCTATCGTGAACAAAGAAATTCCCGTTGTCGGCGACGAATACGTAGAAAAAGAATTCGGTACCGGCGCGGTTAAAATTACTCCCGCGCACGACCCCAACGACTTCGAAGTAGGGCTTCGTCATAATCTGCCGGTAATAAAAGTGTTTACCGACGACGGAAAGATGAACGAACTTGCGGGTAAGTATGCAGGGCAGACCACGATGGAATGCCGTAAAAATATCGTGGAAGAACTTAAAGAACTTGGCGTTTTGGTTAAGATTGAACCCCTTCACCATAACGTCGGGCATTGTTACAGATGTCACCACACGGTAGAGCCTATTGTTTCCAAACAATGGTTTGTTAAAATGGAACCTTTGGCAAAACCCGCGATTGACGTCGTGAAGAAAAAAAGCGTAAAGTTTACTCCCGAAAGGTTTTCTAAAATTTATTATAACTGGATGGAAAACATTAAAGACTGGTGTATTTCCCGTCAACTCTGGTGGGGGCATCGTATTCCCGCGTACTATTGTAAAGATTGCGGCGAAATGATGATAAGTAAGGAAGACGTTCATACTTGTACGAAGTGCGGCAGTCACAATATCGTACAGGACGAAGACGTTTTAGATACCTGGTTTTCTTCGGCGTTGTGGCCGTTCTCCACGCTCGGTTATCCCGAAATGACGGAAGATTTAAAGTATTTCTATCCGACCGACGTTCTCGTTACCGGTTACGATATAATTTTCTTCTGGGTGGCGAGAATGATTTTCTCGGGACTCGAACATATGAAACGTATTCCTTTTAAGGACGTATTGATTCACGGTCTTGTTCGCGACGCTCAGGGCAGAAAAATGAGTAAGTCTTTGGGGAACGGAATAGATCCGACGGTTATTATCGCAAAATACGGCGCAGATACTTTGCGATTCTCGCTTATAAACGGCGTTTCGGCAGGAAGCGATATGAGATTCTCCGACGAAAAAGTCGAAGGCGCGAGAAATTTTATGAACAAAATCTGGAACGCGTCGAGATTCGTTTTGTTGAACGCCGAAGGGAAAAATATTTATCCCGTTAAAGAATGCAAACTTAACGTAGCAGATAAATGGATTATCACGAAACTTAACAAAACGATAAGGGACGTGACCGTCAACATGGAAAAATATGAAATGGGCGTCGCTCTTTCTAATCTGTACGAATTCGTCTGGAACGATTTCTGCGATTGGTATATTGAGTTGACGAAACCCGTTTTGTACGGAGAAGACGATAAAAAACGCGATTACACGGTCAGCGTTTTAGTGTACGTTCTCGGCGAAACGATGAAACTTCTCCATCCGTTCGTTCCGTTTATTACCGAAAGGATATATCAGAATATTCCCGGTACGACGGGTTCGATTATGGTTACGGATTTCCCGAGATATAATTCGAAGAGCAATTATTCTGCGGCGGTAAAAGAAATAGACTTCGTTAAAGAAATAATTAAAACCGTCAGAAACATAAAGGCGAAAGCGGAAGCCGCGCCTTCCAAAAAGGTTACGCTTTATATCAGAACGGAAAACGTTAAACCCGTTAAAGATTGTCAGACTTATATTGAAAAACTCGCAGGGGTCGATAAAATAACGTTTATCGCAAACAAAAACGAGTTAACGGAAAAGACTGCTAATCAGGTTATAGACGGCGCGGAATTGTTTGTTCCGCTCGGAGAACTCGTAGATTTTGAAAAAGAAATCGCGAAGATTAAAGCCGATATTGAAAGAGTTGAAACGGAAATTCAGAGGGCGAGCGGAAAACTTGCCAACAACGGATTCCTTGCCAAAGCGCCTAAGGCGTTGGTTGACGCAGAGCGTGAAAAACTCGATAAATATATCGATATGAGAAACAAACTCAAAGAACAATTAAAAGATTTGACGAATTAAAAATTACAGCCCGAAAAAACGGGCTGTTTTTTTTGTAAAAGATTAAAATTGTTGACGGTCAATATTGACTTTTTTACTTTGTTATATTATTATATAAGTAGTAAACCGTTATATAAACGGTTGCTTTTGTAAAAATAAAAAACTAATAAGCGAATTACAACTTATTATAAATAAAACGTACTAAAAATTGGAGGACTAAAATGGCTAAGAACAACGCGCAGTGGCGCAAAAGTATGGAGTTGAAACTCGATTACAACAATATGATGCAGGAATTTGTTGGAGCGGATCAGGGTTTTTCCGAGAAAGATTTTAAAGACAATAAGCAACTTGTGTTAAACGCATATAAAAACGTACAGGCTAACCGCGGTACGGGAATGATGGGTTGGACGGAACTCCCGTACAATCAGAACGAAATTGTCGAAGATATAATTGCGACGGCAAAAGACGTAAAGAAGAAATTTGATAACTTCGTCGTTTTGGGAATAGGCGGTTCCGCTCTCGGTCCGATAGCGGTTTTTCAGGCGTTATGTCATTTAAGACACAACGAATTGCCTAAAAAGGTAAGAAAAGCGCCGAAGTTATACGTTGAAGATAACGTTGACCCCGAAAGAATGAAAGCGCTTTTAGACGTAATCGATATCGAAAAAACTTGCTTTAACGTTATCACCAAGAGCGGCGCGACGAGCGAAACCATGTCGCAATATCTTATCATTATGAAGATATTAAAAGACAAACTCGGCGCGAAAGCGAAAGATCATATGATTGCGACTACTTCCGAAAAGAAAGGCAACCTTATAAAGATTGCCAAAGAAGAAGGGTTAAAAACTTTCTATATTCCCGACGGCGTCGGCGGAAGATTTTCCGAACTTTGCCCCGTGGGGCTTCTTCCTGCGGCGGTTGTCGGCATAGATATTAAAGAATTGCTTAAAGGCGCGGCGTATATGGATAAAATCTGCAAGAATAAAGAAGTAAGAAAGAATCCTGCGCTTATGTCTGCGCTTTTAGAATACCTTGCTATGCAAAAGGGTAAAAATATATCCGTTATGATGCCTTATGCGGACAGCCTTAAATATATTGCCGACTGGTATTGCCAACTTTGGGGCGAAAGTCTTGGTAAAGCGGTAGATAAAGACGGCAATAAGGTTTACGCAGGGCAGACTCCCGTTAAATCTTTGGGCGTTACCGATCAGCATTCGCAGGTTCAACTTTACAGAGAAGGACCTTTCGATAAAGTTATCACACTTATCGGTGTAGAAAACTATCGTACGACCGTTGAAATCAGCGAAGGCAGCAAAGATATTCCCGACGTTTCATTCCTTTGCGGACACACGATGAACGAACTTATTACCGCAGAAAGAAAAGCGACGGAATACGCTTTAACCACTGCAAACAGATTAAACTATACCATCACGTTACCGGAAGTAAACGCTTTCACCATAGGTCAACTTTTGTTTATGTTTGAAATGGAAACCGCATATGCCGGCGAAATGCTTAATATTGACACGTTCAATCAGCCGGGCGTAGAAGGCGGAAAGAACGCTACTTACGCGCTTTTCGGTAAGAAAGGATACGAAGCGACCAAGAAAGAAATGGATAACTCTCCTAAAAAGAATCCCGAATATTTTTGTTAAAAGATATGCAGACGACTAAGCCCGTAAACCAGCAAAATAAAAACGAAGAACTCCCTTTGTATCTTTTTCATCAGGGGACGAATTATAACGCCTATAAAATTATGGGCGCTCATTTCGGTACGTGCGAAAATAAGAAAGGAGTGTTTTTCCGTACTTGGGCGCCGAGAGCGACTTCCGTTTCGGTTGTCGGCGATTTTAACGAGTGGGACGCGTCCGCAAATAAAATGGACCGTATTAACGAAGGCGGTGTTTACGAATGCTTTGTCGCGGGATTAAAAGAATACGATAATTATAAATTTGCCGTTACCAACGGCAATAAAACCGTTTTTAAAGCCGACCCGTACGCGTTTCATGCGGAAACGCCGCCCGGTACGGCTTCGAAAATATACGAACTCGGCGGATACGAATGGAAAGACGCCGAGTATATGTCGAATAAGAAACCGCCATACGATAAGCCTATGAATATCTACGAAGTAAATCTTGCTTCGTGGAAAAGGCATAAAGACGGCGGTTATTATACGTATAAAGAACTTGCCGACGAACTTGTCGATTACGTTGTCAAGACGGGTTATACGCACGTAGAATTTATGCCTGTTTCCGAATATCCTTTCGACGGTTCGTGGGGGTATCAGGTTACGGGGTACTACGCCGTTTCTTCAAGATTCGGAACGCCGCACGATTTTATGGCGCTCGTAGACGCTTTTCATCAAAAGGGCATAAAGGTTATAGCGGACTGGGTTCCCGCGCATTTCCCTAAAGACGAACACGGTTTATTCGAATTCGACGGTTCCCCTTGTTATGAAAATCAGGGCTGGGACAGAATGGAGCATAAGGAATGGGGAACACGGATTTTTGATTTCGGCAGAAACGAAGTAGAAAGTTTTCTTATATCTAACGCCGTGTTTTTAATGGATGTTTTTCATATCGACGGCTTACGCGTCGACGCGGTTGCTTCGATGCTCTATCTCGATTACGGCAAAAAGGACGGGGAATGGATACCCAACGTCAACGGCGGAAATTATAATCTCGAAGCGATAGCGTTTTTGCAAAAACTTAATTGCGCGGTTTTCGAAAGATTTCCGGACGCTTTGATGATAGCCGAAGAATCCACCGCTTTCCCGTTGATAACCAAACCCACCGACGTTGGCGGGCTCGGTTTCAATTATAAATGGAATATGGGTTGGATGAACGACGTTCTTTCGTATATGCAATGCGATCCGTATTTCCGCTCGGGTAATCATAATAAGATAACTTTTTCTATGTACTACGCTTTCAGCGAGAATTTCATTTTGCCGATTTCTCACGACGAAGTAGTTCACGGTAAAAAATCTCTTTTGGATAAAATGCCCGGTGATATCGAAGAAAAATTTGCCAATTTAAGGGCGTTTAACGCTTATATGTATTCTCATCCGGGTAAAAAACTTACGTTTATGGGGAACGAATACGGGCAGTTCAAAGAATGGAATTATAAAGAAGGACTGGAATTTTTTATGACGAAGTTCGAAAATCATAAAAAATTGCTATCGTTTAATAAAGATTTAAATCATATATATAAAAATAATCGTCCGTTATTTGAAATAGAAGATTCGTGGAACGGATTTCAGTGGATAAGCCCCGACGAAAAGGACAACAATATAATTTCGTACGAAAGAATAGACAGGGACGGAAACAAAATCGTTGTGTTGATAAATTTTTCCGGCAACGTTTATACCGATTACAGATTAGGCGTTGAAAAGGGGAAATATAAAATGATTCTTAATACCGACGATAAAAAGTACGGCGGCAAAGGAAGATTCGGCAAAAAAACCTTTAATTCCGTCAAAAAACGTTCGCACGGAAAGGAAAATTCGATTAAAATTGATATTCCCGAGTTCTGCGGTCTGTATTTTGTTAAATGTTAAAAAAACATATTGTTTTTAGATAAGGAGAATTATATGATAAGAAAAAAGAAATGTGTGGCGATGCTTCTCGCCGGGGGACAAGGCAGCAGACTTTCTCCTTTGACGAATATTATCGCTAAACCGGCGGTTTCCTTTGGTGGAAAGTACAGGATAATCGATTTTCCGCTTTCGAATTGCGTCAACTCGGGGATTGACACGGTAGGTGTTTTAACGCAATATCAACCGTTGTATTTGAATAACTATATCGGAAACGGTCAACCGTGGGACCTTGACAGGTCGTTCGGCGGTGTACATATTCTTTCTCCGTACCAGGGGAAGCATTCATCCGATTGGTATAAGGGTACCGCAAACGCTATTTACCAGAATCTTCATTTTATAAAACAGTACGACCCCGATTACGTTCTCGTATTGTCGGGAGACCATATTTATAAAATGGATTATTCGAAAATGCTTAATTATCATATATTGAGCGACGCCGATTGCACTATTGCCGCTATAAGCGTTACGAAAGAAGAAGCGTCGAGATTCGGTGTTTTGAATACTCTTGAAAACGGTGAAATATACGAGTTCGAAGAGAAACCCAAAAAACCCAAGTCAACGCTTGCTTCTATGGGTATTTATATCTTCACTGCGAAAAAGTTGTATAAATATCTCGAAGAAGATAACGAAGATAAATCTTCTTCTAACGATTTCGGTAAAAACGTCCTGCCTAAAATGCTCGAAGCGGGAGAAAAAATGGTGGCGTACCGTTTCGAGGGGTATTGGAAAGACGTCGGAACGATAGACTCTTTATACGACGCGAATATGGACTTGCTCGGTGACTTCCCGAAGTTTGACGTAACCGATACGAGTTGGAAAATTCAGTCGAGAAGTCCTTTGGCTCCGCCGCATTACATAAGCGATTGCGCAAAGACGGTAAACAGTATTATCATGTCGGGTTGCGAAATATACGGAACGATAGAAAATTCCGTTTTGTCTAATTCCGTCGTGGTAAAGAAAGGCGCGGTCATCAGAAACAGCATAATTATGGCGGATACGGTTATCGGCGAAAATTCCGTTATAGAATATTCGATAATTGACGAAAATACCGTTGTGGGGAATAACGTTCGCGTAGGAGAACTTAAAGATTCGAAACGCGGCATAACCGTCCTTGCGAGAGATATAAAAATAGACGACGGCGTAACTATACCGGGCGGAGTAAAAGTAGATAAAAACGTTTCCAAGGAGGAAGAATAAATGAGAGCGGTAGGCATAATTTTTTCTAATATTCACGATAATTGCGTACCCGAACTTGTAAGAGTAAGAACTCTCGGTTCTATTCCTTTCGGCGGAAGATATCGTCTGGTGGATTTCCCGCTTTCCAACATGGTTAATTCGGGTATAGACACGATAGGTATTATAACTAAAAACAATTATCAATCGTTAATGGACCACGTAGGTAGCGGTAAAGACTGGGACTTGGCAAGAAAAGACGGCGGTCTGATTATTTTACCGCCTTTCGGAGATCTCGGTAACGACAAACTTTACACTTCGAGATTAGAAGCGTTAAAAGGTATAACGAACTTTTTGTTCAGGGCAGACGAAGAATACGTCGTGCTTTCCGATTGTGACAACGTATGCCGTATAAACTTTAACGACGTAATAGAAGAACATATCAGAAACAGGGCGGATATAACTCTCGTTTATAAAAATTGTAAAGCGGAAGAACTCGATAACTTCGCGTTCAACGACCTAAAAATCAGCGATAAAAGGGTTGTCGGAGTAGATTATAAAGTACCGGAAAAGGGCAAAACGATAAACGCTTTTTCAAACATTTTCGTGTTAAAGCGCACACTGCTCATAAACATAGTTATGGACAGTATATCTCACAATTACAGCCATTTTATGTCTGACATAATCGCTAAAAACGTAAAAAGCATGAACATTTGCGGATATGAACTTAAAGGTTTCTACGCAGGAATTACTTCGCTTCAGGCGTATTATGACAGCAATATGAAATTGCTTGACGAAAATAACCGTAAAGAACTTTTCGGCGACAGGAGCGTGTTTACCAAGGTAAGGGATTCCGCGCCTACAAAGTACGGCAACTATGCTATCGTAAAAAATTCTATGGTTGCCGACGGGTGTCAGATAGAAGGCGAAGTGGAGAACAGTATTATTTTCCGTAACGTTAAAGTAGCAAGGGGCGCGGTCGTTAAAAACAGCATCATAATGCAAGATACGGTTATAGGCGAAAATTCTTTCGTTAACTGTTTGATTACCGATAAAAGGGTTATCATAAGAGATAAAAAAGTCCTTTCCGGATCGGAAAATCATCCGTTCTATATCGGAAAAGGGACCATGATATAATTTTTGAAACTAAAAATATTTATAAGGAGCGAAATTCAATGGCTACGAAAAAGACGGTAAAAACAGGCAAACTTCCTAAAATAACGGTTTCCGAAAAGAAAAAAGTTATTTTTGTCGGTTCCGAAGCCGCGCCGTTTATTGCTACGGGCGGACTTGCCGACGTTTTGGGATCGCTTCCGAAGGCTCTCGTAAAAAGGGGTAACGTAGAAGCGAGCGTTATAATTCCGTTATACGGCAACATTAACCCTGAATATAGAAAAGATTTTGAATTCATAACGAGTTTTAACGTTTCCGTGGGGTGGAGATGGCAATACGCGGGCGTTTTTAAGTACAATCTTAACGGCGTAAATTTCTACTTTATCGATAACGAATACTATTTTAAACGTGAAGGTAATATTTACGGATTCTACGACGACGGGGAGAGATTTGCATTTTTCTCGAGAGCGGCGCTCGATTTAATCGCGCACTTAAATATTTATCCCGACGTTTTGCATTGTAACGACTGGCACACCGCGGCGTCGATAATTTACCTTAAAGGTATGTATTACGGTGACGAAAAATTCAGAAGAATCAAGACGGTTTTTTCAATCCACAATATTGAATATCAGGGCGTTTTCGGTATGAATACATATACCGATTTATTTGGTTTTTCCGATTCTATAAAGCAATACGTCGAATTTGACGGCGCGGTAAATCTTATGAAAGGCGCGATAGAAATGACCGACGTTGTTTCTACCGTAAGCCCGACGTACGCAGAAGAAATCAAAAATTCTTACTATGCGCACGGTCTTGAAAACATTATAAACAGAAACGCATATAAACTATGCGGAATTCTTAACGGTATCGATACCGATTACTATAATCCCGAAACGGATAAATACTTGTTCGCGAATTATTCTGTAAACGATTTGTCCGGCAAAAAAAGATGCAAAACCGAATTGCAGAAAATGCTCGGACTTCCCGTCAGAGAAGACGTGCCGATGATTGCGATAATTTCGCGACTTGTATCGCATAAAGGTATCGATTTGGTAAAAGGAGTTATCGAATCGTTATTAAGTCAGGACGTGCAGGTTGTGATATTGGGTAAAGGGGAAACTTCTTACGAGAATTTCTTCTCACATATCGCTTCGTGTTATCAGGGGAAATGCGCCACGGTAATCGCGTTTAATCAGGATTTGTCGAGAAAGATTTATTCCGGAGCGGATATTTTTCTGATGCCGTCCAAAATGGAACCTTGCGGACTTGCGCAAATGATTTCTTCAAGATACGGAACGGTGCCTGTGGTCAGAGAAACCGGCGGACTTAACGACAGTATAAAACCCTATACGGGCGAGTCGGGAAACGGGTTTACTTTCCACGATTATAACGCTCACGATATGTTATACGTTATTAACGAAGCGATTCGTACTTATTATGATAAGAATGCTTGGGAAACGCTTGTAAAACGCGTGATGACCACGGATTTTTCATGGGGAAACCAAGCGGGAGAATATGAGAAAATTTACAATAAATAACTCGGAGAATTTATAATGAACAATTTTACGGAAAGAGAAGCGGAAACGCTGATAAAAAGCAAATTATCGAGATATTTCGGCGTAACGGAAAAAGAAGCGACGAGAGAACAGATATACAAAGCCACCGTTATGTGCGTAAAAGATATTTTGCTTGAAAAGCGTAGTGCTTTTAACAGAAAATACAGATCCAAGGGCGGAAAGAGAGTTTATTACCTTTGTATGGAATTCTTGCTCGGTCAATCGCTTAAAAATAACACGTACAATCTTAATATGCAGGAATCGCTCGATAAGGCGCTTAAAAAATGTTTTAATTGTTCGTTGGAAGATTTATACGATATGGAACCCGACGCAGGGCTCGGAAACGGCGGTTTAGGCAGACTTGCCGCATGTTTTATGGACGCTTTGGCGTCGCAGAATTATCCCGCGCTCGGATATTCGATAAGATACGAATACGGTTTGTTTAAGCAAAAGATTGTCGACGGGTGGCAAATGGAATTGCCCGATATATGGTTGCCCGGCGGCGAAATCTGGCTTACGCAACGTCAGGATAAAACTTTTAAGGTTAAATTCGACGGTTTTATTAAAGAAAACTGGACGGAAAACGGACTTAAAATCGAGCATTGCGATGCGAAAGAAGTAGAAGCGGTTGCTTACGACATGATGATTTCGGGAAAAGATTGCGAAGCAGTGTCCGTATTAAGACTCTGGGTTGCGCAAAACAGACACGATTTCGATATGAAAACTTTCTCGCAAGGCGATTATATGCGCTGTATGCAGGAAGATAACGAAGCCGAACTTATATCTAAAGTTTTGTATCCTTCCGATAATCACTTCGAAGGTAAGTCGTTGAGATTGAAACAACAGTATTTGCTGGTTTCGGCGTCTTTGCAGGATATCGTTCAGGATCACTTAAAACGTTACGGCACGCTCGATACTCTTCCCGACAAAGCGGCTATTCATATAAACGATACGCATCCCGCGCTTTGTATTCCCGAACTTATGCGTATCTTAATAGACGACCACGGTTATTCGTGGGAAGCGGCTTGGAGTATAGTTACGAGAACCGTTGCTTATACCAACCACACGGTTATGAGCGAAGCGCTTGAAAAATGGAGCGAAGACCTTATTGCAAGAAGACTTCCCAGAATTTACAGCATATTAAAAGAAATCAACCAGAGATTCTGCGCCGATATGTGGAACAGATTCCCCGGGGATTGGGGTAAAATCGACCGTATGAGTATTTTCTCGCACAGTCAGATTAAAATGGCTAACTTAAGCGTTATTGCGTCGCACAAGGTAAACGGTGTTTCGGCATTGCATAGCAAAATCATTAAAGAAAGCATCTTTAAAGATTTTAACGACGTGTTCCCCGAAAAGTTTACGAACGTTACCAACGGTATCGCTTACAGAAGATGGCTTTGTCAGTCTAATCCCGAATTATCTTCGCTTATCACCGATTGTATCGGCGACGAGTTTGTAAAAGACGCCGCCAAACTCATCGGCTTTAAGGATTTCGAAACCGACGAAAGGGTGTTAAACGAATTAAATAAAATAAAAGCGTTAAAGAAAAAGCAGTTCTGCGATTTTGCAAAGAAAAAACAGGGCGTAATTATCGATCCCGAAACAATGTTTGACGTTCAGGCGAAGAGAATGCACGAGTATAAAAGGCAACTTTTGAATGCGTTATATATCATTTCTTTGTATAACGACTTAAAAGAAAACCCGAATTTGCCCGTACAGCCCAAAACGTTTATTTTCGGAGCGAAAGCCGCGCCCGGATATTATTTTGCCAAACAAATAATAAGACTAATTTGCTGCTTGTCTGAAGATATTAAGAAAAATCCGAAAATCAATTCTAAACTTAACGTCGTTTATATGGAAGATTATAACGTTACCATGGCGGAAAAACTCATGCCCTCTACCGAGATAAGCGAACAGATTTCGCAGGCAGGCAAGGAAGCAAGCGGTACCGGCAATATGAAGTTTATGATAAACGGCGCGTTGACGATAGGTACTCTTGACGGCGCAAACGTAGAAATGAGAGAAGCGTGCGGAGATGAAAATATATTCATTTTCGGACTTACCGCAAGAGAAGTCAACGAATTATGGAGCCACGGATATAATTCCACGGTTTACTATAATAACAATAAAAGACTCGAAAAGGTTATCGATGCGTTAAATAAAGGCTTTAACGGTGTGGCGTTCGACGATATTGCGAGATATTTGCTTGTCGGAAGCCCCGTTGCCGATCCGTATATGTGTCTTGCCGACTTCGGTAGTTATTGCGATATTCACGCTAAAGCAGACGAAGTTTATAAAGATAAAATGCTTTGGGCGAAAAAGAGCCTTAATAATATTGCCACGAGCGGAATATTCTCTGCGGATAGGGCGATCAGAGAATACGCCGATAATATCTGGAATTTAAAAAGGATATAATTAAATGTTTTATAACCCACTGGATAAGTTTTATAAAAGTACGTCAGGCGCTGCAAAAGAAGGCGAAACAACTGTTTTTAGAGCGGAAAGCGACACCGGAGTTTGTTCTCTGGCAATGAGAAAGGATGGCGAAGCAGATTACGCTTACTATCCTATGTTTTCTGATAACGGAACGTTTAAAACGGAAATAAAACTTTCCAAGGGGTTATATTTTTATCATTTCGAACTCGGAAACGGCAATAAAATCGGGTGCGGAGAAGATTTGACGGGCGTAAAAACGCGTTGCCCGTCCGATTTTCAGTTTACCGTTTACGATAAAAACTTTTCTGTTCCGAAATGGTTGAACGGCGGTGTGATTTATCAGATATTCCCCGACAGATTCAATAAAAGCGGAGATTTCAAGATAAAAGAAAAAGGTAAAGTTTACCACGAAAATACTTCGGATACGCCAAACTATCTGCCGGATAAATACGGAAAAATTCTTAATAACGATTTTTTCGGCGGCAATATCGACGGTATAATCGAAAAACTGGATTACCTGAAAGGACTCGGGGTGTCCGCGATTTATTTAAATCCTATTTTTAAGGCGTATTCGAACCACCGTTACGATATCGGCGATTATTATGAAATCGACCCGTTACTCGGGAACGCAGAAGATTTTGAAAGACTTATTGCCGAAGCCGAAAAGAAAGATATAAAAATCATTCTGGACGGCGTGTTTAACCACGTGGGCGACGATAGTTTATATTTTAATAAATACGGTAACTACGACTCTGTCGGGGCGTACCAAAGCAAAAAGTCGCCGTATTATTCGTGGTTCTGCTTCGATAATTATCCCGACGAATATAAATCGTGGTGGGGAATCACTACGCTTCCTACGACAGATAAAGAAAGCGGTTACGCCGATTTTATCGCCGGTAAAAACGGTGTGATAGATTTTTATGCCAAAAAAGGAATCGGCGGTTTCCGTCTGGACGTTGTTGACGAGTTGCCCGATAAATTTGTCGGAGAAATAAGGAAAGCGTTAAAGGGTGAAAATAATGAATCTCTTTTAATCGGCGAAGTATGGGAAGACGCGTCGAATAAAATATCCTATGATGTAAGAAGAAAATATTTTGTTGACGGCGAACTCGATTCCGTTATGAATTATCCGCTTAAAAACGCAATATTGAATTACGTTTGCTACGGAGATTCCGGAAATCTGTCTTTAACGGTAAAAACTATAATCGACCATTATCCTAAAGACGTTGTAGACAATATTATGAACATCTTGTCTACGCACGATACCGTAAGGGCGTTGACCGCCGTTAGCGGGATTGACGCAAGCGGAAAGAGTAAGTTTGAGCAATCCGAGTTAAGTATTCGCGAAAGCGATTATTATAGGGCTGTGGCAAGGCTGAAAATCGCGGTTGCTTTGCAATATACGTTGCCGGGTGTTCCGAGCGTGTATTACGGCGACGAAGTCGGAATGGAAGGCTTTGACGACCCGTTTAACAGAAGGTTCTATCCTTGGGGAAAAGAGAATAAAGATATATTGTCGTTCTACATAAAACTGGGCGAAATAAGAAAAAAATACTCTGCATTTAAAAGCGGTGAGTATGAGGAGATATATTCCGAAAACGGCGGGTTTGTGTTTAAAAGATTTGACGAGAATTCCGAAATACTTATTTGCGTAAACTCTTCCGAATCGGTCAAATTGTTAAAATATAGCGGAACGTTAAAAAGCGAATTGAACGATGCAGAGTATGAAGGGGTTGTTGCTTTAAAGCCTTTTACGGCGGATATTTTGACGGTAAAATAAAAATTACACAATTTACTTGATTTTTTCAATGAATTGTATTAAAATAACAGTATAATTATTTGGAGGAAAAATAATGGAAACTTTAGATAAAGTTAAACAGCTTATTGCGGAACATTTAAATAAACCCGTAGAAGAAATAACGGAAGATAAGGAAATTGTAAAAGATCTCGGTGCGGATTCCTTAGATATCGTTGAAATGCTTATGTCGCTTGAAGATGAATTCGGTGTTACCGTTTCCGATGAAGACGCGGTAAATATTAAAACGGTAGGCGACATAGTTAAAACTATCGAAAAGAAATAGTTTATAATCAAAAGAAAAGCGGCGCAAAAATTTGCGCTGTTTTTTATTGATTAAATTAACTCCACCCGTATAGGGGTGGATATTTATTTTAAAAGAGATTGTAACTCGTTTGCAAATATTTCGATGGGTAAGCCTATTACGTTATTTACGCTTCCGCGTATAGGTTTCACAAGATCGTACCCGTCCTGTATGCCGTAACTGCCTGCTTTATCTAAAGGTAGGCCGGTGTCTACGTATGCTTTTATCATTCTGTCGTTCAAATCGTTAAACCGTACTAAACTACTGACGAATTTGGTAATGATTTTGTCAGACATAACTATGCTGTAACCTGTAATAACGGTGTGTTC
Source organism: uncultured Clostridia bacterium (assembly GCA_934271245.1). Taxonomy (GTDB): domain Bacteria; phylum Bacillota; class Clostridia; order Christensenellales; family Borkfalkiaceae; genus UBA1259. Next base: position 84,512 of record CAKQQY010000001.1, on the reverse strand, counting down.
TTTGTTAGATAATCGGGTTAAAGTGTTTATGGCGTCTTGTTTGTCTTTCGGTTTTCCGATTATCTTACCGTCCAAAACTACAATGGTGTCTGCGCCTAAAACTACGCAGTTTTCCTTATCGTGTAATCTGTTAAAAACGTCTTTTGCCTTGCCTTCCGCCCGCGCCATGGCGGTTTCTTCGGGTAACGGGAGAATATCGTTTTCTTCGTAGTCGCTTTTTATTATCGTGTAGGTAAAACCGTATTTATCTAACAAATCTTTTCTTCTCGGCGACCCGCTCGCCAAAATTAAACGTTTCATTTCGTATATCCTTTTTTACGGCTTCGTTTTCAGCCGATTATAAAATTATTATACAATAAAGAATTTCTTATTACAAGCGTTAAAGAAAAGTAATTTTATCAAACGGCAATGCTTTAAGCGATATATTTTTCGGTAAATATTTATTATAGTTTTTATTTGTTTCGCAAATCGTTGATTTTATAAAAGCGTTTTGATATAATTTATTCGTATACAGAAAACAGTCGGGTAAGAGAATGTACGAAATAATTTTGAAGAAAAACGAAGAAAAAAGAATACTGAACGGGTTTCCGTGGGTTTACGCAAACGAAGTGTCGAAAATTCTCGGTAAGGACAAACAAGGAAGCGTTGCAAAAGTTTGCGCGTACGACGGAAAATTCGTCGGCATAGGTTTTATAAATCATTTATCTAAAATTCTCGTCAGAATTGTTTCTTTAAAAGAAGAAGCGGTAGATAGGAACTTTTTTTACGAAAGAATAAAAATCGCTAACGATTTTCGCCTTGAAACGGGGTATTCCGATAATTACAGAGTGGTTTTCGGAGAATCCGATTTTCTTCCCGGTCTTATAGTCGATAAATACGGCGATTATTTGTCGGTTCAGTTTTTGTGTCTTGGAATGGACGTCAGAAAAGCGGAAATCGTAGAAGTTCTGACGGAGATTTTTAATCCGAAAGGAATTTACGAACGCAGCGACGTTTCCGTAAGAGAGAAAGAAGGTCTTACAAAAGTAAAGGGTTGGCTTTACGGTGGCGGAGAAACCGTGGTTCCGATAGCCGAAAACGGCATAAAAATGCTTATCGATCTCGAAAACGGTCAAAAAACGGGATACTTTCTCGATCAGAAAGAAAACCGCGATAACCTAAAATATTACGTAAAAAATAAAACTGTTCTGGATTGCTTTTGTAACGTGGGCGGTTTTTCGCTTTGCGCATTCAAGTACGGAGCGAAAGAAGTTACCGCTTGCGACGTAAGCGAACTTGCACTCGATTACGTCAACAAAAACGCCGAACTTAACGGATATAAAATCAACACGGTTTGCGCCGACGTATTTACTCTTTTAAGAGATTACAGAAAGGAAAAACGCAAATTCGGCGTTGTTATTTTGGACCCGCCGGCGTTTACGAAATCGGCAGATACGGTTAAAGAAGCGTGTAAAGGGTATAAAGATATTAACATACAAGGACTTAAACTCGTGGAGAAAGGCGGGTACCTTATTACTTGCAGTTGTTCGCAGCATCTTACCGTTCCGTTGTTTTTAAATATGATTAACGAAAGCGTATTTGAAAGCGGTGTAAGGGCGAAACTTGTAGAGTTCAGGACGCAGGGAAAAGATCATTCCGTTTTAATCGGAACCGAGCAGAGTTTATATTTAAAAGTCGCGATAATTAAAGTTTTATAAGGAGATATATGAGCGAAGAATGTAGTCACGATTGTTCTTCCTGTTCTGAAAATTGTTCGTCCAAAAACGATTTCAGGGCAAAGTTGAACGATTTAAGCAGTGTGAAAAAGGTAATCGGCGTAGTAAGCGGTAAAGGCGGCGTCGGAAAGTCAATGGTAACGTCTATGCTTGCCGTTTCTTTTAACAGAAAGAACTACCGTACGGCGGTTTTAGACGCGGATATTACCGGACCTTCGATACCTAAAATGTTCGGTATAAAAGAAAAGGCGACAGGAATTGACGAAACGCATATTCTGCCGGTTAGGAGTAAGAAGGGTACGGAAATAATGTCTATAAACCTTCTTTTGGAGAACGAAGCCGATCCCGTCGTATGGCGCGGACCCGTAATTGCGGGAACCGTCAAACAGTTCTGGACGGACGTCGTTTGGAACGACGTGGATTATATGTTCGTCGATATGCCGCCGGGAACGGGCGACGTTCCGCTTACCGTTTTTCAATCTATTCCGTTGGACGGAATAGTAATCGTTACTTCTCCGCAGGAACTTGTTTCGATGATAGTTGAAAAAGCGGTAAAAATGGCCGAATTGATGAATATCCCGATAATCGGCGTCGTGGAAAATATGTCTTATTTCGAATGTCCCGATTGCGGGAAGCGGCACAGCATTTTCGGTGAAAGCAATATAGAATCGGTTGCAAAAACACACGGGATCGACGTTGTGTGTAAAATGCCGATCAATACGGATTTTGCTAAACTGTCGGACCTCGGCAACGTGGAAGATATAGACGTATCTTACCTTAAAGCCATTACCGAAAAAATAGAAAAATTATAACGACGGAGAAAAGAATGTATTACGTAGGAATAGATATAGGCGGCACGACGGTAAAAGGTATGATTGCCGACGAAAAAGGGAACGTTATTTGCGAAAATTACGTTGATACCGTAAAAGGCGGCGAAGGGCTAACCGAGAACGTAGTTAATCTCGTTGATATTTTATTAAAACAATCGGGATTGAAAAAAGCGGATATTGCCGGTATCGGAATGGGTTCGCCCGGACTTATAAACAGCGAAGAAGGGAAAATCGTGTTTGCAGGCAATTTGCAGATACACGACTATCCGCTTGCGGATAAAGTCAAAGAAAAAACGGGAATACCCGTTAAAATAACAAACGATGCAAACGCGGCGGCGCTCGGAGAAGCGAAGTTCGGCGCGGCGAAAGAGTATTCGGACAGTATTTTTATAACGCTCGGAACGGGCGTCGGCGGCGGCGTAATTATTAACGGCAAATTATACGAAGGGTATAAGTCCGCCGGAACGGAACTCGGTCACATGGTTATCCAAAAAGACGGCGAACAGTGTTCTTGCGGAAGAAAGGGCTGTTTCGAAGCGTACGGTTCGGCAACCGCTTTAATAAGAAAAACCAAAGAAGTGATGAAAGAGCATACCGATTCTCTTATGTGGAGCAAATACAACCTTGAAACGGTTTGCGGAAAAACGCCTTTCGATTTCTGTGACAGCGATAAATACGCAAAAGAAATCGTTGACTGGTACGTTTCTTATTTAGCGTGCGGACTGGCAAATTTTTCTAACATTTTCAGACCGCAGGTGTTCCTTATCGGCGGCGGCGTAAGCAACGCGGGCGATAAACTTATAAAACCGCTTACAGAAAAATTTGAAAAAGAGATATTCGGCGGCAACGATTATTGTCCCGTTGTAATAAAACAAGCGTCGCTCGGTAACAAAGCGGGGGCTTTCGGCGCAATAGCCTTATTTTTAGACTGATATAACTATAGATATTTGCATAAAAATACATATCGAAGATGTTAAAAGGAGTTCGTTTTTCGAACTCCTTTTTCTTTGATAAGCGTGTTTTTGGGGAAAAATCGGTCTTGCTACGGGAAGTTAAACAAGAACGCGTAAAAAAATGCGAAAAATATCAAAAAAAATTTTAAATATGCCTTAAAAACGTTTGACATAATGGTTATGCGTACATATAATAATTTTTTGTGATTGAAGTTTAGATTTATTAAACTTTTTGTTAGAAATCTCTAAACTCAAAGGAGAGTAATGCTTCTCGGAGAAAAACTGAAAGATTTAAGGCTTGCCTGCGAACTCACGCAGGAAGAGTTGGCCGACAGGTGCGAACTTACCAAGGGGTATATATCGCAACTTGAAAACGACCTTACCAGCCCGTCGATTGCGACGCTTATAGATATTCTTGCGGCTCTCGGTACGGATATAAAAGAATTTTTTTCGGATACGGAAGAAGTGGAAAAATATTCTTTTAACAAAAACGAGTTTATAGAGAAAGTTACCGACGAGTACGTTCTTAACTGGCTTGTTCCCAACGCGCAAAAAAACGCCATGGAACCCGTACATATGGTTCTTAAACCGAACGGCAGTACGGACGAAGATTTTCCGCACGAAGGAGAAGAATTCGGATACGTTATAAGGGGCGAGATAGTTCTTTTGATAGGAAAGAAAAGAACTAAGGTGAAAAAGGGCGAAAGTTTTTATTACGCCGCAAATAAAGTTCATCAGATAATCAACAAAACTAATAAGGAAGCGGAATTTATCTGGGTATCGTCCCCGCCGTCCTTTTAATCAAAATTTTTTTTGGAGAATACTTTTATGGAAAAAAACGAAAAAATTATCGAACTCGTTAACTTAACGAGAGAGTACGAAGACGGCGTGGTTGCTGTGGATAACGTCAATCTGTACGTCAGAAAAGGCGAATTCATCACTTTTTTGGGTCCGTCCGGTTGCGGTAAAACCACTACTTTGCGTATGATTGCCGGGTTCGACAAGCCTACGTCGGGAAAAATTTTGCTTAACGGTAAAGATATAAGCGAATTGCCGCCGAACAAAAGGCCTATAAACACCGTTTTCCAAAGATACGCGTTGTTTCCGCATATGAACGTTTTCGATAACATAGCGTTCGGTTTAAAGATGAAAAGGTTAAAGGTTACCTACGAAGACGAAAACGGAAAACAATTCGATAAAATAGAAAAACTTAAAAAATGGGAAATCGCCGAAAAGGTAGAAAATGCCTTGAAAATGGTAGATCTCGAAGGTTTTGAAAAGAGAAGTATTTCCACGTTGTCGGGCGGACAGCAGCAAAGGGTTGCGATAGCGAGAGCAATAATAAACGAACCGCAGATTCTTTTGCTTGACGAACCTTTGGGCGCGCTCGATTTAAAGATGAGAAAAGACATGCAACTCGAACTTAAAGCGTTGCACGATAATATCGGAATAACGTTTATATACGTCACGCACGACCAGGAAGAAGCGTTGACCATGAGCGATACGATCGTTGTAATGAAAGACGGCGTTATTCAGCAAATAGGTACGCCTACCGATATTTATAATGAACCCAAAAACTCGTTCGTTGCCGACTTTATAGGCGAAAGCAACATTTTCAGCGGAACGATGACGGGGGATAAAAAGGTACGCTTTATCGGTCATACATTCGATTGCGTGGACGACTTTCCGAAAAACGAGAAGGTAGACGTCGTCGTAAGGCCCGAGGACGTTTTCCTTATGGACGAAGATAAAGGGCAGGTTAAAGGCGTTATAACGAGTTCGATATTTAAAGGCGTTCATTACGAAATGGTAATGACCGTAGGAAAGACCGAAGTCGTTATTCAGAACACCGTTGAAAGAAAAGTCGGGGAAAAGGTAAGCATATTTATAAGACCCGACGATATTCACATAATGGCGAAAGAGTTTTCTTCCAACAAATACGACGGATATATCACGAAGAAAAACACCGTTTGCTTTGCCGACGGAGAATTCGATTGCGACGTTACGCAACTTTATCCCGGCTCGTTCTTGGACGAAGAAGGTTATCTTATTACTCCCGACGGGAATAAAATCGACCTTACCGACGTTGACGTTTCGGTTGAAGTAGGATTAAAAGATATAGAAATTTCCGACGATGCGGATGCCGGCGGAGCGGTAGGCAACATCGTTTCCATGATATATAAAGGCGACCACTATCAACTTATCGTAAGAACCGATGAAAACGAAGAAGATTTCGTTTTTGATACCGAAGACACCTGGAACGAAAACGACAGGGTTTCCGTTATTATTCCGAAAGATAAAATTAAACTTACGTTGAAAAAGGAGGTTAAAAGATGACGTCTTCTTGTAAAACGGTAAAAAGGGAAGAGTTTAAAAACGAAGATTTTAAACCGGTTAAAATATCCTTTTCGCGCAAATATCTTTCCATTCCGTACGGATTGTTTTTGATTTTGTTCGTCGTGCTGCCGTTTTTGCTTATTCTGTATTACGCTTTCACGTCTAAAACGGGCAACTTTTCCTTTGAAAATTTTGTGGATTTTTTCTCGAATCCTACGTCTGTAAGCACACTGTTCATCAGCTTTATAATAGCGATTATAACTACCGGATTGTGCATACTGATAGGTTATCCCGTAGCGTATATTCTTTCTAAAATGAAAGCGAAAAAAGGTTTTATTCTGCTGCTTTTGTTTATTATGCCTATGTGGATAAACTTCGTTTTAAGGGCAATGGCGATGAAAGAAGTTATGACCCTTTTAGGTATTTTTGCAAAAAGCGACGCGTTTAACTTTATAAACACTATCATAGGTATGGTTTACGACTTTCTGCCGTTTATGATATTGCCTCTTTACTCTATACTTATAAAACAGGATAAATCGCTTATAGAGGCGTCTTACGATTTGGGAGCGACCAAAGCGCAGACGTTCCGTAAAGTAGTGTTACCGCTATCTCTTCCCGGGATTGTCAGCGGATCTACTATGGTGTTCTTACCGTCTATGAGCGCGTACGTAATCAGCGATACTTTCGGTAACGGTAAGATAACCATTATCGGCAAACTTATCGAAGAACAATTCGGTACGGGCGCAAACTGGAACGCAGGTTCCGCGATAGCGATTATATTGCTTATAATTATGTTTGCATGCACGTTTCTTTGCGGCGGATTTAACGAAGAATCTAATACGAGAGGTACCAATATATGATTAAGAAAATTTTATCCTGGTTGTTTTTGGCGCTCGTGTTGTGCTTTATGTACGTTCCCATTCTCGTTCTTATCGTGTACAGTTTTACCGACGCGACGATAATAGGTAACTGGAACGGGTTTAGTTTTAATCTGTACGTTAAACTGTTCACGGAAGAAAGAATCAGAAGAATGCTTTTCAATACTGTTTCATTAGCGATTATAGCCGCGTTTCTGTCTACCATATTAGGAACTTTAGGCGCGATAGGTCTTTATTACAGTAAAGGTAAATTCGGCAAATTCATTAAAGGAGCGTCGAGTATAAGCGTTATAAACGCGGAAATCGTTACGGCAATTTCGCTTGCCTTGGTGTTCTCTCTCATCGCCTTCGGAAAAACGTATTTTTCGCTGATAATAGGACATATGGTCTTATGCACGCCTTTCGTAGTGTTGTCGGTAACGCCGAAACTGAAACAAATGGATTCGAGCATGTACGAAGCGGCTTTGGATTTGGGCGCTTCGCCGGCAAAGGCGTTGTTTAAAGTCGTGCTTCCCGAGATTTTACCCGGAATTTTCAGCGGATTTATGCTTGCAATTACGCTTTCGTTAGACGATTATATAGTTACCGCTTTTACGAAACCCGTTACTTTCGATACGATAAGTACTTACGTATACAACGCGGTTAAAAATCAGGCGAAATCCGAACTTCCCGCGCTCAGGGCGCTCTCCGCGATTATTTTCGTTATAATGATTATCGTCGTCGTGGTAATGAATATCAGAGCAAATAAGAAAACGGAGGAAGTAAGATGAAGAAAGTATTCGTTTTAATTTTGACCGTGATTTTGTCCTTGTTTTCGTTTGCGGGTTGCGGAAATGCCGAAACGGAAACGGTTTTAAGAATCTGTAACTGCGAAGATTATATAGACGAAAGCATATTGTCGGTTTTCGAAGAAAAATACAACGTAAGAATCGAATATTCCACGTTCGGAACGTTGGAAAATCTCTATAACGATATTATAATCACTCCCGACAGATACGATCTTATCTGTCCTTCCGATTATATGATAGAGAAAATGGCAAAAGAGGGAATGTTGCAAAAAATATCTTTTGCCGAAGACGGAAATTATAACACTTACGTTTCGCCTTATATCAAAGAAACGTTTGAAAAAATAACTTGGAACGACGGGCAGGATTCTCTTGCCGATTATGCGGGCTGTTATATGTGGGGAACGCTCGGACTCGTTTATAATCCCGAGTACGTCGAACACGAAGATATGAAATCCTGGGCTTCTTTATGGTCGGAAAAGTATAGAACGCAGTCCACGATTAAAGACAGTATAAGAGATTCGATTTTTATGGGTATGGCTTACGCAAATAAAGCGGAGTTAGACGCGCTTTCGTTAAAATTGAAAAACGGGGAAATCGACGTTACCGCTTATAACGCTCGTTTATCGGAAATATTTAACGACACGAAATCCGAAAGCATCGAAAAGGTAGAACAATGCCTTAAAGACCTTAAAAAGAATATTTACGGATTCGAAGTAGACAGTGGTAAAAACGACGTCGCAAGCGGCAAAATCAATATAAATTTTGCCTGGAGCGGCGACGCGGTATACGCAATGGATCAGGCGGAAGAACAAGGCGTCGAGTTATATTATAGCGTTCCCGAAGAAGGCAGCAACGTGTGGTTCGACGGGTGGTGTGTTCCGAAGAGTTCCAAACAAGCCGATCTTGCCGTAAAATTTATTGAATTTTTGTCCGACCCCGAAATCGCTTGTGTCAATATGGAATATATCGGATATACCAGCGGTCTAGGCGGAGAAAGAATGTTTGAAAACGCAATAGACTGGTACGGTGTTTCTTCTTTAGTGGAATCCGAAATAACTTACGCCGAATACGAAGCGTTGGTTGAAGAAGCGAAAAACGACGAAGAAAAAGCCGCCGAACTGGAAGAGTTTTTAGAAACTTACGTAATATTAGAAAACGACAAAAAGATTTATGAGAGCGTCTACGTCGGCGATTCGGTTACCGAAACGGACGAAGGGTGTTTTGTTACGGTAAGTTATTACGACGAAGAAAGCGACGCCGTGGTTACGGAAAAAATCGAAGTATACAAAGTCGATTTAGGTTACTTTTTCGGCGAAGGCGAATACGTTTTGTATACCGAAACGCTCGGCAGACAGTTTTCCGCGCAATATCCTACTGAAGACATTATAAACAGATGCGTAGTTATGAATTGCTATGACGAAGAATCAAACGCAAGAATAACTCTTTCGTGGGAGAGAGTTAAAGGAACGACTCTTTCCGCCGCATGGATTATAGTAATATCGATAATTATAGTTATTTTGCTTGCGGTAGGAATTATTTACAGATTTAAATTAAAACTTTTTACCAGAAATTACGATAACGTCAAGAAAAAAGAATCTAAATACAAAGTTATAAAAGTAGAAAAACTAAATTAAAATCACTTATAAAATTCAAACGCCCCGGTAACGAGTTGTCGTTGTCGGGGCGTTTTGCTTATAGCCTTTAGCATAAATCCACCGCCCATTGGAGCGGTGGATTTAAAAATCATTAGATAAAAGTAATCCTACAATTCTTTTTATCAGAAATCCCATTCGGGAATATACTGAGAGTCGGCGCTTTTTAAGTCCTGATAGAACATTTTTTCTATGCCTAAACTTTCCGCGTAGTCAATTACCGTATCGTATTCTCTCGGAGTTATTTTTCTCTTTAATTCAGGGTATTTGTCTATATCGCCGAATGGGGTATACTGACTCATTACGTTTATGTAACCTTTGTCTTTTCGTTCCGCCCACCAGTCGAGAATTTTTTTGCTGTCCGGTACGTTTTGCGGAAGAACGAGATGCCTTACTATCGTTCCGCTTTTTAAAAGTCCGTCGTTGCCGAAGATAATAGGCTTTTTGAGCATAAAATCTATTGCGACGGACGCTTTCTCGAAATAGTCTTTTTTACCCGTATATCTTTCGGAAACAGTTGGGGAAAAGAACTTTAAGTCGGGAAGATACACGTCCACGTAATCGTCGATTCTTTCCAGACATTCGATATTTTCATATCCGTGCGTGTTGTATACGATAGGAATATTCGGTCTGTAAATATCCAGCGCTTTAATTATTACGTTTGAGTAATGAGTAGGCGTTACGAGATCGATATTGTTTGCGCCTTCGTCTTCTAAAAATCTGAAAATGTCGGCGAGTTCTTTAACGGATATCTCTTTGCCTCTTTCCGCGCGGGAAAGACTGTAATTCTGGCAATAAACGCATTTAAGCGAGCAGCCGCAAAAGAACACGCAACCCGAGCCTTTTTCTCCGCCGATAATCGGTTCTTCGAATTTATGCAGATAATATTTGGATACAACGGCGTTTTCGCCTACCGAACATTTACCGACGGTGAGAGCGCGGTCAACGCCGCAGTTGTTAGGGCAAAGGAAACATTTCATATTATTCGAGTTCGAACGCTCCGGTGTATAATTGATAGTACTGACCTTTTTTAGCAATCAGTTCTTCGTGCGAACCGCGTTCGATAATTTCGCCGTGCGATAAAACCATTATTACGTCGGAATTTCTGACGGTAGAAAGTCTGTGCGCGATAACGAAAACCGTTCTGCCTTCCATAAGTTTATCCATACCGTCCTGAACGAGCGCTTCCGTTCTCGTATCGATAGAAGAAGTCGCTTCGTCAAGAATCATTGCGGGGGTATTCGCCACGGCGACTCTTGCAATCGAAAGGAGTTGTCTTTGTCCCTGCGAAAGATTTGCGCCGTTGTTGTTCAACATCGTGTTATATCCTTCTGGCAATCTCGTGATAAAATCGTGAGCGTTGGCAAGTTTTGCCGCGGCGATACATTCTTCGTCGGTAGCGTCGAGTTTGCCGTATCTGATATTATCCATTACAGTTCCCGTAAACAAATTCGTGTCTTGCAATACGATGCCCAAAGAACGCCTTAAATCGGATTTTTTTATCTTATTGATATTTATGCCGTCGTATCTTATTTTACCGTCTGCAATGTCGTAGAAACGGTTTAATAAGTTGGTTATAGTTGTTTTTCCCGCGCCGGTTGCGCCGACCAGAGCGATTTTCTGACCGGGCTCTGCGTGAATTGAAATGTCGTGCAGAACAATCTTTTCGGGGTCGTATCCGAAATCCACGTCGAACAACTGAATATCTCCTTTAAGTTCCGTATAGGTTACTGTACCGTCTGCTTTATGCGGGTGCTTCCATGCCCAGCGACCGGTACGAACGGGGGATTCCGTAATTACGCCGTTTTCGTCGATATCGCAATTTACGAGTTTAACGTAACCTTCGTCCTGTTCGGGTTCCTGATCTAAAAGTTCGAATATTCTCGACGCGCCCGCAAGTCCCATTGCTATCATAGTTACTTGTTGCGACATCTCGTTAACCGCTTGGGTAGACCTTCTCGACATTCCTAAAAACGGAATTATAAGAGATAACGTAATGGGGGTAATCGCTCCTTGGAAAAGTCCCATTAAAGAAAGGTTGGGAATTCCCGAGAAGAGCAGAAACGCTCCGAAAATCGTCATGAATACGTATGTGAAGTTGCCGACGTTTCCTACGATAGGTCCTAAAATATTGCCGTAAACGTGCGCTTCTTTGGCGTTAACGAAAAGTTCTTCGTTAAGTTTGTCGAAGTCGGATTTAGATTCTTCTTCGTGAGTAAATACTTTGATGACTTTTTGTCCTTTCATCATTTCTTCGACAAAACCTTCTTCTTTTGCAAGAGAGATTTGTTGCGCCACCATGTGTTTGGAACTTCTTCCGCCGATTACTTTGACGATATAAAAAGTAACGATTGACGAAAGGAAAAACACCAACGTCATATAAACGCTGAAATAGAGCATTGTCCCGATTACGATAACGAGCGTTAAGATACTCGAAAACAAAGTCGGAATACTCTGACCGATGAGTTGACGAAGCGCGTCCGTATCGTTCGTGTAGGTAGACATAATTTCGCCGTGCGCGTGAGTGTCGAAATATTTTACGGGCAAAGTTTGCATTTTTTCAAACATGTCCTTACGGAAATCGTATAAAAGACCCTGCGTAACGGTCGCCATTATTCTCGAATAAATAAAACTCGATAAAACGGCGGTAAAGTACAAAATGCTCATCGTTGCGATATAACGTAAAAGAATTTCTTTTATTACCTGGAAACCGCCGCCTTCTACGCCTTTAACCATAAGGTCGATATTTTTCTGCATAAACAGGGAAGATACGAGTCCGCCCGCCGCCGAAACTATTAAACAAAGGAAAACGGCTATAAGTTGTTTTTTGTAGTGCTTGAAAACGTACTTTATCAGTCTTTTGAAAGTGCCTTTTTTCGCAGGCGCTTTCGTCATATCCATTTTTCTTCTCATGCCTGCCATTAGTCGTTATCTCCTTTTTTAGTTTGCGAATTGTATATTTCGTGATAAATACCTTGTTTTTCCATCAACTGTTCATGGTTACCGCATTCGACTATTTTTCCGCCGTCTAAAACGATTATCAAATCGGAATCTTCTATGGAAGAAATTCTTTGGGCTATTATTATCTTCGTCGTTTCGGGGATATAGTCTTTGAACGCTTTTCTTATAAGCGCGTCGGTTTTGGTGTCGACCGCGCTCGTCGAATCGTCGAGAATAAGAATTTTAGGTTTTTTAAGCAGCGCTCTTGCAATGCAAAGTCTTTGTTTCTGTCCGCCGGAAACGTTTACGCCGCCTTGTTCTATTTTGCTGTCGTATTTATCGGGGAAAGACTGAATGAATTCGTCCGCCTGAGCGAGCCTGCACGCTTCTTCGATTTCTTCGTCGGTGGCATTTTTGTTGCCCCAGCGCATATTTTCTTTTATCGAACCCGAAAACAATACGTTTTTCTGTAAGACCATAGCGACGCTGTCGCGGAGAACTTTTAAGTCGTAGTTTCTGACGTCTTCGCCGCCAACCGTAACCGAGCCTTCGCTTACGTCGTAAAGACGGGGGATAAGGTTTACGAGAGTACTTTTGCTTGAACCGGTAGAACCGATAATGCCTATAGTTTGTCCGCTTTCTATTTTAAGATTTATATTAGATAGAGCAAATTTTTCTGCGTTTTCGGAATACTTAAACGATACGTCGTTAAACTCGATTTCGCCGTTCTTTACCGTTTTTATTCCGTTTTCGGGGCTTACGAGCGACGGTTTTCTGTCAAGGACTTCCGTTATACGCGAAGCCGACTCGACGGACATGGTAAGCATTACAGCTATCATTGCCAGCATCATAAGAGAAGACAGCATCTGAACGCCGTAAGAAAGTATTGCGGAAACCTGCGCGGGGAGTAACGCTCCTTCCACGTCTTTTATGATAGAACCGTTTTCAACGTGAACGCCCGACTGAGAAGTTACGATATATACGCCTACGAAAGATACTATTACCGACGCCGCGTACATTACGAACTGCATTATAGGGGAGTTTAACGCAACGAGTTTTTCGGCTTTCGTAAAGTCTTTTTTTACCTGAGAAGAAGCTTTGTCGAATTTCTCGTCTTCGTGTTGTTCTCTGACAAACGCTTTTACTACGCGTATTCCGCTGACGTTTTCCTGAACGGAATTGTTCATCGCGTCGTACTTTTTGAATATTTTACGGAAAAGCGGCATCGCTTTTGTCATTATAATCAATAATCCTGTAGCAAGCAAAGGAATCATAACGATATAAACGAGCGTTAAATAAACGTTTATGGAAAGTCCCATAATTACCGAGAATATAAACATTAACGGTACTCTTATAACGATTCTTAAACACATCTGGTAAGCCATCTGAACGTTCGACACGTCCGTGGTTAATCTCGTCACAAGAGAAGACGACGAGAAATCGTCCACGTCTTTAAATGAAAAGTCCGAAACGGAATAAAAAAGGTCTTTCCTTAAATTTTTCGCGAAACCGCAACTTGCCGTCGCCGCAAATTTTCCGCCGCAGATACCGCAAGTCAGCGAAAGAACGGCAAGACATAAAAGAATTCCGCCGAATAACAGTATTTTTTCCATCGATACGGGTTCGGTAAGCATCAAAGACATAACGAAAGGAATAAGACATTCGCAAATCGCTTCGCCTACCATAAAAAGGGGCGTAACCAAAGACGGTTTTTTATATTCCCTTACCGATTTTAACAGCGTTTTTACCATATGCTTAACAGGTGGATTTTTTTTCTTTTCTTCGCTCATCAGTCAAGTCTCCTTTGTTTGTAAGAAATAATCGAACGTTTCGTTTTCGTTCGAGAAATGCGCTCCTAATAAAGTAATTATAATATTCCTATTATACATTAAATTTGCTTGAAATACAATTGAAAATTATTGTTGCTACTAAGTCTTTTTAATATGAAAACACTAATTTATACACAAAAATTATAGTCTTGAAAAAATTTATTGTCAAGCGCAAAAAACCGTCGTTCGCCAAAAAACGAACGGTACGGTCGGGCGCAAAAGGATTTGTTTCGGAAATATTCGTTATATTCGCCTTTTTGGGGCAAATTATGTTCTTTTTGTGTTTGACAGAGTATTCCTTTTCGTGTATAATGTAAAAGTTAAATTAGTGTAGGATATTATAACTTATGAAAAATTTTTTTACCAGCGAAAGCGTTACTTCGGGGCATCCCGATAAAGTTTGCGATCAGGTCGCGGACGCTATATTAGACGAATTATTAAAACAAGATCCCGATTCGAGAGTTGCTTGCGAATGTTGCGCAACGTCGGACTTTATGTTGATCATGGGCGAAATAACGACGGCGGCAAAGGTCGACGTCGAGGCGGTTGCGAGAAAGGTCGTGGCCGATATAGGATATACGGAAGACGGCATAGGGTTTTCTGCGGATAAAATGAACGTGCTTGTTAAGTTAAACAAGCAGAGTACCGACATCGCGCTCGGCGTGGATAATTCTTTAGAAGTTAAATCAAGTAAATCGGATAAGGACGTTTACGATAAAATCGGGGCGGGCGATCAGGGTCTTATGTTCGGATACGCTTGTAAAGAAACGGAAGAATACATGCCGCTTCCTATCGTTCTTTCTCATAAAATGTGCAAAAAACTCGAAGAAGTCAGAAAGAGCGGTAAGTTGGGTTATCTCCGTCCGGACGGTAAAGGACAGGTAACGGTTGAATACGAAAACGGCAATCCGAAAAGAATCGAAGCGGTTGTTTTGTCTTCGCAACATAACGAAACGGTTTCTACCGAAAAATTGCGCGAAGATTTAAAAAAGTACGTTATCGACGAAGTTATGCCTTCCGAATTTTTGGACGATAATACCAAATATTATATTAACCCGACAGGCAGATTCGAAATCGGCGGTCCTGCGGGCGATTCGGGACTTACCGGCAGAAAAATTATCGTAGATACTTACGGCGGCAGATGTCCGCACGGCGGCGGTTCTTTTTCGGGAAAAGACTGCACCAAAGTCGACAGGTCCGCAACTTATATGGCGAGATATATTTGCAAAAACATCGTTGCGGCGGGACTTGCAGATCAATGTCAGATACAGATAGCGTACGCGATAGGCGTTGCAAAACCCGTTTCCGTTATGATTAACACTTACGGCACGGGTAAACTTTCCGATAGCGATATAGCCGATATCGTGGTAAAAGAATTTGATTTAAGACCGCGCGCAATAATAGAAAAATTACAGTTAAATAAGCCTGTTTTCTATAAAACGGCTTCATACGGACATTTCGGAAGAGATGGGTTCGCGTGGGAAAAAACCGATAAGGCGGAAGAACTTAAGAAGTATTTATAATGTCTTTTATAACGAAGATAAAAAGTTTTATAAAAAATATTTTCGATAAAGATTTGTTTAACACGAAGTGGACTTGTTCCGCGTGCGGCAAAGAGATTTTTGGCGACGGTTATTTTTGTAAAGAATGTCTTGCCAAACTTCCTTATAACGACGGTAATATCTGCGAACATTGCGGAAGGGCGACGAAGCAGACGGAAAAGTATTGTCTGACTTGCAAAAACAGACTTACCGCAATAGATAAAGGCAGAAGTTCTTTTAAGTACGAAAAGCCGATAAGTTCTTTAATCAAAGGATTAAAATACGATAAAAAGAAGTATATAGCGGAAATTTTTTCCGAATCCCTTTCAAACACTTACTTTAAGAATTTTATGTCTTGCGACGTAATAACGTTCGTGCCGATGACGGCAAAAGCCGAAAGAAAACGCGAATACAATCACGCAAGGCTTTTAGCGGAAGGATTGTCTAAAAGGGTAGGAGTTCCGTGCGAAGTTCTGCTCGAAAAGACGAAAGAAACGAATCGTCAGGCAAAATTAAACAGGTCTGAAAGATTGAAAAATCTGGACGGCGCGTTTAGAACGATAAATAAAAAATCTATTAAAAATAAAAGCGTTTTGGTGGTAGACGACGTTACCACTACGGGAGCGACCGCCGAAACGGTTGCGGAAAAATTGAAAAACTCGGGCGCTCGCGAAGTTATTCTTTTAACGGTTGCAAGCGTTTCCGTAGATATATGAGGAGACGATAATGGGATTATTCAGATTTTTACTCGGCGGAGAAAGCAGAAGAAATTTAAGAAAACTCGATTCTCTGTCTGAGAGGGTTTTGTCTTATGAAAGCAAGTACGCGGCGTTAAGCGACGAAGAACTTCGCTCGCAGACGCAAGTATTAAAAGACCGCCTGAACAAGGGCGAAACCCTCGACGATATTTTGTGCGACGCGTTTGCGGTTGCAAGGGAAGCGGCGTACAGAGTTCTTAATATGCGCCATTATAAGGTGCAGATTATCGGCGGTATATGTTTGCACCAGGGCAGAGTTGCCGAAATGAAAACGGGCGAAGGTAAAACGCTTGTGGCTACGCTTCCGGCGTATCTTAACGCTCTTACCGGTAAAGGCGTTCATATCGTAACGGTAAACGATTACCTTGCTTCGAGAGACGCCGAATGGATGGGTAAAGTATATAAGTTTTTAGGCCTTACCGTAGGCGTTGCGATTTCCGGTATGGACGACGACGCTAAACGCGAA
This sequence comes from uncultured Clostridia bacterium, assembly GCA_934271245.1. Lineage (GTDB taxonomy): Bacteria > Bacillota > Clostridia > Christensenellales > Borkfalkiaceae > UBA1259. The sequence goes on along the minus strand of CAKQQY010000001.1, from coordinate 67,825 downwards.
GCGTATAAATGCGATATTACTTACGGAACTAACAACGAAATGGGTTTCGATTATTTAAGAGATAATCTTAAAAACAGAGCCGAAGATATGGTTCAGAGAGAACTGTCTTTCGCAATCGTCGACGAAGTAGACTCCATTTTAATCGACGAAGCGAGAACTCCGCTTATTATTTCCGGAAGAGGTCAGCAATCGAGCGATAAATACATTACCGCAAACAGATTCGTTAAAAGTTTGGTTCTCGATACCGACTTTACGATTGATATAAAAGAAAAATCCGTTCAGATTACCGAAAGCGGCGCGGCGAAAGCGGAAAGATTTTTCGGGCTTAACAACTTTGCGGATATAGAAAACGCGGAATTATCTCACCATATTCAACAGGCGTTAAAGGCTAACTATATTTTCAAAAAGGATAACGATTACGTCGTTTCCGACGGCGAAGTAATAATCGTCGACGAATTTACCGGTCGTCTTATGATAGGCCGTAGATATTCCGACGGTTTGCATCAGGCAATCGAAGCGAAAGAAGGCGTTAAGGTAAGAAACGAAAACAAAACTTACGCTACCATAACTTTCCAGAATTATTTCAGGCTTTACAAAAAACTTTCCGGTATGACAGGTACCGCAAAAACGGAAGAAGAAGAGTTCAGATCGATTTACGGATTAGACGTTTTGGAAATTCCTACCAACAAACCCGTTGCGAGAATCGATAATCCCGACGTAATTTATAAAACCGTCAAAGAAAAGAATAACGCTATAATAGAAGAAATCGACGAAAGACATAAAAACGGTCAGCCCGTGCTTGTCGGTACGATAACCGTAGAAAAATCCGAAGAAATTTCTAAACTGTTAATCAGAAAAGGCATAAAACACAACGTATTAAACGCTAAAAATCACGCCAAAGAAGCCGATATCGTCGCTCAGGCGGGCAGGCTCGGCGCGGTAACCATAGCAACCAACATGGCGGGGCGCGGAACGGATATTCTGCTCGGCGGTAACCCCGAGTTCATGGCGAGAAGAAAACTTCGCGAAGAAGGCGTCGAAGAAGAAAAAATCGATTTAGCAACTTCGTTTATTACCGACCTTCCCGACGACGTAAAAGAAATCAGAAACCATTATCACGAAATTTACGCTAAATTCAAAGAACAAACCGACGCCGAAAAGATAAAAGTCGTCGAAGCGGGCGGCTTGCATATACTTGGCAGCGAAAGACACGAATCCCGCCGTATCGACAACCAGTTGAGAGGCCGTAGCGGGCGTCAGGGCGACCCGGGTTCGTCGGTGTTCTTTATTTCGCTCGAAGACGATTTGGCTAAACGTTTCGGCGGCGAAAGAATGCAGCACGTTTACGAGTTCTTCAAAATGGAAGAAGGCACGCCGATACAGTCCAAAATGCTTTCGAGAAGTGTTGAAAACGCGCAGAGAGCGATAGAAGGCAGAAACTTCGGTATAAGAAAACGCGTTCTTGAATACGACGACGTTATGAACAAACAGCGTGAAGTTATGTATTCCGAACGTATGAAAGTTATAAAGAGCGACAACGTTCACGAAGACGTTCTCGCGCTTTTCCCCGAATTCATCAAGTACGTTGTCGGAAGCGTTATCGAAAAAGAAAACAAACCCGAAACGTGGGATTTGGAAGCGTTAAATAACGCTATCGAAGCGAAACTTTTACCGAAAGGATACGAATTCGTAACGAAAGAACGCGCAGAGAACTGGGATTACGATTATATGATCGAAAAGCTTAACGAAGAAGTCGTTAAGGTTTACGAAGAAAAAATCGAAAGATATAAAAACGAAGGCGTAAATTTCTACGAAATCGAAAAAATCGTATTATTGAAAAATATCGACTCTAAGTGGATAGACCATATCGATTCGATGGATCAACTCCGTAAAGGTATTTCTTTAAGGGGATATGGTAACGTCGATCCCGTAGTTGAATACAAAAAAGAAGGTTTCGAGATGTTCGAAGATCTTACCATGTCGATAAGAGAAGATACTTCCGTGCTTTTACTCAAAGCGGAATTACAGAAAATACCGCAAGTAAAACAAGAAGAAAAGAAAGACCTTATAACTAATCAGGAAGGCTCCACACCGATGAGACAGGTTGCTAAAAAGAAAATCGGCAGAAACGATCCGTGCCCTTGCGGAAGCGGGAAAAAATATAAAGACTGCTGCGGTAAAAACGCTTAAGGAGTTATTATGATAAAAAGCGACGAATATAAAGCGAAGATAAAAGAACTTCAGGGAATCTTATACGAGGCAGGGCACTCTCTTTGACCTGGACAGGTTAAGAGAAGAATTAAAAGAAAAAACCGAACAATCCGAAAAACCGGAAGTGTTTTTGGATTTGGCAAAATCTCAGCAAATATCTAAAGAAATAGCCACGCTTACGAATAAGATTTCCGCATACGATAAAGCGGAAAAGGTTATTACCGACGCGTCTGATATAGTCGATTTGGCGGAAGAAGAAAACGACGAAAGTTTGCTTGCCGAACTCGATGAAGAATTGAAAACCGTTGAAAAAACCGTTGAAAATATGCGGTTACAGGCTCTTCTTCGCGGAAAATACGATAAACTGAACGCTATTCTCACGTTACACGCCGGCGCAGGCGGAACGGAAGCGTGCGATTGGACGGAAATGTTGTACAGAATGTATATCTGCTATGCGGAGAAAAACGGGTTCACTCTTACCGAGTTAGACCGTCTGGAAGGTGACGAAGCGGGTATAAAATCCGTTTCGTTTAAAGTTGAAGGCGAAAATGCTTACGGATACCTGAAAGCCGAAAAAGGAGTCCATAGATTAGTCAGAATCTCTCCTTTTGACGCAAATAAACGCCGTCATACGTCTTTTTCGTCTCTCGAAGTTATGCCGGAAATAGTCGACGACGAAGAAATTAAAATCAATCCCGACGAATTGAGAATAGACACGTACAGAAGCAGCGGCGCGGGCGGTCAGCATATCAACAAAACCGATTCCGCTATACGAATAACTCACTTACCGACGGGAATCGTCGTTTCTTGTCAGAACGAAAGAAGCCAGACGCAGAATAAGGAAATGGCAATGAGAATGCTTATCGGTAAACTCACCGAAAAGCGTGAAGAAGAAAGACTCGAACGTGACCAGTCAATTAAAGGCGAAATAAAGAAAATAGAGTGGGGCAGTCAGATAAGAAGTTACGTTTTCTGCCCTTATACTCTCGTAAAAGACCATAGAACGGGCTACGAAGATTCCGACGTTCAGTCGGTAATGAACGGCAATATACAAGGTTTTATCAACGATTATCTGAAAAAATCTCAATGAGTTATTTTGAAAAAGTAAAAAACACCGAGATAAAAAAAGACGCGGTTATAATGGGGATAGAATCTTCTTGCGACGAAACCGCCGTTGCGATAGTTAAAAACGGCAGGGAAATTCTTGCCGACGAAATTATCAGTTCGGCAACGGAACACGCAAGGTTTGGCGGAGTTGTTCCCGAAATCGCTTCGAGAAACCATACCGTAGCCATTTTAACGGCAACCGAAAACGCGTTAAAATCCGCGGGGCTTACTTTAAACGATATCGACGCTTTTGCCGTTACCGAAGGCGCGGGACTTTTAGGAGCGTTGCTTGTAGGCGTATCGTTTGCGAAAGCCGTCGCATTTTCAACCGATAAACCGCTCGTTCCCGTAAGTCACATAAGGGGGCATATCGCCGCGGCGTATCTTGCGGATAAAACGTTGAAACCGCCTTTCGTGACAATTCTCGCAAGCGGCGGTCATACGGCAATAATAGCGGTAGAAGATTATTATAAGTTAAACGTTTTGGGCGGAACTATCGACGACGCCGTAGGCGAAGCGTTCGATAAAGTGGCAAGAGTTTTAGGATTGAATTATCCGGGCGGACCGAACGTCGAAAGGCTCGCTAAAACGGGAAATAACACGGTAAAACTTCCCAAAATGCTTGCCCATTACGACGGCGGCGAATACGACTTTTCTTATAGCGGACTAAAAACCGCGGTAATAAACTACGTTCATACCGAACAGCAAAAAGACAACGAAGTAAATAAGGCGGACGTTGCCAACAGTTTTCAGCATTCCGCAATAGACGTTCTCGTTGAGAAGGCCGTTATGGCTATGGAAAAAACGGGTTACACAACGCTTGCCGTTTCTGGCGGCGTCGGCGCAAACGGATATTTAAGAGATTTACTGAAAGAAACCTGTGAAAAACGGGGAAATAAACTTGTTCTTCCCGAAAAAAGATATTGCACGGATAACGGCGCAATGATAGCGGCTGAAGGTTACTTACAATACTTAAAAGGAAATTTTGCGGATTTAACATTAAACGCGAAAGCGGTCGTTCCGCTTAAATAATAATTATGATTAAACATATAGTGTGCTTTAAATTGAAAGAAGGAACCGACGTCGAAAAGACGAAAGAAATACTTTTGTCTATGAAAGGAAAAGTTCCTGAAATAAAAGATATCGAAGTTGGAGTAGATTTCTTGCATTCCGAAAGGTCTTATGATATAATATTACAGGTAACGCTTGAAAACGAAGCGGCGTTAACCGATTACCAGAATGACGAATACCACTGCTCGGTTGTAAAAAAACATATGCACGCGGTCAGAACGGGCAGCATAGCGGTGGATTACGAATTGTAATTTTTCGTTAATACAGATAAATTCGCAGAAATGCGTTTTTATATGCGCGGATTAAGCGAAACGCTCCGCCTCGGAACGTCCTTGCCGAGTAAAAATCAAAGGGCAATATATGCGGGTATGGCGGAACTGGCAGACGCGTAAGATTCAGGTTCTTATGCCGGCAACGGCGTACAGGTTCGATTCCTGCTACCCGCACCAAACAAGAATAAAACGAACCTAAGAAAAAATCTTGAGTTCGTTTTTCTTTTAAAGACAAAGCGAGACGGATCCCTTGGAATTTTCGGCTTACTATATACAAAATATTGTTTCGATTTAACCGTTAAGTTGATTTATGAATAGAAATATGATAAACTATGAAAAATCAATTTAAAAGAGAGATGAATATGGCTGTTTTGTCTGACGTTTATAAAATAGCAAACGAAAATTTACCTTACGTTACTGGAATTAAACGTTATGGTATATTTCGCAAAAAAATTAAAAAAATAACTTTTTGCGAGTGTGACGGGGAAAAGTTTACCCTGATTTTCGAACAAATGAAAACCGTATTCGGCGAGCCGAGTTACGTTCATTCGTTCTACGGGTATATCTGGATTTTAGAAGACGGCGTTTTATCGTTTGCGGCAGAAGATTTTTATAACTACTTCGAAGTGTCGGCTTTGTTTTTAGATAAAGTACCTTTCGGGAAAAAGATAAAGTACGAAGAGTATAAAAAAGTTATCGATACCGTCGATTCGACTCTTTCTTCTTTCGGGTACGTTGTTGAAAGCAATCATCTGGGGTATTACAATTCGATAGGTTTTGTTTTTTGGGGCAGAAAACAAAACGACGGTTGCTATATGTTTTTAAAACAACACAGTATGAATTTTTATTCTTTTAAATATGAAGAAATAGAAAACGGGCAAAAGGTTTATCCGCAGCGACACAAAAAGAAGCGCGTTAACGTTAAAAATACGGCAAGCATAAAAACTGCGATTATAAGTTGTTTTAACGAAGAATAAAAAACTTAAACCGACGTTCGGGGTTGAGAGTATTATGTTCCGGCAAATATAAAGCGGCGTGGAGATTTTTTATTTGTTTTCGCGCACGTATTCGGGTTTGATACGCAAAAAGTATCGAACCCTTTTTGTTTACGACGGTTTTTAATAAAAAATCATTTACATAAACGCTAAAAAGTGATATATTAGAAAAGTAAAAGGAAAAGTTTAATCTTAAAAAGAAATACAGGCGGTAAAAAAATGGTTTCGGCGGAATCGAGAAAAACGAATACGTTAAAAAAAGGAAATACCATTGCCGAAATATGTATCGTTATCGCCGTTCTGGCTATCGTTGCGGTAATGACCGTTTCTTTTACTTTAACCGTTTCCGCTCAAGGGAAAATCGTGAACGAAAACAATGCCGTTTCCGACGATATAGGCTTTGCTCAGGAATCTTTCGGTAATTTTATCGGGTTTTACGACGATAGCGAATATGAATTCAAGGTTAATTTAAATGAGATAAACGTGTATAAAGGCGGTGCTTCGATCGCGTATTATAAATTAAACGAAAGCGAAATACTTTACGTTTTGCCGAACGGGACCGCCGTTTCCAAAAGCGTTAAAGCGGTAAAGGTAATGACTTTCAGCGTTATTTCGGGAACGGATTCGATAAATACGCGTCACGCGATTAAATGTAACGTGACTTATGGCAGACCGTCATCGGAAACTAATAAAAACACAGACTTTATAAAAAAAGTCTTTTCGGCGCAAGTAACGGGGGAATGATATGGACTTCGTGAAAGACAAAAAAGGGTTTTCGATAGCGGAAGTAATAATTTCGCTTGCGGTAATTCTGATAGTTTCGTTATCTGCACTTACAATCGTTAAAGCGTCGAGTATATCGTCGTTAAAAACCGTTTCCTGCGCGGAAACGCGCTCGTATACCGAAACGGTATTAGAATTATATAAATTTGCAGATACTAAAACGGAATTCGACGAAAGGTTTAACGAACTTTCTTTCAAGGATAAATTTGTCGTCGAGGGTAACCGATTTGCGTATTCGGATAACTTCGTCGAACTGGTAATTACGGTTGACTTCGATGCCAACGTGTTTACCGCCGTCGGGAAAAGACTTCCGGACAAAGTTTTTATTAACGTAGAATATGAAAAGGCTATTTAAAAACAGAAAAGGCTCGGCGATAGAGTCGGCGATTTTATTTATGCTGGTTATATCGTCTTTGATAACGCTGATTGCTTCCGTAAACGTTTTCGGCATGAACAAAGCAAACGTCTATAATAAAAAGTTTGAAGATAGCGTTTATCTTTCGAAGATGGGCGAAGAATTTATTAAAGACGTAAAAGCAAATTCCGCCGAAGAAGGTTCTTCTGTCAGCGGGGATTACGCCGTTACCGTCACAATAACAGACGACGGAACGGACGAGATATACGAACTGACGGCAAGACATAACGAGAATAACGACGGATTTAACGTTGCCGTGCGGAAATCGTCCGACGGGGTTACGGTTTTACGCTGGAGAAAAATAATATGAGCTTAACTGATATGTTTTTTAATAATTCCGCTTTATTTAAAAGCAAAAACTTAATAACTGTTTGTTTTGATTTTCAAACAGGCATTATAAAACTGACGACCGAAGCGAATGGAAAAACCGTAATAGAAGAACGCCCATGCTCGTTTAATTCTTATTTAGACGAGTTTTATAAAACGTTAGTGGCGGATATTTTAAATTTTGCAAAAAATAACGGTATAAACAAAATTCGGGTAAACGTCGTTTTTCCCGAAACAGCAGTCGTAACCGATTGTGTAGAAGTACCCGTAATTGCAGGGAAAAATATAAAAAATACTCTTGAGATTTCTTTATGCGGATTATATAAAAACAGAAAAGATTTGTTTATTAAATCGTTCTGCGCGCTTAAGAATAAAAATGCCAACACTTATTTTGTCAGCGGAATAAAAGCCGAAAGGGTTATGAAATTGAAAGCGGCGTGCGCTGCGGCAAAGATAGGGGTAAACGCGTGCGTCGTTTCGTCGGAAGCAACGATTAAAGCATTCGGAAATTTCCGTAAAGACTCGAAGAAAGGATATATATTTGCCGACGTAAAAAAAGACGATACGAAACTGATATTCGTATATGACGGAAACGCTGTTTGCGGCGCAACCATTCCTTTCGGCGTTTCCTTGCTGAAAAGCGAAAACGTAGTAAACGTTAACGACGTTATTCATCATACCGCCGCCGAAACTGCGGTGTTAAAAGCGTATATAAACGCTTTATCAAACGAGATAGCGTACGATAACGGTCTGGACGAAAATTCCGACAAAGAAGAACTTTATTACGATAAGGCTGCAAAAAAAATTCGGAGAAAGCAAGCGGAAAGACTTGTTGCCGCTACCGCGGACGAACAGGACGTATTTGCAACTAATCTTAAAACTTTCGCAGAGTGGATTTATAGGTATATATACGATAACGAGAAAATCGTTTCTCTTATTAACCCGTCTTTTATATACGTGAACGTAGATAAAGAGTACGAATTTATTATCGATAAATTAAACGAGAACTACAAAGAATCGATTTCCTTTTGTTCCGCGCAATTAAACAATCTCGACGAGAAGATTTTTACCGATTTGTCTTGTTACGGCGGTTCTTTGTTTAATAACGATAACGGGTTTAACGTTTTTTAAGGGAACGGGAAAAGATGATTTATGCAATCCCCGAAGGTTACTATCTTGTAGTGACGTACATTTTAAGCGGAATAATCGGTTTATGCGTAGGCAGTTTTCTGAACGTGGTAATATATCGCGTTCCGCTAGCGATGAGTCTGGCGACGCCTGCTTCGCATTGCCCGAAATGCGGACGCAAAATAAAGTGGTACGATAATATTCCCGTTATCTCTTATATTATTTTAGGCGGAAAATGTCGCTCGTGTAAAGAGAAAATTTCTTTCAGATATACCGCCGTTGAAATCCTTAACGCTTTGTTATGGCTTTTAAGCGTTTACGTATTTCACGATAACGCGGTTTACGCCGTAATCGCGATGATAGTATCGTCGATAAGCATATGCGTGTTTTTTATTGATATAGAGCATATGATTATTCCCGACAGATTTCATTTTATAACGTTGCCGTTTGCGGTTCTGGCGATTTTTTGCGATACTGAATACGATTACGTTTCGCACCTTATCGGTTTCGGCGCCGCTGCGATAATTTTTATCGGAATCGCATTAATCGGTAAAGCATGGTTAAAAAAAGACGCTTTGGGCGGTGGCGACGTTAAACTTCTTATTGTGTACGGTTTGCTTTTAGGATGGCAAAAATTATTGCTTACCGTTTTAATCGCTTCGATAAGCGGCAGCGTATTTATGATAATAAAGAAAATTAAGGAAAAAGAGAGCAGAGAAATACCGTTTGCGCCGTTTTTGGTAGCGGGTTTGATTATTTCGCTGTTTTTCGGAAACGTTATAATAGATTTTTACACTTCCCAGATTTTAAGCGTATAGGTGAACAGATGAAACAATATAAATACGTTGCGTTAAATAATAATAAAGAAAAAAAGAAAGGTTACTTTCTCGCGAAAGACGAAGACGACCTTGCAGTACAACTTTCAAGACAAGGTTTGTATCTCGTTTCGGCAAAACTGTATACGGGTAAAACGCCCTCGGCTTTTTTCACTCTCGGAACGGGCAAGGTAAACATTTCCGAATTGACGCTTTTTTGTCGTCAGTATTCGATAATGCTTAATTCGGGCATATCTTTATTAGACGCTATAGAAATATTAAAAGAACAGAATTTTTCGAATTATTTTAAGTCTTTGTTAAACGTCGTATACGACGACGTAAAAGGCGGGCAGATGCTTTCCGACGCTTTGGCAAAGCATAAAAACGTGTTCCCGAACTTTTTCCACTCGATGATTAAAATCGGTGAAAACAGCGGCAGACTCGACGAAGTAATGGCTTCGCTCGCCGATTATTATGAAAAGGATCGCGCTCTTAAAAGAAAGGTAAAAACGGCGTTCGCTTACCCGATTTTCCTTTTCTGCATGATGATAGGTATAGTTATATTGATGCTTACCTACGTTATCCCGACTTTCAGGAAAACCCTTAGCGATTTAGGTATACCCGAACAAGGATTTTCGAAAGTTATATTTACTATGTCAGACTTTTTGCTGAATTACTGGCTTTATCTGCTTGCGGGAATAGTGGTGCTGGCGGTTTTGTTGTTCCTGTTCGGGAAAACGGAAAGGGGAAGATATATTTACGATTGGATTAAAGTTAATTTCCCGATATTTAAAAAAATCAACGTAAACCTTATAACGGCAAGGTTTGCCAGGGGATTCGGATTGTTGCTTTCGAGCGGTATGGACGTAAACGACGCGCTTGACGCGGTTACGATAGTATTTGAAAACAAAGACGTCGAAAAGCGTTTTAAAATGGCTGCGGAAGATATCCGAATGGGATTGCCGCTTTCTATCGCGTTTGAAAACTACAATTTGTTTCCGCCTATAATGTTGCAAATGATATCGGTAGGCGAAAGAACCGCGTCGCTTGACGACGTGCTTAAAAGGTCGTGCTCGTTTTACGACGACCTTGTAGAAAGCGCCCTGACTTCTGCAGCGGCGAAAATACAACCCGTTATGTTGTTGATTTTAGGCGTAGTCGTCGGCGTAATGTTTATTGCCGTTTACTCGCCTATACTCGATATGATGACGCTATAAAAGGATAATCACTATGATTTCAGACGATATTTTGCTTAACGTATTCGTTAAGAAAAATTTAATACAAAGAAAAGACGTCGGTTCGATAAAAGAAGGCGCAAAAAAGAACGGCGTTTCCGTGAGAAAATATCTGCTTGACAACGATTACGTTACCGAATCGAACGAACTTGACGCGTTATCGGAATATTATAAAATTCCATCTGTCGAACTCGATATGTTGCGGGTAGATAAAACTCTTTCGGAAAATTTTTCTTCGGATTATATGAAGAAAAACAAGTTTTTGCCCGTCTTTATCGATGAAAACGGAGTGCTTATCGTTGCCGTGGCTGAACCCCTTAACGTTAATTCGAAATCGGCGTTGACGGCGTTTTTCGACTGCCCGATAGATATGGTTTTGACTACCGAAACTTCTATCGAAAAAAGGATAGATACTTTCTCGGCGGAAAAATCTATGAAAACCGCGCTGACCGATTTGCACCGCGACGACGAACAAAACATTTCGGAACTGAAAAAGGCTGCCGCGAAAAACGAAGATTATATCGCGGACACGGTTGATAACCCCGGCGTAAGACTTGTCGATTCGATTATAAAGGAAGCAATTCCGTCGAGAGCGAGCGATATTCATATAGAACCATTCGAAAAGTTTGTCAGAGTGCGTTACCGTATAGACGGAGAGTTACAGGAACGTACGACTTTCCCGATAAGCGCGTTTCCTGCGATTTGCGCGAGAATCAAAATTATGTCCGGAATCGATATAGCGGAAAGACGTATTCCGCAGGACGGCAGAATAAACGTTACCGTCGGCGGCGAAGAATACGATTTCCGTGTTTCTACGCTTCCGTCTGTTTACGGCGAAAAATTCGTTATCCGTATTCTGGATAAAACTTCTTTTAAGTTTACCCGTAAAGATTTAGGTTTTACCGAAGAAGAAAACGTTCTGGTCGATAAAATGCTCGCAAGTCCTCACGGTATAATTTTGTTGACGGGCCCCACGGGTTGCGGTAAATCTACCACGCTTTATTCCTTTTTAAAAGAAATCAATAAAACCGACGTAAATATCGTCACGGTAGAAGACCCCGTTGAATATACTATGCACGGGATTACGCAAACGCAGGTAAACGTAAAAGCGAATCTGACGTTCGCTACTGCGTTAAGATCTATATTGCGTCAGGACCCCGACGTAATAATGATAGGGGAAATCCGTGACGAAGAAACCGCCGAAATAGCGGTCAGAGCGGCTATAACCGGACACTTGGTTTTCAGTACGCTACACACGAACGACGCCCCGGGGGCAATTACAAGACTTGAAGATATGAAGATACCCGATTATCTTTTGGCAGACGCTCTGGTCGGCGTAATCGCGCAAAGACTTGTAAAAAAACTTTGCCCGGCATGTAAAAAGAAACTTAAAACCACCGCGCAGGAAATGAAAACGCTGGGATTAACAAAGCCTGCGTATATTTATCACGCGCAGGGGTGTCAGTATTGTAATCATACGGGATATAAAGGAAGAACAGCCGTTCACGAGATTATGCGTATAGATAAAGGCGTTAAAAACGATATCGTTAACACGCATAATATTGAAGAACTGCGTGAAATTTCTTTGGACAACGGACTCGTTACGTTGTGGGATTCGTGCAAAAGGCTGGTTTTGAGCGGAGATACGAGTATTGAAGAATTGATGGCTTTAAGTATCGAATAAAAGTAAAAAATTTGTTTTTCGATGTAATTTTATTGACTTTTATGTACGGTTGTGTAATAATATTAAAAGTAAAATTCAGTTGAAAAGTTTTTTTCAAGGAGTAAAGTTTATGATAAAATATTCGGAAGAAATGAAATGCAAAAAATGCGGCAAAGATATTTCGATAAAATCTTTTAACCTTTGGAAAGGTCATAAGGTTGGCGACGACTTTTATTGCGACGATTGCTTTAAAGCGATGAACGAAGAAAAGACCGCCGAAACGAATAATAAATAAGAAAAAACGGTTATATAACCGAAACATAAGGAGAAACTATAATGAAAAAGTTTAACAAGAAAGGTTTTACTATCGTAGAACTTGTAGTCGTTATAGCGGTAATCGCTATTCTCGCGGCTGTTCTTATTCCTACGTTCTCTAACGTTGTCGATAAGGCTAACGAATCCAAAGCGATGAAGGAAGCGAAAGCGGCTTACGACGTATGGCTTTCGGAAGAAGTTACGAAAACCGGTTTTGACGCTTCTAAAGTAGACGCTTGCATTACTTGCAACGGTTATCATTTTGACGTTGTAGACGGTCAGTTTTATACTAATGCTGTTAATACTACCACCGGTCACACTGCGTTGGCAAATACGGGTTCTGTTACGAACGGCGTTTTAACTCTTAACATTACCTACGGCGCTTAATAATATTGAATAAACAAAAACTCTCCCCGCACAGGGAGAGTTTTTATATTTTAACGGGATTTTTGTAAATCCCGTTTTATTTTTTTTATAAGCAAAATAAAATAGTTTTATGGTATTATCTGAAGCAAAGGCAGGCGACAGGCTTATTATAAAAAAAATAAACGGCGAAAACGGTTTTAAGGCTCGACTTTCTTTTATGGGGTTAATCGAGAATACTAAAATTAAGGTGATAAGATTTTCTCCGCTCGGCGACCCCATGCAGATTTACGGCAGAGGCTTTTTTATGGCAATTCGCAAAAAGAACGCCGCAGATATCGAGGTGGAATATGAATAAAAATATTGCGCTTATAGGTAACCCTAATTCGGGTAAAACCACGCTTTTCAATTTGCTTACGGGGTTGCACCGCAGAACGGGTAACAGAACGGGCGTAACGGTAGATGAAGGTTGTGGAACGTATAAACGTGATAAAAGCGTTAAAATAGCCGACTTACCCGGCGTATATTCTCTTTCGCCGATTTCCGCCGACGAAATTTGCGCTTGCAATTACTTAAAAAACAATAAGCCTGACGTGATAATCAACATTGTGGACGGTACGAATTTAGAGCGGCATTTGAATTTGACTTTGCTTCTAAAAGAGTATTCCGTTCCGATGGTGGTGGCTATAAATATGGCGGACGAAGTCGCCGCAAGCGGAACGGTTATCGACGAGAAAAAACTGTCCGAAAATTTAGGCGTTCCCGTCGTGCTTATCTCCGCAAGAAAAAATAAAAACGTGAACGCGCTCATGGAAAAAGCGTTGTCTATAACGGAAGTTCCCGAAATAACAATATACGAAACAACAGGTGAAAGCGAAGAAGAAAAAAGATTTGCGTTTATTTCAAAAATTTTAAAGGAAAGCGTAAAAACGGCAGAAAACAAAAAAGAAAAGTTGACGATAAAAATAGATAACGTCGTAACGAACAAAATCTTCGGGTTACCTATTTTTATCGGCATAATTTTTTGCGTGTACTTTTTCTCGTTTAAAATCGGCGGTATATTCAGCGGCAATATCTCTGCTCTTTTCGATAAAATCGTTTCTAAAATAGGAGACGGAAATCCTTGGCTTTCGCTTCTTAGCGCAATATGTAAAGGGTTAGGAACGGTTGCGGAATTTCTACCGCATTTAATAGCGCTATATTTATTTCTCGCGTTACTTGAAGAGAGCGGATATATGGCGAGAGTGTCTTTTATCGTAGACAGGTTTTTCAGATCGTTCGGACTTGGGGGAAAGTCGGTTATACCGTTGGTATTATCTTGCGGTTGTACGGTTACGGGAATTACCGCCGCGCGCATAATCGAAAACGAAGACGAAAGGGCTATGACGATTATTTTGTCGCCGTTTTTGCCTTGCGGGGCAAAAGCCGCGGTTTTCGGGTGGCTTTCTTATCAACTGTTCGGCGGTAGCGCCCTTATTGCTACTTCGTTGTATTTGTTGGGGATATTAGTTGTTGCCGTCTGCGGTAAAATTTTAAGCGCCCGTAACGATAAAAGGGGAGAAAAAGGCTTTCTTCTGGAAATGCCGGTATACAGAATTCCCGACGTAAAAAGCGTTATTTTTTTGTTGCTTGACAGATTAAAAGAGTTTTTGCTTAAAGCGGGAACGGTTATTTTCTCGATTTCGATTTTGCTTTGGTTGTTACAAAATTTCGGTTTCGGCGGTTACGTTTACGGTCAGACCGAGAAAAGTTTTTTATACGGAATCGGTAACGCGATAAAATTCATTTTTTATCCGCTCGGGTTTGGTAACTGGCAGGCTTCCGTGGCTATAATATCCGGCTTACTTGCAAGGGAAGCGGTTGCCGAAACCATATCTTTGGTTTGTTCCGACCCTTCGGCTTTGTTCGATACCGTTTATTCGGCTTACGCTTTTTTGGCGTTCGTTTTGTTGTCGATTCCGTGCATAGCGACCGTCGCGCAGGCAAAAAGAGAACTAAACGATAATAAAACTTTTGTTTTTATGTTGACGTTTGAGTTTTTAACGGGTTATATAGTCGCTTTGATAATAAATATTTTCGGTAAAATAATATCCGAACCGAACGGCTTGATTTTTTTCGTATTCGGTTGTATAATAATCGTAACGGCAATCGTCGGATTATCCGTTATTCTTAAACCTAAAAAATGTAATTGCAAACGCTGTACGAAAGGAGAATGCAAATGCAAGATAACCGTAAAACGCAATACGACTATATGAGAGAGTCTGAATATAAAGAAGAAGACGCGTTATATCCCGAAGAATGGAATGAAGAAAGAAAGCGTTCCGTTAAGGAAAAGTATTTCGAATATTACGACGATATTAAAACAAACATAAAAGAAGACTGGTAAAAGAAAAGCCCGCTATGTTGCGGGCTTTTTGCGTTTTGTGATGCCGTTAATCTGGTTGTCTTAAAACCTTGTAATTTCTTATCATATAAAGAATAAGAGAAATCACCATCATTATATCGCATGCGATATTTAATATCTGCGACAGGGTGTACGGGATTTCTATCCAGAAAAGGTGAAGAATAAACGTTGAATAAATCAATACGGTGCTGAGTTTTCCGTACCAAAGAGAACTGTACGTAGTGCCTGTCTTTTTAACCACTTCCAGAGAAACGATACCTTGAATGATTTCTTTAAAGATTAAAAGGAAAAGCAATAAAATCATTATGCGGAATTTAGTGCATAGCATAATGGCGATAGAAATTTGCGAAAGTTTATCCGCAATCGGGTCGAGCGCTTTTCCTAACGTGCTTACCATGTGAAAGGTTCTTGCGATAAATCCGTCGATAATGTCCGTTACGGCGGAAGCCAACGCAATTATAGCGGCGGTTTCGTAAAACTCTTCGGTGTATGCCCATATAAAGAAGGGTATCGCTATTACTCGCAATAAAGACAGTATATTTGGAATCGTAAAAATTTTATTTTCTGGGTTTTGTCTCATTGTTTCGTTAATCCGTTCCGATGAAAAATTACGTTATCAGTTTAACACATATCTTTTTTATATGTCAAACCGTTGCGGCAAAATTTTATTTGACAGAGGATTTATATATAGGTAATGAGTGATAAAAATTAACATCGCGATAACGCTAACGAATGAAATTGTGTTAATAAAATGGTAGTTTTTAACACTGAAAGAGTAAAATGTAAAAAAACGATGCGATTTCTTAAAAAATAACAAAAATCGCATTAAAACACTTGACTAATTTAAAATATTTTAATATCATAAACAGCAAAATAGATTTAAAAAATAAAATCATGGGGAGGTTTAATCTTAAAAGATAAAAAACGGTGATAAATTAAAAATTGATTTGTCGGTTTACCTTATTTTATCTGGTGAAAACGCAATCGATTAACTGATATGTTTTTATATTTTTTAATAAATAAACCGTTCTTAAAATGTTTTTATTTTTTGAATCGAAAGGAAAAGTTTGTGCCGATATAAAAATGGGAATTAGTGTCGGCATATAAAAGAGGAGGCATTTATGAAAAAGAAGATCATGCTGGCGATTTTGATCGTTCTTGCCGCCGTTTCGACAACGCTTGGCGCCTGTGTGGCAGACGGCGCCGATAAGTCGGGTGTTTACGGCAGTTATTACGTCGAAACCGCAAACGGTGAAAACCGTGTGACGCTCTCTGAAGACGGTTTTGTCTTTAAGTTGGATTCTTATTCCGAATCGGGTATGTTTACCTATGACGGCAGTAAGATTTTCCTCGACGTTAAAGGAGAAACGGGTAAGGTAGAGTGCGTTGTAGAAAATAACGTTATGTCGTTTACGTATAAGGGAACGCACTATGTCTTGTATAAAGAAGTAGAGAATACCGTTTCTTATAACGTTGACGGTAACGTTACCACAGTAAAATCGATGAACGGCAAAAAGGTTACAAAACCTGCCGAACCCGTAAAGAGCGGCTATGCGTTTATCGGTTGGTATTTAAACAACGATTATAAAACGCCGTATCGTTTCGATACCGTCCTTACGGGCGATATCACTTTGTACGCGCGTTTTATTGAAGTTTCCGAAACGAATAAGGAATTCACCGCAACTTTAATTGACGGTGAAGGAAACGTCGCTTACGTTTACAATACCGCCGCAGGGAAATTGTTCGATTTACCCGAACTTGAAGTTGAAGGGAAAACTTTCTTAGGCTGGTGGGTAAGCGATTATCAGAACGCAGATAAACTTACTTATAAATACAGCGACGAAACTCTTACGTCCGATACTAATTTGTACGCTGTTTATTCCGAAAAAGACGACCTTGCGGTATCCGTTAAAGAAAGCGGAATTACCTGGGTGTCTGCAGGCGTAAACAAAAGTTACAGCGTGGTTATTAAAGGAACCGACGGCGGAGCAACCACGCCCGTTAACGTCGGAAGCACTTCTTATAAATACGATTTCACTAAAGTAGCCGCGGGCGATTACGTTATCGAAGTAACCGTTGACGGTAAGACTTCTAAAGCGTATTACAAGAACAAAGCGCTTGCGCGTGTTTGCTCTTTCGAAGTCGTTGACTTCGTTTTAAGTTTCGTACCCGTTGAAAACGCGCAGGAATACTATATTACCGTCGTTTGCGGCGACGATTCTCACGAACACGATCTCGTTGCGAACGGAACTTCCACGTATTACAATTTCAAAAACTGCGTAATGTGCGAAGAGGGTATTAAGTTCTACGTAACTGCGACGGCGGGCGGATACGCTTCTTCCGTTTCCGACGCGTTCGTTCTTGTCAGAAATCTGGACGCTGTCGGCGGATTAACCGTTAATACCGAAAGCGACGTCGTAACATGGGAAGCGGTTAAAAACGCTACCAACTACGCGGTTGAAGTAACCGTTAACAATAAAACCGAAAAGTTCGACGTCGGCGCGGTTACCGAGTTTTCTTTGAAAAATTACGGCGCGGGCGATATAACAGTAAAAGTTACCGCAACCGCTAAGGGATATAACAATTCTCAGTCGGCGCAAACAATATATAATAAGAAACATATATCCGCTCCGACCGATATAAAAGTTATCGATAATACGATTACCTTTAAGTCGGTAGCAGGGGCAACGAGTTACATAATCAAAATCGGTAACGTTGAAAAAACGATTGCCGCAACCGCGGGTGAAACCGTAACGTTTAAATTTACCGACGATTGCTTTGCAAACGGAAACGGAGTATATTACGTTTCTGTAAAAGCAGTTGCAGGAGATAACGATTCAGCGTATACCGAAGAAACGACCGTTATCGTCGGAGATGAAACGGTTACTTCGGCGTCCGTAGTTTATGAAAACGGTTTGGTAAAATGGTCGCCGATAGTAAACGCAAAAGGCTATAAAGTAAAAGTTAACGGCGTTGTCGTAGCGACTTTAGACGACGGTTCTTACTCGTCCGAAGCGGTTTTCGCAACTGCCGGTGAAAACACAGTTGAAGTCGTGTATATCAGCGCAAACAACGTTGAAAAAACGCTTGCAAGCACTAAAGTAACGGTTTACGCTATATCGTTTGACGCTCAGGGCGGTAATCCCGTTGCGACTATATATAAAGCGACCGGCGATAAATTAGAATTGACCGATTCTCAATACAGGGGATATACCTTTAAGGGTTGGTACAACGCTCCCAAAGGAACTGCCGGAACGAAATACGTAAACGGTACCTTTAACGACACGGAAGACGTTACTTTATACGCTGTTTGGGAAGCCAACGAATATTCGGTACATCTCGACTACTGCGGAGTAGAAAGCGATAACGACGGAGCGCCGCGTACGGCAACCGTTACGTTCGGTGAAAAATACTCTATACCGATGACGATAGAAAATCCCGACGAAACGAAGAGATTTGCCGGCTGGTATTCTCAACCCGAAGGTCAGGGCGAAAGATATACTAACGAAAAAGGCGAAAGTATAGGAATCTGGGATAACGTCGAAGACGGCAGAACTCTTTATGCCGGCTGGTTATCCGCTTTCACTTTCAACGAAATCGACAACGGTAAGGCTTATTCCGTTTCGAAAGGCGTAGTCGGATACTTATTTACGATAATAAACGTTCCCGAAACGTATAACGGTAAACCCGTCACCACCGTTGAAGGAAGCGCGTTCCAAGGCTGTTATGACCTTACCGAAGTAAATATTCCCGATACGATTAAACTTATAGAAAGTTCCGCGTTTAATACGTGCAGTTCTTTGATGAACGTAAACATTATTGCGACGGATAACGTTGATAAAGGTAACTACACGTCTATTGACGGCGTACTTATCAATAACAGCGAATTCAACGGGGTAGAACTTAAATACTTCCCGATGGGGAGAACGGGCGAATACGTAATTCCGGACGTGGTAACGACGATTCCCAAAGTGTTCAACAACACCAAGATTACGAAAATAACTATACCTGCAAGCGTAACGGCTATCAACTCGATGGCGTTCTACTATTGCAGATTATTAACTACCGTCGTATTCGAACCGGCGCCCGAAGGCGTTGAAGAACAAGCGCTTACCATTAGCGCGGACGCGTTTAAATATTGCGCTTCTTTAACTTCAATTACGTTGCCTTCTCGTATTACGAAGTTTAACAAGAGCATATTCAGTATGTGTAACTCGTTAAAGAGCGTAAACGTTAAGGGTAAAGGCGGAGAATATACGTCTAAAGACGGCGTTTTATGTAATGCCGACGGAACCGAAATTATTTATTGTCCGGTTGCAAGAACGGGTCAGTATACCGTTCCTTCCGGAGTAACGGCTATAGGAAATAACGCCTTTGAAGGAACTAAAATCACTTCTTTGGTAATTCCCGCTTACGTTACCAAAATCGGTGACAGCGCTTTTAATAAATGCGAGTCTTTGAAAACGATAGATTTCAAAGGTAAAAAGTCCGATGCTAAATTGAATATCGGCTCCCGCGCGTTCTATAATTGTACCGCGTTAAAGAGCGTTACTTTACCTGAAAACCTTTACACTCTCGAAAAATACGCTTTCGGCGCAACTTCTAATCTTACCGAAGTTACCGTTAACAGCGGAGACGTTAAATTTGAAAACACCGCGTTCGGTACCGCGACGACTTCTCCCGTGTATTACGTTGAAAAACTTAATATCGGCGCGGATCTCTGCGTTATCGATATAAACGGCATATTCGGCGGAACCGTATTGTCTAAGGTTACGGTTAACGGAAACAACGCGAATTACTCCGTTGAAGACGACGTTATCTTTAATAAACTCAAAACTAAAATAGTTTACTATCCCACGTCGAAAACGGGCAATTACGTTATTCCCGAATCTGTCGTCGAGATAGGCTCTAACGTTTTCGAGAATAAACTTATATCCAAAATCACGATAGGCAAGAACATTGCCTTAATAGGCGATTTTGCGTTTGCCGGTTGCGAAAATCTTACCGAAATCATATTTATCGACGGCGACGCGAAACTTTCTATCGGTAACAATGCGTTCCAGAATACGGCGATAACCGGGTTGACGCTGCCTTCGAGAACTGCAGAAATAGGCGAAATGGCATTTGCCGATTGCGTTAAACTCGAATCGGTATCTTTCTCCGAAAAAATAACGGAAATAAAGAAAGAAACGTTTGCCGGTTGTAAAAAACTTAAAACCGTTACGTTGCCTGCGAATTTAACTGCTATCGGTGAAAACGCTTTTGCGTACTGCGAGTCTATCGAAAGCGTAGTTATTCCCGCAAAAGTAACGAAACTCGGCGAAGCGACTGACGGCTCGATAACCGCTTTCGCGATGGCGACTTCGTTAAAAACGATAACGGTTGACGATAATAACGCTAAATACTCTTCCAAAGACGGAGTTCTTTACGGAAAAGATAAAGACGGCGTATTAGTTACCGTACTTTATTGCCCGATTATGAATACTCCCGCGGGCGGAAAGTTCGTTGTACCTGAAACCGTGACCCGTATAGAAACCGGCGCCTTTGCTTATAACCGCGGAATCGAAAAAATCGAATTTAATAATTCCGGCGAAAATCTTACTTTCGGAAGTAAAGTTTTTGCAAGTTGCGAAGGGCTTAAAGAAATTACTCTTCCTAAGGGTATGACGGTTATCGGCGAATCAATGTTCGAAGGGTGTACTACTCTTGAAAAAGTGTATATTCCTAATACCGTAGTATCCATTCAACAATCCGCTTTCCGTAAGTGCGGCTCGCTTAAAACCGTAGAATTCGAGCAGGGCGGAACTGATGCTCTTATCGTTGAAGACGGCGCTTCGGTAGGCGGTCCGCCCGTCAATTCCGGCGCTTTCTCGGGAACTTATTCGTTAAAAGAAATCACGTTCCCTGAAAGAACTACCAGAATCGGTAATTTTGCGTTTGCTGTAACTGATTTGAACGGTAATCCTGAAGACCCCGTAAGACAGACCGGGTTACGGACGATAAACTTGCCGTCTACGCTTAAAGAAATCGGTAATAACGTATTCTTCTATAGTTATACTTTAACTACCGTGAACTATGCGAAAGATATTCAACTCGAATCTATCGGCACGCAGGTTTTCAGTTATGCTAAAGGCATCAGAAACTTGACGATACCTGCAACGGTTAAAAGAATAGGGACTAATGCGTTCAGCGGGGCTACCAACTTAAAAGAACTGGTTTTTGAGGCAGGCTCGCAACTTACGGAAATCCCCGGAACTGCGTTCTCGGTATGTTTTAGCCTTGAAAAAATAAAAATTCCTGCATCGGTTAAAACGATTGGCGCGTCGGCTTTCTACCAGTGCAAAAAACTTTCGTCCGTAGAGTTTGAAGAAGGAATAAAACTTGATTCTATCGGCGCAAGCGCGTTTGCTCAAACCGCATTGAAATCGGTTGAATTACCTAAAAAGTCTGAAGGAGAAACGATACTCGGCAATAAGATGTTTGATTCTTGCGCAAGTCTTATTTCCGTTACGATTCCCGCTAATTCGACGAATATAGTAAAGGCTCTTAACGGGTGTGCGTCCTTAAAAGAGATTATTATTGACGGAACGAGCACTACCGTTAAGGTAGAAAATTCGACGTTGTCCAGCCTTGACGGTAAAAATATTTATTACGTATTACCTACCGAAGGATCTAACGAATTCGTAATTCCCGACGGAGTTGAAGAAATAGGCGATTACGCTTTCGACGGTAAGAAGAATATCGATAAAGTCGTTATCCCTGCAAGCGTTAAGAAAATCGGTCAGTACGCTTTCCGTAATTGTACTAATCTTAAAACTATTGAGTTTAAGAATAAAAGTCAAAGCGTATTGAACTCGTTTGGTATAAATGCATTAGAGAATTGTACTTCTCTCGAAAGTATTGAATTACCTGATAGCGTAACAACAATCGGGAATAACGCTTTCAAAGGGTGTACGAGTCTTGTTTCCGCTAAGTTCGGTAATAAGATAAAAACTTTAGGTACGTATTTGTTCGCTAATTGTTCGTCGCTCGAATCGTTTACTATTCCGGCAGGTATTACTAGAACGCCAAACTATATGTTCCAGAACTGCACAAGCCTTAAGAGCGTTGAGTTTAAAGGCAAAGTTACGTCTATCGGCACATATTTCTTTAGTGGATGTACTTCTCTAGAAGAATTCGTTGTTCCCGAAACCGTAACTGTTCTCGGTTCTGCCACTATAAAGAATGGTTATTCAAACGGTAGCGGTTATGTGTTCCAGAACTGCACTAATCTGAAATCCGTTACTTTGCCGAAGAACTTAACGGTTATTCCTGGCGGCACGTTTAAAGGGTGTTCGTCTCTTACCTCCCTTGAATTCCCCGAAAAATTAAAAGCCATAGGTATAAGCGTGTTCGAAGGTTGTACGAAGATTGATAATCTCGTAATAGGCAAAGACGTTATGCTCGGCAACGGAGACGCGCCGACAAGCGTCAACGGGGTGTTCAAGAATTGTTCTTCTCTTTCCAACCTTAAATTCGAAGGAACTTTGGGTTACGTCGGCAGAGAAATGTTCTATGGCTGTACTTCTCTTAAATCGTTTACGGTAAAAGGGTATACGGGAATCGGTCAGAACGCATTTATGGGTTCGGGTATCGAATCGATAATTCTCCCGAACACGGTTAAATACATTTGGGACTCGGCGTTTATGAATTGTGATAATCTTACTTCGGTAAGCATATCTTCGAGCGTGACGGGTATCAGAACGAGAGTATTTACGGGTTGTACGAAACTCACTCGTATCGACGTAGACCCCGCTAACGATAATTTCTATCTTGAAGGCGAACACGGAATGTTGTTTAACAGCAGCAATAAACTTATTTATTGCCCGACTTACGTTTCCGGTGAAGTTACGATTAACGAAGGTGAAACGTTCGATAAATACGCTTTCGAAGACTGCGCGAATATAACTAAAATCGTTATCGGTTCCGGTGTAACGACTATACCTCAATACGCATTCGTTAACTGCAAAAAACTCGAAACGGTCGTTTTACCCGATACCGTTACTACGATAGACAATTACGCGTTCAGCGAATGCGAATCGCTCAAAAATATCGTAATACCGCAGTCGGTTGTTAAGATCGGAAATTATGCGTTCAAAAACTGCGTAAGCCTTACGAACATCGATATAAGCAGCGTAACAACGGCGGAGAAATCAAATAACTTCGGTACGTATATCTTCTACGGTTGCTCTTCGCTTAAAAACGTTACGTTACCCACGGAGATTACTTCTATACCGACGAGTACGTTCTATGATTGTACTTCTCTCGAAAGTATCGTTATTCCCGAAGGCGTTACGTTAATCAGTACAAACGCGTTCTTTAACTGCGAAAATCTTAAGACTGTAGTTCTTCCGAGTACGCTCGTAACGATTCAGTCGAAAGCGTTTGCAAATTGTACGTCGCTTGTTTCGATTGACATTCCCGACAGCGTAACGACTATGAACGGCGTATTTATGGGTTGCGAAAATCTTACCGATATAAATATTTCTGATAAAAATCAGAATTTCCGTAAAGGCGAAAACGGAATCGTTTACGATAAAGAAAACAAAATCGTTTTCTGTCCGTCTTCCGTAACGGGGAAATTTATTGTCGAAAAAGGCGTAGGTCTTGGGGTTTATGCGTTTGACAGTTGCAGTAAACTTACCGAGATCGTATTGCTCGAAGATATTGAATCGATACCCGAAGGCGCGTTCAGAAACTGCTCTTCGCTTACTAAGTTGGTTATACCCGAAAAGGTTTTAACGATAGGTTTGCTTGCGTTCGGCGGATGCACTTCGCTTGAATCTATCGTTATACCCGATAACGTAACGACGCTTGGCGCTAACACGTTTATGAATTGCGAATCCCTTACTTCCATAACTTTCGGAAAAGGGTTGAGCGCGTTAACGGCTAATTGCTTTAACGGTTGTACTTCTCTTAAAGAGATAACTCTTCCCGAAACGATTACTACCGTTGCCGCAACCACTTTTGCGGAATGTAACGTTAAAGTGAACGTTCCTTACGAAAACGAAGATGCGTTGCCCGCGGGGCTTGCTCCTTTATTGAAGGCAGAAGGCGTTACCGTAGTATATAAAACCACGCAAAGAACTTAAAAAAACAATACTGATACGCAAAATGAACCCGCTTTGTGAAAAGCAAAGCGGGGGATTGCGTAAAAACAAAAAAGGAGACGGTTATTATGGATATAAACAATATGTTAAAAAAATACCGTTCTAAATTGACTATCGAAGCAGTTTTAAGATCTGCGATTTTCGGTAGTATTTTCGGATTTGCCGGACTTCTTATTTTTGAATTTATCGCCTGGATGACCGATTATAAAGCGGTCTGGGTGGGAGCAATAGTATTCGTCGTCATTGCCGCAGTGGCAGGGGCGTTATCTTTCTTTTTAAAATACCGTACGTCTATAAAAAAAGTGGCGAAACGAATCGACGAATTAGGACTTGAAGAACGCGTCCTTACAATGGCGCAATTCCGTAACGAAGAATCGGAAATTTATAAAATTCAGAGAGAAGAAACCGTCAGGACGCTTAAAGCCAATGGTATAACCGAAAAACTTATCAAAATAGCAATATCGGTTCCGTGCATAATTTGTCTTATAGTTACCGCAGCGTTCGGTATCGGAATGACGACCGTGTCCGCTCTTTCGGCAAACGGAATCATAGGCGACGGCTCCGAAGTTATAGGCGGTAAAGACGACGATAAAGTTAAAAAGCAATTTGAAGTTTCTTACGAAGTTTTGTCCGGCGAAGGATATATCGACGGCGAAATTTTCCAGGTCGTAGAAGAAGGTTCGAGCGCTTCGCCCGTAATCGCTATTCCCGAAGACGGGTTTGCTTTCGTTAAATGGTCGGACGGCTTCGATAATCCTTATCGGTTAGATTCCTATATAATTTCGAACGTAACTTATAACGCCGTGTTTATGCCGATAAGCGAACTTGACGGTAACGGCGACACTCCTTCGGACGGGGACGTTCCCGAAGTACTTCCTACGGATTATAAGGAAGGCGGCGAAGGCGAAGAAAGCGATTCCGGAAAACCGTCACCCGGCGCAGGCGGCGTTTACGAAGATCATAACCAGGTCTTTGACGGCGAAACGTATTACGGCGGTCAGGTTTATAAAAACGCCTATGAAGAAGCCATTGAAAGAATGGCTAAAGAACAAGGGTGGACGGAAGAAGAAAAAGAACTTATATACGAGTATTTTAAGACTATTGCAAAATAGTCGCTTCGGTACTCGTTAACGATTATTTTTGTACGGGTCATCCGAAAAATTATTTTATGTGTTAAACAAAAAACGAATAGGGCAAACCATAATTTATGTTTGCCCGTATATTCGTTTTATACGTTTATCGATTTATGTAATCAGTAGATAAAAGCGATACGCAAGGATTATTATAGGTTATCGTTACGTATTCAGAGAAAAAGTGGGTATTTAAATTATGAAATTGTTGGCGCCTTTGGGACTTCTCGGGCTAATCGGAATAATAATTTTAATAATTATTTATATAATAAAACCAAATTTCCAACAAAAAAGTGTTTCAAGTACTTATATTTGGAAATTAAGTCTAAAATATAAGAAAAAACGTGTTCCGATAAGCAGACTTCGTAATCTTTTGATAATTATCTGTCAGATTTCGATTATTGCTTTAAGCGCGTTGATTTTGGCTGAACCGAATAAAGTTATAAAAGAACAAACAGATCAAAGCGAAGTTATCGCGATACTCGATTCTTCCGCAAGCATGCGCGCCATAAACGACGGATATTCTCGCTTCGAACGCGCGACGGAAAAAATCGTTAAGTTATCGGAAGATACGTTTGCCAAAAACGGAATTATGTCGGTAATAGTAGCAAATAATAATCCGTATTATCTCGTTCAAAGAGCGGAATCCGAAAGCAATAACGTTGTAAACGAAAAAATAAACGAACTTGTGGAGAATAACGGTTGCTCGTACGGCGTATCCGATATTGACGGGGCCATTTCCATTTGTGAAGACGTTCTCGTGGACAATCCAGACGCAAAAATCTATATTTTTACCGATAATACTTATTCTTTCGTACCTTCTTCGATTAAAATCGAAAACGTTTCAAGCGAAGAAGAATGGAACGCGGGAATTTTAAATGCGTACGCCGAAGTCGAAGATAACTATTTCACTTTTTACGTAGACGTTGCATGTTACGGAAGAAGCAGAGAAATCGAAGTGGAAATAGAAATAAGCGGCGCTAACACAGCCGATAAAACCGAAGTCGGTTCGGTTTTTTCCTATAAATCTATCGTCGCTTGTCCCGACGGTGTTTCTCAAAGAATTATATTCAAAAACCAAGCGTACGTCGACGAAGAGCAGGAAGGCGAAAACGTTACGGTTTATCCGATTGACGCGTTATATTCGTATCAACGCGTAATGGTGAAAATCAACGAAGAAGATTCCTTTGTTGACGACGATACCTTTTATATTTACGGCGGACAAAAAGAACCTTTAAAAATTCAATACGCAAGCGCTATGCCCGAAACGTTCGTTCCGGGTGCTTTCTACAAAATCAAATCGTTCGTGGCAGACTGGTACGACGTTGTTTTCGACGAAGTAAAAGTCGGAAACGCACCCGCTACCGAAGGTTATGATTTATACATATACGAACACAGAATGCCCGACGAATTGCCTGCCGACGGCGCCGTTCTGCTTATCAATCCTTATAGTTCTCCCGCAGGTAGCGGATTAACAATAGGGGATGAAGTCGATTTCAGAGCGCAGATGATTGCTCTGACGGAAGAAACTCCGCACGAAGTGTTAAAGGGTGTTAACAGCGGACTGATAGAGATAAGCAGATATATAAAAATAGAACGCCACGACTCGGGATATGAAGAAGTTCTGTCTTGTAACGGCAGTCCTGTTCTGCTCGTTAAAAACGAAGGCTCTCAAAAAATAGCCGTCATTTCTTTCAGTTATCATTATTCAAATCTGGGTATTATGCCCGAAAACGCCATATTATTAAAAAATCTCGTAAATTACTTTATGCCGGCAATCGTTAAGGGGAATTCTTTCGAAGTCAACGAGAAAGTAAACCTTAATACCCGCGGTGAAAACTTGTCTGTTTCGGGTAACGTCGAAAAGATATTCGACGAGTTTCCCGCAATACTCGATCTTGATTTACCTGGTACGTACGACATAATGCAGACAACCTATTTCGGAAAATTGGTAACGGAAAGCATTTACGTTAGAATACCTTCTTCGGAAAGTAATATTCGCGCCGTTTTAGACGGATTGTCAGACCCGTACGGCGTTGAAGACGAAAATAATTTCTATATCGATTTATTGATGTATTTCGCGCTCGCGCTTGTTGTAATAGAACTTATCGAATGGTTCTTGCAAACGAGAGAAGGTAATTAAGGGGGAATGAGAAAATGAAAAGTTTAACAGTTATTTTTTCTTCTCCTTGGTTTTTGTTGTTCCTGGTACCGTTGGTTGTATTAACTTTTGTACCGTATTTCAGAATACCGAAAAGATTCAGAAGAACTAGAAACAGAATTATTCCGTTGATTCTGCACTTAACCGTCGTTACGTTAAGCGTTTTGGTTTTGTCGGGATTTTCTATCGAATATTCCGTACCGAACGAGAAAAACGAAATCATACTCTTAGTGGACGTTTCCGATACGGAAAATCAATCCGAAGAAAAGAGAAACGATTTTATCGAAACTGTTTTAAGACAAAGCAAATACGATTCATATAAAGTCGGTATCGTTACGTTCGGTTTCGATCAGAAATACGCCGTTCCTTTGACGGATAAAATCGAAGATATTTTCGATACGTATTTATCTGCCGATTTACCGGATACCGGCGCTACAAACGTTGCGGACGCATTGCTTTTTACTAAAGATTTGTTCAGTAACCCCGAAACGTCTAAAATCGTTCTTATTACCGACGGAAAAGAAACGGATAAAGACGCTTCTTCCGTAATCAGGGCGGTTTCCGCAAGCGGAATTAAAGTCGACGTGGTTAACGTTCCTTCTTCTTACGAAAAAGATGACGTCGAAATATTAGACGTAACGCTTCCCGATTATCACGTTAAGGTAAACGAAGAAGTGAATATCGTCGTTACCGTTGCCGCCAACACGGAAGGAAATCTATCCCTTTCTTTAACCGACAACGAAACGGATTCGGAAGGGTCGTTATCGTCGGTAGATTTTTCTAAGGGAACGCAACTCGTTACCGTAAGGCATAAGTTTAACGAAGGCGGTTTGCACGAATTGAATTTTGCAATTACTTCGGGCGGAAGCACTCTTTTTGAAAACGACGTTTATACTTCTTATTTTTATCTGGAAGTATTTAACAAGGTTTTACTGCTCGGTAGAAACGAAGACGAGTGTACTCCCGTTAAAGAACTTTTAGAAGAAGAAAATCAATTTGAAATAGAATATAAAAATATTCTCGGAGACGATGAGTTGGTTGGTATTACCGTTGACGAACTCAGAGCGTACGACCAAGTTATACTAAATAATATTGCAAATAAAGATATGCCCGAAGGTTTCAGCGAAACGCTTTACGCTTACGTTAATACTTACGGCGGTGGGCTTTTAACCGTTGGCGGTCAGGACGAAAACGGCGAAGCGCATTCCTACGTCCGTAAAGATATGGTAGGGTCGGTGTATCAACAGATTCTTCCCGTTCAGGCTATCGATTACACGCCGCCTATAGGCGTAGTCATTATTCTCGACCGTTCGGGATCGATGGGGACTACGGATAGTTCAGGCTTAAAGACCTTTTTGCAATGCGCGGTAGACGGCGCCAAATCCTGCCTTAACGCGCTCAGCGAACGCGATTTTATCGGCGTAATGACTCTCGATACTAACGAAGAAGTTATTTTGCCTTTAACTCGCAGAACGCAGGAAGCAAAAATCGTCGACGCGATAGAATCTATTCAGGAAGCAAACGGCGGAACCGTTCTGCCCGGCGCTATTCAAAAAGCCGGCGATATGTTAAGGGCAGAGAAAAATATAAGCAAACGCCATATAATCATCGTTACCGACGGTGTGGTTTCGGAAAGAGAAAAGTATGAAAGCGTTATTAAAGATAATTACGAAAACGAAGCCGCAAGCATTACTTTGTCGGTAGTACTTATCGGTAGCAGCGAGACTTCTTCCGAAGCGCAGGCTATGAAAACGGCGGCTGAACTCGGCCATGGCAGAATGTACGCTATAACCGATACGAGCACGCTGGAAAGATTGATGCGTGAAGATTTGAAAGCCCCCGATATTATCGAAGTAAATATGGAAACGTTTTATCCTACCGTTTACGACGTTACTTCGCCTTTATTTAACGGTGTCGATTACGGCAGCGAAGAAGAAGGTAACTTAAAAATGAAAGCGTCGCTCGACGGTTTCTACGGGGTAAAACTCAAAAAGGACGCCGACTTGATTTTATCCGGCGACTATAACGTTCCTATTTACGCGCAATGGAAATTCGGTAAAGGAACCGTAGGAAGTTTCATGTGCGATTTGAGCGGTAATTGGTCGAGCGCGTTTATGGCGGATGACGGCGGTAAACGATTTATTCGTAACGTTGTAGAAAATCTTATGCCTATTGAAGATATAAGACCGAGCGAAATAAACGCGGTGTTCACCGAACAGAACTACACGAACAGGTTGGACGTGTACACGAATCTTGAAAACGGGGAATATATAAACGGTCGTTTGATAAAGTTGTCGGAAAACGGACAGCCCGAAATATCTCTTAATTCGGTAACAACCGAAGGCAAGAAAAACGAATACGTTTCTTCCGCGTTCGGCATTGAAAACAATTACAGCAGATGCGATTTCGTGTTGAAGTCGCAAGGCGTGTATAAAGTTATTATCGAAAAACGTTCGGCAAACGGAGAATTGCTGGCAGCTAAAGAGTTTTATAAGAGTTTCTCTTATTCTAAAGAGTACGATTTTACGTATTGCTCGGATCAAAACGCTCTTGCCGATAAATTCAAGACGTGGGCTCAAAAAGGGAACGGAGAAGTAATTAAAGATCTTGACGACCCCGAAGAAATTTTCAATAGTTTCGTAACGGATTTCGTAAGAAATTTCGACCCGAAAATTGTGTTTATGATAATAGCGATCGTTCTGTTCTTATGCGACGTCGCGATTCGTAAGTTCAAGTTTAAATGGCCGCACGAAATTATTAAAGAATACAGAGAAAAGAAAAATGGAAATTAGTTTATTGAAAATAAATTATGCCGTGCATAGCGAAATATTCGGCAACAGAAGGAGAAGAACGTGAAAAAAATCGGTTTAACATTTGTCATATTGCTTTTAGCCGTCTTATCCTTTTCGTTTACCGCTTGCGGCAAACAAACGCTTACCACTCCAGTCAACATAGTGATGGACGAAAATAACGTTCTTTCGTGGATACTCGACGAAAACGCAAAGAATTATTCCGTTAACGTGAAGAACGTTTCTACGGGAGAAGAAAAACAATACACTTCCCGTAAAGCGTCGTATGATCTTTCCAAATTGCAGGAAGGCGATTACGATATATCGATAAAAGCGGTTGGCGACGGGAAAAATTATACTGATTCCGAATGGTCTGTTGTTTTGAATTTTCATAAAGACTATGAAACCGGATGTATTTATACTCTTGTAAAAAACAATACCGAATACGAAATAACAAAGGTGGGTTCGGCGTCGGAAACGGTATATATCGAATCGGAATACAGGGGTAAACCCGTTACGAGTATTGCCGACGCTGCATTCAAGGGAAGCGGGCGCGTCAAAGCGATAGAAATCGGCGATAACGTTACATATATCGGGGATAACGCTTTTTATAATTGCCCCAAAATAACTTCCGTCGTAATGTCGGACGCGGTTACTTATCTCGGTGTTTCTGCTTTTCAATCGTGCAGATCGCTTTCTTCGGTATACCTTTCTAAAGGGTTAACGGAACTCAGCGATTACGTTTTTGCATATTGCCGTTCGCTTGAAACGGTCGAAATTCCCGAAAATGTTACCGTTATAGGTAATTCCGCGTTTTCCGATTGTTCGTCGCTTAAAAGCGTTGTAATTCCCGATAAGGTGAAATCGGTCGGGGAATACGCTTTTACGGCAAATACGGCGCTTACGTCGGTTGAAATCGGCGACAGCGTAAAAGAAATAGGTAAAAACGCTTTTTGTAAATGTTCCGCGCTTACGGAAATAGTCTTTTCCGATGAGGGCGCGTTATCGGTTTTAGGCGAATACGCTTTTTCCGATTGTTCCGAAATAACGGCGTTGACTTTACCCGAAGGATTAAGCGATATCGGTTACGCTTGTTTTTATAACGATATAAAACTCGAAAGCGTTACGATACCCGAATCTGTAATGCACGTCGGCAGATATGCGTTTTTTATGACGAAGTTTTTTACGGACGCTTATACGAGCGGAGAAAAGTTTATATACGCCGACAACTGGCTGGTTTATTGCAAAGAAGAAACTTTAAAAGAAATAACGGTTTTGGATCTCGATTCTTTTAAAGAAGGAACGGTGGGTATTGCGGATTATACGTTTGAAAAAACGGAAAAACTCGCCGAAATATATACGCCTGCAACTCTAAAAGTTATAGGTAAATACGCCTTTTCTCAAGGTAAGGAAATCTGGAAAATCGAAACATACGACAACAGCGTGGAAATCGTAGATGAGTATGCGTTTTTCTTCTGTAAATGTCTGACGCAGATTATGTTCCGCGAGGGATTGAAACAAATAGGCGATTACGCTTTTTACGGTTGTTCATTGCTCGATAACAAAACGGTAGGAAGTTCTATTATTCCCGATTCCGTGACGTCGATAGGTATGTACGCATTCAAAAATACCGCGCTTTGGAATAAACCGAATTACTACGGTATCGTATACGCAGGTAATTGGGTCGTAGGATATAACGGTATGTGGTCGTCGTCGGTTTCTTTTGAGAAAAATACCGTCGGCGTTGCCGATTACGCGTTTTATAAATGCAGCACGTTAAAAACCGTCGAAGGTCTTTCCGATGCAAAATATATAGGAAAGGGCGCGTTTTACGGTTGTACAAGCCTTGTTACGGTTACTTTAAGTACAAACCTTAAAAAGATCGAAGATTATACTTTTTACGAGTGCGTTTCGTTATATAGCGTTAAATTTCCTATAGGTTTGCAAAGAATAGGAAGATCTGCTTTTTATAAGTGTTTTGCGCTTGAAAGCGTTAAAACTTCGGGAACTCAACTATCTTACATAGACGATTATGCTTTTTACGGTTGTATCAGTCTTAGCGAAGTTACGTTCGGCAGAAGATTAACGGAAATAGGCGAATGTGCGTTTTACGCTAACGGTAATCTTAAAAGCGTATCTTTCCCGAGTTCGTTAAAAGTTGTCGGGGACAGAGCGTTTTATAAATGTTCCGCTCTCTCGGAATTGAATTTCGGCGACGGTGTAGAAGAAATCGGAGATTCGTCTTTTGCGTACTGCCAGACGCTTACGTCGATAAATACGCCTTCTTCACTTAAAGTAATAGGTGACAGAGCGTTTTATAATTGTCCTAACATAGAGAAAATTTCGCTTGCCGAAGGTGTTGAAAAAATAGGACATTACGCGTTTTACGATATGAAAAAGGTAAAAACGTTAATTCTTCCTTCTTCTCTTAATGGAATTGGCAATTATGCGTTTAAGGGGCTTAGCGGAGTAAATTCGATTATCGTTAAATCAAGTGTGGAAAAAATCGGATCTCACGCGTTTTACGGCTGTTTGAACGCTACGATTTATTCCGATGCGAGCGGCATAATGCCCGATTGGAACACCAAATATAATTCTTCTTACAGACCGATTGTCTGGAATTGCGTCTTTTCGCAAGACGGCGAGTACGTAAAGTCGGTTGAAATAAAAGAGAACGGAATATTAAACGGAACTGCGGTAAACGGTATCTCTTCTCCCGAAAGAGTCGGATACGCGTTTAAGGGGTGGACGACGAATACCGAAACAAACGACGTTGCGTACGGGGCGGACGAAATCTCTTCGGTGCCTGTCGGTACGGTAATATACGCCGTTTGGGAAGAATTATCGGAATAAAGGGAAAAGCGAAACTTTTCAATGCAAATAAATGTTACGGTTTTTGCATTTTACATTAAAAGGAGAAAGAAATGAAGAAAATCGCGAAAGTGGCGGCAATTGTATTACTCGGTCTGTTTTTGATTACGGGGCTTACCGCATGTAAAGCAAAATACGAGTTAAGTTTTAATACTGACTGTGATGTAACGATACAATCGATTACCGTGTCGGAAGGCGAAGAGTGTGTTCTTCCGATCCCCGAAAGAGAAGGATATTCTTTCGAAGGTTGGTATACCGATGAAAAGTTTTCCGGCGAAGCGGTAGAAAAGATTACCACTAACGCAGATACCGTGTTTTATGCGAAATGGGCGAAATTATATACTCTTACGCTCGATACGGATAACGGAGTGCTTGCCGAAAAAACTTTCTCGTTAAAAGCGGGCGAAAACATGTCTGAATTCTTAAAAGATAAAACGCCGGTAAAAGAAAACGTTATATTCGGCGCATGGTTTAACGGTTCGAAAATGATAACTGACAAAACAGTTATGCCTTCTGCCGATTTAACTCTTAAAGCAAAATATAAAGCGGAATATACGGTTGAAATTTTTAAGCAAAAAGTGGATTCCGACGATTACGAAAAAGAAACGATTACCGATTATGCGTTTATCGGCGAGAGTCTTACTTTATCTGACGAATACGAAGGTTTCAATGAAATCGATAACGAAAATTCCGTAACGACGAGAACCATTTCCGAAAATTCGGGCGAAAACTTATTCAGACGTTATTTCGAAAGGAAACGTATGCTTATTTCTTTCCGTTCGGGCGTTGAAAGCGGAGAAATAGTAAATACTTCCGAGCATAAATACGGTGAAAAGATCACTCTTTCTTCCGATATGTTTTCAAGAGAGGGGTATTGGTTGATAGGCTGGAAGGACGGCACGGACAGCACCGTGTATACGGCGGGAAGGAACGTATTTAATGACGATAACGTTGTTCTGTCCGATGAAATAACGGTAAAAAACGATAACTTTTATACCGCCGTCTGGCAAAAAGGGTATCACGACGTTTTCAATAGCGACGATTATATTTATATTTTCGACGATGAACCGGAAACAATTTATTTGTCGCGCGGCGGAATATATTTCAAGGGATATTACTCTTCCGAATTGAACGAGTTCTTCTTTGAGCTTGAAAACGAAGACATTATTTTGAGCGGAAATATAAATGAAGACGGTTCTTTCGCATATAAAGTTATGCGTCGTTCGGAAAAAGCGAGATATTTGTATTCCGTTAAAGACGGCAGAAGCGAAAGCGTTATGCTGCTTTTTGACGAGTACAACGGAATCGAATACAAAGACGGAAACGATTCTTCTTACGGTAAATATTATCTTAACGATAACGGACAATACGTGGCGACTTTCGAATCGGGATCCCTTCAAGGTAAAACGCTCGTTATGATTTTTGACGAAATCGACGAAGAAAACGCAGAAACGGGCGTAACCGAGCAGGTGTCTGTATTCAGAGTAAGAAACGAAGAAGAATATAAGATAGGAAAACTGTTCAGGGGACTTTTAAAGGACGGAAATTTATACAGTTATAAAGACGGTTATTATACGCTGACTTTCTCTGGTTTCGGAACCGTAGCGTATTCGCAGGTTATAAACGGTATTTCAAAAATCGATTATTATTATTGCTCGCTTGAAAATAACAGAATTACGCTGACTGACGTTGACGAAAACGTTGTCGGAATTGTTGAAATGCTTGAAATCGGCACGACAAAGTGCTATATGTTCTATAACGGCAATCTCGATAATACGTTTACCGACGAAACGGGCGCAACGCTTAAACTTGACGGTGTGTGCAAAGCGGAATATAACAACGGAACGACAACCGTTAACGGGTACTATGAAACCGAAACATCGGTATTTGGCGGCGTAATAGTAACTATTTTGTCGGGTGATCAGACTTACAAATTCCTTCTTAAACAAAAAGAAGACGATTCTACCGGCGGAATTGTAGGCGAAGACGGAGATTCCGCGGAAAGTAAAATCGAATACGATTTAATAGTTAAAGGTAAAAGATATAAAGAGTATTATTATAAAAGCGAAAACGGCGCGCTTTACGCTCCGCTTATCGTTATTGACGACGGTGAAACAGGCAAGGCTTCGTTATACGGTTATACCGATTCGGGGAAATACGTTTTCGTTTCAAGCGGAAACTATACTTACGACCAAAAAACCGGAAGAACCGTATATAGCGCAGAGAAATTTGCGGCATCGGATACGCTAAAGAACGTAGCGGTTATACCGTTTGATGTAGCAAAGGTCCAGACCGCCGAAGTATATTTCGGTACGGCAGCAATAGGGTCGGTTTCCGTTAACGTTTCTTACTGGTATAATTATTCTACAAACACCGATATTGTTGAACTCGGTGAAAAGTACTATTCGGAAGACGAGAAGGAAACGCTTACTGTTATATCCGATCTTGTGGTGTATGCTACGGAAAGCAAATACGTGTACGGAACCGTAACTGTAAAAAACGGTATTTTAACTCTTTACACGGGAACGAACAATTCCGAAAGAACTATTTTTGAATTAAAAGACGATAAATCGTTCATCAAACTGGTTAACGAACCTTATCGCGCATTGAGATATAATTCCGACGGCAAAATAGACGAGAACGAATATATCGTCGTCGAAGGAAACGGTACGGGTGTATATTGTTCCAAAGCAAACGGAGAAATAAAAGGTACGTTTGCCGAAACAACAAGGACAACGGAATTCGGCGCAGAAATTTATAGATTTACTTCGAACGACGGCAGTTTTGTTGTTGAATATATCAGACTTTCTACAAATACCGATAACCTTTTCGCCGTTTCGGAAAACATCGAAGACAATACGTACCACGCGGTAAATGGAACGCTTATTCTCGACGGTTTCGGTTATTACGCTCAGTTTACAGACGCCGATAATAAAGTTTACGGCGGCAGATACTTCAGAGAAAACGAAAACTGCGTAAAAATGGACGTTGACGGAATTACTCGCTTCTTTGATTTTATCGGTAATAACTTTACGATTAAAGGCGACGAATACGGCGTTTACTTAAATACCGATAACGGATTCTCGTCTTATGAAATGTTTTATGAACTTGACGGTTATTCCGTTATAAAATCGTTTACATTGAACGCGGACGGCTCTCGCAATTATGTCGGGGAAGGTACTTATTCCAGAAATAACAGGAATATAACGTTTACGATTAAGAACGGCAATACCGATATAAAAGGAGGATTTGCATTAGGAGATAACAAATACCTTTATAACGAAACGACCTATGGTGAACTTATAATTCTTCACGAAGAGATAAAACGTACTTTCGTAAATACCGAAGACTGGTCGATTTTGATTCTCGATAATGCCGGCGGCGCGATTAAAATCGATAGCGACGGTAATAAACGAATCGGTAAATACGTTCTTATTACGGAAAATTTGCTCTATTATCAGGACGAAGACGAAAGCAATTCGTGTATTTACAGATACAACACGAGCGAAGGGTGGGCTAATCCGGTTAAGTTCAGCGAAAAAGCCTATTATACCGAAAAATTAGATTCGATATTGTTCTCACAAAGCGGTTTTGCGATATTTAACGGTACGGAGTACTGTTATTATGACGTTGACAGGAACGGTAACGTAACGGTTTACAGAAAAGACGAAAACGGCGGATCCGTAGGAAAGTATGGTTTTAAGGTCGAGAATTTCGGTAAATTCGAAAAAACGATTACTTATAACAACAATCAATATTATGAGAACAGCGGTTGGGCAATAAAATTCAATCGTTTGGAAGAAGGTAAAGACGATTATCCCGTAACCTTGGTTTCGGGTTCTGCTTCCAAATATCCGCTCGAAGCGATTACGTTCGCTCCGAACGGAAACGCGGAATTCAGCGTGTCAGGCGCAGTAAGAATCTGCGGCAAAAATTACAGCGCGGTAGTAAGAAGAGTAATAGACGAAAACGGCGATACACGCTTGTACCTTATTGTGGGAACTTACGTTTTCGATATAGAAATTTCGTATAAAGGCGAAAGTAACGGATCGAGCTTAAGTACCTATAAGATAACCGCAATGAAAGGCGTCGTTTCGGCAATGGCTTATAAATATCTCGATAACTATTATAAGGTTTACGTGAATTACGGCGCCAGATATGCGGCTAATTATAAAAATAACGTCGGAACCATTTCGGTAAATTACGTTTACGACGTTAACGGCGAAGTGGAATCGAGTTACGTTTCTGCGGAATTCGGCGAAGGATCGGGATTCTATGATTCGTTAGGGAATATTCTTACTGTCGGAAACGTGTCCTTTGAATACGATTCCGAGCAGTCCTTATATCTGATTCGTTTCAAAGGTCAGGACGGTTATAATTACAATTTAGTATTCGGATTTAGGAAACATTCCGCATACAGAAATACTTTCGGTTATTACGTTTATTATCTCTCGAGAACTGAAACATTAAGCGATGAAAACGGATATAAGGTTGAAACCGAACGTGTAATCGTATCGGATAACGAGAATGTTTCCGCCGGTTCGATTCGTAATATCAAACTTTATAAAGGAGAAACCGAAATTCCGTACAGCGGCGCGATTATATCGAGCGATAGAAACACTATAAGATTTATTTCCAGAACGTTAACGGACGGAAAAGTTACTTCTTCGATTTTCTACGATATAGCGTATACTCTTAATTCCGATACGGAAATAGGCGAAAACAAGAATATTCTTGTAAGTTATAAATCGGTTGCCGTCACAGAATGCGTAATGACCGTTGCGTACACGGTAGACGGAGAAATATTCTTCGAAGCGGACGGCGACGGTAACGTGGTTCTTTTGACTATCAAAGATAAAGTTTATCTCGTTTCCGAAACTACTTACGACGCGGATACCGACGTTTACGTTATTAAAACAGGCAGTAAAAGGTATTCGTTCAAACTTTCAAACGACAAAACCGTTATTTCGGAATTTACGGAAATAAACGATTGATCGGCAAACCTGCCGCTTATCGAATCCGATAAGCGGCAGATATAATTTAAAACGGTGGCTTTTCTTATTTGCTATCGTTTTTATTCGCTTAAAAAAACAGAAATTTAATTATCTCTCGTATAAACAAAAATCGTTTTTTCTTTATTTATAAAAAATAATTGTTTAACGTAAAAAAGTTTTTAAAAAATCATTGACATAACATTTTTTTCGGTGATATAATTCGAAAGTAAAAAAAGGGCAACGGGGTCTTTAATGCGTTTTTAAGGGTCTTCTTCGCTCTTTTTTCATTTTAACGCCATTTAAGAAACGTACGAAAAACTATAAATTCTTGACGGGGGAGAAACTATGACGCAATCATTTAATGATATAAACGATTATATTAAAGATGAAGACGTTAAATTTTTAAGATTGTCTTTTTGCGATTTGCAGGGCAAACTTAAAAATATGTCCGTTATGGCTTCGGAAGCAGAAAAGACGTACGTTAAAGGAGTATCTTTCGACGGTTCTGCTATCAGAAATTT
This sequence comes from uncultured Clostridia bacterium, assembly GCA_934271245.1. Classification (GTDB taxonomy): domain Bacteria; phylum Bacillota; class Clostridia; order Christensenellales; family Borkfalkiaceae; genus UBA1259. The sequence continues at coordinate 29,106 of CAKQQY010000001.1, read as the reverse complement.
TGAAAGCCCGGATAAATCGGACTTGTTCCTTTTTCCGGATACTTCTACGGCGACTTTAATACCGTGGAATCCGTCGCGGGGGAAAGTTTTAAGGCTTTTCTGCGACATAAAACATGCCGACGGTTCCGCATACGAACTTGATATGCGAAAAGTATTAAAGGACGCGGTCAGATTTGCAGAAAAAAAGGGAATATCTTGTAATTTTGGCTCGGAATTCGAATTTTACCTTTTTAAACTTGACGAAAACGGCAACAGAACGAACGAACCTTACGATTCTGCGGCGTATATGGACGTTTCTCCCGAAGATAAATGCGAAAACGTTCGTCGCGAAATATGTCTTACCATAGAAGAAATGGGGTTAAACCCCGAGCGTTCTCATCACGAAGAGGGTCCGGGGCAAAACGAGATAGATTTCAAATATTCCGACCCGATATCTTCTGCCGACCATGCCGTTGTGTTTAAGAACGCTGCAGAAAACGTGGCGTATAAAAACGGATTATGGGCAGATTTCAGTCCGAAACCGTTTAAAAATCAAAGCGGAAGCGGTATGCACGTCAACGTGTCCGTTAAAACTGCCGACGGGAAAGACGTTTTTGAATCTTTCGTTGCGGGCGTTTTGGAAAAGACGGATGAGATGACTTATTTTTTTAATCCGACCGAGAATTCTTATGAAAGACTTGGGGAAATGAAAGCGCCGAAAGAAATTTTCTGCGGTAGCGAAAATCGTAACGCTTTAATAAGAATTCCATCTACCGACGGTGAAAAGAGATTTGAACTTCGTTCTCCCGACGCGTCGGCAAATATTTATCTCGTATACGCTCTCGTGATTTACGCCGGTGTTTACGGAGTGGAAAATAATCTTAAACTTAACAAAATCAAAAAGTCGTGCTTACCGAATAATTTGGATCAGGCGCGAAAAGTTGCCGGAAAAAGCAAGTTTATAAAAAGCGTTTTATCCGGAAGAGTTTTAAAAAGTTTCGGATTATGACGAGTTATTACGGCAAAAGAGTTTTAATAGTTTCGTCGTCGGACAAATGCTTCGATTTTTTTGAAAGAAATATCGATTCGTCTTGTTTAACCGAAACGGTTTTTTCCGGCGCGGACGCGCAGAAACTGTTAAACGAAAAAGAATATGACGTTGTTATTATAAACGCGCCGCTTAAAGATCAGTTCGGCGACGAACTTGCAGAAAATGTCGTAAAAGATACTTGCGCGGGGGTTATATTGCTCGTTAAATCGGAAATATTCGATCAGGTATCGTTCTCGATGGGTAAAATAGGCGTGCTTTGCCTTTCGAAACCCATATCTTCCCAGATGTTTACGCAAGGTGTTTCGTTGGCGTTTGCGGTAAGAGAAAGATTGAAAAACACGGCGAGAAAAACGGAATCGTTAAAAGAAAAAATGGAAGAGATAAAACTTATAAGCAGAGCGAAACTTCTGCTTATAACGAAACTTTCTTTTACCGAAGAAGAAGCCCATAAATATATAGAAAAACAAGCGATGGACAGGTGTGTTAAGAGATCGGTTATTGCTTACGATATAATAAAAACATATAATAATTAGGAGATTGCTATGAAGAAATACATATTCGTTACAGGCGGGGTTGTTTCTGGGTTAGGAAAAGGTATTACGGCTGCTTCGCTCGGAAGATTGCTTAAAGCAAGGGGATTAAAAGTCGCCGCGCAAAAACTCGACCCGTATATCAACGTTGACCCCGGCACGATGAGCCCTTACCAACACGGCGAAGTGTACGTCACCGAAGACGGCGCCGAAACCGATCTCGATCTCGGACACTATGAAAGATTTATAGACGAAAATCTTAATAAATTCAGCAATCTCACTACAGGCAAAGTTTTCTGGAACGTTTTAAATAAAGAACGTCGCGGAGAGTATTTAGGTTCTACCGTACAGATAATTCCTCACATAACCAACGAAATAAAAGATTTTATATATAAAGTCGGCAGAGAAACCGACGCCGATATAGTAATAACCGAAATCGGCGGAACGATTGGCGATATCGAATCCCAGCCGTTTATAGAAGCCGTAAGGCAGGTTTCGCTCGAAGTCGGCAGAGAAAACAGTTTGTTTATTCACGTTACGCTCGTACCGTTCCTTTCCGGAAGCGACGAACATAAGAGCAAACCTACTCAACACTCCGTAAAAGAATTACAGGGAATGGGAATCAATCCCGATATTTTAATTTTGCGTTGCGACGAACCGCTCGAAAAAAACATATTTAAGAAATTATCTCTTTTCTGTAACGTAAAGGAAGAATGCGTAATCGAAAACATTACGTTGCCCGTTCTGTACGAAGCACCGTTAATGCTGGAGAAGAGCAATTTTTCCGAAGTCGTATGTAAAAGGCTCGGCATTGACGCCGGTAAACCCGATTTGACCGAATGGGAACACATGGTCGATAAAATTAAAAATCTTCATCAGGAAGTTAATATCGCGATTGTCGGTAAATACGTTGCGTTACACGACGCTTATCTGTCCGTTGCGGAAGCCTTGCGCCACGCAGGATATTGGAGCGGAGCGAAAGTCAACGTTTTGTGGGTTGACAGCGAAACCATTACGGAAGATAACGTTAAAGAAGTATTGAAAAACGCCGACGGAATACTTGTTCCCGGCGGGTTCGGAAATCGCGGTATCGAAGGTAAAATCATCACCGCTAAATACGCGAGAGAAAATAACGTTCCTTATCTCGGCATATGTTTAGGTATGCAGACGGCTGTTATAGAATTTGCGAGAAACGTTTGCGGTCTTACCGACGCAGATTCGGGGGAATTCGATTCTTACAGTAAACATAAGGTGATAGACTTTTTGCCCGACCAGAACGATAACGTTAATAAAGGCGGTACTTTAAGGCTCGGGGCGTATCCCTGTAAGGTTAAAAAAGGAACGAAACTTTACGAATGTTACGATAAAGAAGAAATCTTCGAAAGACATCGTCACCGTTATGAATTCAATAACGAGTACAGAGATATTATTACGGAAAAAGGCTTAACGATAGGCGGTACTTCGCCCGACGGATACATAGTCGAAACCATAGAAAATCCTTCTTGCGACTTTTTCGTAGGCGTTCAATTTCACCCCGAATTCAAGAGCCGCCCGAATAAACCGCATCCGTTGTTTTTAGGACTTGTGAAACATTCGTTGAAAAGAAAAAATAAATAAAATCACCCGTCGGTTACGAATTTTATCGTAACCGATTTTTTTTGAAATGCGTTTTGCGTTGACACTTAAAGCATATCTATGATAAACTAAGAATAAGGAGAGTGTTATGTTTAAAATCGAAAATTTGACTAAAAAATACGGAGATAAGGTTGCCGTAAACAATTTGTCGCTAGAAATAAATAAGGGTGAAATATACGGCTTTATCGGTCATAACGGAGCGGGTAAAACGACCACTTTGAAATGTGTCGTAGGGATGTCCGACTTTGACGCCGGCAAGATAACCCTGAATGGTGTTTCTGTAAAGGAAAGTCCTGTGGAATATAAGAAGAAAATTGCCTATATTCCCGATAACCCCGATTTATACGAATATATGACGGGTATAAAATTTTTGAACTTTATTTCCGACGTTTTCGGTATCGATACGAATACGAGAAAGGAAAAAATCGATAAATTATCTGAACAGTTTGAAATTAAAAACGATTTGGGTAAACCTATTTCTACGTATTCTCACGGTATGAAACAAAAACTTGCAATAATTGCCGCTTGGATTCATTCGCCAGAGTTTATCATAATGGACGAACCGTTCGTAGGGTTAGACCCAAAAGCGGCGTATATTCTTAAAGGAATGATGCGTGAAGCGTGCGATAACGGCTGCGCGATATTTTTTTCTACACACGTTTTAGAAGTCGCCGAAAAATTATGCGATAAAATTGCGATAATTAAAAAGGGCGACCTTATTAAATCGGGTACAATGGAAGAAGTTAAAGGCGACGATTCTCTCGAAGACGTTTTCCTTGAAATGGAGGAAAACTAATGCTCAAAATTCTGTTAAAAAGACAGTTTTCCGAGATTTTCAAAGGGTTTTATTATAATGCGAAAACAAACAGCAGGCGTTCTAAAAAATCGTCCGTTTTGTTTGTGGTTTCGTTTGTGTTGTTGCTGACGGTTTTTGTCGGCGGAATGTTCGCGATGATTGCCGTTGCAATGTGTAAACCGCTCTTTGAAGCAAATTTCGGTTGGCTTTACTTTGCGTTTTTCTCCGTGCTTGCGTTTTTGTTCGGCCTTTTCGGGAGCGTGTTTAACACGTACTCGTCGCTATATCTGTCGAAAGACAACGATTTGATATTATCTTTGCCGATACCTGTTAATACCGTTATCGTTTCAAGGCTGTTAAGCGTTTATTTAATGGGGGCGCTTTATTCGCTTCTCGTTCTGGTTCCCGCATTGATTGTGTGCTTGTTTACTATAGGCTTTTCGGCACAAATATTTTTCGGCTCGCTTTTGCTTACCATTCTCGTTACCTTTCTTGTATCGGAAGCGTCGTGCTTTCTGGGGTTTGTCGTTGCCGCGATAAGCGTTAAAATAAAGAATAAAAGTTTCGTTACGGTATTTCTTTCGTTATTGGTTTTTGCCGGCTACTATATGCTGTGCTTTTTTGCGCAGGATTTAATTGCCGAGTTTATCGAGAATATTTCCGGATACGGCGATGTAATTAAAGATAACTTTTATCCTGTTTACATGCTTGGGAGAATAGGCGAAGGGGATATTATATCGTCGCTTGTTTACGTCGGTATTACCGCTTTGCTGTTTGTTATACTGTGGTTGTGCTTGTCAAGAAGTTTCCTTAAAATCGCTACGTCTAAAGGAAAATCTCCTACGGCAAAAGTAAACGGTAAGAAAATAAAACAAAAAAGTCTTTTTTCTTCGCTTGTAAACAAAGAGTTTTCATACTTTTTGTCTAATCCGCAATATATACTAAATTGCGGTTTCGGTATTCTGTTTTGCGTTATAGCCGGCGTATTTATTTTAATTTCGGGGAACGACTTGGTTCAATCTTTGCAATCTCAAGGATTAGACGCAGGTTATTTATGCGTCGCTGTATTTACGTTATTAAGCGTTTTAGGTACGATGACCGATATAGTCGTTCCGTCTGTTTCGCTCGAAGGCAAAACGCTTTGGCAATTAAAATCGTTACCTGTAGAAACGGAAAATATATTAAAGGCAAAAATTTTCGTTCAATTTCTATTGTCGTCGATTTCAATGCTTTTCGTTTCCGTTTGCGCCGTAATCGTCTTCAGACTCGGCATTGCCGAATCTGTTGCGCTACTTTGTTTTCCGTTTATTTATTCCTACTTTTTTGCCGAATACGGTATGTTTCTCGGAATAAAAAGAGCAAATCTTAATTGGACTAACGAAGTTATCGTTATAAAGCAAAGTATGGCGGTATTCCTTTATATTCTTTCCGGATTCGGTTATGCGGTTTTTCTTTCCGGTTTTTGTTTCGGGTTCGGAATTATGCTGCCGTATATTATTCCCGTTTACGCCGTTTTGGTTATAACCTTATGTCTTGCGATTCTTGTTTCTCACTGGGTTAAGAACAAAGGAACAACGTTGTTTAACGAATTATAAATTTAAAAAAATTTTTTTTCGCCCGACTTTATGTCGGGCTTTTTCTTTGTCATTAAAAGACAAAAAGCGACATAACAAAGTATTAAAAACAGGCTTTTTGGTTGTAATATTATGTTCCCGCGGTTAATAGTATTTTAACGACGGAATATAAAACGGATATGGTGAACAATGAAACTGAAAAATTTGCTTGACGGAGTTAACGTAAAAGAGATAATCGGCGACGATAACGTGGAAATAACGGACGTAAGGTCGGACAGTTACTCGGTTACTAAGGGTTGTCTTTACATTTGCATAAAAGGCTTAAAATGTAACGGACAAGATTACGTCAGGCAAGCGGTAAAATACGGCGCGAAAGCAGTTTTAAGCGAGAATCCGTGCGATACTTTTGTTACGCAGATAATTGTAGATAACGCAAGAAAAGCGATGAGCGTTATCGCTGCAAACTATTACGGAAACGCGCATAAAAAACTTAAAATTATCGGAATTACCGGAACTAACGGAAAAACGACGACTTCGCAGATAATAAAAAGCATAATGGACGAATCGGGTGAAAAATGCGCGGTTATAGGTACCAACGGTGTTTTCTACGGAAATAAAACCGTCGAAACGGGAATGACTACGCCAGATCCGTTGGTTTTGCATAAACTTTTTGCGGACATGGTTTCGGACGGTATAAAATACGTCGTAATGGAAGTTTCGGCGCACGCTTTATATTTCGATAAAGTTGAAGGAATAAATTTCTTTATAGGCGTACTTACAAATTTAACGCAGGACCATTTTGACTTTTTCGGTAATATGGAAGAGTATAAAAAAGCAAAGAAAAAGTTGTTTGAAAAAGGTCGCTGCAAGTATATTCTCGCAAATTCCGACGATCCGTTCGGTCAGGAATTGATAAAGGACGAAAACGCGTTGAGTTTCGGATTAAACAATCCGTCCGACGTGTTTTGCATTAACGTAAAAGAATCGCTCAAAAAAACCGAGTTCGTGTTAAATCTTTTCGACCAGATATATAACGTTAAAATCAACCTTATCGGAGAATTCAACGTATATAACGTTATGGCTGCCGCCGCCGTTGCCGCCCTTTGCGGAATTAAAGGGGATAACGTTTTTAAGGGAATAAAAAAGATAAAAAAAGTAAGCGGCAGAATGGAAACGGTTTACGACGGCGATTATAAGGTGATTATAGATTACGCGCACACTCCCGACGGCTTAGGAAAAGCGTTACGGGCGGTGAAAAGCACTTGTTCGAATAAGGTTGTGTGCGTGTTCGGTTGCGGCGGAAATCGTGACGATTCAAAAAGAAAAATAATGGGTAAAATAAGCGGCGAAAACGCCGATTTTACCGTTATAACTTCCGATAATCCGAGATACGAAGATCCTATGGCAATAATTTACGAAATAGAAAAAGGCATTATTCCCGTGAGTAAAAACTACGTTTTGGTTTCCGAACGGGAAGAAGCGATAAAATACGCCATCAACTACGCAAAAAAGGGCGACGTGGTTTTAGTTTGCGGAAAGGGGTGTGAAAAGTATCAGGAAAAACTCGGTATAAAACGCCTTTATAATGATAAAGATACGATTATGAACGTTATCGGGGGAAAAGAGTTTGATAAAGGAATCGATTAAATTCTTAACGTTAAGTTTTGTTATGACGTTTTTTGCCGCGCTTGCGGTTATACCCGTTTTAAGAAAATTGAAAGCGGGACAGCCTATTTTAAAATACGTCGAAACGCATAAGAATAAAAGCGGTACGCCTACTATGGGCGGACTGTTTTTTATTATACCTGCTATAGCGGCTTTTTACCTTCTCGGCGGTAACGGCGCGGTGTCGTTCGTGTCGGTTTTAATCGGAGCGGCGTTTATGGCGGTGGGGTTTTTAGACGATTTTATTAAAATAAAACTATCGCGAAACGAAGGTCTTAAAGCGTATCAGAAAATTATATTGCAAACGGCAATCGCATTGTTTACGGGATTATACGCCTATTTTAACGGTATAACCGTTTTTAACGTACCGTTTTCATATAAGACGGTTGATCTCGGGGTATTTACCGTACCGATCGTCGCGTTGGTTTTCGTTGCTATAACGAACAGCGTTAATTTATCGGACGGGTTAGACGGTTTATGCGGAAGTACCACTTCGGCATATTTGTTTTTTATAGGGTTGCTGATATATCTGCAAATTACTGTAAACAGAAGAATTTATTATTCCGTTACGGAATATGAAAACGTAATAAAACTTTCGTTCAGCCTTTTGGGCGCGATAGCCGCTTTTTTGATTTTTAACGTAAACAAGGCGAAAGTTTTTATGGGGGATACCGGGTCGCTTTCTTTGGGCGGGTTTGTCGGAGCGATAAGCGTTTTTACGTCCAATACGTTTTTTATTCCCGTTATCGGAATAATGTTTGTCGTGTCAAGCATATCTGTAATTGTACAGGTTGCGGTGTATAAGAAGAAAAAGAAGAGAGTGTTTTTAATGGCGCCGCTTCATCATCATTTGCAATTATCGGGTTGCACCGAAACGCAAATCGCTTATTATTACTTTATATTAACTTGTATTTTCGGTCTTATATCTATAATTATATATTTGTGAGGGTAAAATGGACGCGATAAATCAAACCTTTTTAATTCTTGGCGTATCAAAAAGCGGAAAAGCCGTTATCGAGTATCTGCTGAAAAAAAACAAAAATAAAATATACTTTTATGAAGAAATAGAAAACGAAAAAACAAAAATTACGATTGCGGATTTGACGGAGCGGGGATTGATAAGGGTAACGAAAGAAACTCTGACCGACGTATTCCCGACAATAGACGTCGTCGTTTTAAGTCCGGGAGTACCTATAAATCACGGCGTTGCCGTCGAAGCGAGAGAAAGAAAAATAAAAATTATCGGCGAAACGGAATTTGCGTACAGGTGTTTTATTCCGAGAATTGTCGCGGTAACCGGCACTAACGGAAAAACTACGACCGTAAGTCTTTTGGAAAACGTTTTAACAAAAGGCAACGTAAAAGAAAAATCGGTCGGCAACATAGGAAGACCTTTTACCGATTGTATTCCCGAAATAGAAAGCGATACCGTATGCGTTGCAGAAATATCGAGTTTTCAACTTGAAAGTACCGATTATTTTGCGCCGCATATCGCAATGATAACCAACATTGCTCCCGACCACTTGGAAAGACATTACACGATGGAAAACTACGTTTACGTAAAAAGCAGAATCCTTAAAAACGCGGGAGAATCGGAGTATGCCGTTTTAAATTACGACGATGAAACGGTAAAGTCTTTTGCGGCAGGAACAAAAGCGAAAATAGTTTACGTTTCGGTAAGAAGCGAAGTTGACGGGGCTTATCTTAAAGACGGCAAAATGTATTATAAAGGCGAATTTATAATGGACGTCGGCGATATGCCGATCGGCGGAATACATAACGTTTATAACGCCTTATTTGCCATTTCCGCCGCAAAACTTCTCGCTGTTGACAATCTGTCGATAATAAACGGAATAAAAGAATTTAAGGGCGTTAAACACCGTATGGAAAGGGTTACAGATATCGACGGCGTTATTTATATAAACGACTCTAAGTCAACGAACACCGCCGCTGCGATTACCGCGCTGAAAACTCTGCGTTCTCCGACGGTGCTTCTTTTGGGCGGAAGCGAAAAAGGGGAAAAATACGAAGCGTTGTTTAACGAAATAAAAAACTGTCCCGTAAAGAGAGTAATTCTTTACGGAGCGTCAAGATTCAATATGCTTAACGCCGCTCTGACAGAAAATTATACCGCCGTCACTTTAACGGACGATTTCCGTTCTGCCGTGCGAATTGCAAAAATGCTTGCCGAAAACGGCGATACCGTTTTATTAAGCCCTGCGTGCGCTAGTTTTGACGAGTTTTCCTGTTTTGAAGAAAGGGGCGAAAGATTCGTTAGTTTATTAAGTAACAATGAAAAGAACGAAGAACGATAAATACGTAACTATAACGAGAAGAAAGGGAGATTACTCCCTTTTATTTTCGGTAATACTGCTTTCCGTTATCGGGACGGTGTTTATCTACTCGGCAAGTAGATATTCCGCTTTGTCAACGTATAACGATTCTCTTTATTTTGTTAAAAAGCAAATAATAGGTATATTGCTCGGCATTGCGGCAATGATATTCACGTCGTTTTATAACTATAATAAACTTAAAAAATTTACGATTCCCGTAAGCATAATTGCGGTCGTTTTGCTTTGTCTTGTGTTCGTCCCGGGAATCGGCGTAGAAAACTACGGTGCGAAAAGATGGATAGGATTCGGCGGTTTTACCCTTCAGCCGTCGGAAGTGGCAAAATTTGCTTTAATACTTTTTACCGCTTCATACGTTTCGAGTAATCCCGATAAAATCAAGACTTTTGCCGGAATTCTTCCCGTTCTCGTTTTCGGCGGAATTATATGCCTTCTGATTATTTTAGAACCGAACATGTCGATAACGATATGCACGGTTTTACTGATGTTCGGCTTGCTTTTTGCTGCCGGTATGAAAATTAAACACTTCGCGTTGTTAATTATTCCAGCGTTTTTAGGCGGCGTCGCTCTTATTTTTCTCGAACCATACCGAATAAACAGGTTGCTTGCGTTTATTGATCCTTGGTCAAATCCTAAGGGCGAAGGGTATCAGTTGCTGCAATCGTTATATGCGCTCGGCTCGGGCGGTTGGTTCGGCGTCGGATTGTTTAATTCCAGACAAAAATACGCTTTTCTTCCGTTTGCGGAATCTGACTTTATATTGTCCGTAATCGGAGAAGAAATAGGATTTGTCGGAATAATTTTCTTTTTTGCGTTATTGATTTTTATTATCGTCAAAGGTATCATGATAGCGTCTAAAGCGGAAAACGTTTTCGGGTTTATGCTGGCTACAGGAATTACTCTTATTTTCGGTATTCAGGTTATAATCAACGCACTGGTCGTTACCGGCAGTATTCCGCCTACGGGACTTCCTTTACCGCTTGTTTCCAGCGGTAATACGTCAATAATTATTTTTATGGCGGAAATGGGGGTGCTTTTTAATATATCGAAGAAAATCGTAGCCGTTTAACTTTTTTTTAACCGCTTCCATACAATAGAATATGCTATTCGCCGAAGGCGTTGCAGAAACAAAAAGGGAGATATTTTTGTATGGGTAAATTCGTTATAAACGGCGGTAAAAAATTGAACGGTTCGGTAAAAATCGAAAGCGCTAAAAATTCCGTTTTGCCCATACTTGCCGGCTCGATTTTAACGGAAGAAAAGGTCGTTATAAGAAATTGCCCTAAAATAAAAGACGTGCTTGTAATGATAAAAATTATCGAAAGCGCGGGAGCGAAAACTTGTTTTCTCGGCAATGACCTGATTATAGACGCGAAAGACGTAAATAATTACGATATGCCGAGCGGGTTTTCAGGTGAACTCCGCTCTTCGGTTTTTATGCTCGGGAGTCTTCTTGCAAGACTTAAAAAAGCAAACGTAAAATATCCCGGCGGGTGCAATATAGGAAGCAGACCGATAGACATACATATTGCGGCGTTGAAGAAATTAGGCGCAAAAATAGAAAGTCATTCCGACGGAATAACGTGTTCGGCAGAAAAAATTAAAGGAAACGAAATCTCGTTTCCTTTTCCTACCGTGGGCGGTACCGAGAACGTTTTGCTTTGCACGGCACTATCCGAAGGGAAAACCGTTATAAATAACGCGGCAAAAGAACCCGAAATCGTCGACCTTGCGAATTTCTTGAATTCTATGGGGGCGAAAATCGTCGGCGCTGGGACTTCAAAAATAGAAATTATCGGGGTAAACAGGTTACACGGAACGATATATACGCCTATTCCCGACAGAATCGAAGCGGGAACTTTCCTGATTTTTGCAGCAATAACGGGCGGTAAAATACAAATTGAAAAATGCCCTGAAGAAAATATTTTATCTTTGACGGATAAAATTCGTAATAACACTTGTAAAATAGAAATAAAAAATGATATAATAAAATTCGAAAACAATGGGCGCATAAAATCAACCGATGTAAAAACGTTGCCGTTCCCGGAGTTTCCAACCGATTTGCAAGCGCCGTTAACCGCTCTTTTAAGCGTGGCGGACGGAACTTCCCACGTTACGGAAACCGTTTTTAACAATAGATTTCGTTACGTTAACGAACTTGTAAAGATGGGCGCGGATATTACCGTGGACGGTAATACTGCCGTAATAAACGGCGTAAACGAACTTTGCGGCAGGAACGTTACTGCCGAAGATTTACGCGGCGGCGCGGCTTTGATTGCTGCGGGACTTTGCGCAAAAGGTCAAACGGTTGTTGATTGCTCGCAGTTTATCGAGCGCGGATATTACAGGATAGAAGAAAAACTTCGAGCGCTGGGCGCGGAGATTTATAAATACGATTAAAGGTAACAAATGAAAGCGAAAAAGGTTTTAACGATTTTAATATGTGCTGTTCTTGTCGCAATACTCGTGTCGTGCGGCCTTTTCGTTTTTTCCGTAAAAGAAGTCGTCGGCGAGTTTTCGCTGTTTGACTTGTCCAACGCAGATCGTCTTCAAAGCGTATTAGACGAGTATAAAGGCGAGAATCTTCTTTTCATGGATTTGGGAAAAATAAGGACTAAAGTTCAATCGGATCCGTATTTTGAAGTAACGTCTATGGAAAAAAGTTTCCCTAACGTTATAAACGTAGGAATAAGAGAGAGAAGAGAAGTTTTTTTAATAGACGACGAAGAAAGTACGTACGTTTTATCGGAAGAAGGATACGTTTTGTCGGTGTTGTCGGAAGACAGAAAAGCGACTCTCGATATGCGTAATTTTATTTCAATATCGTTAGACGGAATCGAAATTACGGGAAAAACTTTCGGGCAAAAAATTTCCACCGATTGCGACGACTATTTTTATTCGGTTATTGAAGCGGTTAACGCGGTTGATTTAACCGATAACGTAAAGTCGGTTAATATTACTAAAAAAGCCGAAAACGCCGACGCTTTATTATCTACTTATACGGGCGTCGATATTCTGATATACGACGTTAAAGATAAGTGTTACGAAAAAATCGTTGCGGGATTCGATTGTTATATAAACGAAAGCAGCGATTACGTCAAATCTTATTATACGATTCTTGTTTTCGAAACGATTGACGGAGTAATCGAAACTCAATGGACAAGCCATAATACGTAAGGGAAATTATCGATATGCAAAAGAAACAGGTTGCCGTAATAGACGTCGGCTCATCAAAAATAAAGGCGTACGTTTCCGAAAGGGGAGTAAACAACACCTTTTTAATTAAATCTTCTTTTACTTACGATTACGACGGATTTACCGACGGCGTTTTTTTGGACGCCGATAATGTTAGCGCAATTATTGAAAACGCAGTTGAAAGACTGAAACAGTCATTCAGAAAGAATCTGTCCGTGATTTACGTTGGAGTACCCGGTTCCTTTACTAAAGTGGTTGTAAAGGATAGTCAGATTTCTTTTCCTAAAAAGAAAAAAATAACCGATTCGGACGTCAATTCGTTGTTTGACGGCGCTTTTGTTCTTCAATCGGGCAATTACAGAATGATAAATCGTTCGGCTGTCGTATACGAACTCGACGACCATAGAAAAATCGCAAATCCTACGGGATTATCCAGCGAAATATTAAAAGGAAAATTATCGTTTGTTTTGTGCGAAAATTACTTTTTATCGGTTGTCGCTTCCGTTATAGAGAAAAACGGCGATATTTCGGCGGAATGCGTTTCTTCGTCGCTCGCGGAAAGTCTTTATTTGATAAGTGAAGAAACACGCGACAGAGTAGCGGTGTTATGCGATATAGGTTATATTACTTCCACTTTCTCTATCGTTCAGGGCGACGGATTGCTTTATCAGAAGTCGTTTGATTTCGGCGGTGGTTTTATTACTGCCGATATTTCGGAAAAATTCGATTTGGATTTTGAAAAAGCGGAAGAAGTAAAAAGAAAAGTAAATATTTGCTCGTTGTCGGCGGGCGGAGCCTACGCTTTAATCGAGAACGAAGGCGAATATTATAACTCGAACGAAATAAAAAAATCTGTTATAGACAGTCTTGATTCGCTATGTGAAAACCTGGAAAATGCGATAGACGAATCGGGTTACGTTTTGCCCGATTACGTTACGTTATCGATAACGGGCGGTGGAATATCTTTTATAAGGGGCGCAAAAGAGCATATCGCCGGAAGGCTTGCGATGAACGTAGAGATAATAGCGCCGAAAGTTCCGCTGATGGACAAGCCGACCGAATCGTCCGCGTTATCTCTTATGAATATGGCGTTAAATCAATAAAAGATTAAAAGTTTTGGTGACAAGAAACTTTTGTTTCTTATAAATAAAAAAGATTACAAATTTTATTAAAAATAATTAAACATAAAATCGGAGGGAACAACAATGTATACGCAAGATAATTTAAAAATCAATTCTGCCGTTATCAGAGTAATCGGTGTCGGCGGCGGTGGATGTAACGCAATTAACAGCATGATTTCTTCTAACGTTAAGAGTGCTGAATTTATAGCGGTAAATACCGATAATCAGGCGTTATTGATGTCGAAAGCGGAAAAATGTATTCAAATAGGTGAAAAACTTACGAAAGGTCTTGGCGCCGGAAGTAATCCGAGTATCGGTGAAGCCGCCGCTGAAGAAACGAAAGACCAGATTCAGGAAGTTTTGGGAGGAACCGACTTACTCTTTATCGCATGCGGTATGGGTGGAGGAACGGGCACGGGCGCTTCTTCGGTTATAGCAAGAATCGCTCACGAAATGGGAATTCTTACCGTCGCCGTCGTAACCAAACCTTTCTCTTTTGAGGGAAGAATAAGAAATGAAAACGCAAATAAGGGTATAGCAAATTTACGTAAATACGTTGATACCCTTGTTATTATTCCGAACGATAAGTTGTTGCAGTTTTTACCTGCGCATATCGGCGTTTTAGACGCATTCAAAGTCGCCGACGATATGTTAAAACAAGGTATAATCGGTATAGTTGAGTTGATTGCTACGCCGTCGCTTATAAATCTCGATTTCGCAGACGTTTCTACCGTAATGAGAAATCAGGGGCTTGCGCATATGGGCGTAGGTAAGGCTAAAGGTGAAAACAGGGTAATAGAATCCGTTCGTCAGGCTGTTTCCAGTCCGTTGCTCGAAACCACCATCGAAGGCGCTAAAGCGGTAATCTTAAACGTTACCGGCGGAAAAGATCTTATGCTTTCCGAAGTAAACGAAGCGGCAACGCTTGTTCAAGGTATAATCGATCCTTCGGCGAACATTATTTTCGGCGCAACAATAGACGAAACGCTTGCCGAAGAAGTAAAAATTACTGTTATTGCAACGGGATTTTCTCCTTCGGAACAATCTGCTCCCGAAGACGAGCCTAAAATTCTTAAACCTGCTCCCATAATGGAAGAAAAGGAAGACGCGCTTCCGCTGATTCAAAAAATCGAAGAACAGGAAGAAAAAGAACAGGCTGTTAAAACGATTATAGGCAATACGCCCGTTAATTCGGAAGAATATGTAAAATCTAAAATCGAAACCGTCGTGGCGGAAGAAGACAGACCCGTAGCGGTTCCCGAAGAACCCGTAAGAACGGAAAAGAAAGGAAGAGAACTTCCTGCGTTTATGAAAAAATTGTTCAAGAGATAAAATTAAATAGATATTTTCAAGCCTTTCGGATTTACCCGAAAGGCTTGTTTTGTAGACTTTAGCGAAAAACAACCGCCGCTTGAAGCGGTGTGATTAAAAGTCTTCAGACAAATGAAATCCTACTATGATTTTACGATTTATCTAAAAATTTATAAAAATAAAAATCGCCTGAATTTCAAGCGATTTTTAATGGTCGGAGTGACGTGACTTGAACACGCGACCTCTTGCCCCCCAGACAAGCGCGCTACCAACTGCGCTACACCCCGAAACGGTTTAACTTTGTCAGCGGATATTATTCTATCACAATATATTTTTTTTTGCAACAAAAATAAGGGTAAAGAATAGACAGTTTTTTAAAAAAATGTTAAAATATTTTCAAATACTTGATTAAATGCGTCCGAGTGCCGAAATATGAGAATGAGAAGGAAAAAACATTTAGAAGAAAGACTGGAAAACGCGTCGGATTATCTTTTGATTGCCGATAAAAAAGCGGTGAACGTACAACAGGCGTTAAAAGACAAAAAGATAATAAACTTAAACTGCGTGTTTGGTAACGATAATCCGATATTTCTCGACATAGGGGCAGGTAAAGGGAAATTCGTTATTGAATCTGCTTTAAAAAACCCCGATAATAATTATATCGGTGTTGAAATGCTTGAAAATATTATCGTTTCCGCATGCGAAAAAGCACAGAATCTCGGATTAAAAAACGTAAAATTTATAAATAGCGGCGCGGAGTATTTACAAAGATATTTTGACGAAAACTCTGTAACGCAGATTTCTTTGAATTTTTCTCCGCCGTATCCCAAAAAGAGTTTTGCCAACAGACGGCTTACTAACGAGAGATATCTTAATATTTATAAATCGTTGTTAAAAAAAGACGGAGTCGTTGTTCAGAAGACCGACGATAAAGATTTTTTTGAATACTCGCTGAATAGTTTTTCCGAATCGGGATTCGAAGTTTTTAAGTTATCCGACGAAGAAATACTTAAATCGGCGACAACCGAATACGAAGAAAAGTTTCGTGGAATGAATATGAAAATATACGGATTAAAAGCCGTACTTTCAGAAAAGGAATAGTCTATGAAAATTATCCATTGCGCAGATTTGCATTTAGATTCTAAAATGAATAGTCTGCCGACCGAGAAAAACAGAATAAGAAAAGAAGAAACGCTTTTATCGTTTGAAAAGATGGTGTCTTACGCAAAAGAAAACGGCGTTTCGGTAATCATTCTTGCAGGCGATACGTTTGATACGGGTAAGATATCGGCTAAAAGTAAAGGTCGCGTTTTGCACGCAATAGAAAACGCGCCACAGATAGATTTTTTATACTTATCGGGTAATCACGACGAAGACGGGTTTGTTTCTACGTTAGAATACGTTCCCGAAAATTTAAAGTTTTTCGGAAACGAGTGGACTTATTTCGTTTACGACCGCGTAACGATTGCGGGAGTTATATTAAACGAGAACAATACCGATTCTATCTACGATACCGTAAATTTCCCCGAAAACGGTCTTAATATCGCCGTCTTGCACGGACAGATTGCAGGATATAAAACAAACAGTCAGGCGGAAACGATAAGCATTCCGAGATTGAAAGGAAGAAATATTGACTATCTCGCGTTAGGACATATCCATTCGTATTCGGAAGGCGTTATCGACGGCCGCGGAACGTATGCTTACAGCGGTTGCCTTGAAGGGCGCGGTTTTGACGAAACGGGCGATAAAGGATTTGTTCTTCTGAATATCGAAGGAAATAAAATCTCTGAACGATTCGTCAAGTTTTCTTCGAGAGATATTTACGTGTACGAATACGACGTTACGGGGAAACAAAACTTTTTATCGGTCAGAGATGAAATCGTGTCCGACTTAAAAAATAAGTATAATGAAAAATCTCTTATAAAACTCGTGATAAAAGGCGAATATACCGCCGACTTCGATTCGGATTTTTCGGGACTTTCCATGCTGCTTAACGAATATTTCTTTTTCGTTAAAATCGAAGATAAAACTATATTACAACTTAAAACCGAAGACTACGAAACGGATAAAAGCATAAAGGGAGAATTCGTCAGGAAAGTGCTTTCAAGCAATCTTGACGAAGAAGAGAAAAAACAGATTATTCTTATAGGATTGAACGCCTTAAATGGTAAGGAATTTTAATATGAAATTATTGAAATGTCACGTTACGTCGTTCGGCAAATTGCAAAATCTCGATATCGATTTTACCGACGGATTAAACGTTTTTAATTACGAAAACGGGTGGGGAAAGACATCTCTTACGTTATTTCTTAAAGCAATGTTTTACGGCTTAAAAGGCGGTAGATTGAAGAACCTAAACGAAAACGAAAGAGAGAAATATAAAAGTTGGAATTACTCGGGTAAAATCGGCGGTTACGTAGATTTTTTGCATAGCGGTAAGAATTTTCGCGTTGAAAGATTTTTTGGTTCCAAAGAATCCGACGACACCGTAAAACTCATCGATTTGAACACGGGAAAAGAATATTCGAATAATCAGGATTTAGGAAAGCGTCTTTTCGAAATCGACGAAGACGGCTTTTTATCGACGCTGTTTTTTTCGCAGTCCGATTTGGAAACGAAAGGAGTAGCGGGTATTTCCGCAAAATACAATTCGGCGGTTTATTCCGTAGACGACGATTCATTTGCCGAAGCCGTCAAAAACATAGACGAAAAGGCAAAAACGTTTGTTAAGGCCGGCGGAAAGGGAATTATTGCCGAAGAGAAAAACAAAATTGCGGAATGCAATAAAATGATTGAACGGGCGGAAAACGCTTCGGAAGCGTTAAAGATCGTTCAGAATAATTATAACGCCAGGAAAACGGAAGCAGCAGCATTAAAGGAAGAAATAGACAAGTTACAAATTCAAGTCGTCGAATCGGGAAAAGTTGAAGCAAACAGACTTATGCTTAAGAGAAAGAACGATTTGGAGCAAGAACTAAGGGAATCGGAATCGGCGATTAAAAGGTATGAAGAAACTTTGTCCGGGAACGACGTGTCTTTTGAAGAAATAGACGCCTATAACGGCGTTTATAAAGATTATTCGGAAATAAAAGCCAAAAGAGAAGTTTCTTTCGACAGCGTTTCGACGATAGAGAAAGAGATACAGGGGGCAAAAATAAAAAAACCGCCCAAAAAAACTTTTATTGCTTTTTTGGCGTTATCGATACTGACTGCTCTTTCGGGAATCGGATTTTCGTTCTTATCTATAGTGGCGGGTATTATTGTCGGCGTTGTCGGAATTATTTCCGCCGCTTTGGGTATAGCCTATTATTGCGTGTGCAATAAGAAATATAGCGAAGCAAATTCTCGTAATTCGCTTAGAGTCGAAACTCAAAGAAAAGTTGCGGAAGACTATCTTAATATTGAAAATAAATATAAAGAAAAACTCGATTCGTTCAGAAATTCCTTCCCTTTAATCAAAGGGGATTATTACGAATTTCTTAATACGCTTAAGGACTGCGTAAAGAACGTTCAGATTGAAAAAACAAAGGTATTGAATATTGAAAACAAAATTAAAGAACTTGGCAATTTAGATAATATTTCGGTAGGCGAAACGGGAAACGACGCCGAATCGCTTCGTAAGGCGTTTAAAGAAAAGAACGAAAAACTTGACGCTGTAAACGACGAACTGTCTAAAGATAAGGCAAATATTGCTTATTACGAAAATACCGCCGCAAGTTTATACGATTTGGAAAATAGGAAAACCGAACTTTCAGAGAGCGTTAAAGAACATGAGAAGTATTATAACTTATTATTAAAAACTTCCGAATTCCTTAAAGACGCCGATGAAGACGTAAAAGCCAGATATCGCGCGCCGTTAGAAAACGGTTTGAATAAGTATATTTCGCTTATTTGCGGTAAAGATACCGCCGCGAGAATCGATACAGATCTTAAAATTACAATTGAAGAAAACGGTGAGAGAAAAAACGTAGCGTATTATAGCGAAGGCTATAAAGATTTGTTTAATATTGCCAAGCGTTTTGCTCTTATTGACGTGTTATTTGAAAAGGATAAACCTTTCGTAATATTAGACGACCCGTTTTGTGATTTCGATGAAGAAAAAATCGCAAACGGAATTTCTTTATTAAAGAAATTTTCGGAAGAATACCAGATTTTATATTTTGTATGTCATAAATCGAGAGCGTAAAATGAAACTTGAATTCGAGATGGTGCCCGATAGTTGTTGGTACAGTAATTTAAGAAGTATCCTTTCAAAAAAGCAATGGGACTATATTAAGGCTGACGCAAAAAAGCGTGCAAACGGCAAATGTATGATATGCGGAAATAAGACGGACAGGTTGGAAGCCCACGAAAGGTGGAGTTATAACGAAAAGACGCAAACCCAAAAATTAGAAGATATCGTTGCCGTTTGTTCGGACTGCCACAGCGTTATACATATCGGAAGAACGCAATTAAAAGGAAACGAAGAAAGGGCAGAAGAACACTATATGAAAGTAAATAACTGCTCATATGCCGAATACAGAAAGAATCTCGGTAAAGCAAACGAGCGTCATAGAAGACTTAATCTCGTGCCGGAATGGAAACTTGACTTAACGTATTTGAAAAGATATATCGACGAAGATAAATAATTATAGTCCTTTATGTTTTTATCGTAATTTTAACTTAAAATTTTTTCATTTTTTAGTTGATTTTTGTTGTTAAAAAAAAATTTTTATGATAGAATATAAAGGCTTTGGGGACGTAGCTCAGTTGGTTAGAGCGCATGCTTGACATGCATGAGGTCATAAGTTCGAGCCTTACCGCCCCCACCACTAAAAAACCGCAATTTATTGCGGTTTTTTTTCTTTGTTATTTTTTACTTTTTTTTATTGTTTTTGTATGATTCTGGTTAGCAATCGGGGGATATTCTTTACTTTTGTTTTTTTTGGGGTTATAATTAGAAAAAATTTATCTGAAAATAAGGATTGCTATGAAAAATTATATAAATAAGGACTTTCCGCATCTGATTTACGGCGCTGATTATAATCCTGAACAATGGGCAGACTATCCCGAGATTTTGGAACAGGACATGGAATTGATGAAATCGGCCCGAGTGAACGAAATGAGCGTAGGTATATTTTCCTGGGCGTTTTTAGAACCGGAAGAAGGGAAGTACGATTTTTCTTTTACGGACAAAATTCTCGATAAAATTTATGAAAACGGCGGCAGGGTAATACTTGCTACTCCGAGCGGATCTCGTCCGCACTGGCTTGTCGAAAAATATCCCGAAGTTATGCGTGTAACTGCAGACGGAAAGCGCTTGGGGTTCAGAGATCGGCATAATCATTGTTATACTTCTCCCGAATACAGAAAAAAAGTTGCCGAAATCGATTTTAAGTTGGCTGAAAGATATGGAAAACATCCCGCGGTAATCGCATGGCACCTTTCTAACGAATATGGCGGAAGATGCTACTGCCCGAAATGCAGAAAGGCGTTCGTCGAATTTTTGCGTAAGCGTTATGACAACGATATTCATAAACTCAACGAACAATATTGGTCTGCATTCTGGGGACTGAAATACGATAATTTCGAACAAATCGAACCGCCCACCGATACGTCTGTAAGCGCAATCAACGCTTTATACGTGGACTGGGAACGGTTTGTTACCGAACAAACTGCAGATTTTATGCAAAACGAAATAGACTCGGTAAAAAAAGCGTGTCCCGACCTTCCCGTTACGACGAATCTTATGTGGCAGCACCATTTGAATTATTGGAAAATAGCGGAAAAACTTGATTTCGTATCATGGGATTCTTATCCCGAATGGAAAGACCCGTATGATACCGCGTCCCGGGTTGCCTTTTGGCACGACCTTTTCCGTTCTATTAAATTCCGTCCGTTTTTACTTATGGAAAGCGCCCCCGGGCTTGTGAATTGGATGGCAATAAACAGGTTGAAACGCCCTAATATCGATAAGTTACAAAGCATGCAGGCAATTGCCCACGGAAGCGATAGCGTTCAATATTTTCAATTTCGTAAAGGGCGTGGGGGAAAAGAAAAGTTTCACGGCGCAATAGTAGATCATTGCGGCTCGCCGAATACCCGCATTTTCAATATCGTTAAAAACGTTGGCGAAACTTTAAGCAAAATGGACGAAGTGGCGGGTACTCGGGTTAAATCCGAAGCGGCGATTTTGTTTGATAAAGAAAACGATTGGGCTATTCAATTTGCAACGGGTTTTAATAACGCCAACAAAAAATACACCGAAACGTGCGAAAATTATTACCGTTCCCTTTGGAAAGAAGGTATTAACGTCGACATAATCAATAGCGAAAGAGATTTTTCCGAGTACTCGCTGATAGTTGCTCCTATGCTATATTCTTTGAGCGGGAAAACGATTGGCAAAATCGAAAAGTACGTTAAAAGCGGCGGTTGTTTCTATTCGACTTATATGAGCGGTTACGTTAATGAAAACGATCTTTGCTATTTGGGCGGATTTCCTGCAAAATCGCTAAAAGAAGTTTTTGGAATTATAAACGAAGAAATAGACTCTTTGTACGAAAACGATAACTACTTCATAACGACTAACAATGGTAAATCATTTACCGGGTGTGATTATTGCGAACACGTAATTTTGAAAGGAGCAAAGGCGCTTGCGACTATTCAGACCGAATTCGGCGATTATCCCGCATTAACGGTGAACGAATTCGGTAAGGGTAAAGCGTATTATCAATCTTTCCGCGATACGGGTGAGTTTAAAGATTATGTTTTACACGATATAATCAATAATTGCGGTATATATAAGGAATTTAAAAATCTTCCCGAAAAAGTTACCGTTCACACGAGAGAAGACGATGAAAACGCATACGTTTTTGTCGAGAACTATTCTGAAACGGAAAAAACGGTAGAATTGGACGGCGAATATTTTGACGTTATAAACGATAAAATTATTTCAAGTGTTACCGTAAATCCGCTTAGCGTTGCCGTTTTAAGAAGAAAAAAATAGATTCGGTAAATAAGTAACTGATTTATGAATGAACAATAAAAAGGAGAGCAAAAAAATTTGCTCTTCTTTTTATTTGTTGTCGTTAATTCTCTTGACAAACGGATAATTCTGGAATATTATTATGCTAACGAATGTTAGTTAGTAAGGTGTTATATGAAACAAGACGATACTAAACAAAAAATAATAGATAAAGCGTTGGAGTTGTTTGCGGCAAAAGGTTACGACTCGGTAAGCGTGGGAGAGATTGCTAAAGCGGTCGGAATTAAAGCGCCATCTCTTTACAACCATTATCCGAGTAAACAGGCAATTTTTGACGCTATAGTTGAATCCACTGCGGAACAATACGATGAAGATACGGATAAAATCGATATTCACGTGCAGAATGCAAAAAAAGACGTGAATTATTTCAACGGAATAAGCGAAGAATTGCTTTTTGAAAAGGTGAAACAAATTTTCGAATATTCTTTACATAATCAAAACATATGTTTCTTTAGAAAAATGATAACGATCGAACAATTTCGCTCGCCCGAACTTCGTTCTCTTTACACACGGCGTTTTGTTGACAGGCTGGTAAACTATCATGCCGATATTTTCAGTAATCTGATTCGATCCGGAACGATTTGTAATGAAAACCCAAAGGCGCTGGCTTTAATGTACGTGTCGCCCGTACTAACGCTTATAGGCATTTGCGACAGAGAGCCTGAAAAAGAATCGGAGTGCATCGAGAAACTTAAAGAACATGTTCATTTGTTTTATACTATGGTTAATGAATAAAGGAAGGCGTAATATATGAATGCAATTATTTACACGACGCAAACCGGTAGCACAAAAAGATATGCCGAAATGATTTCGGAGAAAACGGGATTACCGATATACAGTTTTAAGGACTCTAAAAAGAATGTGCCGGTCGGGGCGGACATTGTGTATTTGGGTTGGATTAACGCGGGTAAAATAACAGGGTATAAAAAAGCGGCGAAGAGATATAACGTACTTTCCGTTTGCGGCGTTGGAATTAGTAAAACGGGGACTATGACGGAAAACGTGCGTAAAAGGACGCGTATAGCGGAATCTGTCCCTTTATTCACTCTGCAGGGTAACTTTAATATTGATAAACTTCACGGCTTTTACAGGCTGATAATGGCGTTAATGGCTAAAGCGATAAAAAGCGATCTTGAAAACAAGAAAGATCTTTCTCCGGAAGAAGCCGATATAGCAAATATGGTGATTCACGGCGGCGAACGCGTTAAGTCGGAGAATCTTAACGACTTTTTAGATTGGTATAATTCTGAAATAACAAAATAATTTTTTTATGGGAGTGTGTTTGTTATGAAAAAAACTTTAATACAAAAATTAGGATTACTCGGGGTTTTAAGTTTTCTTTCGTATGCGACAGCGGTGATTTTTTCGCCGCTTGCTTATCCCAGATATAATTGGATGGCGCAGGCGGTAAGCGATTTAAGCGCGGCGAACGCGCCGTCGCTTTCTCTTTGGAATCAACTCAGCGCGGTGTATAACGTTTGCGAAGTCGTGTGCGTAACGGTCGTGTGTATCGGTATTTGCGATGAAAAAAACAAACTTTTGCGTACAGGCGTTTATTTGTTTGCAGTTATGGAATGGTTGTCTGCAATAGGGTATAGAATGTTTCCGCTTAACGATAGCGGATATGCGGGCGCTTTTCAGGACGTCATGCATATGATTGTTACGGCTGCGGTCGTGCTTTTATCGATTATTTCGCTTGTGACAATAATCGTTGCGGGCGCGAAAAATAAAGAATATCGTTCTTACGGAATTTGCGCCGCCGTGGCTCTTGCGATGATGCTTACCGGAGCGCTTGGAATTAAAATCGTTCCTGCAGAATATTTCGGAATTATAGAAAGATTCAGCGTTTTTGCGGCAACAGGATTTAACGCCGCTCTCGGCATACACCTTTACTTTTCAAAAGACAAATCCGAAAATATAGAAAATAATTTATAAAATATCGTGAAAGTAATTGTTTATAAGTCCGATTTTTTCGTCAATACTTATAACAAATAAGGTTCGATAAAATATGAAAAAAAGCAATAATATATTATATTGGGTCGGGGGAATATTTCTTGCGGCCTTTTTCTTGTGGACGGTGTTGGTTTGTTTTGTGGACGTTAAACATATAGGTCCTGATAATTCGGCGGTTGGATTTGCTTCACTTAATAGTTTCTTTCGTAATATAATCGGTGTAAATATGGGGGTATACACAATTACCGATTGGCTGGGGCTTGTTCCCATAGGTTTTGCGCTTAGTTTTGCGGTAGTAGGACTTTTTCAATTTATTAATAGAAGAAGTTTCTTAAAAGTTGATAAAGACATTCTTGCGCTTGGTGCGTATTATATTGTTGTGGTAATTATATACTTCTCGTTTGAATATATAGTTATAAATTATCGTCCGGTTCTTATCAATGGCAAATTAGAAGTTTCGTATCCTTCGTCAACAACGCTGCTTGTGGCTTCGGTAATGCCTACGGCAATACTGCAACTTAAAGTCCGTATAAGAAATAATGTTACAAGAAAAATCGTTTTATTTTTTCTCTCTGTTTTCACTGTTTTTATGATAATAGGAAGGCTGATTTCGGGCGTTCACTGGTTTAGCGATATTGTCGGCGGAGTACTTGTTTCCGTTGGTTTATTCTCGTTTTATGCGGCCGTATTTAATAATATTTACTCAAAAGAAATAACTACAAAATAAATGGATTTATTTTGCTTTCGAAAAAGGTTTGACAGCCTACCGTTCGGTTAAAATTTTTCTTGAATATAAGAATGCGGCTCTCACGCTTGAGAGCCGTTTTTATTTGACTTTTTAGGTGAAATAAAGTAAGATAAAATCAACCGAAAAATTATCGGACAAAATTATCGGACATTACGCAAATCATCGGACATTTTAGAGGTGCGATATATAACAAAAATCGCCGTTTCTTAAGCAAAAATACCTAAAAAACAGCGATTTTCTATGTTTGGCAGGGGAGACGCGACTCGAACACGCAACCGGCGGTTTTGGAGACCGCTGCTCTACCAATTGAGCCACTCCCCTAATAGCATATTGATTATATAATAAATATCGTTAATAGTCAAATAATTTTTAATGATTAGAAATAAAATCGGTAATTAATTTGAAATATAATGTATACAATACGCTATATTTGTTTAAAGGTTAAAATATGAAGGAATTGAAAATATATACAGACGGCGCTTGTTCCGGTAATCCCGGCAAGGGCGGGTATTGCGCTATTTTAATTTACAACGGAAAGGAAAAAATCGTTTCCGGTAGCGAATTAGATACGACAAATAACAGAATGGAGTTGTTGGCTGTCATAAGGGGGCTTCAAACGCTGAAAGTTCCTTGTTCTGTCGAATTATTTAGCGATTCTCAATATGTTATCGACGCTTTCAATAAAGGGTGGATAACCAACTGGCAGAAAAACGACTGGAAAACTTCTTCAAAAACACAGGTAAAAAATAGAGATTTATGGGAAGAGTTGTTACGACTTTTATCTATTCATCTTGTCAGATTTGTAAAGGTTAAAGGCCATTCTGATAACGAATATAATAATCGTTGCGATCAAATAGCGGTTTCGGAATATAAAAAACTTGGTTAATAGCGTAGAAAACTCTTTTTGGTAATATACTATTACTGTGAAAAAGAATAATTCTATTTTAATAAAAATACAGGCGGTTTTTATAGCCGTTTTAATTTGTTTAATCGGAGTATCCGGAATAATATTTTCGCTCCTTTATATAGAAACTTTTGAAACGGGGTTTGTTTCTCAATATCTATTGTCGATAAAAACCGTTTCGGTGGCGGTAATAATTACGCTTACAATAGCCACGTTGGCGTTTTCTCCGTCAAAAAAATTGGCGTATAAAATATTGTTTTTAATAGAAGGCGCGATTGCTTTAGTTTTGCTTGTCTTGTTTATGTTAAAGAAAAGCGGATTTTTGGAGCGTGTTGACAGCATAGATTCGTTTAGAGATTATATCGCTTCGTTTGGGAATCTGGCGGTAATTGTTTTTATAATATTGCAATTCCTACAAGTCGTCGTTTTGCCGATCCCTGCCTTTATTACCGTTGGCGCAGGAGTGTTATTGTTCGGACCGTTAGTGGGCGCGATATACAGTTGTATAGGGATTATTGCAGGGTCTATCGTTGCGTATTTTATAGGAAGGGTATTGGGGTATAAGGTTGCTGCGTGGCTTGTCGGTGAGAAAAATCTCGATAAGGGATTAAACGCGATTAAAGGAAAGGATAAAGTTGTTTTAACGTTTATGTTTCTCTTTCCGTTTTTTCCCGATGACGTTTTGTGTTTTGTCGCAGGCTTAACGTCTATAAGTCCTTTGTTTTTTATTGTAATGATTTTTATAACGAGAATAATATCCGTTTTTGCAACGTGCTTTTCGATGAATAACGATATTATTCCGTACAACACTTGGTGGGGAATTTGTTTATGGGTGTTATTTTTTGCATTGACCATAGTTTTGACTATTGCAATATATAAAAAAGGCGATAAAATCGAAAAGTTTTTTACAGGGCGAAAAAATAAGGAAATATCTGACAAAAAGTAATTTAATTATGTCACACATAATGATTGAGCGGAGATAAATGAAAGTAATAGTGATTGGCGGTGGCGCCGCTGGTATGATGAGCGCGATAACGAGCGCGACGTATGGCAACGATGTTGTTTTATTAGAGAAAAACGAAAAACTCGGAAAGAAAATTTACATAACCGGTAAAGGGAGATGTAATCTTTCAAACGATGTCGACATCAGAGATTTTATGGAGAATGTTGTTAGAAATCCAAAATTTTTATTTGGAAGTTTAAACGAATTTTCACCAAAAAAGACAATGGAGTTTTTTGAAAATAACGGACTGTCGTTAAAGGTCGAAAGGGGTAACAGAGTTTTCCCGTCAAGCGATAAAGCCAGCGACGTAACTAAGACTCTTGAAAAAATACTTAAGAGTTATAACGTTTCAATCCGTCTTAATACAACTGTTAAAAATATAAATTGCCGTAACGGACAGGTTTCCGGCGTTGTAACAGATAAAGGCGACTTTGAGTGTGACAAGGTAATAGTTTGTACCGGCGGTAAATCCTATCCGCTAACCGGTAGTACCGGTGACGGATACCTTTTTGCCAAAGCAGTCGGTCATACGGTTATAGACATAAAACCCGGGCTTTGCGGAATTAACGTAAAAGACAATTTTTGTAAGGAAATGCAGGGGTTATCTTTAAAAAACGTGTGTCTGACCGTAATGAGTGGAGAGAAAGTCGTTTTTTCGGATTTTGGAGAAATGTTGTTTACTCATTTCGGCATTTCGGGACCTATAGTTCTTACGTGTTCGTCATATATTAACAGATTAAACTTTTCTGATTTAACGTTTTTTATCGACTTTAAGCCTGCTCTCACCGAGAACGAACTTGACGCGAGATTATTAAGAGAATTTGAAACGCACAAGACCGGTTTTATATCGAGCGTCATCTCAACCCTTCTGCCGAAGTCTGCCGTAACGCCTTTCATTAATAAATGCGGCATATCATCAAAAAGAAAGGTTTCCGACATAACAAAAGTTGAGCGTGAAACTATTGTTAAAACTCTTAAAAGTTTTTCTTTTAAATGTGTTGGGTTAAGAAGTCTTGATGAGGCAATAATAACTTCCGGCGGGATTTCCGTTAAAGAAATAAATCCGAAAACAATGGAAAGTAAGATGTGTAAGGGATTGTTTTTTGCCGGAGAAGTTTTAGACGTTGATGCTTTAACCGGTGGATTCAACATGCAAATTGCCTTCTCGACGGGGTATGCGGCAGGTAAACAATCCGAATAAAACGTTTGTGTAACTAAAAGCAGTTGTGATATAATAAATGCGGAAAGCATTGCTAAAGCAATCCTTGGTGCTGACGCACCGTGCGAATCTCGCACTCCGCAAACTTGAATGACGGCGCGAAAATGCCTGCAAACGCTTTGCGCTTGCGCATTTTGCTCTTGTGATATAATAAATGCGGAAAGCATTGCTAAAGCAATCCTTGGTGCTGACGCACCGTGCGAATCTCGCACTCCGCAATCTTGAATGACGGCGCGAAAATGCCTGCAAACAAATCCTAATTGTTATAGAAATATAATGTAAACTTTTGATAAAATATAGTAAAAAGGTGATTATATGCAAAAGAAAATTACTATTGCTTTAGACGGTCCTTCCGGGAGCGGAAAAAGCACGGTTGCAAAAGAGCTTTCGAAAAAGTTGAATATCCTATATTTAGACACCGGTGCAATGTATCGTGCAACGGCAGTAAAGGCGATATCTCTCGGTATAGATACCTTGGATGAAAAGGGAGTGGAAACATTCATTCACGATATTGACTTGAAAATAAAATACGTCAATGGTGCTCAGCGCACGTTTTTAGACGGGGTAGACGTTTCTGAAAAGATTCGTGAACCGCACGTGTCTATGGCTGCGTCAAACATTTCCAGTTTGAAATCCGTAAGGTTGAAAATGGTGGAAATGCAACGTAAAATTGCAAGCGAAGAGTCATGCGTGCTTGACGGAAGAGATATAGGTTCGTTTGTTCTTCCCGATGCCGAATACAAATTTTACGTCACGGCAACGGTCGCCGTAAGAGCGAAAAGACGCTTCGACGAATTAAAAGCCAAAGGTCACAATGTAGACTATAATCAACTCGAGCAGGAAATCGAACAAAGAGATTATAACGATAAACACAGAGATTTTGCTCCGCTCGTAAAAGCAAACGACGCCGTAGAGATAGATACGTCGGAAATGAGTATTAACGAAGTTGTTGAAAAAATTTTATCTTATATAAAATAATTTTTTTGTCTGAATTAAACCTAAAAATGCGATTTTTTGGAAAAGCGGATTTTTAGGATATGCTTGAAC